>NZ_JCAUAS010000002.1:0-717367 GCF_059692075.1 Paenibacillus sp. J31P190 | reverse complement strand
ACACCGACAACACCGACAACACCGACAACACCGACAACACCGACAACACCGACAACACCGACAACACCGACAACACCGACAACACCGACAACACCGACAACACCGACAACACCGACAACATCGACTACATCGACTACACCACCGACTGCACCGACTGCACCAACAACACCAACTAAACCCGAATCATCCAACTCAACAGTGGGTTCAACATGACTGTCGTTACTACTAAAACAACCTGAATTAGCAGAATACCGTTGTTACCTCAGTTTCGAGTGCTGCAGAAAACTACAGTTAGCAAAGTTATTAAGCTTATTAGAATTACTAGAGTCATCGTGGCTATTAGTTAGCAGAGTTACAGAGTTAATAAAATGGCATTTTTGTATATGTCTCAGAATTTCATTTCTACCAAGTTTATATTGCTAGCTCAAATAGCCAGAAAGCAACATGTTGTAGATATAACAGATTTCAACTCTTTAAAATGAGAGTTCTTTTAATAAAAGAACTTCACAAGAGAACGTATGTTTGGTATAATGAGAATAAGAACGAACGTTGTAATTTGGAGAAGAGGTGAGGATTTGGAACTACAATTTACCGATGTGCAAACTTTTACGTTTCTAACAGAAGAGGAATGTGAGAATTTCTTAATGAAGTTGCGCTGGTCTAATGGGTTTTGTTGTCCTCGCTGTGATTATAATGAAGCTTTTAGAGTCCGTACACGGAGATTATTAGAGTGCAAGGAATGCAGAATGCAGGTCTCTATAACTGCTGGGACGATTATGCATAAATCCAAGCTCTCATTACTCCATTGGTTCCGTGCCATCCAACTGCTATTGCAAGAAGGCAAAGCGTATACGGCGAGTTCTTTATCACATATCCTTGAAATTAATTATAGAAGTGCTCAATTGATGCTTCAGAAAATTCATTATGCAAATTTGGTTAAAGAAAATAGGCTTAATTTGTTTCAGAAAGTAAGAGAATCAGCGTCTCAGACTCCATCAGATAATGAACAGGAATCTAATGAAGATATGCCTCAAACCGATTTAAACCAAAACTCCACTAACGAGTGGAATCTGCGCTCATACTTAGAATCCAAAATAAATAGATTAAATTCCAAATTGATGATACGGAGTAGTTTGCCTAATAATCACCAAAGATATTTGAATAATAAGAATAGATCGGGGTTTACGTTTATTAATTGGATCAAGACGTTTACATCGATCTATTTATATCCTACTTTTCTTAAGTGTTTTCAACTCTCAGCTTAGTACAAAGGCTTGAATTGACTCTGTCCTTTTTTTCAGGCATGATGGATGTGCAGCATGTTTTGAAAAACAATGGAGCAGGGAGAGAGGCTCGGTTGAAAAAGACTTTACAAGTACCTATTCATCTCTATCGGAAGTTTATTTCGCCGTTGAAGCCGCCGACTTGCCGATTCTATCCCACTTGTTCGCAATATGCATTAGAAGCAATTGAAGTTCACGGTGCGTTGAAGGGATCCTGGTTGTCGCTGAAACGAATTTGTAAATGCCATCCTTTTCATCCGGGTGGTGTTGATCATGTGCCGGCACGAGCGGAAAATTTATCTCATAACGATCAGTCTGCTTGACAGGCAGCTCATTTTTTCGATATATTTGCCTTAAGTTGTATATATGGTTTCGATGAACGGATAAGTACAAACGGATGCCTATAAACAGAGAGCCGGGTTAGGTGAAAGCCGGTATAGGAGTAGGTTTGGAATATGGTCCCGGAGAATAGGCCTTCGAGCTGCCCTTGATTGCATTTGTGAAGCAAATGGCAAAATGGGAGTAAGCTGGCCTCGTGTCCCAGCGTTAATGGGCAAGTCGTAATCGACTTACTGAGCCCCGAGCTTGTGAAAGGCGGGGGAACCTGGGTGGTACCGCGTGAGTTCAGCTCTCGTCCCAAGATGGATGAGGGCTTTTTGTGTTTTCTACTATTTGCTAGGAGGAACGAATGATGTCAACGCAATCGAAAACATTTTACATTACAACACCAATTTATTACCCGAGTGATAAGCTGCATATTGGTCACGCTTATTCTACGGTTGCCGGTGACGCTATGGCACGTTACAAGCGACTGCGCGGCTTTGATGTCAGGTATTTAACAGGTACGGATGAACATGGGCAGAAGATCGAGCGCAAGGCCCAAGAGAAAGGGACGACGCCTCAGCAATTCGTAGATCATATTGTTTCAGGAATCAAAGAGCTTTGGGCGAAGCTGGATATTTCTTATGATGATTTTATTCGAACAACCGAAGATCGTCATAAAGATGCCGTTGGTAAGATTTTTCAAAGATTACTGGATCAAGGGGATATTTACTTAGGCGAATATGAGGGCTGGTATTGTATTCCTGATGAATCTTTTTTCCCGGAAAGCAAGCTAGTAGATGGGAAATGTCCAGATTGTGGGCGACCTGTGGAGAAAATGAAGGAGCAAACTTATTTCTTCCGGATGAGCAAGTATGCCGATCGCTTAGTGCAGTATTACGAGGAACATCCGGATTTCATTCACCCAGAATCTCGTAAAAATGAAATGCTGAATAACTTTATTAAACCTGGTCTTGAGGATTTGGCTGTTTCCAGAACGACATTCGACTGGGGAATTAAAGTTCCAGGGGATCCGAAGCATGTCATTTATGTCTGGATCGATGCGCTTTCTAACTACATTACTGCGCTAGGTTATGGCTCTGAAGATGAAAGTAAATTTAAGAAATATTGGCCTGCAGATGTTCATTTAATGAGTAAAGAGATTGTTCGATTCCACACGATTTATTGGCCAATTATGTTGATGGCTCTTGATTTACCTTTGCCGAAAAAGGTTTTTGCGCACGGCTGGCTGCTCATGAAGGACGGCAAAATGTCGAAGTCCAAAGGGAATGTTGTCGATCCGGTTACGTTGATCGACCGTTATGGATTAGATGCGCTGCGTTACTATCTCATGCGCGAAGTGCCTTTTGGGGCGGATGGAACATTTACGCCGGAAAGTTTTGTTGAGCGAGTCAATCATGACCTCGCTAATGATCTCGGGAATCTATTGAACCGTACGATCGTGATGATCGATAAGTACTTTGCAGGCAAGATTCCCGCATATGTTGCTGGGGCTACCGAATTTGACGAAAGTCTCTTGGAGACTGTTCGTTCTACGGTAGCGAAGTACGAGGAAGCAATGGAAAAGATGGAATTTTCCATCGCGCTTTCAGCGGTGTGGCAGCTTATCAGCCGAACGAATAAATATATCGACGAGACACAGCCGTGGTCGATGGTTAAGGATGAAGCCAAGCGCGAGACACTTGGCTCTGTAATGTATGTGCTGGCAGAATCCCAGCGCATTTTATCCGTATTGCTTCGTCCGTTCTTGACGAAGACGCCGCAACTGATTTGGCAGCAGCTGGGCTTAGCTGACGAAGATCTGCCACGTTTAACCGCGTGGGAGAGCGTGCAAACGTTCGGACATCTCCCTGCTGGCACTAAAGTGCAGAAGGGGGAGCCTATGTTCCCTCGACTGGACGTAGAGGCAGAAGTCGCCTACATCGTCGAGGCCATGGGAGGCGGCGCTGCATCTAGCGCCGACGAAGCGACTGCGGCAGCACCTGTGGCTGCTGCCAACACAGTGCCCGCGTCTGAAGCAAAGGACGAAATCGCGATTGACGATTTCGCCAAGGTGGAGCTGCGTGTAGCACAGGTGATATCGGCGGAGCCTGTGAAAGGCGCCGATAAGCTTCTCAAGCTGCAGCTCGACCTCGGATACGAGCAGCGCCAGGTTGTATCGGGCATCGCGAAGTTTTACTCGCCCGAAGAGCTTGCTGGACGCAAAGTGATTTGCGTCACGAATTTAAAGCCCGTCAAGCTGCGCGGCGAGTTGTCACAAGGTATGATTCTCGCCGCTTCACATGGCGACCAGCTAACACTCGCTACAGTCCCTGATTCGATGCCTAATGGAGCAATTGTAAAGTAATAGAAGCCAAACGAACAAACATCTCATCCCTTATTTTTCGCGGATGGGGTGTTTGTTTTAGTATGGGTGTTTTTAATATGAGTGGGGCATGATAAAGGAAACTAACCACGGAGTGAGGCATATGAGTGTTCGGTTTCTTGTGAAATTAATAGGTATAACAGGGATGGTCATTCTTATATCGGCTTGTTCGATTTTCGGTGGCGACTCGGGTAAGAAGAAGGAAGATGCCAAAAAGGGTCAATCTAAAACACAGAGTACGAAGGGAAAAGAAAGTATTATTGATCAAGAGTTGAAAAAGCAATATGAGATGTACAATGAGATTCTTCAATATAAGATTGAACAGGATAAAAAGCTTATTAAACAATCAGAAGAACGTTATAAGAAGTTAAAAGAGGAAAGTGATAAACCATCTGATTCTAAGGAAAGTGGGGATACAAGTAAAAAGGATTCAGGTGGCAAGAAAGGTAGTGAATCAGGAGGGTCGAAGGAGGGGGATTCTGGCAGTTCGAAATAGACAGACGATGGTGGAGGTCAATCAAAATAACAAATACGAATCAATAACTCATACAGATGGGGCCATGCTGTGAATTCGACAGCTGGCTTTTTTGTTTTTTACACTTTGATGTATTGACTTCAATTAAGGGGACTCGTATAATCAATTCGTTAATAAAAATTATTACGATTTAGAAAATGGGTGGGTTTATTATGATGATAAGAAATAAGAGAATTCTTTACATAGTCTTGTTGGCTATTTTAACTGTTGTCATGGCTGGCTGTGGAAGTCCTGCAAGTTCGAAAGCTAAGATGGTTCAAGGCAAAGTCAATGTGGTGACCAGTTTTTATCCCCTTTATGAATTTACCCGCAACATTGGCGGGGAGTATGTGAATGCAATTAATTTGGTTCCAGCTGGCGTGGAACCGCATGATTGGTCGCCAAAAAGCAGAGACATTAAAAATATGACCCAAGCCCAGATTTTTGTGTATCAAGGAGCAGGATTTGAAGGTTGGGTAGAGGACTTTCTCGGTAGTTTGTCAGGAGGCTCGACTTTAAAGGTTGTTGAGGCGAGTAAAGGGGCAGATTTAATAAAAACGACGGAAAATAAAGAGGAATATGACCCTCATGCTTGGTTAAGCCCGTTAAACGCTGTGAAAATGGCTAATAATATTAAAATAGCACTGATAGAAGCGGATCCTGCTCACAAGGATGTTTTTGAGCAAAATTATACGAATTATGCAGCGAAATTGACCGATTTGGATGCGCGATACAAAAAAGAAATTGCTCTTACATCGAAAAAAGAGATTGCGGTTTCCCATCACGCGTTTGCTTATTTATGTAGGGATTATGGTTTGACACAAATGTCCATAATGGGATTATCGCCGGATGCGGAGCCGACGGCTCAGGATTTGAAGAAAATGAATGAGTTTTTGAAAGAACATGGTTTGAAATATATTTTCTTTGAAGAACTGGTATCTGATAAATTAGCCAAAACATTGGCTAAAGATGCTAAAGTGGACACGATGGTACTTAACCCCATTGAGGGATTAACGGATGAACAGATGAAGGCAGGTAAAGATTATATCTCGATCATGGACGAAAATTTGAAAAACCTAGTTATTGCCTTACAATAAGGTAAGTGTAGTTCCATTCTTAATGAGTCAGGAGTAGGAAGATGGAGAATAGCAGTAAAGACTTTTGCCATCGGAGCATAGTATCTATGGATAACCTTTCATTCTCTTATGATAATAAGAAAGTGATAGAGAAGCTTCATTTCGATGTTCTTGAACGTGATTTTGTGGGTGTCATTGGTTCCAATGGTGCTGGGAAAACCACACTGCTTAAAATGTTAGTCGGTCTGTTGAAACCAACAGTTGGCGAGATCAGGCTATTTGATCGCCCGCTGAGCCAATTCAAGGATTGGGAACGCATCGGTTATGTTCCTCAAAAAAATGCGTTCAATCCCTTATTCCCAGCTACAGTCAGGGAAATTGTTTTATCAGGCATGTATAGCAAGAAGCGGGTCTATCGCCGATTGACCAAAGCCGACCTTCAAAAGGCCGAAGATGCGATGCTTGCGATGCGCATCGAGGATTTGGCTGACCGACGCATCGGTCAACTATCAGGCGGGCAACAGCAGCGTGCTTTCCTTGCACGCGCGATCGTAAACAACCCGGAGCTGCTCATTCTCGATGAGCCGACGGTTGGCATCGATGCTGAAACGCAGGTCGGATTTTTTCGAATGATCCGTCATATGCACCAGCATCATCATATGACCTTCATCATGGTGTCTCATGATATGGACATGATGCAGTCCTATTTAGGTACGGAGCCGCAGAAGGTAAGCGGCGGCATTAAGTTTTATGTAAAGCATACCCATGATCCGGAGGATTGCCGTGAGACGAATTTGACACACTCAATCGGCCAGATACGTGAGATGATCGGAGTTCAATAAAGAGGAGAGACTTTGTTATCCGAACAAAGATCCCTATATTAGGAGCGGGCATTTTGGACATATTTACGGAATACTTTTTTCAGCGTGCATTAATTGGTGGCATTCTGATTGGGCTTACAGCGCCTTTAATGGGCGTTTTTCTTGTCCTTCGACGGTTGTCAATGATTGGGGATACACTTGCACATGTTTCAATTGCAGGTGTTGCTCTTGGATTTCTCATTAACGTGTATCCTTTGGGTGTTGGACTCGTGTTCGCATTGCTAGCATCGTTTGCCATTGAACGTTTGCGCAAAGCCTACAAGACTTACGCAGAGCTTTCCATAGCCATTATTATGTCAGGCGGGGTTGCACTGGCAACTCTCCTCTTTACCATTGGCAAAGGCTTTAATATGAACGTCATGAGTTATTTATTCGGCAGTATTTACACATTGGATTCAACCGATCTATGGGTTGTTTTTGGTGTTTGTGTACTCGTTGTCGGCGTAATCGCGTCTCATTTCAAAGAGTTCTTTCTTATGTTTTTTGATGAAGATGCAGCGAGTGTAAGTGGACTACCGCTTAAATATTATAATATGATGATTACAATGCTAACGGCACTTGTGATATCAGTCGCTATCAAAATTGTCGGAGCTCTGTTAGTTTCCTCATTATTAACGATACCGGTCGCGTGCAGTTTATTGATCGCTCGAAGCTTTAAGCACTCCGTCTTTTTAGCGATACTATTTTCCGAAATTGCTGTTATTATTGGTCTTGTCGTTGCGGGTGTATGGGATCTTGCTCCGGGCGGAACCGTTGTGCTCACTCTCATTGCGATATTGAGCGGGATCATTTTGAAAAGAGGATTGAGGATTTAATATGGATTCTGTTAATTTGTGGATTGCTCTATGGGCGGGAATTGCTTCCTTCATATCACCTTGTTGTTTGCCCTTATATCCTTCTTATCTTTCTTACATAACGGGGATTTCAGTTAGTGAGTTGAAATCAGGGGAATCTTCTTCGGCGGTTCGCCGTCAAACGATGCTTCATACGTTAAGTTTTATCGTGGGGTTTTCGATCATTTTCTATGCATTAGGCTTAACAGCGGGCTTCCTAGGCAATTTTTTCATCGATTATCGTGATTTGCTTCGACAAATAGCAGCTTTATTAATTTTCATCATGGGCTTGTTCCTACTCGGCATTTTCCAACCTCAATGGTTAATGAAGGAACGTAAATTACAAATCAGATTTCGTCCTGCTGGCTATATTGGTTCTGTTCTAGTTGGAATGGGGTTTGCAGCAGGGTGGTCCCCTTGTGTTGGTCCTATTCTGTCGGCGATCCTTGCGCTCGCTACAACGGAACCTGGCACCTGGTTTCAATTAACGACTGCTTATTCGCTAGGCTTTGCGATTCCATTTTTTGTACTATCTTTTTTTATAGGTTCTACGAAATGGATACTACGCTATTCAAACCTGATTATGAAAATAGGAGGGGGCTTGATGATCGTCATTGCGGTTCTGCTCTATACAGGCAAAATGACGCAAATCACGCTTTGGTTAAACTCCATAACCCCCGATTGGTTAAAGTTTTAGTTAGGTGAAATATTCGATCTTCGCATCCGGGAATTTATCAAAGATTTGCTCTGTGATAAATTCCCTTAGTGCGTTTGCTTGTTCATCTTTGTAGACATATTTTCCTTTCCCGTATTTTCCCCATTTGTACTTTCGTTTTTCTTCGTCCATTTCTAGTTTCGTTTTTGGATATCTTTTTTCGATGATATTTTTGGCTGTCTTTGTGAAACGATGCTGTATCATTTCAAATGTTAAATCTTTGGTTGCCTCAACAGGTAGTTCTTTATAAAGTCGTTCCAGTAAAGTGGCATAGCCTTCTTCCCACCCTTCATGCCAAATGATTGGCGCAATAATAAAGCCTAGCGGATAGCCTGCATGGGCTACTTTGCCAGCGGCTTCGATTCGTTCTTGGAACTTGGATGTGCCAGGCTCGAAGTTTTTAATGACGTAGTCCGCATTCACACTAAAACGAAATCGGGTATGTTTGTTGTGCTTGGCATCTAACAAAGGTTCTACATGATGGTATTTGGTTACAAAACGCAGACGACCGTTCTCTTGCTGACCCATAAACTCAATTAATTGCTTTAATGAGCCTGAGATATGCTCCAGTCCAACGGGGTCAGAGGTACAAGCGGCTTCAAAGCGGGTGATTTCCGGTTCTCGCTCCTCGATATACTGTTTAGCGGCACCTAGGATATCGTCCATATTTACATAGATACGTATATAAGGCTTAGCTCCCATTGTCGTTTGAAGATAACAGTAATGGCAATGCCCCATACAGCCTGTAGCAATAGGGATTGCGTACTCGGCAGATGGTTTGGAAGTTTCGAATTTGAGTGTTTTTCGAATACCAACGACAAGAGTGCGTTTCGCAATTCGGTACTTTTCAAGTTCCGAATCACCGGGCAAATCACGAATTTGATTATGAGAGGTCGTCATATGAATGTCCAGTCCTTGCTGCTTAGCCCATTCATATATTTGTTGTCCTTTAGGATAATTCATCGCGTCAGGTTCAAAATAAACAAGCTCCGGCACGAAAACAGCCGAGCTTGGCACGGGTCTGGAGAGCAATTCAGTAGACATGATAAGCTCCTTTCACTACTATCTGTTCGATTCTTTGTTATACATTAGTGTGCCAACGTCATAACTTATTGAACCATGGGATATTTGACCGCGTCTGGGTTGATGCATTATGATAGTTAAGCGGTAGGCAGGAAATAAAGGAAAAGCAGGGGGAAATAAAGCAATGGCAACGCCAAGCATGGAAGACTATTTGGAGAGAATATACAAGCTTATTGACGAGAAAGGTTACGCTCGTGTCTCCGACATTGCTGAAGGGCTTGAGGTGCACCCCTCTTCTGTAACTAAAATGATTCAAAAGCTGGATAAAGATAATTACTTGATCTATGAAAAATATCGCGGACTCATGTTAACTCCAAAAGGGAAGAAAATGGGAAAGCGTTTGGTGGAACGTCATCAACTTCTAGAAAATTTCTTAACGACTATTGGTGTCCAAGAGGACAATATATATAAGGATGTTGAAGGAATTGAGCATCATCTAAGCTGGGATTCCATTACTTGTATTGAAACGTTATTAGAATATTTTCGAAGAGAACCGAATCGGATGGATGATCTCATGAATGTCCGTAAAGAGTTAGAAGCAGAAAGCTAGGCAGAGGCCGCAATTCGCGGTGCTCTGTCTTTTTTTTTTGGGTATATAAACATACTGCCTTCGCATACATAACAATGGAAGCCCTATAGTCGCTATACTAGGAGGGGTGTCGATTTGAAGATCAACGGTGTGTTTGAAGGCGGAGGCGTAAAGGGGATTGCACTGGTTGGTGGTGTAAGCGCGGCGATGAAGCAGGGGCATGTCTTCAATGAAGTCGCAGGTACAAGCTCAGGTGCCATCGTAGCGGCTCTTTTGGCCGCGGGTTATACAGGAGAAGACATGAAAGAAATGATCCTGAGAGCACCTTTCAGGTCGTTTATGCAGCGTTCGCCTATTTTTAATACGAAAATTATTGGACCTGCCGCGCGGTTATTCATCAAAAAAGGCTTGTACTCCGGAGCGGCGTTGGAGGATTGGGTAAATCAACAATTAGCAGCCAAAGGAATCCGTACATTTGGTGATTTGAGACACAATCAACTGCGCGTAATTGCTTCCGATATTACACAAGGTAAGCTTTTGATATTACCTGATGATATCGCTCAATATGGGATCGATCCACGCAAATTCTCTATTGCCAAGGCCGTCCGAATGAGCACAAGCATTCCTTATTTTTTCGATCCCGTCATGATTCGGCGCAAATTAAAAAGCTCTGCGAAGGCAGCGCCATTCGCAGAGCAGTTTTACTATATTGTAGATGGTGGCTTGTTAAGCAACTATCCACTTTGGGTGTTTGATCAGGAAACGGATCGCGAGGATATCATCCCTGTTATTGGTTTCCAATTAGTAGGTAAAAACGAAATTCCCACTCATAAAATTAAAGGGCCGATAACCATGTTGGAAGCGTTGTTTGGAACGATGTTGAGTGCTCATGATGAGCGCTATATTGAGCAAAAGAACCGGTTCCGTACGGTCAAAATCCCTACTTTAGGTGTGGGGAATACGCAGTTTAACTTATCGAAAGAACTCAGTATGTCTTTATACGACTCAGGCTTTCAAGCTTCCAATGATTACTTCAACAATTGGTCCGCTGACATATATGAACAGAATTATGAGAAGTACGTATTGCGACGTGAATAACGCTAAGCCGTATTAATGATATTTGGGTAAATCATCCGAATCAGAATCTTTACTTCCGTTGATGACACGGAACTTGGCGTTTTTCCTTTTCCCTTTGGGCCCTCGACCCGTCGAATTCTTTCTCCAACGAGAAGGCGGGAATTTGTATAGAAGAAAAATAATCCCTAACACGAGAATAGGAATGAACAAAGTTCGCAAACTTACCAGCAAACCAATCGCAATCAAAATCGCAATGGCGACCTCGATCGGGGAAAATTTTCTTCTCATGCCCGTCCCTCCAAGATTCGTTGTTCTGCTTCACGCATGCGGTTGAAAGAAGCAATCGACACCTCAACTTGACTGTCTTCAGGTTCTTTGGTTGTAAGCAGCTGAAGCCATAGTCCAGGATAGCCTAAGTAACGAAGGACGGGGACTTCACGAAGTGAATTGGTGAATCGTAATACTTCATAAGAAACACCAATGACTACAGGCAGCAATATTAAACGCTGCACGATACGTTCGACATATCCGTCATAGTGAAGGAATGAGTAAATGACGACACCAATCAATACGGTGAAAACGATGAAACTGCTGCCACAACGATAATGAAGTGTGTTGAATTTCTGTACGTTACTAACCGTTAGCTCTACGCCAGCCTCATAAGCACTAATGACCTTATGTTCAGCGCCATGATATTGAAACAATCTGCGGATCATAGGTGTCAAAGATATGAAATAAATATATCCGACAAGTAAAATAATCTTAATAACACCTTCTATAAGATTATGAAGAAATTGATTGCTAAATACATTTTGAAACAAAAACTGTTCGATAACAGCTGGAACCAGCGTGAATACGAATTTACCAAACAGAAACGAAATCACACCCACAACCGCTACGCCAAGAATCATCGAAATATTAGAAAAGAAGCCTGGTTTTTCATCTTTCTTGGCACTGTTAGCATCCTCGCCTTCTTGTTCAGCGAAGGATTCAGCCGAGAAATTCAAGTGCTGAGCGCCTTTAGCGCTTGATTCTATGATTCCCACAATACCGCGTATAAACGGTATTTTCTTGAGTGTTTGGACCCAAGGGATCACTTTCTTCGGTACTTCTAAGTAATCAAGGGAACCGTCTTTTTTGCGCACAGCGGTTACATGCACATTTTTTCCTGCGAACATGACGCCTTCAATGACGGCTTGTCCTCCGTATATACTGTTTTGTTCTGCCACAAGATCCACCTTCTTATCTTTCTCAAATTCAGTTAATTGTACTTTCTTATTGTAACGGATTCGTAGATTGAATGCTACCGATAGCGGTAGAACATACTATTCATACCTAAGGAAAGACAAGCAACATGTGCAGAGAAAGGAAGACGATGGATGATAAGTGATAAAAAGGAAGAAAAAATCCTGACAAATCGTTGGGTATTTGCCCTTTACATCGGCTTTTTTGCTGGATTTATATGGGGAGCAATCAAAATTGTTGAGTACTATTTAAAGTTCACCAAGATTGTAATCGGTTTTCTTGTAGAGCCTTTTTTCAAACATGATTTTCTGCATACTTGGCAGGGAACGCTCATTGGTTGGGGGATCTTCACCGTTTTTTCAATCGTTGCTGCGTTCATCTATATGGTCACGATGTGGAAGCTTCAGGGACCTTGGTGGGGGCTAGCGTATGGTGCTCTATGGTGGGCAGTGATATATTTACTCATTGGTCCCTTATCGGGGATGACCTATTGGATTCAGGATCTGGATCTAGATACCGTACTTAGTGATTTTTGTTTGTTTCTGCTATGGGGAATGTTTATTGGTTATTCCATTTCTATTGAATACACGGATGCAAGAACAAGACGACCTATACACAAGACATGAAAGTTATGGTAAAATATCAAAGGTTAAATAGGCTTGTAAAGCCCATTTTTCAATGAAAAATGCTTGGGAGTGATTTCCTTTTGAAAAAGGTTCTAGTCATTAATGGTCCGAACTTAAATATGCTCGGCGTACGTGAACCTGGCGTGTACGGAACGGTTTCGCTTTCAACGATTATTCAAGGTCTAAATGAACTAGCTGAGACGCTGTCGATCGAGCTTGAGAGCTTTCAATCGAACCATGAAGGCGATATTATTGATAAAATTCATGAAGCTTTCGGCACAAAAGATGGTATTGTAATCAACCCAGGAGCATTCACGCATTATAGTTATGCCATTCGCGATGCACTCTCCGCGGTTCAATTGCCAACTGTAGAAGTTCACATTTCGAATATTCATAAGCGCGAGGAATTTCGACATCATTCGGTTACCGCGCCAGTCGTTATCGGTCAAATCTGTGGCTTCGGTGCACAGAGCTATGAACTTGGTTTAAGAGCATTAATACCTCATCTGTAAGAAAGATTGGTGATCTCAATGCAGGAGAAACGTATTGAACGTCTTCGCAAGGTTATGCAACAGCAAGATTTACCGGCAATACTCATCACGAATGCATACAACCGTACATATGTATCTGGTTTCACTGGTTCTTCTGGCTATGTCCTTATAACGTTAGACCGTGCCTTATTGTTAACTGATTTTCGTTATATGACGCAAGCTCCTCAGCAAGCTAAGCTATTTGAAATTGTTGAGCATAAAGCAAAAGCAATCGAGACAGTGAAGGAACTCTTGCAGCAGCAAGGAATCACAAAGCTTGGCTTCGAGCAAGTGGATGTATCCTACGGTGATTTCTTAAGCTACCAAGAAGGATTAGCGGGCATCGAATTGGTGCCTACAGCACGCGTTGTTGAGTTGATTCGAATGGTTAAAGATGAGGCGGAATTACAGATTATGCAAGAAGCCGCTGATTTGGCTGATCAAACATTCTCACACATTCTATCTTTTATCAAACCAGGTGTGCAGGAAAAGGATATTGCCCTTGAGATCGAGATGTTTATCCGCAAAAATGGCGGGACTTCAACCTCATTTGAAACAATCGTTGCTTCGGGTGAACGTTCTGCGCTTCCTCATGGCAAAGCGAGCGATCGCGTGCTACAATTAAACGAATTTGTCAAATTGGATTTTGGAGCGTATTATAAAGGGTATTGCTCTGACATTACTAGAACGGTTATGCTAGGTAAGCCGACAGACAAACATAAAGAAATTTATGACATTGTACTTGAGGCCCAATTGAATTGTTTAGCTAACCTCAGACCAGGTATTACTGGCAGAGAAGGCGATGCTTACGCACGAGACGTGATTGTGAAGCATGGCTATGGCGATTACTTCGGTCACGGTACCGGACATGGTTTAGGCATGGAGGTACATGAAAATCCACGCTTGTCGAAAACCGAGGACATGGTTTTAACACCTGGTATGGTGGTTACAGTTGAACCTGGTATTTATCTCCCCAACTTTGGCGGAGTTCGTATTGAGGATGACGCAGTAATTACTGACACCGGCATTAAAATACTTACACATTCTACCAAAGATTTTCTTATTATTGACTAGCGGAGGGATTCACAAGTGATATCAGTTAATGATTTCAAAACAGGTCTTACGATTGTAGTTGAGCACGATATTTTTACAGTTCTAGATTTCCAACACGTTAAACCAGGTAAAGGTGCGGCATTCGTACGTTCCAAACTAAAAAACCTGCGTAACGGTAATACCGTTGAACGTACATTCCGTGCTGGCGAGAACGTTGGACGAGCGCACATCGAAAACCGTGAAATGCAATACTTGTACGCAGCTGGCGACGAGTACACATTCATGGATACAGAGACGTTTGATCAGATTTCCCTTTCCCAGGAACAATTGAAATGGGAATTGAACTTTCTGAAAGAAAACATGAACATCAAAATCATGAGCTATCAAGGTGAAATTCTTGGGATTAACCTTCCGAAGAGCGTTGACTTGAAAGTTATCGAAACCGATGCAAGCGTTAAAGGAAACACAGCTCAAGGTGCTTTGAAAAATGCGAAAGTGGAAACAGGTCTTAATGTGATGGTGCCACTTTTCATCAACGAAGGCGATATTCTTTCCGTTGATACAGATGATGGAAAATACCTTTCACGCGCGAGCAACTAATGACTAAAGCCTTTCAGACTCTTTGGAGTCCAAAAGGCTTTTTTTCATTTCACGTGGATTTCTTACCACAGCAAGGTGTTTATATGCTATAATATTGAATTGTTATGCACTAGTATGCGTTGGGAGTGGGTCTGCTTTGTCTCTTATAGTGATGAAATTTGGCGGGAGCTCTGTCGGTGATGCAGAGCGAATGAAGCGTGTTGCAAAGAGAATCGTAGAGCGAAAACAAGCAGGACATAGCTGCGTTGTTGTCGTTTCCGCGATGGGAGATACAACGGATGATTTGATCGACCTGTCTAAGCAAATTTACGATGGAGCCCCTCCGGCTCGTGAAATGGATATGCTGTTAACGACAGGAGAGCAGGTATCGGTAGCTCTCTTATCGATGGCAATACATAATTTGGGTGAGCAGGCGGTTTCTTATACCGGTTGGCAAAGTGGTATTTATACGGAACCGGTTCATAGTAAGGCCAGAATTACGGATATTCAGCCACATCGTGTGCTGAAAGCTCTCGAACAAGGCAATGTCGTCATCGTAGCTGGCTTCCAAGGGATGACCGAAGCAGGTGAGATTACCACACTGGGCCGCGGCGGGTCGGATACAACGGCTGTAGCACTTGCTGCTGCTATTAAAGCAGATCTATGTGAGATTTATACCGATGTAGATGGCATTTATTCGACAGATCCGCGCATCGTGAAAGTAGCGAGAAAGTTAAATGAGATTTCCTATGATGAGATGCTGGAGCTTGCTAATTTAGGGGCTGCTGTTCTGCATCCAAGAGCTGTTGAATATGCCAAAAATTATAACGTTACCTTAGTGGTGCGTTCCAGCTTTACTTACAATGAAGGTACCAATGTGAAGGAGGAAGCAGTGATGGAGCAAGGAATCGTCGTTCGAGGCATCGCTTACGATAAGAATGTGGCAAGAATTAGTATTCTAGGTGTACCTGAGAAACCGGGACAGCTGGCTAAAGTATTTATTGCGCTTGCCGAAGAGCAAATTGATGTCGACATCATTGTACAAAGCGGTGTGATCAGCGGTTCGGCTGATTTCTCTTTCACAACGACCCTTGCAGATCGCGAAAAAGCATTGACCGTCATTGAACAAATTCGCGGTGACATTGGATATCGTGAAGTGACTTCTGAAGTGAACCTTGTGAAAGTATCCATAGTTGGCGCGGGTATGGTAAGTACACCAGGTGTTGCTGCAACGATGTTCAAAGTGATTTCTGATCTGGGCATCTCTATTTCCTTAGTTAGCACATCGGAGATTAAAATGTCCTGTGTCGTTGACAACACGAACCTAACTGAAGTTATCCGTTCTCTGCACACTGCGTACGGCTTGGACACTACGGAGCATGCGTTTGTTGGTGGACCAGAAGATCGCAGATAAACGAAAAATTAATGCAATTTATCCGAAATAAAATAACCCAGCTTTAATAAAAAAGCCGTTATTCCGGCTGCCATTAAGGGCCCAACCGGAATTCCGCGCATAAATATAATGCCAAATATAGAACCAATCACAAGACCCACAATTAATTGTGGGTCTAATTTTAGCAGTTCCAACCCTTTTCCATTCATATAGGTAGCAATAGCTCCGCCAAGTAGTGCGATGATGCCCGGCCAAGTGGTGAATACCGACAAGATATCCTTCATGGAGATGCGCTCGCTGGCAAAGGGGACCAGCACCCCAATCGTTAAGAACAACAATCCGAGTTCCAATCCTCTGCGCTCCATCGTGGGGAAAAAACGGTCTAACCCAATAAGTTTAATCGCAAGTAGAATGCATGCCGCGGTCGTAATAATGGGTGATCGGCCAATGAGTCCAATAATAATGAGAATAACTAAGAGCAAATCGCCATTCATAGTGTCAAAACCCCTCGTCCTCATAACTTCAATCTTAGTTTATGAGAAGGGCTTGTATTTAGAACGAAGGCGTGTCTGTCAAAGAGACATGAGTACCATCTGATCACGTTCCAATAGGGGAACATGATCTGCGATATTCGGTTTTGCGCAAAAAACCAAATCTGCCTGGAAACCAGACTTAGTCATTTTCTTTCCATTACTGCAGGTTAATATTTTTTCATACAACGAATCCTTCGATTCCAGATAACACCCTCGCATGGCCAAACCGAAATCATTGACTGCTATATTTTTGTCACCGAGCAGAATGGACAATTCCTCAAGGATAAGACCTGCGCAAAGCCCATCTTCCAATGAGAAAACATCTTGAGTTCCTGCGCACAAAATAACGGTATCTCGTTTGAAATCGACCGCGGCCCTCGCACAGGCTCTGCTATTAAGTAGGGCTCCCGCTAACACGTGATCGGCTTTCATCGCTTTCTGAATGCCTCTTGTTCCATTCGTGGTTGTAAGTATAATTCGCTTGTCTTGGACGGCTGCTTTTGTGTATTCTAGTGGCGAATTACCGAAATCGAAACCAGGAATCTTTTTACAAAAACGCTCGCCTCCAAGTAAATCTCCCTCTCGAAATAACTCCTTGGCCTTCAGAACCGTTTCCACAGGAACAATGGCTTTGCAACCGTTAATCAGTGCGGTGATGATCGTGCTAGTTGCACGTAGAACATCAACGACAATGACGGTTTTATGAAGAAATTCGTCACTTCTAGCTTCGCCGATGTTGGCGACAACCTCGATATGCATCTTTTAATCCTTTCTGGTACCCAACGACAACGTATCGGAACGGAGTCCTCTCCGTAATGCTTCCAACGCAATCAACTCATCCGGTGGAATATTGCCTAAGTGGATGTTGGGGCCTAGCATGCTAATTAAATGCACCTGCTGACTTTTGAGCGGTGCTTCCCATAAGAGAAGCTCGCCGGGAATTGCGGAAAGCACCCTTTGCAGTTCGTCGTCCTTACATTTCCCGTTCTGATCAAAAATACCAACGCCCATGCCTGATTCCCGAGCTTCAATGGTAACCATATTGGCCCCGAGTTCCGTGTCGATCAAGACGGTTTCAATTAATTCCTCCAACTCAATGGAAGATCCCCAGCCTTTCTTGCCATATTCGGTGATGACCTCGAATCCCTCTTCCAATCCTCTGGAAATAAGCTCGTTTCGAAGTCTGCGCTCCACTTCGATCGTCCCGTCGGAAATTTCAACGCCATTAAAACCAAGCGCGATAAGCATGTCAAAAAAAGAGCTTATCGCATTTTGTCTGATGGCGACCTCCAAAAACGTACCACCGGGGTAAATGCAGATGCCGCTTTCTTTTGCAGAGGAGATCTTACTTTTAAGTACATCTAACGGATATAGCGGCGAGGTACCGAAGCCAATTTTGATCATATCCAGATGGCTGCTAGACGTGGTAAGCAGATCTTGAAAAGCGTTCAAGCCTAATCCTTTATCCATCACCATCGTTTTACCCAGTGTTCTTGGTTTAGCCTGCCTTTGTCCTGTGGGGTCGGCTAGAACGGGATTCCATTTCAAATGAGAGGTCACTTCCATCGGTAATTCTCCTCACTGTCCTTTGAAGGTTCAATTCTGTGTTCAGCATATGCATCTTCACAAATGGAGGTGCCCAGCATGCCTAAAATCAGACGAGCTTGCATAAGGATAGGGTAAAAAGCTTTGACCCTATCCTTATGCGTTCTGTGAATAAATGGTCGCTCCGAGAATTTATAAAAACCTCCAGGACTCCATTGTAAAGCTGTTCCTTTATTGAATTGTGTGGGTAGGAACAGCTTTACAAAAGTCGCTCTTCCGGCCTTTTATAAATCCTCTCCGCTAAGTATTCGACGACACATAAAGCTTAAAGATTTTTACGAGGAGGAGTAGAAAGAAATGAACAAAATTGTCCTAACGATGGCTTCGCTGAGGATGATGTCGGGGAGTATCGAAATTATCGCAGCCATTGTGATGCTGAGGCTGGCGACGGTGGAGAAAGCGCTGCTGGTGAACTCGGGTTTGGCTCTAGTAGGTCCTCTAGTATTACTAGCAACAACAACGATTGGATTAGTAGGAATCGCAGAGAAACTATCATATGGCAAAATGCTGTGGGTGATTGCGGGAGTAAGCTGTCTCTTTATTGGTATTTTAAAAAAGTAATCGGTCATATTTCTTTCTATTAAGCATAGAAATGAGTATAGAAGACTGGACAACTTGGAGGGATGTCTCCCTATGCTTGATTCGATTGTGTATTTGCTGCCTCAAACTTTCCGATTTCTCTTAGCCGCTCTGCCGCCAGACGTACAAGCTAGTGTTGAAGAAATAAGGGTGAGAGAGTCACGGCCCCTTGAGATTAGCTGGGGGGATCGATATACCTTTGTGAGTGAACGGGGGGAGATGGTGACTCAGGAAACGAAGGCTTACAAGCCGACACGGCAGGACTGTCTTACGCTGCTAGAGATGCTCACGAACCATTCCTTGTATACCTTCGAGGAAGAGCTGCGTAGAGGCTATATCACGATTGCTGGAGGTCATCGAGTAGGACTAGCAGGGCGAACCGTTTTGGATCAGGGACATGTTAAGCAAATACGTGATGTGAGTTCTTTCAATATAAGGATTGCCCGCGAGATCCAAGGGGTCGGCCAAGAGGTGTTGCCACAACTATTCGATCCTTTACTGAGAAGCATCCATCATACGCTCATCATTTCACCTCCACAGCATGGGAAAACAACGCTGATCCGCGATCTGGCTAGATTGATTAGCCGGGGAGAATGGGGGGGGGATTACGTATCGACGACTGGCAAGAAAGTGGGAGTGGTGGATGAACGATCAGAACTGGCTGCATGTGTCAAAGGGGTGCCCAGATTCGATCTGGGGCCACGCACTGACGTTATGGATGGTTGTCCGAAGGCGGAAGGCATGATGATGATGATTCGGTCGTTATCACCTGATGTCCTGATTGTGGATGAGATTGGGCGTCCAGAAGATGCGGACGCCATCCATGAGGCTGTTCACACCGGGATTCGCGTCGTAGCTACTGCACATGGTGCTGATTATGAGGATGTACGCAGGAGGCCTGTTCTGAAGCAGCTGTTGGAAGAGGGTGTATTCACGAGATATGTCATCCTGCATAGAAGAAAAGGTGCACAAGCTTCCTATCGTATCTTGGATTATCAGGGCAAGGCCTTGGAACTCTATCCTGTGCGAAAAGGATGATGGTAGATGCTGAAATTTGTCGGAGGGGTTCTTATTATCGGTGCTGCCACATTGTTTGGCTTCTTAAAGGCTGCGCATTATGTAAGACGTCCCAAGCAAATCCGTGGTCTTATCAGTGCGTTAGGGAGAATGGAGACAGAAATCATGTACGCACTCACACCGCTGCCTGAAGCATTCGCCTCACTCAGCAAGCAGGTCGCAGAACCGCTAGCTTCCTTATTTCGAATAACTTCGGAGCGTTTATTGAAGAGTGACGGTAAATCCACCCGTGAGATTTGGCAATGGAGTGTCAATGATGTATGGACAAGAACTTCGATGAGGCAAGCGGAACAAGAAGTGGTGCTGCAGCTGGGAGCCGTTCTTGGGCTCACAGATCGAAGTGATCAAATCAAACATTTACGGCTCGCGATTAGCCAACTTCAAACGGAAGAAACCGAGTCTAGGGAAGAGCAGCGGCGCTACGAGAAAATGTGGAAAAGCCTCGGTCTCTTAATCGGAGCATTGATCGTGATATTGATGTATTAATGGTAGCAAGGATGACTTGGCCGTACAAGTGAGTTCCTTGTCAACAGAGTGAGGTGCCTGGAATGAACGTAGATGTGAATGCCATTTTCCAGATCGCCGGCATCGGCATCATCATCGCGATGATCCATTCGGTGCTCAAGCAGATGGGCAAAGAGGATATGGCACACTGGGTCACGGTCATTGGCTTCGTGGTCGTGCTCTTTATGGTCGTCAGTATGCTCGATCATTTATTTAAAGAAATCAAAACGATTTTCCTATTCCAATGAGGTGGGCCTGATGGAAATCATCCAGATCGTAGGTTTAGGACTCATCGTTACGATATTAACGCTCATCATCAAAGAGCAGAAGCCAATGTTCGCTTTCTTGCTGGCGGCATTTACGGGCATCATGATTTTCTTATTCCTGATCGGTAAAATTTCCTCTGTCATCCAGGTGCTCGAGGACTTAGCTCAAAAGTCAAGCATCAATATGGTTTTTCTCAAAACGATTCTGAAAATCATTGGTGTTGCTTACATCGCTGAGTTCGGTGCTCAAATCGTACGAGATGCCGGTCAAGAATCCATTGCCTCCAAGATCGAGCTTTCCGGGAAAGTGCTCATTATGGTGATGGCGATTCCGATCATAACCGTCATCATTGAGACTGTCGTTAAACTGCTCCCAGCTTAGGATGATCCATGAGGAGTGACTAATATGAATCTACTTTATTCGCACCAGAAGCTGAACAACCGCTGGATTATTTTATTCATAATGACAATGGGATTATGGCTTGGATTGACTGGCAATATGGCCGCTGAATCGCCTACGGAGATCATTATCAAGGAGCAGGCCGACCATCTGAATACGGAACCTGTTGAGCAATATTGGGATAAGCTCATGAAGGATTACGGCGGTTACTTCCCTGAAAGTAAGACGCCAACCTTCATGGAACTGCTGCTCGGGACCAAGGGCATTAGCATGAAGAGTATTTTCAAAGGGTTGCTAAGCTATGTGTTCCACGAAATCATCATTAATGGAAAGCTGCTTGCTTCGATCGTGGTCCTGACGATTTTCAGTATGATTCTCGAAACGCTGCAAAGCTCCTTTGAAAGAAACACAGTCAGCAAGCTTGGTTATTCAATTACTTATATGGTTCTGATCATTATAGCGATCAACAGCTTCAGCGTGGCAATCGGTTACGCCAAAACGGCTATTTCTTCCATGATTCAATTCATGATTGCCATAGTACCTTTGCTATTAACTCTTTTGGCATCAATGGGAAATGTCACTTCTGTGGCGATTTTACATCCGCTGATTGTGTTCATGATCCATTCAGTTGGAACAGCGATATATGTGTTTATATTCCCTTTGTTGTTCTTTTCGGCTGTCCTGCACATCGTAAGCTCTCTAAGCGAGAAATACAAAGTCACCCAGCTAGCGAACCTTCTGCGCACAATAAGTTTAAGCATGCTGGGCGTATTCGTCACTGTCTTCCTCGGGGTTATATCGATTCAAGGGACTGCTGGAGCGGTTAGAGATGGCGTTGCGATTCGAACGGCAAAGTACATTACCGGAAACTTTGTCCCTGTTGTGGGACGCTTATTCTCGGATGCAACAGAGACAGTGATTGGGGCATCGCTGCTTGTAAAAAATGCAATCGGACTCGTCGGGGTTGTCATTCTAATCTTGTTGTGTGCGTTTCCGGCTATCAAAATTTTAACGCTAGCTTTTATCTATAACTTATCCGCAGCGATCATGCAGCCTTTGGGAGATAGTCCGATAATCGCTTGCTTGCAAACGATAGGCAAGAGCTTAATTTATGTGTTTGCGGCACTGGCAGCCGTCAGCTTAATGTTCTTTCTAGCTCTAACGATCATGATTACGATCAGTAATGTCTCCGTGATGATGCGGTGAAAGGAGGCAGCTATGGATTGGTTAGCGGGATGGCTAAAAAGCGTCATCATGGTCATAATGTTGGCTACATTTGTTGATCTGCTTCTTCCAAGTAATACCATGCAGCGATATGTCAAAACGGTTATGAGTTTATTCATCCTGCTTACACTGTTATCTCCGGTACTTCAACTGTTTCAGAAGGATTGGGACATCGATCAATTGATTGGTCAAGCGGAGCAGCGGCAAAACGATAAAACAATGCTTGCAAGCAGCGGCGGCGGAAATTCATTGATGAAATCGCTCGATGTGATTACAAAAGATGCCCAAAAGCTTCAAGAAGCAGGACAAAAACAATCACAGCAAATGATTCAAAGGCAGTTGGCTGAGCTGATGAAAGAGGACTTACAGAAGCAAACAGAGCTGATCATTCAAGACGTTCAGGTGCTGGCCCAAATCGACAATAATGGGAAACCCGCTATAACGAAAGTCAGGGTAACCCTTGATGATATAGAACCGACGAAACAAGTAAAATCAACGTCAGCCTCCAAAAGCATAGCTGTCATGGAGCCAGTCAAGCCAATTGATCCGATAAGGATCGAACCATCCACGAAGCAGCAGGGAAGTAGCTCAAGTGATAAAGCAGCAGCAACTCTGCCTAAATTATCGTCACGAATAGAGCAAGAGGTTGAGCATCTCAAGCAAAAAATCGTGCGTGATTGGATCGTGGAGGCTGCACAGATTGATATCCAATTAAACCAACGGAATGGAAGGATTGCGAGGTGAATCGATGGGAACATTGCTGCAATGGATGGAGCACAAATTCGGCGGAGGTCCGGGAGGACCCAAACGCAAGAACACGCTCTTGTGGGTCGTTATGATTGGACTTTTGGGAGCTGCGCTGATGATTATGAATGCATTTATGACTGTAAAAGATGTTGATCCCATCAATGCGGGCAGAGCTTCTCCGCAACCCAGCAAAGAAACATTTCTCAACAGTACATCCAAAGAAAATTCTACCTTTCACGATTATGAAGCGGCCTATCAAACACAGTTGAAGGAGATTTTACAAAAAATTGTGGGTGTAGGCGATGTTGAAGTGCTCGTTACAATTGAGTCAACGGAAGAAATGACGGTCGACAAAAATTATAATGACAATCAGCAAATGACGACAGAACGCGACAATGGTGGAGCGACAAGGAATATATCCCAGGTAACGCGGAGTGGTGAAGTGGTTGTCTATCAAGTTTCCGGTGACCAGAAACCGCTTGTGCTCAAATACATCAAACCAAAAATCAGAGGCGTCATCGTTGTCGCCAAAGGCGCCGAGAATCTCACTGTGAAAAAAATGATTACAGAAGCTGTAGAGCGAGGACTTGATGTGCAAGCGAGTAGGATCTCTATTTTACCCCGCAAAACTGGGGGATGAATGTGGCAGTAAATTAAAATTGAGGAGGAATTTCAATGAATGCGAAAAGACAAACAATTTGGCTCGTTTCTATGCTTAGTTTAATGGTGGTGCTTTCCGCTTATTATCTGTTCACAGAGGATGTCAATAAGCTTGATTTAGCCACAACGGAAACGATTAATAAATCACAAGAAGTGAAGATTGATATGAGTCAGGTTGACCCTGCGAATGCAGCAAAAACAGATGTGAAAGCAACAACAGGCGGAGATGCAAAAGTCGACACGAAAGCTGTGACTCCGCAAAATTCAACAAAAACAGACGTGAAAACCGATGCTAAGACGGATGCTAAAACAACAACGGCGCAGGATGCTTCCAAAACAACTACACCAAATACGGCCAAAACGGACGATCAAGTTTTGAAGATCGTTGAAGAGCAAGCGAGAACGACATCGGCTAGCGATTATTTCACGAATGAGCAAATGAAACAAAGAGATTATTTCAGCAAAACATCCTCTGATTTAATGGAAATCATTATCGATTCGAAGAAGACACCTGAAGCTGTAGCCAAAGCGACAAATGATTTAGCGAAATTGACTGATATTCAAGAAAAAGTAGAGAATTTACAAGATGTGCTTATGAAGGATTTCCCGCAAGCGATTATTAACCAAGATGGAAACAAGTGGAAAGTGACAGTTCAAAGCGATAAATTGGAGAAAAGCCAAGGAGTTACGATCGTTGATTTGGTGATGAAAGAGCTTGGTACAGGTCCGGAAAATATTAAGATTCAATATGTTCGTCCTTAGTAAAAAGAGGTGAGATTAGCCTGCCCAGGATGGCGATGGAAAGGGTCCGGACAAACTGGACTCTTTCCATTTCTTGCGTTTATGGGTATAATACATACGTTGCGGCTATGAAACCGCATTTTTTACTGGTTCACCAACCTTGAAGGAGTGACATGAATGTTCAAATTGAGTGAAATCAAAGAGTTGATCAAACTCGTCGATCAATCCTCTTTACAAGAGCTTGAAATCGAAAATGAAGGTGCACGCCTTTCAATTCGCAAGCCGAATAAAACGGAGTCTGTCTATGTAACAGCCCCCGTTCAACAAACGTATGCTCCGATCGGTCAAGCAAGCATTGCTAACACAGCACCTGCTGCCGCTCTCGAAGCATCTATCCCTGCGACTACTGGACATGCTAAGCAAGAGGACTCATCTTTACATAAGATAGTTTCACCGATGGTAGGAACCTTCTATCAGTCTGCTTCTCCTGGCTCTGCTCCTTTCGTAAGTGTTGGCTCCAAGGTGGGCGACAAAAACGTCGTCTGTATTGTGGAAGCTATGAAATTGATGAATGAAATCGAAGCTGAAATTAAAGGTGAAATCGTTGAAGTACTTGTAGATAACGGTCAGCTTGTTGAGTACGGACAACCTTTGTTTTTAGTTAGACCAGAGTAAGCGAATAGTAAGCTCTTATGCTTATGACGCAGTTTTGCCTGAGCAAAACTCAGTATACGCTTATGATGCAAGTTTTCCTAACGGAAAACTCTTAGGAGGAAAAATAATGAAATTTCATAAAATCCTAATAGCGAACCGCGGAGAAATTGCTGTTCGTATTATCCGAGCTTGTCGCGAGCTCGGCATGTATACAGTGGCTGTTTATTCGGAAGCCGATCGTGATGCGCTTCATGTGCGTCTAGCCGACGAAGCCTATTGTATTGGGCCGACTGCCTCCAAGGACAGCTATTTGAACTTCACGAACTTGATGAGTGTTGCTACGCTAACAGAATGTGATGCGATCCATCCTGGATACGGCTTCTTAGCAGAAAATGCGGACTTCGCAGAAATTTGCGAGAGCTGCAATATTACATTTATCGGCCCATCCCCAGATGCCATAAGCCGGATGGGTGATAAAGCGGTTGCCAAGCAAACGATGAAAGAAGCAAGAGTACCGATCATTCCAGGCTCAGACGGTTTGGTTGAGAACATTGACGACGCGATCGTCATAGCAAGAGATATCGGTTACCCGATCATCATTAAAGCGACAGCAGGCGGCGGCGGTAAAGGAATACGTATTGCCGAGAACGAGGAAACACTCGTACAGCAAATTACGGCAGCGCAGCAAGAAGCGCAAAATGCTTTTGGCAACGCAGGTATATATTTGGAGAAATACTTGACAGGCATGAAGCATGTTGAGATTCAAATTTTAGCGGATAAACACGGTAATGTTGTTCACTTAGGTGAGCGCGACTGTTCCGTACAACGCCGCAGACAGAAGCTTGTTGAGGAAGCTCCTTGCCCGATTCTGACAGCTGAAACACGCACAGCGATGGGGCAAGCGGCCGTTCGTGCAGCGAAAGCCGTTAATTATTCAGGTGCAGGAACACTTGAGTTCCTACTTGGTCCTGATGGTAATTTCTACTTCATGGAAATGAACACGAGAATCCAGGTTGAACATCCCGTAACCGAAATGATTACAGGAATTGATATCATCCAAGAGATGATTCGTGTTGCAGAAGGCAATCCATTATCATTTGCACAAGAGGACGTCCGCATTAATGGATGGGCTATCGAGTGCCGTGTGAATGCGGAGGATCCGAATCGGAACTTCATGCCTTCCGCGGGTCAAGTGAAATTTTACTTGCCGCCAGGTGGTTTTGGCGTTCGTGTTGACAGTGCGGTATATCCGGGCTATACAATCCCGCCACATTATGATTCCATGATCGCTAAGCTTATTGTTTGGGGAAATACACGAGAAGAAGCGATTGCCCGCATGAAAAGAGCGCTAACCGAGTTTGCGGTGGATGGTGTAAACACGACGATTCCATTCCATTTGAAGCTGCTTGAGCACAAGAAATTTATCAAGGGTGACCATGATATTAAATTCTTGGAAGAGCATGATGTGAATGATCCAGAATCGTAAGACAAACATTTGTCATATTTTCGGCGAAATGGTATAGTAATAAATTAAGATGGCTTATCCAAACCATGGATCAAGCAAGGGAATGCTTATGAAACAAGTTTGTTTCACAAACTCTAGGGAGGTGCCACAATGAGCACAATCGCTCCGGATTACGTCAAAACAGACATGGGCAGCATCCAAATTGCCCCCGAGGTTATCGAAATCATTGCCGGTTTGGCAACGGTGGAAGTGCAAGGAGTAGCGGGGATGAGTGGCGGATTAGCTGGCGGCATTGCTGAATTGCTTGGACGCAAGAATTTGTCCAAAGGCGTAAAGGTAGAAGTCGGACAACGTGAAGCAGCCATTGACGTCTCCATTATTATTGAATATGGCAATCGAATTCCTGAAGTTGCAAGCGACATTCAACAAAATGTGAAGCAGGCAATTGAATCGATGACAGGCTTAAACGTTGTTGAAGTCAACGTTCATATTCATGATGTTCATTTTAAACAGGCGGATAAACCGGTTGAAGAAGAAACAGCAGCTGCTCATCGTGTGAAATAGCGGATTGCTGCATCCATATGGATCAATTGAAACCCCCTACAGGTTGCAGGGGGTTTCCTCTAACTATAGGAAGGGGACAAGCTTACGTGGGTAAAATTGTGGACAGGCTCTTGCTACTTCTCTATAGCCTAATTATTCTAGTTGCTTCTATCGTTGTCTTGTTCACAGCTTCGAGCTGGATCCCGTTAGAACAAGCAGGTCAAATGCTAAGTAATTTTTATTTCGAAAAAAGCTTTGCGTACCCGGCGATTATCATCAGCCTGATCATGCTGTTGATCTCTGTTCGTTTCCTCATATTAACGCTGCGCCGCGGTCGTTCTCAAGCGCCATCTATCGACCAAAGAACGGATTTCGGAGATATTCGCATCTCGATAGAAACGGTTGAGAATTTATCTTTGAAAGCTGCTGGTCGTACCAAAGGTGCCAAAGATTTACGGGCCCGTGTAAGAGTGAATCAATCAGGTCTAGAAATTACGATCAGAACCATTGTGGATGGGGAAAGTTCGATTCCTGAACTTACTGAGGAGATGCAAAGTACTGTGAAAAGTTACATCGAAGATATAACTGGCATTCCTGTAGCTTCCGTAACCGTATTCGTAGCGAACATCGTGCAATCAGCCCCAACTTTTAAAAGCCGAGTCGAATAGAGGTGAACCCACTCATGTGGAATGAGCTGTGGGAGTCCCATAGGGGCAAAGTGATCGGAGTGGCAGCAGGCGTTTTCTTCGGCTTCATTTATTTATTTTTTGGTTTTTGGGATATGCTGATCTTTGGATTCATTGTTCTGGTCGGTTTTTATGTTGGGAACAAACTGGATCGGAAAGAAAGTTTCGTCATTCTTGAAGACATTTGGCGCTATCTCACGCAAAAATGGAGAATGTTTCGCTAAAATCCCTGGTTCTACCATGGATTTTTTTGTTTGGATTCATTCCAATATGACGTATACTAGTAAAAAGAGTTTTTTAGGACGAATTACATCCATGATTGCTTAAGAAGTCAGTTTTCTAACTTTTAGGAGGACCACAATGAAACGCAGAGTTGCACGAGAAATTGCTGTACAAAGCCTTTACCAAATCCAGATGAATGAGGCTACACCTCAGGAAGCTGTCCAAATTGCGATTCATGAAGCAGAGCATGATAATGAAACAGAGTTGAATTTTTCCGGAGATAAAATTGACCCTCTATACATTGTTGAGCTTGTTGAGGGTACATACAGTAACAAAGTTAGAATTGATGAACTGCTTGAAGAGTACTTAAAAGGTTGGGCGATGGATAGGCTCTCACGAATTGATCGTGAAGTGCTGCGTTTGGCTGTGTATGAAATGCTGTACAGAGATGATGTTCCACCTAAAGTTGTCGTTAATGAGGCAATTGATTTGGCCAAGCATTATGGCACGGAAGAGTCAGGTAAGTTCGTTAACGGAGTACTTGGTAAAATGATTAAAGAAGTTGAAGATTTAAAGGGCAAAGTTACACCGTCCTAATTAACATTGATTATTCAACCATTTATATATAGCCATAGCAAACGTTTTTCACAAAACTCTTAGGGGGAAATAACATGTCTGCACAAGTTATTAATGGGAAAGAACTCGTGAGTTCCATCCGTGAGGAGATCAGGTCAGATGCGGCCGCGCTAACTGCGCAAGGCAACCAGCCTGGTCTTGTCGTTGTTATTGTGGGAGAAGATGCGGCTTCACAGGTATACGTAAGAAACAAAGCGAAAGCCTGTGATGATGTAGGGATTTATTCCGAAGTACATCGCTTACCGGAACATACAACGCAACAAGAGTTAATTGCTCTTATTCATAAATTTAATAGTGATAACCGAATTAACGGTATTCTTGTTCAGTCACCGCTGCCTAAGCATATCAATGAAGAGGCTGTTGTTGATGAAATTGATCCGCTTAAGGACGTGGATTGTTTCCACCCGATTAATGTCGGTAACTTGATGATTGGCAAAGACGGCATGAAGCCATGTACACCGCATGGTGTTATCGAAATCCTAAAACGCACAGGAGTCGAAATAGCTGGTAAACACGCTGTTGTTGTAGGAAGAAGCAACATCGTAGGCAAGCCAATGGCTATGCTGCTTCTGCGCGAGCACGCGACGGTATCTGTTGTGCACTCTCGTACTCCGAATATGGAGGAAATCACGAAACAAGCGGATATTCTTGTTGTAGCTGTCGGTAAAGCGAATTTAATTAAAGCTCATCACGTGAAGCCTGGTGCTGTCGTTATCGATGTGGGGATGAATCGTCCTGCTGATGGCAAACTGACAGGAGATGTTGATTTCGAAGCGGTTAAAGAGATTGCAAGTGCAATCACACCCGTACCCGGTTGCGTAGGTCCAATGACGATTACCATGCTGCTTCGCAACACCGTTGATGCAGCTAGTCGCGCAGCTAAAGCGAATGTGAGCGTTTAATCAGAAGTATGGCGAGAAACGAGACGAAGATCTTATCTGTCAAGGATTTGAACCGGTATATTAAACTCATGCTAGAGGGCGATTCCCGTCTGCAGGATGTTTGGGTTCGTGGGGAAATCTCTAATTTTACTCACCATTCCAGCGGTCATATGTATTTTACGATCAAGGATGCGGATGGCAGGCTCAAAAGCATCATGTTTGCTTCTCATAACCAGAAGCTCGGTTTTATACCAAAAGAGGGAACGAAAGTGATCGCTCGCGGTAATATTTCCGTATACGAAAGAGACGGAGCGTATCAGTTCTATGTGACGGCGATGCAGCCGGATGGCATCGGCAGTTTGTATATGGCCTTCGAGCAGCTCAAGAAGAAGCTCGAAGGGGAAGGACTGTTCGCGGCGGAGCGCAAGAAACCGATTCCTCGGTTTCCGCGCGCGATCGGCGTGATTACGTCTCCGACTGGAGCCGCAGTGCGTGATGTCATCATCACGCTGCAGCGCCGCTACCCGTCGGTCCAGATTCTCCTGTACCCTGTATTGGTACAGGGTGCGCAAGCGGCTCCTTCGATCGTCAAGGCGATCGAAGCGATGAACCGGCTCGGTGAAGCCGACGTGCTTATCGTGGGCCGCGGCGGCGGCTCGCTCGAGGAGCTCTGGGCGTTCAACGAGGAAGCCGTTGCGCGGGCTATCTGCGCCTCCGCGATTCCCGTCATCTCGGCCGTCGGCCACGAGACGGACTTCACGATCGCGGACTTCGTCGCCGATCTCAGAGCACCGACGCCTACGGCGGCGGCTGAACTCGCGGTGCCGAACCACCTCGAGCTGAAGCAACAGCTGTCGCAGCAATCGCAGCGGCTGCACTACGGGCTGCTCCAGCAGCTGCGCCGCAAGCAGGAACGGCTGGAGCGCGCGAAGCGCTCCCCGTTCCTGACGAACCCCCGCAGGCAGCTGCTGATGCAGCCTGCGGAGCGGCTCGACCGGCTGGCGGAGCAGCTCGGTTACCGCATGCGCCAGCGCCTAACGCTGCTGGCGGAAAGACGATTGAAGCTGGAGCGCCGCTTATCCAGCTTCAATCCCAAAGAGCAGGCCGTGTCGGCAAGGCGGCGCTTGGATACTTCCAAGCGGCAGATGCTCACGGCCATGCAGACCCTCCTGCGTACGAAGAAGCAGGAGTGGCAGTCCGGCGTCCGTCATTTGGACGCCCTCAGCCCGCTGAAGGTCATGCAGCGGGGCTACAGCTTGGCGTACGACGAACAAGAGCAAGAGCTCATTCGTTCAGTCTCCCAAGTGAAGGTGGGAGATTTCGTTAAAATCCGTCTCAAGGACGGAAGGTTGAATTGTCAGGTATCGGGGATGGAGGAGAACAAAGATGTCTACGAGTGAAACGGAAGTAAGCTTTGAATTGGCCATAGAACAGTTGGAGCGCATAGTTGCCCAATTGGAAAGCGGCGATGTGCCTTTGGAGAAAGCCATTGAGCTATATCAGGAAGGCGTTCGGCTCTCCCATCTGTGCGGTGTGAAGCTTGAACAAGTGGAGAAGAAAATTGAGATGCTGGTTGAAGGTGAGTCGGGCACTGTGAGCAGGAAGCCTTTCCAACCTGTCTTAGAAGATAAGGGGAATTAGGTTGAATAAGACATCTACCATTCATGAATATATAGCTTCCCATGCAGAAATGGTTGAAGCGGCTTTAATCCAAGCGCTGCCTGCAGCATGGGACGTTCCTGGTTCACTGCGTGAGTCCATGAACTACTCCTTAATGGCTGGAGGCAAGCGCTTGCGTCCCATTCTGGTGCTAGCAGCAGCTGAAGTGCTAGGGGGATCCCTAGAAGCAGCGATGCCTGTTGCTTTAGCCATAGAGATGGTTCATACATATTCCCTGGTTCATGACGATTTGCCTGCAATGGATAATGATGATTATCGCCGAGGTAAACTGACGAATCATAAGGTATATGGTGAGGCCATGGCCATTCTAGCTGGCGATGCATTGCTGACTCATGCATTCTTCAGCATTACGCAGGCCCATAAAGGCCATGGCATTCCAGCTGAACGTGTGCTCTCCATCACAGAAGAACTTGCCATATATGCAGGGGCGAGAGGGATGGTTGGCGGTCAAGCTGCCGATATGCTCGGGGAGCAAGGCATTACAAAACTTGAAGAATTAGCTTTTATTCATATGCATAAGACGAGTGATCTCATTGTTTTCTCCTTGCGTGCCGGCGGTCATATTGCCGGAGCCACGGATGCGCAACTTCGCGCACTTAGTGAATTCGGCAATGCCATTGGTCTTGCATTTCAAATTCAGGATGATATTTTGGATATTATCGGCGATGAGAAAAAGTTAGGTAAGCCTGTTAAGAGTGATGAGAAGCAGCAGAAGGTAACTTATCCCTTTTTCATCGGGATCGAAGCCTCGGAGCAGAAGGTTAAGGATTTAACGAATCAGGCCAAAGAAGCGCTGCTTCGTGCACAGATTGCGCACCCAGAAAGGCTTCTTCAACTGGCGGATTACTTAATGCAGAGAGATCATTAATCCTTTATTGGGTGTATTATTCCCTTGCCTTTTTGTCGTTTTACACGAAATACCCAATTTATGATATAATAGTGAAATCGATCTCAGTATTTTCACATTGAAAGTGAGGAAACAAGCGTGCTGCTCGAACAAATCAATCGGCCTGAGGACTTGAAGCGTTTATCCTTGACGGAGCTTGAGATATTGGCTGGTGAAATCCGTCAATTTCTGATTGAGAAGCTGTCCGTTACAGGTGGACACTTGTCCTCCAATTTAGGTGTGGTTGAGCTCACCATTGCTTTACATACCTTGTTCCACAGCCCGTATGATAAATTTATTTTTGATGTGGGTCATCAAGCTTACGTACACAAAATTTTAACCGGTCGCAAAGATAAATTCGATACCCTGCGCAAGTACAAGGGACTTTGTGGATTCGTGAAACGTTCTGAAAGTGAACATGACGTCTGGGAAGCCGGACATAGCAGTACTTCGCTGTCAGCCGCAATGGGAATGGCGATGGCTCGCGATCTGAAAGGTGAACATAATAAAGTTGTTGCCGTTATTGGTGATGGGGCGATAACCGGTGGTATGGCGTTAGAAGCAATGAACCACATTGGTCATGAGAAAAAAAATATTATGGTCATTCTGAATGACAATGAAATGTCGATTGCGCCCAATGTCGGGGCTATTCATAATTATTTGAGCAAAATTCGTTCGGATCGTCATTATTTGAAGGCCAAAGAAGAAGTTGAACATTTACTTAAGAAAATTCCTGCCATCGGCGGCACCTTGGCCAAAACCGCGGAAAAGCTGAAGGACAGTCTGAAATATTTTGTGTTAAACGGTGTTTGGTTTGAGGAATTAGGGTTCACTTATATTGGGCCTGTAGATGGACATAATTTACCGGTATTGCTCGACACGCTTAAACAGGCCGAGAAAGTCAACGGTCCTGTACTTGTTCATGTCGTAACGACCAAAGGTAAAGGGTATACGCCAGCTGAACAGGATTCGCACAGTTGGCATGGTCCAGGACCTTACAAGATTGAATCAGGTCAGGTGCTTAAATCCGTAGGTCCTCCTATGTATACAGAAATTTTCGGTAATACGTTAATCGAGCTTGCTGAGAAGGATTCCAGAATTGTTGCTGTTACGCCAGCTATGCCTGGAGGTTCTGGGTTACTGAAGTTCGCGAAGCAGTTCCCCAATCGGATGATTGACGTCGGGATTGCGGAGCAGCATGCGGCAACCTTATGTGCAGGTCTTGCGAGTGAAGGTTTGAAACCCGTATTTGCGGTATATTCCACTTTTCTACAGAGAGCTTACGATCAAGTCGTCCACGACATTTGCCGTCCTAAGTTGAATGTTACATTTGCTATTGACCGTGCAGGGTTTGTGGGTCCAGATGGCGAAACCCATCATGGTGCATACGACATTTCATTTCTACGTTCGCTGCCGAACATGGTGCTTATGATGCCTAAGGACGAACGTGAATTAAGAGATATGATGCAGACTGCTCTTGAGTACAATGATGGACCAATCGCATACCGCTATCCTAGGAATAGTGGAACGGGATCGAGTGTTGTTGAAGCGCCAAAAGCGATTCCAATCGGTACGTGGGAGACATTGCGTGACGGGGATTATGCGGCTGTACTTGCTGTTGGACCGATGGTGCAGATTGCGGAAGAGGCAGCCGAACAATTAGCTAAGGAAGGCATCAACCTTCGCGTTGTCAATGCAAGATTCATTAAACCGCTTGATGAAGCTTATTTACTCCAGCTAGCAAGTGAGTCCATTCCAATCATCACGATGGAAGAAGGTTCTATCCAAGGCGGATTTGGCAGCAGTGTAGTAGAATTCTACGCAGCCAAAGGGGTCGTTGGATTGCACGTTCAAATCATGGGTATCCCGGATTACTTCGTTGAGCATGGAAGCGTGAAGGAACAACGTGAAGAAGTTGGACTTACCACACAAAACTTAATCACGGAAGTGAAGAAGCTAGTGCCACGTAAACGACAACGAGCTTAGGCTATGGATGATAAGAATAGGAGTAACACAAACACAATGTCATCGGATAAAGAACGATTAGATTTATTGCTTCTTGAGCAAGGCTATTTCGAAAGCAGAGAAAAGGCAAAGGCCGCCATTATGGCAGGCCTTGTTTTTGCTGATGAAGAACCTGTAGATAAAGCAGGTATGAAGATCAGCCGGAAGGCTGTATTGAAAGTGAAAGGTGCGCTTCATCCTTATGTGAGTAGAGGCGGCCTTAAGTTAGAGAAGGCATTGAAACAATTTGATATCGATTTAAATGGAGCAGTTATGCTTGATATTGGAGCCTCGACTGGCGGATTTACAGACTGTGCTCTGCAAAATGGTGCTTCTTCTGTGTACGCCGTCGATGTTGGCTATAATCAACTGGACTGGTCGCTTCGTAATGATGAACGTGTTCATGTTATGGAGAGAACGAATTTCCGCTATACGAAAATGGAAGATTTGAACGGTCCGCGACCTACATTTGCAAGCATTGATGTATCTTTCATTTCGCTTCGAATTATTTTACCGCCACTGAAAGAGATCTTGTTAGATCAGGGGCATGTGGTTGCCCTCATTAAACCTCAGTTCGAGGCAGGTAGAGAGAAAGTCGGCAAATCCGGTGTTGTACGCGATCCAGATGTTCATGTGGATGTGCTGACCACTGTGTTAACTTTTGCAGAAGAGTTAGGCTTTCGCTTGAAAGGGTTGACATACTCACCAATCACAGGAGGGGAAGGGAATATTGAATTCCTTGCCTATTGGTCTAGTGATTCTGATGACGTTGCTTCTCTTGCTGACGCTTCATCCCTGAAAGAGTTGATCGCAGTGACGGTCAAAGAAGCACAAAAATTGCATGGCAAATAAACTCATCTTTGAGAACGCCTTTTTGCGGCCCAGAGATGGGTTTTTTCAGTAGATAGGAAAATATCCGTTTTATACTTTTCTACATGGTATCTATCTTGATAAACGCACTCGTCCCTAATGAACGATGGAGTCATTTATCCTTGCTTCAAAAAAAGGATTTTCCGGGTAAATCCGCGAATACTATGGCGAGGTGAGGGACATGGAACAAGGCGATGTTAAAGTCATTTTGTTAATCCTGATCATAGTTGTAGGCATTATCTTTTGGCGATTCCAAAGGTGGCTAGACGGACCCAATAAGAAGAGAAGAAGGATTCCTAGACACTCAGAAATACCGCAGGATGAAGTCGTGGAGCTGCTTGAAGGAGCAGGTTTCGATGTGCTTGCCGGAAAAACCAAAATTCCCATCACCATGAAGGTCAACGAAAGAGAACAGCTGGAAAGCCGGTTATTCATCGACTATTTTGCCCAGAAAGAAGAACAAATTTACCTCGTAAAAGTAGCGAAGGAACGTAAACCGCTTGAAATGACAGGAAGCGCTGTTCGCGATATGCTTCTAGCCTATAGTTTAATTTATCCAGAAGCTGACGGCGTGCTTTATGTGGATATGGCACTAAACAAAATTAAAAAAATCACATTTCATATAGAGGTGTAAGGATGAAAGGTCAAAGGCATGTAAAAATCAGAGAGATTATTACGAACCACGAGATTGAGACGCAGGATGAATTGGTGGAGACTCTTCGGGCTGCTGGCTTTCATGTCACACAGGCGACAGTCTCACGCGATATCAAAGAGCTACATCTGATTAAGGTTCCTTTGGATGATGGCAGATATAAGTACTCCATGCCGGCGGATCAGCGATTTAATCCGATGCAAAGACTGCGTAGAGCTTTGAGTGACCATTTTGTTAGCATTGACCATACCGACAATCTTGTCGTTATGAAATGTTTGCCAGGCACAGCCAACACGATTTGCGCACTTATTGATAATCTAGAGTGGAACGGTGTCATGGGAACGATTTGCGGAGATGATACCATTCTTGTGATTTGCCGCGGCAAAGAGAACAGCCTCACTTTTGTGAATGATGTCATGTCATTACTATCTTAATTTCAGGAGGAGCACATGCTTACAGAACTTTCGATTCGTAATTTGGCTGTTATTGAACATGTACATATTCGTTTCAAAGCTGGTTTTCATGTCCTAACAGGAGAAACAGGCGCAGGTAAATCGATTATTATCGATGCTTTAACACTCATAGTTGGTGGTAGAGGATCTTCGGAGTTGGTACGTTACGGTGCAGACAAAGCAGAAATAGAAGCAATGTTTGAATTACCATCCACGCATCCGGTTTGGCATACGCTTACAGAACTCGGCATAAGTGCAGATGCCGGTGAGCATTTGCTCATTCGAAGAGAAATTACGGCAACTGGTAAAAGCTCCAGCCGAATTAATGGCCAACTTGTTAACTTGACAATGCTTCGTAAAACGGGTGAGTGGCTGGTTAATATTCATGGTCAGCATGAGCATCAATCCCTGCTGAATGTTGATGAGCACATTCATTCTCTTGATTTATTTGGTGATGCTGAAGTTGAGGCTGCAAAGAAAAACTATCAAGCTAGCTTTGATCAATATATGAAGCTGCAAAAAGAGCTGAGAGAGCTTCAAGAAACAAGTAAACAAGCGCTTCAAATGCTAGATTTATATCGTTTTCAAATCGATGAGATTTCGGCTGCAAAGCTCAAAATGGGGGAAGATGTGACCTTAATCGAAGAGAAGCGAAAACTGGCTAACGCGGAGAAATTATTTCAAAGCTCTTCCGAAGCCTATGATTTCCTTTATGCGACGAATCGCGGGTTAGATGCTGCCGGAAAGGCGGTTTCCAGACTGCAGGATATCGTACAACTTGATCCAACGAAGCTAAGTCCTCTTCTCGAGCAGGCGCAATCCGCTTATTATCAGATGGAAGACGCAGCTTTTCAACTGCGTGACTATCGAGATGGCATCGAGTTTAACCCGTCGCGTTTGGATTTTATTGAACAAAGATTAGATATGATCACGTCTCTTAGGCGGAAATATGGAGAGAATATTAAAGAAATACTCGGTTATTTGGATAAAATAAAAAATGAAGTCGATACCATTGAAAATAAAGATGAGCATATTCGCAAATTAGAAGACAAGCTTGCGACCGAAGAAAAGCAGTTGGGCGTGGCGGCTTTAGATCTTTCCAATTTGCGCAAAGGGATAGCAGAACAGCTTGCGAATCAAATTGAGCATGAACTTCGCGATCTGCAGATGGAACGCACACAGTTCCGAGTTAAAGTAGAGCAAACACTTGATGAACGCGGCATTCTTGTTGAAGGAAACAAAGTTCGATACTCACGGCAAGGAATTGATCAAATTGAGTTTCTCATGGCACCCAATCCTGGAGAGCCTTTACGCGGTCTTAGTAAAATTGCTTCTGGCGGAGAGCTTTCTCGTATTATGCTCGCGATGAAAACCATATTTGCACGCATTGATCAAATTCCTGTCCTTGTTTTCGACGAAGTCGATACAGGTGTAAGTGGCCGCGCGGCCCAAGCTATTGCAGAAAAAATGTCCGTTTTGTCAACTAACTGCCAAGTTTTCTCGATTACGCATTTACCTCAAGTGGCAAGCTTCGCTGATGTACATTTCTATATCCGGAAAGAAGTGGATCAAGAACGTACGTTTACACGTGTTCAAGATATGCCTGATTCTGGACGAATTGAGGAATTAGCGAGAATGCTTGGCGGAGTCGAAGTGACGGAAACCACCCTGCATCATGCTGGGGAAATGCTTACCATGGCAAGAAATAAGAAAGCAAGGGCATGAAAGTATAGATAGTCAGCATTTTCAGTTATAAAACGGGGAGAGTGGGGTTAACTTAAAGGTACGCATTTGACGACACCCATCGTCAGGGCTCAAGGAAGTGTGAAGGAGCGTGAAGATATTGCAATCCAGCAAAAGAAAAAGATTGTTCGGACTCCTGCTCGTCTTCTTCGTTTGTATGGTAAGTTTGTCTCCGCCTTTTCAAAGCTTTGCCTCCTTCCCTCAGGAACTTCGCTTATTCAGCGGTCAGGGGAAGCAGCTCCAACTAACAATGCCGGTCAACGCCCAAGTCACGGTAAAAGATACGGATATTGTAAAGGTTAACGGCAATGCCAAGCACTCATTTCAAGTTAATTTGAAAGAACCCATCTCTTTGCAATCCGATCACTCTGGGCAAACAGAAATGAAGCTCAAGCTGTTCGGTGCAATCCCCATCAAGACAGTTAAAGTCAATGTAGTACCGGATTTGAAAGTCATCCCAGGAGGTCAAACGATCGGTGTGAAAATTAAGTCTGCCGGTATTTTGGTCGTAGGTCATCATTTAGTAACTGTTGCCCAAGACCAAAAAGTTTCACCTGGTGAAGAAGCAAAAATTCAAGTAGGTGATTTAATTACTAAGATCAATGGCAAAGATTCCAAGGATGTTAGTAAGGTTGCTGATCTTGTAGCCAAATCCGGAGAAAGCAAAACACCGCTGGAGCTAAAAATCCTTCGTAACAATGAAGAGATGATTGTGAAGCTGCAGCCTGTCTATGACGTCGTAGATAAGTCGTATCGCTTAGGCCTGTACATTCGAGATTCAGCTGCGGGTGTTGGTACTCTAACCTTCTACGCACCAGATCAAGGCGTGTACGGGGCACTGGGACATGTTATCACGGATATGGACACCCAAACGCCAATCATCGTTGGTGACGGCGATATTGTGTACTCTAATGTGACTTCTATTTCTAAGAGTCATAATGGAGATCCCGGTGAGAAACATGCTACCTTGTACAAAGATAGTAAAGTTATAGGTAATATCGAAAGGAACACGGCATTCGGTATTTTTGGAAAAATGTATGCTGCTCCTGACCACAGCTTGGATAAAGAAGCCATACCTGTTGCTTTCGCTGAAGAAGTGAAAGAAGGGCCTGCTCAAATTTATACGGTCGTGGAAGGACAGAAGGTTGAGAAATTTGATATTCAAGTTGTCCATGTATCCAAACAAGACATTCCCGGAACAAAAGGTATGGTAATTAAAATCACTGATCCACGGTTGTTAGATAAAACAGGCGGTATTGTTCAAGGTATGAGCGGCAGCCCAATTATCCAGAATGGCAAGTTAATTGGAGCTGTCACACACGTATTCGTGAATGATCCTACAAGTGGCTACGGTTGTTTCATAGAATGGATGCTTCAGGACTCGGGTATTATCCTTAGACCTTCATCAGGAGCTTCGTACAAAGAATCAAAGGCGAGCTAAAAGCCTTTGATTCTTTATTTTATTTTAACCTCATTCTACATGGAAAAACACGGCTTCATGTGAAATTGTCGAAAAATGTTGGAAATAGAAGATAAATATATTATTATATAAGAAAGTGAATTAAAAGAAAAGAAAAATAATATTCGACAGAAGGAATTTAAGTTGGGGTGTCGAATACCTTTACTTAAGAGAGAATTACCAACTTGTATGAGTAGCTAAAGGAGGATTTTAAGTTGCAAAAAATTCAGGTGTTACTGGCAGATGATAATCGTGAGTTTACCCATTTATTATCAGAGTTCATTGGTGAGCAAGAGGATATGGAAATTGTAGGAGTGGCGTACAACGGTAACGAAGTTCTTCGTTTTCTTGAACAACAACGTGAATTGCCGGATGTACTCATTTTAGATATTATTATGCCTCACTTGGATGGTCTGGGTGTACTTGAAAAAATGCGTGAGATGAATCTTCCCACACAACCGAAAATCATCATGCTAACCGCTTTTGGGCAAGAAAATATCACTCAAAAAGCTGTGCAACTTGGAGCCTCTTACTACATTCTTAAGCCTTTTGATATGGAAACGTTAACGAATCGTATTCGCCAGCTTGTTGGCAACAATCAAGCATCTGCAACAACTTCAACGTCGCGTGCAAATATTGTACATATGCCAAAAGGTAAAAACTTAGATGCTAATATCACTAGCATCATACATGAAATCGGCGTTCCTGCGCATATTAAAGGATATCAATATCTTCGGGAAGCGATCACGATGGTTTATAACAATATCGAAATCCTTGGTGCGATCACCAAAACTTTGTACCCAGCTATTGCTGAGAAGTACAAGACTACACCTAGCCGCGTTGAGCGTGCTATCCGTCATGCGATTGAAGTCGCTTGGACGCGCGGCAATATTGACAGCATTAGCTTTATTTTTGGCTACACGATTAATATCTCGAAATCGAAGCCGACGAATAGCGAATTCATCGCCATGGTCGCCGACAAATTGCGCATCGAGCATAAGGTTTCTTGAGAGGGTTAGAATCTTTGTAATGTTTCGGAGGTCATCAGAATGAAATATGAGCTCGGTCGCTGCCTACTTAGTGAGCGATTACTTGAGTCCAACATGACTATCGGTGAACTCGCTCGAACATTGTTCTACAAGCCAGAGCGGATTACCGACTTTGTTGAAAACAAAAGAATCATGCCGCTTAAGTCTGCTATATCTATCGCTGACACCCTTGGGTGTGATGTGAATGATTTGTATGAATTGGTTACGATCGAGTCTAATGTTTTGAATTGATGGCTGTAATTCTATATATCAAAAAGCGGGCGCTCTTATCCAGAGCGTTCTTTTTAGTTTGTTTTTAAATTTAGAATGAAGAAAGGAATGTTAGAAAGACTACCTATGAAGATAGGTAGCCCTTCTATATTGATTTCTAATTACCAAACAAATGCGCTAGTGATGATAACCAGCAAAATGAACAGTACCAAGATTGCTGCTGGAGAAGTATAACCTACGCCAGTTCCACAACTCATCCGAATCAACCTCCAACTGTTATTGGTTTGTGTTTCAAGATAGCTTATGACTATTTTTGAGGAAAGTTTGGGCGAATCGAATGATTGTGCTAATGTCCCTGCTCTTGAAAAAATGCGATGGGAGGTTGTTAATCAAATCTTGGAACCACACGATGCGGATTTACGTTATTACATCTAGTCGATTTATTTTCATTTGAAATTAACAAGACTATTCCATTAAGTTTAAGCTTGGAGGCGGCATAGAAGTTGTTATTTATATTGACGAGTATCGTAGTGGGAATTGTGTGCGTTATTGTTCTATTTATGAATGTTTACCCTGTTTTTGGACGGAAACCATCGAAGGAGAAGACTCTGGCTTTCTCTCGATCCTCTCAATATTTGAATGGGAAATTCGAAAATCCTGTTCCTACCATGATGAATATGGGCTTCAAGAATACAATGGGGATCTTGCTCGATTTTGCGAAAAGCAGTCCTAATCGACGTCCTAATACGCAATTAGTTATGGGAACCCCCGATTTGACCAAGGATCTGGAAACGAAAGTGACCTGGTTTGGTCATTCGGCTTCCTTACTAATGATCGATGGGAAAGCCCTTTTATTAGATCCCATGTTCGGGAAAGCTCCTTCTCCGTTTCCATGGCTCGGGAAGGGAAGATATAGCGGTGGATTGCCTTTTGAAATTGAGCAGCTGCCTGTGATTGATGCCGTCATTTTGTCACATGACCATTATGATCATTTGGATTATGGAACGATCATGAAAATTAAGCATAAAGTGAACAAGTTTTTAGTCCCGCTCGGGGTTGGCGGTCATCTGATCAGATGGGGTGTCCAGCCAGTGAAGATCGAAGAGTATGATTGGTGGGATGAGTTAACGTTTGAAGGTTTAACGTTGGCCTGTACGCCAGCTATACACTTTTCGGGGAGAAGCATGACGGATCGCGGTGCTACCCTATGGTGCTCGTGGGTGATCAAAGGAAAGCAGTCCTGCATCTTTTTCAGCGGTGATAGTGGGTATTCCCCTCATTTCAAAGAAATTGGGCTTAAATATGGTCCGTTCGATCTTACTTTGATGGAGTGCGGTCAATACGATGATCGCTGGTCTGATATTCATATGATGCCAGAAGAAACGGTTCAAGCCCATATGGATGTGAAAGGGAAGCTGATGATACCGATACATTGGGGGGCATTCACGCTGGCCTTGCATGACTGGACAGATCCGGTAGAACGTGCCACAAGGGCAGCGCATGTTAACAAAGTGTCAATTGTCACACCGAAAATAGGTCAAACTGTTACCGTGGATGCCGCGGAATGCCCGATAGAAACTTGGTGGAAGTAGAGGAATCAATGCCAACTATACGACAGGAGTTACTTATTCATGCATCTATCGAGGTGTGTTTTGATTTGGCAAGGAGTATAGATATCCATGCGGAATCGACCTCTCATACGAAGGAACGAGCAATAGCAGGCAGGACTCAGGGATTGATTGAGCATGGAGAAACAGTGACTTGGGAAGCTTATCATTTAGGTATTAAGCAGCAGTTGACTGCCCAGATTACTGAGATGGAGAAGCCGAATTACTTTGTAGATGAAATGGTAAGAGGGGCATTCAAGCGATTTCGTCATACACATGAATTTGTTACTGTAGATCAAGGTACTTTGATGGTAGATACGTTCGATTACACTTCGCCTTTTGGAGGATTGGGGAAGATTGTTGATCACTTGTTTCTAGCAAAGTATATGACTCAATTTCTTAAAATGCGCAATGACTATGTGAAGAAGATTGCTGAAGAGATAGCCCGGTCTACAAGGTCTGTTAGGTAAGAACTGGATACTAAGACTCCCACATGGTATTATGGATAAGGCTGGTAGGTCGAAGTGATCAGGAGAGAAGAAGAATCTATGGTTGAACAAAAAAGTGAACGAAAATTTCATTTTCTGGGTGTACTGCTTGGTATAGCGGTCGATAACTTAGGGACTTTGATATCGACTACGTTAATTGGCGGTATATATTTTGCTAATCGCCCGGTGGATGAGCAAGATGTAAGTGTTATATATTCGAATGTAGGCCTATTACTTTTGCTTTTGGTAGTTGGTTTGTTCTGGTCGTTTCTTGGCGGATACATCGCCGCTAAGGTTGCGAAGCGTGCCGAATACTTCAATGCGGCCATTATTGGCGTCATCGGTGCTGCAATCGGATTTGATTCCATGTTAACGAATCATAGCATTCCATTATGGTATGAGTTGATTGGTTTTGTCGTCATCGTACCAGTTTCACTGTTAGGCGGATTTGTGGCCTTGAAGAGGAAAAAAGCCCCATTAAAATGAATGTAGGATCGTAAAAAAGAGACTCGGTGATGTCGCTCACCGGGTCTCTTGGCGTTATTACCACATTTAACTAGTTGTAGTTGGCATGTGAGCGAGCATGGTTGCCTTTACTTTGTCGATCGTTTCTTGTAAATTCATATTCTCAAAAACATGCTCACAATCTTTGCGGTAGGAGACTTCCTCTATGTAGTGGTTCATGTAGTGGTCTATGACGTCCGTTGGCGTGTTTCGAGCAAGCATGCGTTCCATGATCGTTTGTTTGTTGACATAGATGAACAAGCGGATTGCTCTTTCTCCAAATGTATACTTAAATCGGTTAGCTGCATAACGATTCACAATGACATAGATAAGTCCGTCTTTGCGAAGCGCTTCATCGATGTCCGCTTTCTTAATCCCATAGAAATTCCCGTCAATTTCAACAGTTTGAAAAAATTCACCAGCAATGTCACAATCGATGAAAACTTTGCGTGAGATGAAATTATAATCTTTCCCGTTGACTTCTTTGGGTCTAGGTGTTCGAGTTGTGTAGGAGACGACAGATGAGAAACCAAGTTCTTTGGCAATGTGATGGGCAATTGTTTTACGACCGGAACCGCTTGTGCCAGTAAATACAAACACCAATCCATTCGTTTCATGACTGCTCATATCAATTCCTCCTTCATATAATGAAAGCGATATCTTGATAGATTCATTATAGTATGAAAATTCTGAAAATTAAAGAAATACTTTCTCGTATGATAGGAATCAAAGGGTAAAAATACGCTATAATAGATAGCATCACTTCGTTTAAATGGAAAGGAATCTAACTATGCCTAAATATGCGAATTTGAGTGCGGAAGCAACGGAATTTTTACGTCAAAAAACCGGAAGCAATCACTTAGAGTGCTATACCTATATTGACCCGGAGCGTGGAGAGGATAGTTTTTTTATTGTTAAAACGATCAACAAGGTCATTCAAGTTTCTTTTGCCGAAGTGACCTATGATCCAAGCAGTTACCAGAGTTTGATGGAAGGACTCTACCAAGCCATCTATGAATAAATACGTGACAACCCTATCGATAGATGGTAGGATGATCGTAATTGCATATCAATGGAATTAGGTGCCATATATCCTTTCGGATTTATGGTTAAAAGGGAAGACCGGTGAAATACCGGCACGGACCCGCCACTGTAAAAATCGCCGTTATTACGGTAACTCCTTGCAACATGCCACTGGGTATCAACCTGGGAAGGTGCAAGGGGATGATTAAGTCAGGAGACCTGCCTAGTTCAACAACACAATAACCCTACGAGGAATTAGGGAGTGTTAGAGAGCGGTTACTTCTGGTTTTATTAACTGTAGTAATTTACCAAGCATTTCTAACATGACTTATGTTAGGGATGCTTTTTTTGTTTGTGTAATTATGGGGAAGGGTGATACAAATTGTCAGGAAAACTGCTCATAATCGGCTTTGGGCCGGGGAGTTTTGAACATATTACGAAGCGTGCACGGGAAGCGATTCAGGAAAGTGAAGTTATCATTGGATATAACACCTATGTGGATCTTATCGCAGGTCTGTTAACTGAACAGCAAGTAGTTCGAACAGGCATGACGGAAGAAGTGAGTCGTGCGCAAGAAGCTGTGCGGCAAGCGAAGCAGGGGAAGAAAGTTGCTGTTATTTCCAGTGGAGACGCCGGCGTGTATGGGATGGCCGGTCTTGTCTATGAGGTATTGATGGAACAAGGCTGGACACGTGAGGATGGTGTCCAAGTGGAAGTGATTCCTGGCATTTCAGCTGTTCATTCGGCTGGATCTCTGCTAGGTGCTCCAATTATGCATGATTCATGCACTATAAGCTTAAGTGATCATCTTACGCCATGGGAGCTGATCGCTAAGCGGGTTGAGGCAGCGGGGATGGCTGATTTCGTTATTGCCCTCTATAACCCGCGAAGCGGTAGACGGACCAGACAAATTGTTGAGACTCAGCGCATTCTCCTTAAGTATCGTTCTCCTTTAACGCCTGTAGGGATTGTTAAGAGTGCGTATCGAGATCGTGAGCATGTTGTAGTGACGACGCTTGCTGATATGCTGAATCATGATATTGGCATGCTAACGACCATTATTATTGGTAATTCCGCTACCAAGCTGTATGACGGTCTCATGATAACACCACGCGGTTATCAGCGGAAATATACATTAGGGGCTGAAACACAGCCACTTAAGCCACATCAGAGGCTGAAATCCGAGGCCGAGCCATGGGCTTTGGAACAATTTGATGAACAAGATTGGGATGAATCTTTGGAAGAGTTCGATGAGGAAGATGAACTCATGGATGATGAGGTTACCGAAATGAAAGAACCATCCCAGTTGAAGTCTTCGCCGAATCTGTCACCAAGTAACTCCTTACAACTTGCAATGGAAGCGTTGCAACTAGTATCCAAAGGGAATGAAGAGGTGCCATTTGAATTTGATAACAAGCTGACTGCGACCCAATCAATCTTTGAGTTTGCAGTAAGCCCCGGCATCGCGAATAAAAAGTTAACAGCAGCCCAACTATGTGCGTTAGGCGAGATTGTTGGAGATCGGGGAGATATTGAATACTCACCGCATCATCAACTGATTGTTCGTGTGCAAACCAATAACCCTAAGCAGATTACATCCGAGTTAAGTGCACTAGGATTATTATTATCACCGATTGGTGATGTTGCCCAAATCAAAGCTTGCGACTTTTGTAATTTGGAAAAAGGAGAATCTATTCCTTATGCGGAAGCCATCCATCATCGGATTGGCAATCTAGAAGTACCTAAAGAGTTGAAAATTGGGTTCAACGGGTGCGGAATGGCTTGTTATGGGGCTGTTCAGCAAGATATCGGCATCGTGTACCGCAAAGAGAAATTTGATCTATTTCTTGGCGGAAAAACAGTAGGTCGAAATGCACATGCTGCTCAGCCCGTTGCAGAAGGAATTGACCCTGAGGAGCTTGTTGAATTAGTTGGCAGAATCGTGGAACGTTACCAAAAAGAAGGACACCCGAACGAACGATTTCATAAATTTTTCAAGCGTGTTAAAGAAATTGAAGGTTACCGCCATCAAGAAATGGTTGGTTTCGTCATCGAAAATGCCATTTGCGGCGATTAGAATGAGGGGGAAATAAAAGATGAATGCTGTTTTATTTGTGGGTCATGGGAGTCGGGAAGAAGGCGGGAATGAGGAAGTTCGCCTCTTTGTTTCAGAAATTGCGAGTAAGATGCAAGAGCAAATTGTGGAGACATGTTTCCTGGAATTTGTTCAACCAACGATTATGCAAGGAATTGATCGCTGTGTAGAGCTAGGGGCTACTCATATTGTGGTCATTCCGATTATCTTATTTGCGGCTGGACATGCGAAAATTCATATTCCGTCTTCTATCGATGATGCGAAATTAAAATATCCTTTAGTGAAATTTACATACGGTAGACCTATTGGGGTACACGAACAAATTCTGGATATTTTATCCTCTAGGGTAGAAGATCTCGGAGTTCAATTGAAAGAGGACTTAGGTGAAACAGCTTTACTTATTGTTGGACGTGGAAGCAGTGATGCAGATGCGAATAGCGATCTGTTTAAAATCTCTCGTTTATTCTGGGAGAAGCTTCAGGTGAAATGGGTGGAAACAGCCTTTATTGGCGTTACAGCGCCTCTGATGGATGCTGGAATTGAGCGCTGTTTGCTGCTCGGTGCAAAGAAGGTAATCATTTTGCCGTATTTCCTGTTCACTGGTGTTTTGATTCAACGAATGGAACAAATGGTTCAAGGGTATCGGGAGACATATCCAGATAAACAATTCCAAATGGCTCCATATTTTGGATTCCATCCGCTGCTTCAAGAGATTTTGATTGGACGCGCACAGGAAGCGCTACAGGATGAAGTGAAGATGAACTGCGACATGTGCCAATATCGGCTAGAGGCGATGAAGCATATCGATCATCATCACCATCATGATCATGACGATCATCACCATCACCATCACGATCACACTCACGACCACGATCATCATGACCATGGGCATAAACACGACCACGACCACGATCATCACGAGCATGATCATGACCATGCTCATTCAAGAGGTGACAAACGATGATTCTCGTTCTTGCAGGTACGAGTGACGCTAGGGAGTTGGCGTTAGGAATTCGCGCAGCAGGATATGATGTGCTCACAACAGTTGTGACCGAGAGCGCAGCAAAGAGCATGGAGGCAGAAGGGCTTCCGGTACTCACGGGTCGCCTAACCGCGGAAGACATGAACCAGCTAATTCAAGATAAAGGTTTACACGTGGTTGTTGATGCGACCCACCCTTTTGCGGAGGAAGCGTCAAAGAATGCGATGGCGGCGGCTAAACTGGCGGCTGTACCTTATGTTCGTTTCGAACGTCAAAGCTTGTCCATCGAGCAAAGTGCACTTGTTACGACGGTTGATGATTATAAACAGGCTGCAGAGCTTGCGGCTGAGAAGCGTGGCAGCATTATGCTGACAACCGGCAGCAAAACATTGAAGATTTTTGCTGAACGCCTAATTGGGCTTCCCGATACGAGGCTCATTGCGCGGATGCTTCCACGCCAAGATAATATGGAGAAATGCGAAGAACTGGGTATTGAGCAGAAAAATATTGTAGCCATGCAGGGCCCTTTTTCCAAAGAGTTAAATAAAGCTCTTTATGACCATTACAAAGTTACCTTGATGATAACGAAAGAAAGCGGGAAAGTCGGAGCTGTGGATGAGAAGCTCGAAGCAGCGCTCGAAATGGGTATTCCGAGTATTGTGATAGGAAGACCGGAACTAGAATATGGGACGCTCTATTCAGACTTTCAAGGCGTTATACAATTTGTAAACGATAGCATTCATAAGGAGGGCTAAATACGATGGATTTTCACACGGATTTTAAACCGTTAACCGTACAACCGCAAGAAATCGAAGAGAAAAGCTTTGAGATGATTACTGAAGAATTAGGCGAGCATACGTTTACACCGGAGCAATATCCGGTTGTACAGCGTGTGATTCATGCTTCAGCGGATTTTGAATTAGGACGCAGTCTTGTCTTTCACCCGAGAGCCATCGAGGCAGGTATTGCTGCCATTCGAGCTGGCAAACTCGTTGTTGCCGACGTTCAGATGGTGCAAGTCGGCATCAGCAAACCGCGTATCGAGCAATTCGGCGGCGATGTTAGAGTATATATCTCGGACAAGGATGTCATGGAAGAAGCAAAGCGTCTGAACACGACTCGGGCAATAATTTCAATTCGCAAAGCGATTAAGGAAGCGGATGGTGCTATTTATGCCATCGGGAATGCACCGACAGCCCTGCTGGAGCTGATTCGACTCGTCAAAGAAGGAATCGCGAAGCCGGGGCTCATCGTTGGTGTGCCTGTTGGATTCGTTTCCGCAGCGGAATCGAAAGATGAACTGGCCAAACTGGACATTCCGTTCATCACGAATATTGGCCGCAAAGGCGGCAGTCCCGTTGCCGTCGCCGCCGTCAACGCGCTGTCCATTATGGCGGCGCGTAAGGAGTAGCGCCTATGGAGGAAGTACCGGGCAAGCCGCTGCGCCACGGCTACACCACCGGCTCCTGCGCAACCGCAGGAGCCAAAGCAGCACTAGTGGCGCTCATCGAGCAAGCGCCGCAAACGCACGTGCACATCCGTATCCCCATCGGGGAAACGGTTGAGTTTGCTCTGCACAGCTGCACGTTCACGCAGCTGTGGGGCGAAGCCGCCGTCATCAAGGACGGCGGCGATGATCCCGATGCGACGCACGGTGCGGAGATCATCGTGCGCGTAAGCTATCGTGCCGAGCCCGGCGTCGGCATCGATGGTGGCATTGGCGTCGGGCGCGTGACGAAGCCCGGCCTGCCGGTTGAGATCGGTCAAGCAGCGATCAACCCGGTTCCGCGGAAAATGATCCGAGAAACCGTGCAAGAAGTGCTTGACCATTACGAGATCGTGCACGGTGTAGACGTGCTCGTATCTGTGCCCGCCGGCGAAGAAATCGCCAAGAAGACGCTGAATGGGCGTCTTGGCATCCTCGGCGGCATCTCGATTCTCGGCACCCGAGGCACGGTGGTGCCGTTCTCGAGTGCGGCCTATAAGGCCAGTGTCGCACAGGCGATTCGCGTAGCCGTGAAATGCGGCTGCAAGCATCTGGTGCTCTCGACCGGCGGCCGGACGGAAGTATTCGGGATTAGCATGTATCCCGAGCTTCCAGAGGAAGCTTTTATCGAGATGGGCGATTTCGTTGGGTTTGCGCTGATACAAGCTCAAAGACAAGGCATTCGTAAGGTGACGTTGGTCGGCATGATGGGCAAGTTCTCTAAGGTGGCACAAGGTGTAATGATGGTGCATTCGAAGAGCGCTCCGGTTGATTTTGGGTTTCTTGCGCAGGTCGCGATCGAATCGGAAGCATCCGATGCGCTTATTGAAGAAATCAGGGGCGCCAACACAGCCTCGCAGGTTGGAGATTTAATGGCTTCTACGGGGAATTTGCGTTATTTTGAGCGATTATGCGAGCGCTGCAACTTAGCTGGACTAGAAGGGGTTGCAAGAGACGGGTTTGATTTCATAGAAACAGTGATCATTTCGATGAAAGCCGAACTCTTAGGGAAATCGGCGATGGTGAAGCGAAGCGAGAATGGAGAGTTGGCATACGAATGAGTAGAAGTGTAAAAGTGATTGGTGTCGGCGATAACGGATTAGGGAGCCTGCTCCCTTTATATATCAAATGGATTAATGAAAGTGAAGTACTTGTAGGCGGAGAGCGGAATCTTGCCTTTTTTCCTGAATATAAAGGCGAGAAAATCGTTATAAAAGGCAGCTTGCCAGAGCTCATGAGTAAACTTCAGAAAGAAGAACGTTCCGTAGTCATCCTGGCTTCGGGTGACCCGCTCTTTTATGGGATTGGCGGTTATGTTGTGAAGAAGCTGGAAGGTGTACAAATTTACCCGGCTGTTAGCTCGATTCAACTGGCTTTTGCCCGGATGGGGGAAAGCTGGCACGATGCTTATATCACAAGCGTTCATGGACGGAGCATCAAGGGCTTGGCGCAGCGAATAGACGGGAAGGACAAAGTGGCCCTTCTCACGGATGAAACGAATTCACCGAGTGCGATTGCGGCTTATTTGCTTTCTTTTGGCATGACCGAATATCGTGCCTTTGTGGCTGAGAATTTGGACGGAGCCGAAGAACGTTGTGGTTGGTACGATTTGGACCAGCTGGTCACGGCAACATTTTCACCACTCAATGTGGTTATTTTGAAAAAACAAGCCCCAGGACCTGTTTGGCCGCTTGGTATTGAAGATGATCAGTTCGCTCAACGCAAACCGGATAAAGGGTTAATAACGAAAAAAGAAATTCGCGTACTAAGCATCAGTCAATTATCTTTACAAGTGGATAGTGTCGTTTGGGATATTGGAACTTGTACAGGCTCCATAGCCATTGAGGCGGCACGTATAGCTAGAGAAGGTGCTGTATTTGCCATCGAGAAAAACGAAGACGATCTTGGGAATTGCCTGGAAAACAGCGCCAAGTTTCGCGTTGATCTGACAGCCGTGCATGGCAGAGCACCAATGGGTCTCGGTACTTTTGCAGATCCGGATGCGATCTTTATTGGCGGAAGCGGTGGAGAGATGCAAGAGCTGCTAGAAATATGCGCAGCTAGACTGAAGCCAAATGGCAGGATTGTGTTGAATGCAGCGACGATAGAGACGTTATACGAGGCTGATAAGACTTTTGAGAAGGTTGGTTTTACAACGCAGATATCGCTTGTACAAGTATCGCGCAGCAAGCCTATCCTCCATATGAAACGATTCGACGCACTGAATCCGATCTACATCATCACAGCGCAGCGCAAGCAGTCAGATATGGAGGGAGGAACAGGCAATGAGTAATCTCGGCACGTTATATGGTTTGGGTGTTGGCCCAGGCGATCCTGAATTAATTACGGTCAAGGCTTTTCGATTGTTAAAAGAATGTCCGGTCATCGCTTACCCAAGAAAGAAGCGTGGAGCCAAGAGCTATGCGCTAGCGATTACGGAGCTGTACGTGAATACGGAGCAAAAAGAAATGATGGGGCTCACTTTTCCCATGACAAGGGATAAAGAAGCACTTGAAATGCAGTGGACGAAGACGGTTGAAAGTGTTTGGGCACATTTGGTGCAAGGGAAAGATGTTGCCTTCGTGACGGAAGGCGACCCGATGATTTATAGCACCTACATTCACTTGATGCGTCTTATGAATGAACGTCATCCTGAAGTAAAGGCTATCTCTATTCCAGGGATTTCTTCGATTAATGCGTCTGCTTCCCGTCTGGGCATCCCCTTAGCGGATGGTGATGAGCAAATTGCCATCGTCCCTGCTATGGACGACTACGACAAGATGCGCAAGGCCATTGAAGAACATGATTGTGTCGTGTTCATCAAGGTCGCTAAAGTGATAGATTTGATGCTATCCGTACTTCGCGATCTCGGACTCGTGAATAAGGCATCCGTTTTAACCAAAGTCACTTCCTCGGAGGAAGAGATTTGGCGTAATATGGAAGAACTGCAAGGACGAGAATTAGAATATTTAACCTTGATGGTGGTGAGAAAATAGATGAAACTCTATATTATTGGTGCGGGACCAGGAGATCCGGATTTGATCACTGTGAAAGGCTTAAAGCTTCTTCAGCAAGCAGATGTTGTGATGTATACGGACTCGCTTGTGAATGAAGAATTGATCGCAAAGGCGAAGCCTGAAGCAGAAGTACTGAAAAGCTCGGGCATGGAGCTGGTGGAAATGGTTGGCATCATCGTCGATCGCCTTAAACAGGGAAAGATGGTCGTGCGCGTGCACACCGGAGATCCGGCCATGTTCGGGGCAACGATGGAACAAATCGCTCTGCTGCGTAAAGAAAACATAGGCTATGAAATTATTCCAGGCGTAAGCTCTGTTTTCGCTTCAGCCGCGGCAGTTGGGGCGGAGCTCACGATTCCAGACCTTACCCAAACGGTTATTCTAACTCGAGCGGAAGGTCGTACGCCAGTTCCTGAGCTTGAGAAATTGCGCGATCTTGCCGCACATCATTGTACGATTGCTTTGTTCCTGAGTGCTACTTTAATCAAGAAAGTTGTTAGCGAGTTTGTTGAGGCGGGTTGGAGCGAGGAGACACCTGTTGCGGTCGTTCAGCGTGCTACGTGGCCGGATCAGTTAATTGTTCGCACGACGGTAGGGAAGCTGGAAGAGGATATGCGGAGCCATGGCATCCGCTCGCATGCGATGATTCTGGCAGGCTGGGCGCTGGATCCGGAAATTCACGGCAAAGAGGAGTATCGCTCCAAGTTATACGATAAATCATTTACACACCGCTTCCGCAGAGGGGTTAAGCCATGACGATCAGTCTGCAAGAAGGAGTCATTCCTGTTATACGACAGCAAAATGACTATGCGATCGTAGCTATTACGAAACATGGTGTTGAGATTGCACGCAAGCTGAATGAACGAATGAGCGGCACAGATGTCTATTACATGAGTAAATTCGTCAAAGGTGATGAAGAGCAGCGCTCGATTCAACTTTTTACAGGAAGTGTTCGGTTACTTTTTCCTGCCTTATTTCCTGCCTACAATGGACTTATTATCATTATTTCACTAGGTGCCGTCGTACGTATGATCGCTCCCTTACTTCAGGATAAGAAGAAAGATCCTGGTGTTGTTGTTATTGATGATAATGGGGAGCATGTCATCAGCGTGCTTTCTGGGCATTTGGGCGGGGCTAATGAGCTAACCCATGAGGTCGCAGCTGCAATTGATGCAAGGGCTGTTATTACTACGGCATCGGATGTTCAGAAAACGATTCCTGTTGATCTCTTCGGCCGCCGTTTCGGCTGGGTTTGGGATTCGGCAGATAAACTGACCCCAGTCAGCGCTGCTGTCGTTAATGAAGAGCGAATTGCAGTTATTCAGGAATCGGGTGAACCGAATTGGTGGACGCATGAGCGACCTATACCCGCCAATATTAGGCGGTTCACATCGATTTCGGAGGGTCGAGCAAGCGAGCCGAATGCCGTTCTGCTCATTACGCATCGGCTTTTGGAGCCAGAGGAGGAGAGTATTCTAACTAACGGTGTGCTGTACAGACCGAAAGTTATTATACTCGGAATAGGCTGTAACCGCGGTACTTCAGCAGATGAAATTGAACAAGTCATACAAGTAATACTTGAAGAGCTATCATTTTCCATTCGAAGCGTGAAAGCAGTGTGTACGATCGATTTGAAGAAGGACGAAGTTGGCTTGCTCGAGGTTACCCGTAATCACGGCTGGGAGTTCATCACCTATACTCCTGATGAGTTGAACACAGTGACCGTTGAGGCGCCGTCTGAGACTGTGTATCAGTTTACAGGAGCGTATGCGGTGAGTGAGCCGGCTGTTAAGCTTTACACAGGCCAAGACAAACTAGCAGTAGTTAAGAAAAAATCAGGAAATGTCACCATTTCTGTGGGATTACTCGACTTTACAGGTTCTGCTCCATTCGAGCGAGGTATCTTGTGATGGATCGGCGGATTGTCATTGCGGGCACAGGCAGTGGTGTAGGAAAGACCACCTTGACCATCGGGATTATGGCTGCTTTACAGAAACGAGGAATTACGGTTCAGGGATTTAAGTGTGGGCCCGATTATATTGATCCAACCTATCATTCGGCAGTGACGGGCAGGCCTGCACGCAACTTGGATTCATGGATGACTGGGCGTGAAGCGGTGAAGGAAATATTTGAACGCGGAAGCCAAGGGTCAGATATATCGATTATCGAAGGTGTTATGGGGATGTTTGATGGCAAAAACCCGCTAACAGATGAAGGCAGTACCGCAGATATAGGACGCATTCTAGGTGCTCCGATCGTGTTGATTGTCAACATTGCCAGTATGGCAAGAAGCGCCGCTGCGATTGTTAAAGGCTTTCAGCAGTTTGGTCAAGGCGATAACATTGTAGGTGTTATTGCCAATCGAGCAGGTAGCGAAGGGCATTATAAGATGGTTAAGCAAGCCATCGAGCAGGAATGCGGTGTTCCTGTCTTAGGGTATCTGCCGCGCGACACAAACATTGAACTACCTGAAAGGCACTTAGGTCTGGTTCCATCGATTGAGCGAGGTGAGCTCCAACCTTTTTTTGAGCTTTTGGCTGACAAAGTGACGGCACATATAGATCTGGACCTTTTGTTAGATTTAGCCGCAGCTGAGCCAATAAATAGTAAGTCGGTTTTATTCACTAGCAAAGATCAACTTGACGAACCTAAACGAGTTAAAATCGCGATTGCCAAAGATGCCGCATTTCACTTTTATTATCCTGAAAATCTGGAGCTGTTAGAGGCGAGCGGTGCGGAATGTGTATTCTTTTCGCCGCTTGCTGGTGAACAGGTTCCTCCTGATGCAGATGGACTTTACATAGGCGGAGGGTTTCCTGAGGAATTCGCAGAGCGATTAGCTGCTGAAAATGGGGTTAAGGCGTCTGTCCGCAGCCGAATTGAGGAAGGTATTCCGACACTCGCTGAATGCGGGGGATTTATGTTCCTGACGGAAAAAATTGTAGATACGACGGGAAATGAATTTCCAATGGTTGGCATGATCCCCGGTAAAGTCACCATGCAGACAAAGCTAGCAGCATTAGGTTACCGCGAGGCTACAGGTGTAGAGGGAAACTTTTTGCTGCCCTTTGGTGAAGAGGCTCGCGGCCATGAATTTCATTATTCAACTTTTCAAGCTAATGAGGGTGCGGATGTGAAAGCTGCCTTTCAATCGAAGGGTAGGCTTGGAACCAAAGCAGACGGGTATCTCACCGGGAATCTTGTTGCCGGTTATACACATTTGCATTTCGCATCAAATCCGAATATGGTGAAAGAATGGATTCATGCGTGTACGCAGTATCAACAAAGTCGTAACTAACAATGAAACCCCTTAGCTGAGTTAGCTAGGGGGTTTCGTCATGCCATTATTTTATGAAGGTTAGCGCTTGATCCGCGATTGAATATTTGTAACGGTCAAGACAGTTGCAAAGGTAATCTTTGCGGCAGATCGGACAAGGTTCTTTCATTAATCTATTCAAATCAGTCACTTTGCCGATACCCGTTTCGGAATCTCTTTCGAAGAAAAGACGGCATTTGTTGCGGTCTTTCAGTGAGACAACGACTTCGAAAAGACCATTTTTTTTGTTATCACTAACTATTGTTGCATCTACTACTTGCGGATCGTATGCCATTGTAATTCCTCCTAAGAGTTTTGCTTTAGCAAAACTTTCTACGTAAGCTTAAGCATAAACTAGCATTGTCGTATAGGGACCCTTGACCTGCGATCAAAGTCTCACCTCGTTGTTTAGCTTGTGCGCATTAGTATATTATATAAATAAAAAAGATTTAATTCAATAGGAGGGCCTACACTCGTGATTATGGACTATTGTGAACAGGAAATGACGGAAGGGAAGGTACAACTCCATATCGGCCTTCAGTTTGAAGATGAACCTGATTCCTTATATGTAGCGGAGTTAGAGCTGGGAGATAACGGAGTTGTGAGCGAGTGGAAGCTGTTCTTTAACGGGTTTGATTGTAACTATACTTTTCGTCCTGCGGAAAAAGAAGCGTTAGTCCGTTATGCAGCGGAACAAGGAATTACGATCCAAGAACGTTATGAAGCATGAAAAAAGGAATCGTCACCATGCGAATGGTTCAAATTCCTTGATTTGTGTTTATGATTTTGTTTCGTTAGTAATTGTTTCAGTGTAGGCGTCGTTTTCGTTACTGGGTTGACTCCATGCCAGTGCAGTCGATGGATAGCAGGATCTAGCTTACCTTCGCGTAAACTTCGTTGTCGATTTTTTTGTGCTTGGGTTCGTGACATTCGGATTCCTCTTTTCTTCATTCAAATTGGATTGTTACTCTTGTTCATTGTAATTAATCAGTTGCCTAGCTGCAATGGAAAGTTTTCTTATCAATTATATATTCACTTCATTTAGAAAAGGGTGAGGGTTTGCGTATTCAAATTCAATTAGCCGTATCAGGCGAAATGGTTAAGCAGGATGTACTTGAAATACCGGAATATAAACTTGGTGAAATGACGGATGAAGAAATCGAAAGTGCGATTGAAATAAAAATCCGCACATGGGTAGATCGCATGGTGCAAGTTGAATGGGAAGTGCTGGAATAACGAAGAAAATAACGTAGTTCGTAAAGAGCTCCGAAGGAGATTAATCCCCTTCGGAGCTCTTTGTGTGCAACGGTATGTATGTTTAGTGAACGATGTTGCCAACTCCGGTCTTTTGCAAGGCGTGCTCCCAGCTTGGGTAATAATACAGGGCATTTTTCATAAGATCAGGATGCAGCTTCTTCACATTTTTTTTGGCTAGCGACTCTCCGGTGTTGTGAAGCTGTACAATGTGGCCTAACACTTCGTCTGCGCTCATGTTTAGCTCCATGGATGTTTCATCTCCTTTCAATTAGAATATAACCCAATACTTGCCATTGGATAGGTAAAATATACATAGAATATAGTGGCAAAGGGCAAAATAAGCGAGCCAAGAGACGAAAGGAAAGTCGGTGTCTATCATGAATTGGCCCTCGTTGTCATTGTTTTCTTCGAAGCCGCTGCCGCTCTGCAAAGGGAAGATTAACGTTGGGGCGATTACGAAAGTATTGCTGCGTGATTTGCCGCCAGGCCGAATCGTTGTTCTTCAGCACCGTGACTTGGATGAAGTCATTGCACAGGAACTCATCGATCGTAAAGTCAAAGCGATCATTAATTGCCACCAAACGATGAGTGGCACATATCCAACCCAAGGCCCTCTGCTGCTGCTGCAGCAGCATATACCGATTTGGGAAGTGGAGTCGTCGGCGTTCGAAGTTTTTGAACCAAGTAAGGAGATTGCGATTTATGAGGACAGGATCATCATTGGAGATCAGCATATTGCCTGTACCGCATTTACACGTGAGAACTGGATGAACTTGCAGCAAATTGCGAACGATCAATCGTCAAGGCTATTGGAGCAATTTATTGATAATACGTTAACCTATGCAATTCGGGAGAAACAAGCTGTTATGGAGCCGCTGCCCACACTACACCTTAGGGTAAATTGCGAGGGTAAGTATGTATTGGTTGTTTCCAGAAGGAAAGGGTATAAGAAGGATTTGCTTGCCGCAAAAGCATTTATCTCAAAGGTCAAGCCGATTCTGATTGGGGTTGATGGGGGAGCAGATGCGCTGCTGGAGTGCGGTTATCAGCCGCATCTCATTATTGGGGATATGGACAGTGTAACAGATCGAGCCCTTTTGTGCGGTGCGGAGTTAATAGTCCATGCTTACCCGAATGGAACGGCACCGGGGATAGCTCGTACGAACGCATTAGGGTTATTCGCGCATATACTGCCTTGTTTCGGAACCAGTGAGGATGCGGCGCTTTTACTCGCCTTTGAGCAGCGGGGGGAGTGGCTAGTTACGGTTGGTGCGCATACCCATATGATTGATTTTTTGGAGAAAGGGAGGGAGGGCATGGGAAGCACGCTTCTTGTTCGGATGAAGGTAGGGTCGCGTTTGGTAGATATCAAAAGTATAGGCGCCCTGTATAAGCAGCCGTATCTATGGACGAAAGAGGTTGCCACCACTGCTTTTCTTTCACTTTTGTTTATTGCTTTAGGGCTTTTTCAGCTTCACTGGATATTGAAACGAGTTGCTCACGTAGTTTGGAATCTAGGAGGTGAAGGATGAAGCCTTATCTATCCATCATTATTCCAGCTTGGAATGAAGCGAGCACGATTCCGAGTACACTTCAACATTTGTTAAATCAGGCCGACTTTATTAAGAGGGCGGGAATGAGGTTCGAAATTATTGTGGTCGACGATGGCAGCGCTGATAATACCTATGAAGCTGCTTGGCCTTGGGTGGACAAGCTGGTCAAGCATGATCGCCGGCGCGGCAAAGGAGCGGCGATGCAATCAGGTGTCGCCAAGGCTCGCGGCGACCTGCTGCTCTTTCTTGACGCCGACTTGCAGGCTACGGCCGGGGAGGCGCTCGTCCTCATCGAGCCGCTGCTGCGGCGCGAAGCGGATATGGCGATAGCGAAGCTGCCGCCGTCCGGCGCCAAAGCAGGCTTCGGCTTGGTCAAGGGCTTGGCCCGCCGCGGTATTCACCGGCTCAGCGGCTATAAGACCGAAGCTCCCTTGTCCGGACAGCGAGCGGTGCGTGCTGATCGGCTGCGGGAGCTTGGAGGGTTCGCGCGCGGCTTCGGCGTGGAAGTCGCGCTAACGATCGATGCGGTGAGGCATGGCCTGCGCATCGTGGAGCTGGACGTGCCAATCACGCACCGGGAAACGGGGCGGGATTGGCACGGATACATGCACCGCGGCAGGCAATTCGCCGCGGTCGGTTTCACGCTCCTGACTCGCTGGAAGGAGAGGAAGCGGGTATGGTTCTCATCGGATCGATCCTCGATCTGATTGTGCTTGGAGCGGCAGGGTGGTGGATGCTGCCGCACGTAAGGCGCTTTCTGGAGGCCCATGGGCAAGTAGGGCCGAACTATCTTGGCCATACCATCCCTCGCGGGATGGGGGTCGTTCTTTGGTTGCTCTTATGGCTTCAGGAGCTGGTTCTTCAAGGTGCTGTTAGGTTAGAATCTTCGGGCTTGATAGGCGAAAGTTCATTCCTGAAAGAGCTTAGTACCCTTGAAGTGAATAATCGGGCATTCACTTTTTCCGCTACATTTATTTTCTTATTAGGTTGGACAGATGATTTAATAGGCAGTAAAGCCGTAAAAGGTCTAAAGGGACACTTCCAATATTGGATGGAGTCAAAGACTTTATCGATGGGAGCCGTTAAGGCGTTAGGCACATTAACAATTGCCGCATGGCTTGTTGTAGCGGTCGGAAACGATCAAACCCCCATCTGGCAGATGGGGGTTGAGCTTATCCTGCTGATACTCATGACGAATACCTTGAATTTGCTTGACGTTCGCCCAGGTCGTTCCTTAAAAGCATTTTTGGGTAGTTCTTGTGTGGTATTGTTCGTGGGCTTGTATTTTTTGGAATTGGAAACGAGTATGTTTTTTCCAATGATCCCAGTATGCATGGGTGGATTGATTCTTTATAGCCTTGATATTCGAGGCCTAGGGATGCTGGGTGATGTCGGATCGAATCTACTTGGTTTTACATTAGGTTATGGAATCATCATGATCTTGCCTTGGGAAGCACAATGCGTGATTGTTGCTGTAATCGGCTTCCTTCATAAACAAGCGGAAGTGAGTTCCATTACGCAAATGATTGAACAGAACCGATTCCTTCATTGGTTAGATCGTTTAGGCCGGACTTGAAAGTTCGGTCTATTTGCGGCGGTTTGGTTTAAATCTTGGTGCTACATAATTTCGTTTACGATCACGGAAAAACGTCCATCCCCCAATAAAAGCAACACCTAGAAGAAACAAAATAAGCCCAAGGATAAATTTTCCCCACAGGATATGACCGTCCGTATCGAATTGAGCGAAAAAGGCATCCTTCATGGCTAGGAACCCATAGGTAGCTGTCAAACCGGGAATGACGAGAAGAAGAATAGCAATAAATCGATAAAATGGCGCTCTCATAGCTGCTCCTTACTTTGCATGATACATGTTTTATATCATCATACTCTGAATCTGTTAGTGTGTCTAATTCACAAATAAGACTATGATTTGGTGACCAAAAAAGGGTAATATAATAGAGTGAAGTGTATACATATGAGGTAGTGAACGCTTAATAGGGAGGAAATACATAATGAGTGAACATAGATATGATGTCGTCGTTCTTGGTGGTGGTATTGGAGGTTATACCGCGGCTATACGGGCGGCACAATTAGGGAAAACTGTAGCTGTCGTGGAAAGGGACAAGCTAGGAGGCACTTGTTTACATCAAGGCTGTATTCCAAGTAAATCTCTCCTTCGGAGTGCGGAAGTATACGCAACAATGAAGAAAAGTGAGGAATATGGCATTTCTGCTGAATCCATCGAAGTCAAGTTTGACAGTGTGCTTAACCGTAAACAACGAATTGTTGATCAACTGCATCAAGGTCTGCAATTCCTGATGAAGAAAAATAAAATTACGGTCCATTACGGCAATGGCCGCATTATTGGGCCTTCTATCTTTTCACCACGCAGCGGTGCTGTTTCTGTAGAGAAGGAAGACGGGGATATCGAAACGCTTCTATCGAGTAATTTGATCATTGCTACAGGTTCCAGACCACGTAGTTTACCAGGTTTAGAGATCGATGGTACCCATATTTTAACGAGTGAAGACGCTTTGCGTATGGAGAGCCTTCCGAAGTCAATCATCATTGTAGGTGGCGGTGTGATTGGCGTAGAATGGGCTTCGATGCTGAGCGATTTTGGCGTAGCGGTTACCATAGTTGAGCTGGATAAACGATTAGTGAGCTTAGAGGATGCGGATATCTCCAAAGAGCTGGAGCGCTTGTTTAAGAAACGCGGCATTAATCTGGTTACTGGAGCAAAAGTGCTTCCTGATTCCGTTAAGGTGACGGAAGGCAGTGTTACTTTACATGCGGACAAGCAAGGGGAAATTGTTGAATTAACAGCAGATAAGGTGCTTGTTTCTGTTGGCCGAATAGCCAATATTGAGGGAATTGGACTTGAAAATACAGATATTAAAATAGATAAAGGTGTCATTCGTGTGAATCGGTTCATGCAAACGACGGAATCACATATCTATGCGGTTGGCGACGTTATTGGAGGACTCATGCTGGCTCATATGGCCGGTCATGAAGGGATTTTGGCTGCTGAACACCTGGCTGGTCAAACTCCGCATGAGCTGCAAGCGCATCTCGTTTCAAGATGTACGTATACAAGACCGGAAATAGCTAGTGTTGGTTGGACCGAACAACAGGCTGCCCTACAAGGACACAAAGTGAAAATTGGCAAATTCAGCTTCAAAGGGATTGGAAAAGCACTTGTATATGGAGATACAGATGGCTTCGTAAAGGTTATAGCAGATAGCGAAACGAATGATATTCTTGGTGTACATATGATTGGACCGCATGTGACTAACAGCATATCTGAAGCAGCACTTGCACAGGTACTGAATGCGACGCCTTGGGAAGTGGGACAAACCATTCATCCGCATCCCACTTTATCAGAAGCATTAGGAGAAGCAATGCTGGCCGTGGATGGGATTGCAATTAGCGGATAAAAATTGTAATCATAAACATTTGCGTTTATAATAAGCATATAGAGTCAAGTACTAGGACCAGGTAATAAATTTATGTGGTACCTAAAATTTCTAAAGGAGGCAACCTCCATGTCTATTGGTCAACTATATAAACATAGAAGTTTAGGTTTGTCTGACGACGAAGCCGTTCGTATGTATACAGTCATGAGTCTTGCTGCTAAATATGATGAGCGAGCTTTCATGCTTCAACGCGCAGGTAAAATACCTTTTCACGTATCTGGTATGGGACAATATGCGGGGCAGGTCGGGATGGCTTTTGCGATGAAAGCGCAGAAAGATTATTTTTTGCCGTATTATCGTGACTATGCGTTCGTACTATCTGTCGGCATGACAGTAAGGGATTTAATGCTGGCGGTTTTTTGCAAAGCAGAAGACGTTAACAGTGGTGGAAGACAAATGGCTGGTCACTTTGGCGATAAGAAAAATCATATCGTAACAGGGTCGTCCCCTGTTACGACTCAAGTTCCGCATGCTGCTGGTATCGCGCTTGCAGCCAAAATGAAAAAGCAAGACTTCGCCACCTTTGTTTCCTTCGGTGAAGGCTCCAGCAATCAAGGGGATTTCCACGAGGGCTGTAATTTCGCGGGTGTACATAAGCTGCCTGTTATTTTCGTTTGTGAAAATAATCAATACGCGATTTCTGTACCTCTTCATAAACAAGTGGCAGGAAAAATCGCAGATCGTGCGCTGGGGTATGGGTTCCCTGGTATTCAAGTAGATGGCAGCGATGTATTAGAAATGTATCGGGTGACGAAGGAAGCAAGAGAAAGAGCCGTTCGTGGCGAAGGTCCAACGCTCATCGAAATGATTTCTTATCGACTCATGCCTCATTCAACGTCGGATGATGACATGCTGTACCGGACGAAAGAAGAAGTTGAACAGAACCGTCAAAAAGACGGCATCCTTAAATTCAAAGAATATTTAATGGAATGCGGTCTATGGAGTGATGATCAGGATCGTGACCTTCAGGAACGGCAAAAGCAAGAGATTAATGAAGCTACAAAGTATGCGGATCTCGCGCCTTATCCGAAACCGGAAGATACGCTCCTTCATGTTTATGCAGAAGGAGATGACCAATAAATTATGGCTGTAATTACATATTTGGAAGCAATCCGTTCTGCCATGCAGGAGGAAATGCAGCAGGATGACAACGTCTTCGTACTTGGTGAAGATGTTGGTAAAGGTGGCGTCTTGAACACGACCAAAGGGCTGCGTGATTTATTTGGTGAAGAGCGAGTTCTAGACACGCCGCTAGCGGAGTCTGCCATTGTAGGCGTGGCTATTGGTGCTGCGATGTATGGGATGAAACCGATTGCCGAAATTCAGTTTGCTGACTTCATCTTCCCAGCAACGAATCAAATTCTTAGCGAAGCGGCTAAGATTCGTTATCGTTCTAATAATGATTGGACTTGCCCGATCGTCATTCGTGCTCCATATGGAGCGACCGGAGCAGGTGCCTTATACCATTCCCAATGTCCGGAATCTGTTTTCTTTGGCACGCCGGGTGTTAAAATCGTAGCGCCTTCGAATCCATATGATGCGAAGGGGCTGCTGAAGGCAGCAATCCGAGATGCTGATCCTGTGTTATTCTTCGAGCACAAGAAATGCTATCTGGCGTTATCTGCGGACGTGCCAGATGACGACTACATCGTGCCGATCGGTAAGGCCGACATCAAGCGCCAGGGCACAGACATTACAGTCATCGCCTACGGTATGGTTGTCAATTATGCATTACAAGCAGCTGAAGAGCTTGCGAAGGAAGGCATTTCCGCACATGTACTCGACTTGCGCTCCCTACAGCCGCTAGACAAAGAAGCTATTTTGGAGGCTGTTCGGAAAACAGGCAAAGTGCTCATCGCCCATGAAGACAACAAAACAGGCGGCGTTGGTGCTGAAGTGTCGGCGATTATCGCCGAAGAAATGCTGTTCGAGCTCGATGCGCCTATCGCAAGACTTTGCGGCCCAGACGTCCCGGCAGTTGGCAGCAATCCACCGATGGAGAAATTTTTTCTGCTCAATGCAGATAAGCTGAAGGATGCCATGCACCAGCTTGCTATGTTCTAATTTACACATCTAATATCCTTTCATTGATCATTTCCTGAACTTAGGAGGTACACGCATGAACCAAACCAACAGCCGACTAACCGAGGTCACAGTCCCGCATCTAGCGGAGAGCCTCGTTTCGGCTACAATAGGCAAATGGCTCAAGAAGCCAGGCGATTATATCGAACAATACGATGTGCTTTGTGAGCTTTTCACAGAGAAAGTGAATACGGAAATGCCTTCGCCAATTGAAGGCACACTTGTAAAAATTATTGTCGGCGACGGCGAGACAGCTGCTGTTGGTGAAGCCATTTGCTTGATTGAAGAGCCTGGTGCAGCTTTAGCGAACGGACCATCAACCGCTGCAGCTTCTAGTCATGCTGGAGCTGAACAGGCGGAAGACTCCGACCAAAGCATGCGCGGTCGTTATTCACCAGCTGTTCAACGGCTTGCCCAAGACAATCGCATAGATTTGTCTCGTGTCGCAGGAACGGGGCTTGGCGGAAGAATTACGCGTAAGGACGTTGAGCAATTTATCGCCTCTGGTGGAGCTAATGCAGCTCCTGCCGCCGTACAAACGAATCCACCGGCAGCTCCTGTTGCTCCACAAACCGCTACACCTGTGGAACCGCAGCAGGCTCACCAGCCTGTTCGCAGCTCGGGCATCCATTTATCCGCCAGTCCGCAAACGCCGTTGATTGAAGCGGAAGGACATTCATTAGACGCTCGCAATGAGCATTTCATTGACGTTACACCAATGCGCAATGCCATTGCTTCAAAAATGCGCCAGAGTGTAACAGAAATTCCGCATGCTTGGACAATGATTGAGGTCGATGTAACGAATCTTGTTGTTCTGCGGAATAAAGTGAAAGACGAGTTTATGCGCCGAGAAGGCATTAACTTAACGTACTTGGCCTTCATGCTGAAAGCGGTCGTCAATGCCATTAAGGATTACCCGATCATCAACTCCGTCTGGGCCGTAGATAAAATTATCGTGAAACGCGATATTAACATTTCGTTGTCTGTAGGAACGGAAGATTCGGTCTTGACGCCAGTCATCAAAAAAGCGGATCAAAAAAATATCGCAGGACTAGCCAGAGAAATTGATGAATTGACGAAGAAAACACGTGCGGGGAAATTATCGTTGAATGATATGGTTGGCGGGACATTTACTGTAAATAATACAGGCTCCTTCGGCTCGATTCTGTCTTATCCGATCATCAACTACCCGCAAGCTGCTATTGTGACCTTCGAATCGATTGTGAAGAAGCCCGTTGTTATTCAAGATATGATTGCGGTTCGTTCGATGGTTAACCTTTGTCTGTCATTGGATCACCGTATTCTTGACGGTGTCATCTGTGGCCGGTTCCTACAGAGAGTGAAAGAAAATTTAGAAAGTTATAACGCGGATACAAAGATTTATTAAACTATGAATCAAAAAATAATCCGGCAGTAAACAATATGCTTGATAGCAGCATCGTGATCAGCATTAGGTAAATCACGATTTTAAACCAACGCTTATTCTGTAACAATGAAGATTCACTCCTTTTTCGTGAAAAAGCTTGTACGGTTTTATTGTAACTCATAGAGTGTATCGGAGGAAAGTACATGATTCAGCAAAATCGTTTGGTGGAAGAGTTCATCTCCCTTGTGCAAGTAGACAGCGAGACCCGATTTGAGCAAGAGATTTGTGTCGTTCTTAAAGAAAAGTTCAGTCGTTTAGGGTTGCATGTTGTGGAAGATAATTCGATGGCGAAAAGCGGGCACGGATCAGGGAATTTGATCTGTACACTTGAAGCAACGGACAGCAACGCAGCAATTCCGACTATTTTCTTCACTTCTCATATGGATACGGTAGCTCCTGGGAAAGGTATCAAGCCGCAAATTGGCGATGATGGCTATATCCGCAGCGATGGAACGACGATCCTTGGTAGCGATGATAAAGCGGGTATCGCGGCGATGATCGAAGGCATTCAAGTGTTAAAAGAGCAAAACATTCCACATGGCCGCATTCAATTCGTTATTACGGCAGGGGAAGAGAGCGGTCTGAAAGGCGCCCGCGCCATGGATCGCAGTGTTATGGAAGCTGAGTTCGGCTTTGCACTTGATTCTAACGGCGCCATTGGCGATATCGCAACCGCAGCGCCTGGTCGTGCAGAAATTGAAATTATTTTCCACGGAAAGTCCGCTCATGCTGGCGTTAATCCCGAAGATGGCATCAGTGCCATCCAAGTAGCGAGTAAAGCGGTTTCGCGTATGTCGCTCGGTCGAATTGACAGCGAAACGACTGCGAATATTGGCAGTTTCTCAGGCGTAGGTCCTTTGAACGTGGTATGCGATAAAGTGAAGATGGAAGCGGAAGCACGCAGCATTGTTCAGCATAAGCTGGAAGCTCAAATCGCCGCGATGAAAGAAGCTTGCGAAGCAGCAGCAGCTGATGCTGGCACTACTTGCGAGTTTAATGCGGATATTGTGTATGCTTCCTATATGCATGATGACTCTGCTCCGATTGTACAATTAACCGCTAGAGCACTCTCAACCCTCGGATTGACAGCTCGAACCTTCCACTCCGGCGGCGGCAGTGATGCGAATATCTTTAACGGAATGGGCATACCAACCGTTAATCTCGCTGTTGGTTATCATGAAATTCATACAACAAAAGAACATATTGCCATCAGTGATTTAGTCAAAACGGCTGAATTACTCGTTGCTCTCGTGAAGGAAGCTGCGAAAGTTTAATTCACCACTTTTCTAGAGAACCGATTAGTCTGCCAATGACATGGCATGGCTGGTCGGTTTTTTTGTCATTCACCCGATAAATTGGGGTAAAACGAAATCAATCCTCATATGCTTCGAGTAAGACACGTCCAGGAAGGGGAAACTGGCTTGATGATACGGGATGAGGGAACGGTTGCGGATATTATTTCAGTCAGAGAGGGACTACAGATTGTCACTGTACGGATGCGGAGCGGTGAGCTTGAGCGTGCTGTACACTACACGGATACATTACCTTTGATAACTCCTGGGGATGTGGTTGACTTAAATGTAACAGCCATGAAGCTGAGGTTAGGTTCAGGGGGATTTCATATCGTAATTTCCATTCGTGACCGAGTATCAGACATCGATTCAGCATCTACATCATCAAATGGACACATTATGAAGCTCAAATATACCCCAATGCAGCGAAGTGTGCTCGCTATTGAAGAGCCTGCTAGTTCGTTTCATTCTTCATTTCAAGGTGATATGAATCTAGAGGGGATGCCCGTCTTGCTGGGAGAATTGCACAGTATGCTGCCTGTCGTGATGTGCTGGCTCAGATATCGGCATCAACAAAGAAACTCATCTGATCGTGCTTTGGAGGTCGCCTATATCATGACAGATGGGGGTGCTCTTCCACTCGCATGGAGTGAGCATGTGGCGATACTTGAGGGGATGCAATGGCTTAAAACAACCATGACTTATGGTCAAGCCTATGGAGGTAAGGTGGAGGCGGTTAACAAATTTAGTGCATTAGTTGCAGCGAAGCATGTAGTCAAAGCAGATATCAGTCTTGTAACTATGGGACCAGGCATTGTGGGAACGAATAGCCGATACGGTTTTTCGGGTCTTGAGGTTGGCGAGCTCGTGAATGCTGTATACGCTCTAGACGGGATTCCCGTGGTCATCCCTAGAATTTCTTTTGCTGATCCTAGGATTCGGCATCAGGGCATTAGTCATCATACGCTTACTGCGCTGCAGCTGGCAGCGAGATGTCCGGCTGTAGTGCCTCTCCCAATTTTGGGTGCTAAGGAAAATGCTATTGTGCAAAAACAAGCGCAGAATCTGCAGCTGCATCAAATAGAAGCCATGCCAAGTCCATCGATTGCGGAAATCGCTGAAGCTTTTTCGCAGTATCCACAGCCCATTACCTCGATGGGAAGGGGATTGTCGCAGGACCCGGCTTATTTCCAAGCGATTTGTGCGGCTGCGGATTGTGCAAGCCAGTTACATAATCCACTAGTGTAATGGTATTCCCACCTTGCTGCAGCATCAACTGCAATTGACGCTTGATTTCCCAGGCCTTCCCTACAAGTCGAATTTGACGGTCGGTTACATAGCTCTTCATATCCACTTTCCTCTTTTCAGGTGAAATTTTGATATAATGAACGATATGCGTGAATGGGACAAGTTAGACCAACTTTAACAAGGGTGAGGTGTTCGTATGACATTACACAAAAAATTCGAAGAAATAACGGTTAAGACGGAATCTATATTCAAAGGTAAAATCATTTCGCTGCAGGTGGATCATGTGAAGCTGCCAAATGGGGAGATTGCAACACGTGAAATCGTAAAACACCCCGGCGCTGTAGCTGTTATTCCGCTATTAGGAGATAAAATGATCGTTGTAGAACAATATCGAAAGCCGCTGGAGAAAAGTCAGGTTGAGATCCCGGCCGGCAAGCTGGATGTAGGTGAGGAGCCGCTAAAGGCAGCTCTACGCGAATTAGAGGAAGAAACGGGTTATCGCACGGATAATATGAAGCTAGTCAGTTCCTTCTATACCTCGCCAGGTTTCGCGGATGAAATCATTCATCTCTATCTCGCAGAAGATTTGGTAAAGGGCGAAGCGAATCCGGATGAGGATGAATTCCTCGAATGCGAAGCGATTACTTTGGAGCAAGCACAGCAGTATATGCGTGAAGGGCGAATTAGCGATGCGAAGACGATTATGGCTGTTTACGCTTGGCAGCTGTATCTTTTAACGGGTCAAATCTAAATGAATGCTTATTATGTTGATCTCCATATTCACATAGGTCGATCAGAGAAGGGACAAGCGATAAAGATTAGCGCTTCGAATGACCTGACTTTCTTCAATATTGCGCAGGAAGCTGCCGTTAGAAAAGGAATGGACATCATCGGTATTATCGATTGTCACTCGCCTTCTGTTCAGGATGACATTATGACGTACTTGGATCGGGGTGAGATGGAGGAGCTGGAGGGCGGCGGCATCCGGTATCAGGACACGACGATTATGTTGGGCAGTGAAATTGAGGTGCGGGATCCAGGCATGGGCCCGGCCCATTTGCTTGCCTATATGCCTAATCTGAAAGTGATGCAGGGGTTCACGCAATGGATGAAGGGGCACATGAAAAATGTGGAGCTAAGCTCTCAACGCATTTATGTACCCGCTCGCATTCTTCAAGAAGAAGTGCTAGGAAGAGGCGGTATCCTAATACCCGCGCATATTTTTACTCCGCACAAAAGTGTGTACGGAAGTGCGACTTCTAAGATGGAGTATCTTCTAGATCTTAAAGGCATCTCTGCTGTTGAACTTGGTCTAAGCGCTGATTCCGATATGGCCGGTTTAATTTCGGAGCTTGACCAATTCACATTCGTTACGAACTCAGATGCACACTCTCTTGGTAAAATCGGACGTGAGTACAACGAAATGAAGCTTGCTGCCCCTATGTATGAGGAACTCGTTAAAGCTCTGCATCGTCAAGAGGAACGCGGTATCATAGCTAACTACGGCCTTAATCCACGGCTTGGGAAATACCACCGAACTTATTGCAGCTTATGTGAATCCATTTTGGATGAAAGTGAAACGACTGTCCAGCGCTGTGCCGACTGTGGCAGCAATAAAATTATTAGAGGAGTCATGGATCGGATCCTGAACTTAGCAGACCGTGAAAAAGCTTTCCTTCCGTCTTATCGACCTCCGTATCATTTTCAAGTTCCACTTGAATTTATCCCAGGCCTAGGGCCTAAGAAGCTTGACCAACTGCTTCGCCGCTTCGGAACAGAAATGAATGTGCTGCATCGCACGACACCGGAAGAGCTTGCAAGTGAAATTGGTGAAGAAATTGCTTCTTATATTGTAAAAGCGCGAGAGGGCACCTTACAGCTTGAAGTTGGCGGCGGGGGTAGGTACGGCAAAGTTAAAAATCGTTCATAGTTTCCAGCACTCGCTCATAAGCTTGTCTTTGTAGAGGTTGACACAAGGAAGGAGCTGCGAGATGAATAGGAACCTAACAATGAAACAATATATGAAGGATAATTTGCCGCTATTTATATTCGTCTCCGTTCTTTTCATCATAGGGGTCGTGTTCGGCGCCGTGATGGTGAATGCACTTTCTTTGGAGCAAAAGCAAGAAATGACTCGTCATTTGGGTAGTTTTTTTCATGAAATTAACGAAGGTGCGGAGTTTGACAGCAGGCAATCGTTCGTTCAAGCTTTCGGCATGCATATGAAGTGGATTTTGTTGATATGGCTCTTTGGTTTGTCTATTGTCGGGCTGCCGCTGATTCTCGTTTTGGACTTTCTCAAAGGTGTGCTAATTGGGTTTACGGTTGGGTATCTGGTCGGCCAAATGTCATGGAAGGGCATGTTATTTGCGCTTGTTTCCGTTGCGCCGCAGAACCTGATTGTTATTCCGGCTATCCTATTTTGCAGTGTAGCGGCTATGGCGTTCTCCATCTATATGATCAAAAATCGCTTCATGAGCCGAAATGGCAACATATATCAGCCCTTTATGCGATATACAACGCTAACACTCCTAATGGGGGTATTCCTCCTTGGAGCAGCGCTTTGGGAAGGATATATGTCACAATTGATGATGAAATGGGTAACGCCTATGCTTGTTGGCCTATATGGATAAGAGATCCACTTATGTTTCTGTTTGACTTTGTCAGTCAGCTCCCCCTATAATAAAAAGAGTGGCTAAAACTGGGCTTGGATGCCCACCTTTCTGAGGGGGAGGCATATGGAAGCAAGGATCGAGAAGATTAAGCAGCAATTGCAATCCCAAGGGTACAAACTAACCCCTCAACGGGAAGCGACAGTACGCGTACTTTTAGAGAATGAACAAGATCATTTAAGTGCTGAAGATGTGTTTATGCTTGTAAAGGACAAGGCTCCAGAGATCGGACTGGCAACAGTTTATCGAACTTTAGAGCTGCTGAGTGAGCTGCATGTCTTGGAGAAAATGAATTTTGGCGACGGTGTCGCTCGTTACGATTTACGTGACGACAGTACACGTCATCATCACCATCACCTAATCTGCGTGCAATGCGGAGCCGTAGATGAAATTATGGAAGATTGGCTCGGACCTTTGGAAGAACGGTTAGAGCAAGATTTTCATTTTCAAGTGCTAGATCATCGACTTGATTTTCAAGGTATATGCTATCGCTGTAACGATCGAGGCAAACCGGACTCATTGGACAAATCTAAAATAACAGTTTCCGAATAGAAGCTGTTTATACAATGAAAATGCCTGTAAGCACACCCTGTGCATACAGGCATTTTTGTGTTCTTTTCATATACTAGGTAATAAGAAAAGTAGGATATTTACTCACATAATTCGCATAGAAGGATGGCACATTATGTTTAGTGATAATAAGGAAGAAGGTAGCAACTATGACTCAGCAACCTATTGTAGTCGGCGTTCCAAAAGAAATCAAAAACAATGAAAACAGAGTAGCTTTAACGCCTGGAGGAGCGGGTATGCTCTTGATGGGAGGACATCAAGTGCTTGTTGAAACTGGGGCTGGTGTTGGCAGCGGCTTCGGTGATGAGGACTATGCTCGCGAAGGTGCCGTTATTGTCGCGGAGGCTGCTGAGGTATGGGCTCTCAGCGATATGATTATGAAAGTTAAGGAGCCTTTACCAGCAGAGTATGGTTATTTCCGGGAAGGGCAGATGCTGTTCACCTATTTGCATTTGGCAGCGGCAGGAGACTTGGCTGAACATTTACTTAATAAGAAAGTGACAGGGATTGCCTACGAAACGATTCAACTTCCGAATGGCTCATTGCCGCTTTTGACACCGATGAGTGAAGTCGCTGGCCGGATGTCGGTACAAATTGGCGCCCACTTTTTGGAAAAATTCTATGGGGGACGCGGCATATTATTGGGTGGTGTACCCGGTGTGCCGCCAGCCGATGTCATTATTTTGGGCGGAGGGATCGTTGGGACGAATGCGGCCAAAATGGCGCTCGGTCTTGGAGCTAATGTTGTCATTATTGAACGGAGTGCCGATCGCATGAGAGCTCTAGACGACATATTCGGAGGAAGACTGCGAACATTGATGTCTAATCCTCATAATATTGCGAGTGCTGTACAGAAGGCGGATTTATTAATAGGCGCTGTTCTTATCCCTGGAGCTAGAGCTCCAAGATTAGTAACGGAAGCAATGGTTCAAAGCATGAAGCCAGGCGCTGTGATTGTGGATGTTGCCGTGGACCAAGGTGGATCGATTGAAACGATTGACCGTGTGACAACGCACAGTAATCCCACTTATGAGAAGCATGGTGTGCTGCATTATGCGGTTGCCAATATGCCTGGTGCCGTTCCGAGAACTTCAACACTGGGGTTAACCAATGTGACGATACCTTATGCCATGGAGCTTGCCAATAAAGGTTTTGAACAGGCTGTAGCAGCTAATTACACACTCCAATTAGGCGTGAATACGTACAAAGGGAGCGTAACGCATCCCGCAGTGGCTGAAGCACTAGGAATGCCGTATGTGAAGTTGTCCGATCTGTCATAATCATAGACCAAGCCTCATATCCTGATCATAAAAAGGGGATAGAAATGAGGACTGGCTATGATATTTTCATATCGAAAACTAATTGTTCGCTTACGCTTTATTTTACTTTTTATGACTTTGACTGTGATTCTATATCAAGTTATGCTTGTTCTAACGGGTTGGATTCAACCTGTGAACAAATACAGAACACCTACGGGAAAGTCGGTTAAGGTGTTTGGCCATCACGAGCATGCTTCGGTTTCGGATACAGGAACAATGAGTGACCGTTTGCGTTTATTTTATTGGTATGGGGAATAAAGAAAGCGTAAAAAAGAGGAGTTCGCACTGGAATCGTTGAATGCTATTCGGTATGAAGATATGGCATGATAACGAAGGAGTATATCGGCATGATGACGAAAGACTTGCAATCCTTCATCCGATTTTTGTCAGTTGAACGGGGACTATCCCGGAATACGTTGGAATCCTATGAGAGAGACCTACAGCAATTTGTTGATTATCTACAACAGCAAGGCATTACGACTTGGAGAGACACAGGAAAAACTCACATTGCTGGATACTTATCGCAGATGAAAATGCTCGGACGAGCATCAGCAACCTTGTCTCGCAATATGGTTTCCATTCGAGCACTTTATCAATATTTAGTGAAAGAACGTGTAATGGATTCTGATCCAAGTATTTATGTTGATGCTCCCAAGCTGGAAAAAAAGCTTCCTAAAGTGCTGTCGATTGGAGAGGTAGAGAAGCTCCTTGATGCACCACAACCTGAGCTTGTGAGCGGCGCGCGTGATAAGGCCATGCTGGAATTGCTCTATGCGACAGGGATCCGAGTATCGGAGCTCATTTCTCTGAATGTAACGGATATCAATTTGCAGATGGGCTTCATCCGCTGTATAGGGAAAGCGGATAAAGAACGTAACATTCCACTTAGCTCAATCGCCATTCGGTGTTTAACGACCTATATACATATTTATCGGATGAAGTTGTTGAAAAAAACGGCGGATGAAGAAGCCTTATTTATCGGACACTTGGGAACAAGGATGACGAGGCAAGGGTTTTGGAAGATTTTGAAAAAATATGCAAATGAGATGAATATTGCGAATGAGATAACACCTCATGCCTTAAGGCATTCTTTTGCTGCCCATTTAATTGAAAATGGCGCAGATCTGAGATCGGTTCAAGAAATGCTGGGACATTCCGATATTTCCTCGACACAAATGTATGTTCAAGTCACCAAGCTCAAAATGAAAGAGGTTTACAACCTTGCACATCCAAGAGCGAAATTATAACCTTACAGCGGCATTTCCCTAGGGGAAGCTGCTGTTTTGCATTCATAGAGTGGAAGTGAGATAATCGAGGGTGGATGACATTAGGAATTGATTTGGAGGGACAAGAGTGCGCTTTGAACGAATATGTTTAATTGTATTGGATAGCGTAGGCATCGGCGAATTACCGGATGCCAAGCAGTTTGGCGATAGTGGCGCTCACACACTAGGACATATTGCAGAGAAAGTAAGCGGATTTGCACTTCCTAATTTACAGCGAATGGGACTTGGGAGCATAGCTGATATTAAAGGGATTCCTGCAACTGATTCACCAGAAGGTTATTATGGAAAAATGGCTGAGGTGTCTGTTGGGAAAGACACGATGACAGGCCACTGGGAATTGATGGGGCTTCGAATGAATACCCCATTTAATGTATTTACGGATGGATTTCCAGAAAAATTGATTTCACAATTTGAGCAGGAGACAGGGCGTAAAGTCATTGGAAATAAGCCGGCCTCAGGCACCGAAATTTTAGACGAGCTCGGAGAAGAGCAGATGAAAACAGGGGCTTGGATCGTTTATACATCTGCGGATAGTGTATTTCAACTAGCTGCACATGAAGACGTCATTCCGCTAGAAGAGCTGTATCAAGCATGCAAGATTGCCAGAAGGTTGACCATGCAGGATGAGTTTGCGGTGGGCAGAGTCATTGCTAGACCGTACCTCGGGGAGCCAGGTGCTTTCAAACGTACTCCGAATCGCCATGACTATGCCGTGAAACCGCCAGCGCCAACGGTCATGAATCATTTGAAGGATGCTGGATTTGATGTGATTGCGATTGGGAAAATTAATGACATTTTTGATGGTGAAGGTGTTACAAAAGCCACATCAACAAAAAGTAATTTAGATGGTATACAGAAGACGATAGAGGTACTGGGCTCGTCGTTTAAAGGACTGGCATTTACGAATCTTGTCGATTTTGACTCGTTGTTTGGGCATCGTCGTGATCCTGAGGGCTATGGAAGATCACTGGAGGAGTTTGATGCTTATGTGCCTCAGCTCAAAGCGGGTCTAGGACCGAAGGATCTATTAATCCTTACGGCGGATCATGGCAATGATCCTGTGCATCCGGGAACCGACCATACGCGCGAATACGTGCCTATTTTGTTATACAGCCCAAGCTTCCAGTCCCCTGCTTCGCTTGGTATCCGCGGAACCTTCGCTGATCTGGGAGCGACCATCGCAGATAATTTTGGCGTGAGTGCAACCGATCAAGGCGAGAGCTTCTTGCATCTTTTAAAATAAATGATTACGAAATACTCAGTCTATGTGAACTGAAATCTCTTAGGAGGAATCCACCCATGTCCGATACGTCCATGATTCAAAAGATTCAAGAAGCAGCTGCATTTATTAGCAAGGAAACGAATATTAAACCCCAAATTGGACTGATTCTAGGTTCTGGTCTCGGCGTTCTAGCTGATCTTATTGAGCAACCTATCGTTGTAGACTACGCGAGAATTCCCCATTTCCCAGTGTCTACTGTGGAAGGGCATGCCGGAGAATTGGTCGTTGGTACGATTCAAGGCAAGCAAGTGTTAGTGATGAAAGGCCGTTTTCATGCTTATGAAGGCTATGGCGCGGAAACGGTTTCTTTTCCAGTAAGAGTTATGAAAGAACTAGGTGTAGAAACGCTGATAGTGACGAATGCAGCTGGCGGAATTAATGAATCCTATCAAGTTGGCGATCTTATGGTCATAAGTGATCATCTGAATTTGACATACCGCAACCCACTCATCGGACCGAATGACTCGGCTTTAGGTGTTCGCTTTCCAGATATGTCGGAAGCTTACAGCAAACGTCTGCGTAAATTGGCGCACGAAGTTGCGGCATCACAGAACTTCCACTTACAAGAAGGCGTCTATGTGGGACTCCTCGGTCCTAACTATGAAACTCCTGCTGAGATTCGCATGTTCCGCACATTAGGCGGTGATTCCGTTGGGATGTCGACGGTACCTGAAGTGATTGTAGCACGTCATGCAGGAATCGAAGTGCTTGGATTCTCCTGTATTTCGAATATGGCATCAGGTATATTGGACCAGCCACTCTCCCATGCAGAAGTCATGGAAACGACAGAGAAAGTAAAGCCTAAGTTTCTGAAATTAGTACTAGGCATTATTGAAGCACTTTAACTAGAAGAGGAGAACAAAATGGAACTGACTTACATAGATAAAATTAAAGAAGCAGCGAGCTTTATTGAGCAGCGTTTAGGCAAAGTTAAGCCTGTTATCGGATTAGTTTTGGGATCAGGCTTGGGAGATATGGCGAATCAGGTTGAGCAGCCCATAGCTATCGATTATAGCGAGGTTCCTCACTTTCCCGTTTCAACTGTTGAAGGTCATGAAGGCCGTTTTGTTGCAGGTACCCTTGAAGGTAAGCAAGTTATTGTTATGCAGGGGCGTTTTCATTATTATGAAGGCTACGATATGAAAAAGGTTGTATTTCCTGTTTACGTTATGAAAGCCATTGGCGTTCAGACGGTTGTGATGACGAACGCAGCAGGCGGGATGAATCGAGATTTCAAAGCTGGAGATCTTATGGTCATTAGCGACCATTTGAATATGACAGGTGATAACCCACTTATCGGACCTAACCATGCGGATCTCGGTGTTCGTTTCCCGGACATGTCGGAAGCGTACAACCGCGAATACCGCAAGCTGGCTCATGAGCTGGCACAAACGGTCGCAGGAGAAGATGGGGTGCCGCTGAAGCTGCAGGAAGGGGTCTATGCGGGGATTACAGGACCAACCTACTGTACGCCAGCTGAACTTACGATGTTAGCTCGCATCGGTGGCGACGCGATTGGCATGTCCACGGTAGGAGAAGTTATTGCAGCACGTCATGCAGGACTTAAGGTGTTAGGGATTTCGTGTATTACTGATATGGCGATAGGCGAAGAGCTGGAACCATTGACGCATGAGCAAGTTGTGGCTGTTGCAAATCGGACGAAACCGAAGTTCATTGCTCTCGTTAAGGCCTTTGTTCGCGAGGTTCGTCTGGGATAATTTGGCTATATTTTTTATGAACTTTTAATGAAAATAAGCTTCTGGAGACCTATGAATTCGGAGAAAGTCATGCTAATATATAGTTAATTAGAACTATATTAGAGGGTGTCATAGATACAGATACCCATTCCATAACAAGGATGTGATGGAGCATGTCAGTCCAACAATTAATGGTCGCTAACTGTCCTAGATGCGGGAAAGTGTTCCAGAAAAATTTGCGAAACCAATGTTCAGATTGCAGCCGCAGCATGGATTCCATGCTCACGAGCAGTCTTGAATTTCTACGTAAAAATCATCGCTCAACGAATAGGCAATTCAGCGAAGCGACAGGTGTTTCACAAGAGCAAATGCATACTTGGATTAAAGAGGGGAAGCTGCTGCTTTCGGATTATCCGAATTTGAACTATCCCTGCGCTTCATGCTCGAAACCGATTCGTGGACAAAAGCTCTGCCCGGATTGCACGTACCGAATTAATAGGGATATTAGAGAACTGAAAGAGAAAGACCGATCTTTTCAACCACTTCTTAGAGAAAAACAGACAGTATCCACTGGCGGTTTTCAAATACGTGAAAGACTTAGTGGTGTGTAATTTATAACAAAATGGGCAATAGTAATGGTGATATCCCCCGATAAGGGGGATGTTTTTACGAAAGGCTCAGTCACAATTTTGTCACAAAATATTCAAGGATTTGCCACTGACCATGTATGGGATTGTCTGAAGATGTTAGGTAGAATAGATGAAGTGAACACATTATGAGGGGGATATGCATGCAAAAGTGGATTTTCTTTGTGTTATTTATACTTGCGGGCGCATTGGGGCTGGGAGTCCTCTTTCAAGATATTTCTGACCGCCAAGTGGCTAAGGAAGCAGAGGCTGCCGCTGGCAAAGGTCAACAGCTTAAAATTGCTGCTTCTAACTGGCAGTTCGATTCTGCAGATTATACGGTTAAAAGCGGTGAGCCTACGAAAGTTACCTTGTCTTTAAAAGAGGGTGTACATGCGATTGAAATCGTAGGATTGGATATCAAGTTGGATAAAGAAAATCCTTCCAAACAAATAACTTTTGATAAACCAGGCACTTATGAAATTCAGTGTGTCCTTCCTTGTGGTGAAGGTCATGCCAAAATGAAATCCAAATTAGTTGTTTCTTAACCAATAATGGTAGTATCAGAGGGGGCTCTAGAGCTCCCTTTTTTCGATTTTGAAGAGTATGCGTACGATGCAAGTTTTCTAGCGAAAACTCTTAGGTAATCTTAAGGAGGAATGCACATGAGAATGGTTGATTTAATCCATAAGAAACGTTCTGGTGAAGTGCTTAGCGAACAAGAAATTACGTATATCGTTAGCGGATATACACGCGGTGATATTCCAGATTATCAAATGTCAGCTTTATTGATGGCTATTTTCTTCAATGGGATGACAAGTGAAGAGATCTCTGCACTCACGCTAGCTATGGCAGGATCGGGAGAAATGATCGATTTATCGAAGATTGCCGGGATTAAAGTGGATAAACACTCAACAGGCGGGGTTGGGGACAAAATAAGCCTGATCGTTGGACCTATTGTTGCTTCGCTAGGAATCCCAGTTGCCAAAATGTCTGGCCGAGGATTAGGGCATACGGGCGGTACGGTAGATAAGCTGGAGTCGATTCCAGGCTTTCAAATTGAATTGACGAAAGAAGCTTTTATTCATGCAGTGAATACGAATAAAATTGCCATCGTGGGCCAGAGTGGTAACTTAGCTCCTGCTGACAAGAAGATGTATGCACTTCGTGATGTAACAGCAACAGTTGATTCAATTCCCTTAATCGCTAGCTCTATTATGAGTAAGAAGATAGCTTCCGGGGCAGATGCCATTGTGCTGGATGTGAAAATCGGTTCAGGCGCATTCATGAAAACAGTGGACGATGCAAGGGCCCTAGCTCGTACGATGGTTGATATTGGAACGCAATTGAAGCGGAACACGATCGCCATGATTACAGACATGGAGCAGCCGCTTGGACGTGAAATCGGAAACGCAAATGAGATTCGTGAATCCATTGAAGTGCTCCGCGGTACCGGTGATAAGGAGCTGACGGAGGTAGCGATCTCGGTTGCAGCCTACATGTCGCTGCTGGGGAAAGTGTTTGAGAGCTTTGAGGAGGCTCAGGTGGCTGTCCGCGATATTGTCCTGAACGGGAAGGCATTAGAGACATTCAAACGCTTCATAGCAAGCCAGGGCGGCGATCCGAATGTGGTTGACCAACCTGAGCTCCTCCCGACGGCATCTTACCATTTCGAAGTGCTCGCTGAGAAAGATGGCTTTATCAATCAGATCAATGCGGAACAAATCGGTATTGCCGCGATGCTGCTTGGTGCTGGTCGTGCCAAGAAGGAAGATCAGATTGATTATGCAGTGGGTCTTACGTTGAATAGGAAAATCGGTGACGAGGTGCAGATTGGGGAATCTATCTGTACCATTCATGCGAATCAACAAGATGTGAAGGCAGTCGAGAGTATGATTCAAGGAGCCTATCGCATAGAGAATAGCAAACCTGCTCCCGTTCAATTAATTTATGATGTCATTGTTTAATAGCAAATGATTTGCACAAGCACTTTCCAAGCGGAAGGTGCCTTTTTTATTTTCTTCCTGTTGGAATATTTTGTGCGGAAATCGTCAAGACTGATTAGCAGTCATTCAAGCTGCAAGTGTCAGACTTTCACTTCATACATCACAGGAGGGGTACAATTGCTATGCGAAAAAAAGGGCTAATAAGTTTAATCTGTTTACAGCTATGTTTGATGCTGCTCTTACCAGCCGCATTTGCGGAAGAGAAGAAGGCGCCATCGGTCGATTTGACACCGAACGCACAATCCGCTGTATTAATGGATGCAGACACAGGCACGGTCATTGCCGAAAAGAATAAGGATGCAAAGCTTCCTCCGGCCAGTATTACGAAAATAATGACGATGCTGCTCATTATGGAAGCTGTCGACAAAGGCAATATTAAAATGGATGAGAAGGTCAAGGTCAGTGAATATGCGGCTTCCATGGGTGGATCGCAAATTTTCCTTGAGCCTGGCGAAGAGATGACGGTTGAGGAAATGCTGAAGGGGATTGCCATGGCTTCCGGGAACGATGCTTCTGTGGCAATGGCTGAGAAAATCGCAGGCTCGGAAGAGAATTTTGTGCAAATGATGAACGACCGTGCACAGCAGTTAGGCATGAAAAACACCCATTTCTCAAACTGCAACGGACTGCCTGTAGCCAATCATTATACAACTGCGAACGATATTGCCGTCATGTCGAGAGAACTGCTCAAGCATGAGGGGATTACTAAATTTACAGGAGCCTATCAAGACTATCTGCGAAAAGAAACGGCAACGCCATTCTGGCTGGTGAATACGAATAAATTGGTGCGCTTCTACAGCGGTGCAGATGGTTTGAAAACGGGATACACAAGCGAAGCGAAATTCTGCTTATCTGCAACAGCAAAACGGGATAATTTACGGGTCGTTGCCGTGGTGCTCGGTGAACCGAATACTAAAACACGGAATGCTGAAGTAACGAAGCTGTTTGATTACGCTTTTGCGCAATTTACGAACTATCCTTTGTTTAAATCTGGCGATAGTCTTGGAAATTTTACGGTTAATAAAGGTCAGGTTTCGACAGTACCGTTAGTCGCGAAGCAGAATTATAGTATTTTAATGAAAAAGGGTACCGTCACTGGGGAGATTCGACATGAACTGAAACTGGATCCAAACATAAAAGCACCGATTTCTATGGGGCAACCAATCGGAAGAATTGTTGTTTACAATGGCGATAATTTACTTGCTGAATACCCACTCGAGTCTCCAGTTGCTGTAGATAAAGCGTCCTGGTGGAAGCTATTCAAGCGGACCACATCGAATCTGTTTCATACGGATTAATGGTGAGATTTCGCGAATAAGCGCATTTTTCTTCTAGTTTTAGCAGTTTTCTTCTAGTTTTGTCGGGGGGCAGGAGAATCCATCTCAGCTGTAGAAACTTAAGTTTCATGACGGGATCTTTGAGTATGCTCAAAGTCTCTCAGCTGAGAGGAGTGAACATGTTGAGCCTGCAAATTGAATTCGAGCAAGGCCGAAGAGCGCTGATTGTTAGATTGAAAGGCGAGCTGGATCATCACACAGCCGATGTTGTGAAAGCAAGGATGGAGGAAGCGATTGCCAAAGAGCATACGCGTCATTTAATCCTTAGTTTGAAGGATCTATCCTTCATGGACAGCTCAGGTCTAGGCGTCATTCTCGGCCGCTATAAGCAGATTACGAGTAAAGGCGGCAAAATGGTCGTTTGTGACGTTGCTCCTGCTGTCTACCGCTTGTTCGAGCTTTCTGGAATGTTCAAGATTGTATCTATAGAGGACAACGAACGCAATGCAATGTCCAGTTTGGAGGTTGCATTATGAGTGAACATAACTTTATGACACTTGAGTTCGCCAGCCGTTCGGAGAATGAAGCTTTTGCTCGTGTAGCTGTTGCTGCTTTCGTTTCTCAATTGGATCCTACGCTGAATGAATTGACCGATATCAAGACGGTTGTTTCTGAAGCGGTAACAAATTCGATTATTCATGGTTATAACAATAGAACAGATGGCGTTATCATTATTTCGACGCAAATTGATGACGACGTGGTTCGTATTACGATCGAAGATAAGGGTTCAGGAATTGCTGATTTAGAACAGGCGAAACAGCCACTATATACATCCAAACCAGAGTTGGAACGCTCTGGCATGGGTTTCACAATTATGGAAAATTTCATGGACGAAGTAGAAGTTGTGACGGCCGTCGGAATCGGAACCAAAATAAACATGTTGAAGCGAATTGAATCTAAAAAAGCTTTATACAATTAGGGGTTTGATCTATGGATGTCGATCTGAAACATGCTTCTCATAGTTATTTAGACGATTCGGAAGTCAAACGGTTAATCGCCCTCAGCCAATCCGGAGATGGACTCGCTAGAGAAACACTTGTCAGCTGCAATATCCGCTTGGTTTGGTCTGTGGTTCAACGTTTTTTGAACCGAGGATACGAAGCCGAAGACTTGTTCCAGATCGGTTGTATCGGACTGCTGAAGTCCGTAGACAAATTCGATCTATCTTATGATGTGAAGTTTTCAACCTATGCGGTACCGATGATTATCGGTGAAATTCAACGTTTTCTTCGTGATGACGGAACACTTAAAGTAAGCCGTTCGCTCAAAGAATTGGCGAATAAGATTCGCAAAACGAAGGATGAGCTTTCGAAGCGGCTTGGCAGATTGCCTACGATCAAAGAGGTCGCAGAGGAGCTTATGATAACGGCGGAGGAAGTTGTTTTCGCGCAAGAGGCGAACAAACCTCTCTCTTCCATCCATGAGACCGTCTTTGAGAACGATGGTGATCCTATCACGTTAATGGATCAAATTTCGGATGAGTCCGGAGAAAAGTGGTTCGAAAAGCTTGCGCTGAATGAAGCTATTGGGACGCTTTCGGAGCGAGAACGGCTCATCGTTTATCTCCGTTATTTCCGAGATCAAACGCAGTCCGAGGTCGCGAGTAGGCTAGGTATTTCCCAAGTGCAAGTATCACGATTGGAAAAGAAAATTTTGCAATCGATTAAAGATCAGATTGCTCAATAACAGGCTTTTGAAATAAATAACCGTTCCTCCTCGGAGGAACGGTTATTTGACTATGTAGAGACATAGTCTCGATTTGTGAATAATAAATGCTGCAAATAACGGTCATTGCGTTCTCCATTCTAGCTGGTGTAGACCCAATGGTGGGCTTGTATGCTTCTTTCATCATTGCCATATTGATATCTTTCACAGGTGGTCGGATGGGGATGATTTCAGCTGCAACAGGTGCGATGGCCTCTCTAATGGGTCCTTTAGTTGCGAAATATGGACGGCTATAACTAAAACCATTTCGAAATATGAGCAACTGCATAAAAAAGAGCCGCTGATTACCCTAATTTTTATTGGGTAGTTTGCGGCTTTTTGGACCACGAACATGTTTATCGGGCAGAGTGCCTGTCGTCTGAATAAAATCTCACGCAGTAAATTCCGCATAAGCCCACTACCGTATAAATAATGCGACTTAGACCGGAAGATTCACGATGAGAATCTCCTCCCAATAAAGCAGAAACTAAATCCCACTCGAAAAGCCCAACCAAGAGCCAATTCAGCGCACCAATAATCACTAGTGTTAACGCGAATTTTTTCATGTTATCACCTTCTTTATATGGAATAAGTTATCGTTATTCAATCTTACTATGCCATAATGCAGATGACATTATTCCTGGAGAATTTACCATCTTATCAGGTGTTTATGGGAAGGAAAGATTTTGCATACTACTCCTATACATGGATGATTCACCGTAAAGCTCTGAGGGGAGTGAAACCATGGTTCAGGATGGAAAACCATATCTATACATCCGGCTTCGCCGAAAAGCTAGCATTCGCAAGGGGAATGTTGTGCATTTACGTCATATTGCTCAGATTTTCGTGGAACCTGAATATGAGCAAGCTCTGAACGAGTTGATTATTCATCATCCGCAACAAGAGGATGGCAATCGGGTTCTCATTGATATGATGCTGATCGTTCGTAAAGTGAAAGATCTTTATCCACAGCTGCAAATTGAGCATTTCGGAGAACCTCATGTGCTTCTCGAGATTATCTCCGATCCTAGAAAGCCAAGTCCAATACTTATCGGTTTGGTTTGGCTGCTTTTGTTCATCGGTTCGGGGCTGGCCATCATGAATTTCCATGCGGATGTTTCTATGCTGGAAGTTCACCAACGCATTTATGAATTGATGACAGGGAAAAAGGTGGAGCATCCGCTCATTCTGCAAATCCCGTATTCCCTAGGGATTGGTGTTGGAATGGTCATTTTTTTCAACCACCTGTTCAAGAAGAAATTCAATGAAGAACCAAGCCCGCTGGAAGTGGAAATGTTCATGTACCAGGAAAATATAAACCATTATGTGATAACGGAAGAATATATCAAAATTCATGAGGAAGGAGACCGTGCGTGATTACCCTATTTGGGGAAGCCCTCTTGGCGGCTTTTATCGGATTAGCAGGTGGAATCGCTGTTGGCAGCGGCATGGTCGCGTTCCTTGTGGTGCTGGATATTATTCCAAGACTTGCCCAGATCACACGTTCGTTTTCAAAAATTCATGCTTATGAAGCGGCGGTTGTGATGGGTTCACTCTTATTTACATGGGTTGATTTTAGCGATGCAAAGCTGCACCTTTTTCCGATGGGAACAGCAGTGGTAGGTATTTTTGCCGGTTGTTTTGTTGGCATGCTAGCGGCAGCTCTAACAGAAATCATTAACGTGCTGCCCATCCTCGCCAAGCGTGTTGGCATGGGATCCTATATGATTTTGCTTTTAATGGCGATGATTTTCGGTAAAGTATTTGGATCCTTGTTTGAATGGTTGTTTTATTAACGTGTGTTAAGGAGGAGTGCAAGTGAAGTTTATTGTGAAAAAAGGAAATGGAAGCGATAAGGATGACTCTAACGAATCAATCGAATCAAATGAATCACAGGGAGAGACAGAGAAACTGGCCGTAGATGAGGAGGGGAATTTATCTGCTTACAATCCAATAACCGACATGACGTCTGAGGAAAAAGCGCTCAAAATTCAGGAAGATATCCCTCGAAGCCTTCGAGAAGTTCGAAGAGTGCTGGAAGAACGAGTAGGACTCACGCGAAGCTTCGATCTCATCCTCAGAGAAATGGTGTTCGGTTCCAAGCGAGTAGGCATCTTCTATTGCAATGGATTTGCCAAAGATACGGTGTTAACCGATATCATTACACGTCTATCTTATGCGGACGAAGAAGCAGTCGCACATCATACCCTGGAAACATTCATTGAGAAATTAATTCCGCACATTCAAGTGAAGTCCTACAAGAAAATGTCTGAAGTCGTAGGACAAGTATTGATGGGCGGAACGGCGTTTTTCATTGAAGGGGAGACAGCAGGTATTACGATCGATGTCAAAAGTTATCCCGTTCGCTCGATCGCTGAACCCGACTTGGAGCGGGTTGTCCGAGGTTCACGAGATGGCTTCGTGGAAACTCTTTTATTGAATGTGACATTAGTCAGACGAAGAATTCGCGATGAAAGATTTAAGCTGGAAATCTTGCAAATCGGCAAACGAACCAAAACGGATGTCTGTGTAGCTTATATTAACGACATTGCTGACGCGGACTTAGTCCAAGCTGTAAAAGATAAAATAAAGAATGTTGAAATAGACGGCCTTCCTCTGGCTGAAAAACAACTGGAAGAAGCGATTGTGAATAAGGGGTGGAACCCATACCCGATGGTTCGATATTCGGAACGGCCGGATGTTGTATCCGCCCATTTACTTGAAGGACATGTCTGTGTTTTTGTGGACACGTCGCCGAGCGTCATGATCCTGCCGACAACGTTTTTCCATCATGTACAGCACGCAGAGGAATATCGACAAACACCTTTCATCGGTACTTATTTAAGGTGGGTACGCTTTGCTGGCATTATGGCTTCGATTTTCCTGCTCCCTCTTTGGTTTATGATGGTAATGGATCCTTCCTTAAAGCCGCCGGGACTAGAATTTCTCGGTCCGCAGAAGGAAGGAACCCTGCCGCTATTGGTTCAGTTCTTGTTAGCGGATATAGGGATTGATCTCATGCGAATGGCAGCCGTACATACACCAACACCGCTCGCTACCGCAATGGGTTTGGTGGCAGCCATTTTGATTGGTGATATTGCGGTAAAAACGGGTCTCTTTATCAATGAGGTTATCCTGTATTTGGCGCTCGCCTCCATTGGGATGTTCGCGACACCGAGCTATGAATTGGGACTAGCTAATCGAATAGTAAGGCTTGCTCTGTTAATCATCGTATCGATCTTCCATGTCCCCGGATTTGTAGTAGGCTCAACAATATGGTTGATTCTGCTAGCGACAAGGAAATCCTTTAATGCACCCTACATGTGGCCCTTTATTCCATTTAACGCCAAAAGCTTCTTTGCCATCCTGGTTCGGCGTCCGGTGCTTGCAGGCAAAACGCGGCTTAGTATTACAAAGCCGATCGATGGCACACGTCAACCAAAATCCAAATAGCAGAAAAAGGACAGGGAATTCTCTTGTCCTTTTTTGCTTTTATGTCGAAGCGTGTATTGTCAAAAGCGCATGCCATATGGTACTTTTAATAGTAATGTACATTAACCTCTTTGGCGGAATATAGCAAGAAGATGGTTCAGGGAGAGAGGGAAATAAAGCTATGTATTTACATGGTACTAGTAAAATAAACGACCAAGGCCACCTCGAAATCGGCGGTGTCGATGCAACGAAATTAGTTGCTGAATACGGCACACCTTTATATGTATTTGACGAAGCGTTAGTACGTGGGCGCTGCCGTGAATTCGTAGATGCTTTCAAAGCATCTGGTCTGAAATTCCAAGTGGCTTATGCAAGTAAAGCATTCTGCGTAATGGCTATGTGCCGAATTGTAGATGAAGAGGGAATGTCACTTGACGTTGTTTCCGATGGTGAGCTTTATACGGCGCTACAAGCCGGCTTCCCAGCGGACCGCATTCATTTCCATGGCAATAACAAAACAATCACTGAATTAGAAATGGCGATCGATGCCAAAATTGGCTGTTTCGTCGTAGATAACTTTATCGAACTTCAAATGTTGAATGCGATTGCCGGAGAGAAGCGCCAAAAGGTGAAGATCTTACTGCGTATTACGCCGGGTGTTGAGGCACACACGCATGAATATATTTCTACAGGCCAGACGGATTCCAAATTCGGTTTCGACATGGGCAATGGATCAGCATTCCGCGCTGTTCAGGAGGCTTCGCAATTAAGCAACGTGGAGCTATTGGGTGTTCATTCCCATATTGGTTCCCAAATTTTTGAAGTGGAAGGCTTCCGCATAGCTGCTGAGAAAGTAGCTGGCTTTGCCGTTCAAGTTCGCAAAGAAATAGGCGTTACGTTCAAGGTCATTAACCTTGGCGGCGGTTTTGGGATTCGTTATGTGAACGAAGACAGCCCGCTTCCGGTTGCCGTTTATGTTCAAGCTATTACAGACGCGATTAAAGACAACTTTGGCAGCAATGATTTTCCAATGCCTGAAATTTGGGTTGAACCAGGCCGCAGCATCGTGGGTGACGCTGGAACTACGTTGTACACAGTAGGTACAACAAAGGATATTCCAGGAGTGCGTAAATATGTAGCTGTAGATGGCGGAATGACTGATAATCCGCGTCCTGCTTTGTATGATGCTGTCTATGAGGCAATGTTGGCTAACCGCGCTACAGAGCAACCGACAGAGGTTGTATCTATAGCAGGGAAATGCTGTGAGAGCGGCGATATGCTGATCTGGGATCTGAACCTGCCAAAAGTAAATTCTGGAGACGTACTCGCTGTATCTTGCACAGGAGCATACAATTATGCAATGGCAAGCAATTATAACCGTATCCGCCGTCCTGGCGTTGTCTTCGTGAAAGATGGTCAAAGTGATCTTGTCGTGAAACGCGAAACGTTCGATAACATCGTTGGCAACGACGTCATTCCTGCAAGAATGAAACAAATGAGCGAGACCGTTTAATTGGTTTTGAATAAAAAAGAAGGAAACCACAGCTTCACGGGGTTTCTTTCTTTGCGTTTGCGCGGGAAGCGCATTTTCGCAGTCAAACAGGGCATGGTCGGGGGAGAATTGTGTAAGAAATATAGCGCAGTTTGTGAAATGGATGTTTTCATAGTAGAATAAGATATTATTTCCTAAAGGAGTGGACCACAAATGGCCAAACAAGCAAAAATTAAACTAGCAGGTGGCGGCGAAGTCGTTATCGATCTTTTCGAAAACGATGCACCGAATACCGTTGCTAACTTTGAAAAATTAGCAAACTCCGGTTTCTATAACGGACTTGTTTTTCATCGTGTTATTCCAGGATTCGTAGCACAAGGTGGCTGCCCTACTGGAACAGGAACTGGTGGCCCTGGTTACCAAATCAACTGTGAAATCAACCCGAACAAACATGAGCGCGGCTCTTTGGCTATGGCTCATGCAGGCAGAAATACAGGTGGAAGCCAGTTCTATATTGCTTACCAACCGCAACCACATTTGGATGGACAACACACCGTATTCGGTAAAGTATCCAAAGGTATGGAACTAGTCGATGCTTTCAAAGGCAAAGATTTGATGGAGAAAGTTGAAGTTGTAGAAGTATAATTCGCCATATTTAAAAAGAGGCCTGTTGATTTATTTCAATAGGTTTCTTTTTTGATTTAATTCCGAGTGAATTCATTGAAAAAGTAAGAAATTAATGTGAAAAGGAAAAAAGCACTTGCTTTTTGTAAGTGTGAGTGATAAATTTTTCATTACCAAAGTAATTTTTAGCTAGTTCTTAGTTGTAAGTTACTTTCTTATGTATGCAAAACCTTCGGGGCGTGGTGAAATTCCACACCGGCGGTGATTCGATAGCATGTACCCGTTACATGATTTCGATAAGTCCGTGACCCGTTTTGAAGCTAGCGGTACCTGACACATAGCTTCGCTACGGCTGATCCGGTGCAATTCCGGAACCGACAGTATAGTCTGGATGGGAGAAGGAAAACGCGAACATTTGATTCGCTATGCATGCTTGTACATTTTTTCACGTAAACAAAAATTCGGCAGGTCTGTTTTTTGAAGCAGATACGTCGTTGTTGTTTGATTTGATCAAAAATGCGGCAAGTATGGATGGATGAAGCTTCTTCGTGTTATCTAGACAATCTCTGGCCCCTATCCGATACACGGAGGGGCCTTTTTGCATTCAAATTTTGGAATGAACCTGAAAGGCGGTGAACTTCGTGCATGTACTGAATGACGAAGCTTACATGAGACTTGCTTTGCAAATGGCTGAAAGTGCTCTTGGTCAGACAGGGATTAATCCCGTAGTAGGGTGTGTCCTTGCTAAAAATGGACGCATCGTTGGCATGGGAGCGCACCTGAAGCGCGGACATGGCCATGCCGAGGTTCTCGCCTTGCAAATGGCAGGCGAGGAAGCTAAGGGCAGTACGGCTTATGTGACATTAGAGCCGTGCAGTCACTTTGGCAAGACGCCACCGTGCAGCGACCGACTCATTGAGGCCGGTGTGTCACGGGTTGTCGTCGCTGGAACGGATCCGAACCCGCAGGTTGCTGGGACAGGCATCGCTAAGCTGCGCGAGCATGGTCTCGACGTGGCGGTTGGGCTGCTTGCAGAGGAGGCCGCGGCAATGAACGAGGCCTTCAACAAATACATCGTCACCCGCATGCCTTATGTGACGATGAAGACGGCGAACACGCTAGACGGTCGCATCGCCTCGAAGACCGGCGACAGCAAGTGGATCACGTCGCCAGCGTCGCGTGCCTTCGTTCATACCCTGCGCCATCGGCATCAGGGGATCATGGTCGGCGCCAGCACGGTCATCGCCGATGACCCGCTGCTGAGCGCGCGCGGCGACGTACCGGCTGTGCAGCCGGTACGGATCGTCGCGGACTCGCTCTTGCGAGTCCCGCTGGGCGCCCGGGTGCTCACGGAGCAGGATCGTCAGCCGACGATCCTGCTCGCGAGCGCGCAGGCGCCCGCAGAGCGGCGTGCCGCGCTTGAAGCGCGCGGCATAACGGTCCTCACCTGCGGGGATGGCCCGCAGGTGGACCTGACGCTCGCCATGCGGCAGCTCGGCGAGCGCGAGATCGGCTCCATCCTCCTAGAGGGTGGAGGGAAGCTCAATGGCGCTATGCTGGAGCAGCGCCTGATTGATAAGCTGGTGCTGATGTTTGCGCCGAAACTCATCGGCGGAGGCTCTGCAGCACCTGTAAACATCAACTTCGATGGCTTCGCGAAGATGGATGATGCGATTACGCTCGACCGACTCAAGGTCGAGCAGTTCGGACCGGATATATGCGTAACCGGCTATCCGAATTATAAGAGCTAACGAATGGAGGACTTGCATGTTTACCGGAATTATCGAAGAAATCGGCCACATGCGCCGCATTCATAGTCAAGGGCAAGCGATGGTATTGACCATCGCAGCCAAGAAAGTACTAGAAGATGTCCACCTGGGTGACAGTATTTCTGTAAATGGCGTCTGTTTGACGGTTATATCCTTTGATAACGACTCATTTTCCGTGGATGTTATGCCAGAAACATACCGCAAGACAAATCTTCGCAAACTACAAACAGGCACACGCGTGAATTTGGAGCGGGCAATGGCAGCGAATGGCCGGTTCGGCGGGCACATTGTTCAAGGGCATGTGGATGCAACCGCAACGATCCTTTCACGAATACCCGAAGAAAATGCCGTTGTTTACCGGTTCGAACCGGAGAACAAACATATTTTCCGATATATCATTTCCGGGGGTTCCATCACAGTTGACGGCATAAGCCTTACCGTTGTTGATGTCAATGATCGTGAAGTGGCGGTATCCATCATCCCGCATACCCTTGCTCAAACGGTCCTACATGATAAAAGGGCCGGGGATACAGTCAACATGGAATGCGACGTGCTTGGTAAATATATGGAGCGTCTACTAAAGTTCGGTCCATCTGAATCTTCGGATGGAAAAGGGAAAAAGCAAAGTACGCTAACTGCGAGCTTTCTCGCCGATAACGGCTTTATGTAGGAACTTGAAGAAAGCTTTGCTAAAGCAAAGCTCTAAGGAGAGGTGAATATGACACAAATAAACTTCAACACAATAGAAGAAGCGCTAGAGGATCTTAAACTAGGTAAAGTCATTATTGTTGTAGACGATGAGGATCGTGAGAACGAAGGCGATTTTATCGCACTTGCTGATAAAACTACGCCAGAGGTCATTAATTTCATGATCAGAGAGGGACGCGGGCTCGTTTGTGCACCTATAACGGAAGAACGTGCACGAGAACTTGAGCTGCCTCCCATGGTCGCTCGGAATACGGATTATCACGGAACAGCGTTTACCGTTTCTGTTGACCATATGGATACAAGCACAGGGATATCTGCGCATGAGCGTTCAAGAACGATTATGGGCTTGATTGATCCCGCAACAAAACCACAGGATTTCCGCAGACCTGGCCACATTTTCCCTCTGATTGCCAAAAACGGCGGAGTCCTTCGCAGAGCTGGACATACAGAAGCGACAATAGATCTAGCTATCTTGTCTGGCTCTTACCCAGCAGGCGTCATTTGTGAAGTCATCAAGGAAGACGGGACGATGGCTCGTGTACCGGATCTGATGGAAATTGCAGCGAAACATGACTTGTGTATTATCACGATTCAGGACTTAATCCATTACAGGAATCAGCAGGAGAAATTAGTTGAACGTGAGGTTGAAATTAAGCTTCCTACCGACTTCGGCGTATTCAAGGCAATTGCTTATACGAACCTGCTTGATAACAAAGAACACGTAGCCCTTGTTAAAGGGACAATTGACCCTTCAAAACCGACCTTGGTACGTGTGCATTCCGAATGTTTGACTGGAGATGTTTTCCATTCTCATCGCTGCGACTGCGGTCCACAATTGGATGCGGCATTAAAACAGATTGATGAAGAGGGCAATGGTGTATTATTATATATGCGACAGGAAGGTCGCGGAATCGGTTTAATCAATAAATTGAAGGCTTATGCCTTGCAAGAGCAGGGATTAGACACCGTAGAAGCGAATATTAAGCTAGGCTTTGCTCCAGATCTTCGGGATTATGGGATCGGTGCGCAAATTTTGAAAGATCTTGGCATCACGCAGCTTCGTCTATTAACGAATAATCCTCGCAAAATTAAAGGTCTGGAAGGCTACGGCCTTGAAGTGGTTGAGCGGGTTCCGATTCAAATGGATAGTAAGGCTGATAACCTCCATTATTTACAAACGAAGAAAAACAAACTTGGTCATATGCTCAGTTTCCACGACTCGGGCAGCGGCATTTAAATCCAATCTAATCCAAATAACTTGTTCAAATAAGAAAGGGAGTATCTCACCATGGCTAACATTTTTGAAGGACATTTAATTTCACAAAACTTAAAATATGGTATCGTTGTAGGACGTTTCAATGAATTTATTACATCCAAATTGTTGGGTGGCGCACAGGACGCTCTGAAACGTCATGGTGTAAATGAAGATGAAGTAGATATTGCTTGGGTTCCAGGCGCATTTGAACTTCCGTTAATCGCTCAAAAAATGGCTGAAAGCGGGAAATACGATGCTGTTATTACACTGGGTGCGGTAATCCGAGGATCAACTCCGCATTTTGATTATGTGTGCAGCGAAGTAGCGAAAGGTGTTTCTGCTATTAACCTGAAAACGGGCGTACCTACGATTTTCGGCGTCTTGACTACAGATTCCATTGAGCAAGCGGTGGAACGCGCGGGTACCAAAGCTGGAAATAAAGGCTGGGAAGCTGCCGTAACAGCGATTGAAATGGCGAATTTGACGAAGCAATTCACTTCGTAATGCTTTCTTATTATCATCTGGAAACACTGCTGCCTAGGTTGTTCGCTTTTCTGGTCGCAATGACGCTGCACGACGCAGCTCATGCGGGGGTAGCTTGGCTGCTCGGAGATCGTACAGCTCGAGAAAGCAAACGGTTATCGCTAAACCCCTTGGCACATTTAGATGCCTTGGGGCTAGCTATGATCATCTTCGGACCCTATGGCTGGTCGAAGAGATTACCGGTAGATGAATCACGATTTAAGAAAAGACCGAGGCTATCCCATACACTTGTTTATCTAGCGGGTCCTTTTACGAATTTGTTGCTCGTTTTGTTCTTCTGGTGGCTCTACTTCTTTCTTCCTTCTTTGTTAGGAGGGACCGAGTCCATAACCGTTGAACAGTGGCGAGTCTATTTGCAGTACTGCGTCATCGTTAATTTAATGATTTGTCTGATACATATGCTGCCCCTTTACCCGCTCGACGGTTGGCATATTTTGAAAGGACTTGTTCCTTCTCACAAGCAAGGATGGTTTGCACGCAATCAACGTTATGCACTTATTCTAGTTATTGTTTTACTGATTACTCCAGTTGGTCAATGGGCGCTCGGACATGTTTATCCGTTTGCCGCGCAATTTGTTATGAATTTATTTTCAATATGACAAGGGGGAGAACGAAATGAAAGTAACCTATAAGCTAGAAGCATTTGAAGGCCCCCTTGATCTATTGCTTCATCTTATCGATAAAAATGAACTTGACATTTATAATATTCCGATCAAAGAAATTACAGACCAATACTTGGGTTATGTTCAAGCCATGCATGAATTGGAGCTCGATATTACGAGTGAATTTCTTGTGATGGCAGCAACTCTTCTCTCTATCAAGAGCAAAATGCTATTACCTAAGCCGCCTGTTATTGAATTTGATGAATATTTTGATGATATGGACGACTCTCTAGATCCTCGCGCAGAACTTGTTGCGAAGCTGATTGAATACCGAAAGTACAAATCGATTGCCGATATGCTTAGGGATAAAGAAGTAGAACGTAGTCTGGTTTACACGCGGGAACCTGAGGATTTGACATCATACTTGCCTGATATCCAGGAGAACCCGGTTGAGGGGCTTGATGTCGCAGATCTGTTGTTTGCCTTTCAGCGAACGCTAAGGAAGCTGGCTAACCGCAATGTGGTTACGAGAATACGTAGAGATGAAATATCTGTCAAAGAACGCATTAGAGAGGTAGTCGATTTACTTAGAGTTAAAGGCGGCAAGCTGCTTTTCTCGAAGCTATTCGATTACGAAATGACACGTGAAGAAATTGTTGTGACTTTCTTAGCGATACTCGAATTAATGAAAATGAAAAAAGTTATTTGCTATCAGTACAAGCTGTTTGAAGACATCGTCATCCAAGCGAAAGAGGAGGTTTCTGACATTGACACTCAATTTCCAACAGATGAAATCAATTATTGAAGGACTGCTCTTTGCCTCTGGCGACGAAGGTTTGGATGCCAAGCAATTAGCTGAAGTCATGGAGCTTGATCTTTATTTGGTTCGTGATCTGCTTAAAGATATGAGAACAGAGTTCAAACGAAAGGGTCGTGGCGTTCAGATTGTGGAAGTAGCTGGAGCGTATCAGTTAACAACCTTAGCTGAGCATGCGCCCTATTTTGAACGACTAGCTTATTCACCTTCACGATCATCCTTATCGCAAGCCGCGTTAGAGACTTTATCCATCGTTGCTTATAAACAGCCAATTACAAGGGTCGAAATTGAGGAGATCCGCGGCGTGAAATGCGATCGGGCCTTGGCAACCTTAACCGGCAAAGACTTGATAACGGAAGTCGGACGCGCCGATGCGGTAGGTAGACCGATATTGTACGGAACCTCCAAGCAATTTCTAGAATATTTCGGGCTTAGTTCGATTACAGAGCTCCCGGATTCAGCAAGCTTCCAAGGGAATTTTGATCTTGAAGAAGAAACACGTCTATTATTTGACCGATTAGGCGGGGATCAGAAGCAGATTACGCTTGAAGATGTAAGTGATGAAACTGAATAAGAACGCGCACACATGCATTTCATTTCCTTTTTAGGGTCATACTAACTCCACCTACGAGAAGACTTTTTCTTGCAGGCGGAGTTTTTTGTCTATATTAGGAGGGATTCTAAGTTGTTGTGGCTGTGGATTGTGTTTCTTTTTATCATTTTTGCGATCATCGTTTTCTTACTTAGTTTCATTCGTGGAGAGTTCAACTTCACGAGAGTGAAGGACAACGATACGTTATCAGTGGAAATGCGGGCGTTATTCGGGCTTATACGCTATCGTTACGTCATTCCAATCATACAATTCAAAGGCTTTACGAAGGGGATCATGATTAAATCGGAAACCATAACCAAATCCAGTTCCAAACTTAAAGATGAAAGCAAGGATCATATCACGAAAGAAAAAATACTCTACCTTTACAATCAAGCTAAGGAAGCACTTGTACATACATTAAACCTTTATGATTGGATGAAGCAGACATTAGCGAAAGTCGAATGTACCGATTTGAAATGGATAACTCGCGTTGGCGTAGGTGATGCTCCTGAAACAGCAATTACAACAGGGGCAATATGGGGAATCAAATCTTCGCTGCTTGGTTTTTCCATTCGCTATGTGAAGTTAACGGCTAAGCCGCAGATTGATGTTATTCCGCAATATAATGAGAAGCAATTTTCGACCGATTTTCGTTTTGCAGGACGTATCCGCGTATGGTTTGTAGTAGTTGCAGGAGTTCGTTTGATTAGCAGAGCGGCCAAAGTAAAAGGTGGTATTCGCACGTGGATTCAAATTGTTTTGAAAACAATGAAGATAAGATCACGAGTTAAAACCGCTTCTTAAAGTGTACATAACGATAATCCACTAAGGGCACTATACAAATGAACCATTATTGCATTTTGACGTTTTTGCTTCCGATGCCAGTTTATTTGGCTAACAACTCTAAGGAGGAATACGATCATGTCCGAACACCCGATTCAAGGCCTCATGAAAGTCGCCATGGAAAATATTAAAGAAATGGTCGACGTTAACACGATTGTCGGTGATCCTGTTGAAACGCCTGATGGTAGTGTTATCATGCCGATTTCCAAAGTAGGTTTCGGTTTTGCCGCAGGCGGCAGCGAATTCGTGACAGATTCAGAAATTGAAATCGAAGGCGGATCTGTAGGTAGAAGCGATGCGCTGAATGCGAAGGTTGCTCTTCCTTTCGGCGGCGGTAGCGGCGGCGGGGTATCTATAACACCTATTGCTTTCCTCGTCGTAGGCAAGAATGGCGTGAAAGTTGTTCCGCTGGACAACCAAACACATATTCTTGAACGCCTCATTGACTCGGCACCGCAAGTGGTAGACAAAATCCAAAGCATGATTAAAGGTTTTGGCGCCAAGACACCTGCCAGTACTGTAGGTGCTACCGGGACAAATGTAACTAATATCGAGAATCAAAATTTCATTGTTTAGCTGATTGGCCATCGTTTGAGCTGTCCTTTGGGGACAGCTTTTTCATGTTTTATTCCTCTACAGCAGGTAACGGATATATATATATACATGGGCTAATGCCAGAGACACAATGGTTATAGGTGCACCCACCTTCAGAAATTCTATATAACTGAAACCTTTGCCCTCTTTGGCAGCGAGTCCGGCAACGATAACATTGGCCGAAGCGCCGATAATTGTGCCATTTCCTCCTAAACAAGCCCCTAAAGCAAGCGACCACCATAGGATATTGATTGGCTCCGAATCAACGGCAAGTCCAAGCCCCTCAGCCATATCTTTAATTAAGGGGATCATCGTAGCAACGAATGGAATATTATCAATTGTCGCTGATGCAATACCAGAACCCCAGAGAATTAATAAAGAAGCGGTAGTGATGTCTCCTTCCGTAACAGCTAGAGCTTTCATGGCTAGAGCTTTAATTAATCCAACCTCTTGTAAACCTCCCACTAAGCTAAAAAGACCAGCAAAGAAGAAAATCGTTACCCATTCAATAGAATCAAAAGCTTGTTCCACATCGTGTTCCTTGAGACCGAAAAGCATGAGCAAAATAGCACCCGTTATAGCGATAACTGCGGCATCAACATGAATAATCGCATGAAGCATAAATCCGATAATCGTCAGTGATAAAATAAGTAAAGATTTTTTCATGAGCAGCTTATCGTTGATGTAATCACGTTCATTCAACTCTAATAGTTTAGTTTGCAATGCAGGATTAGGCTTCAATTGCTTTCTATACATCATATACAGCATGAATAGGGCAACACCGAAAATAAGGATCGTAATAGGCGCTAAATTGAGCAGAAAGGCATTAAAGGTTAAATGCGGGTTAGCAGATCCAATCATTATGTTGGGAGGATCACCAATGAGTGTAGCTGTACCTCCTATATTGGAAGCTATGATTTCAGACATTAAGAAAGGGGTGGGGTTAATTTCTAGTATCCGAGTAATCGCAATAGTGACAGGAACGACCAATAAAACCGTTGTCACGTTATCTAAGAGGGCTGATCCAACTGCTGTTAACACAGACAGCACGAGTAAAATTCGCAAGGGATCCCCCTTCACAGCTTTCGCGGCGCGGATGGCGATGAATTGAAATACACCCGTTTGATTCGTAATTCCTACGAGAATCATCATGCCAATAAGAAGAGTGATGGTCTCCCATTCAATATACTGTTGAAACACTTTGTGCACATCTAGGATACCGGCAAATACCATGATCACAGCACCAAGTAAGGCAATGACCGCACGATTCACTTTCTCAGAAATAATGAGCGCATACGTCACAATAAAAATAAGCAAGGCAATCCAAGTTAGCATGTTTTCCTCCTAATATAGGGATCTTTGAGCTATGCTCAAAGTCTCTCCGCTTTTAAGCTTTAGCTTGACTGACTTTGTAAGTTTAAGTATGTCCATATTCAAGGGGAACCCCAAAAAACGCAAAAAGAAGCCTGCTGTGGCAGGCTCCTCCGGTGATCTCCGTATTGAATTATTTCTCATTATACGGACTGATTTCTGTTTTGTAAATAAGAAGACTTGGACATATCCCCATTTCATAAGCATATACTTGTACAAAGTTTTGTCTAGTCAAACAAGGTACAAGTTCTTTTGCGTAGGGGGAAGACGATGAAGATAAGAGTCAGGTTTATCCTATTATGGGGCGCGATCATTAGTATACTTTTGGCGCCATTTGGACAAGTGGAGGCAGCACCGCCTGGCATCCATACGAATGCAGTGGGTGCTTCCCTTATTGATGTGGAGTCAGGCCGTATCCTCTATAGTGAAAAAGGGGACACGCCTATGCGAATAGCCAGCTTGACCAAAATTATGACCGCTATCATTGCGATTGAACAAGGTAAATTGACGGATAAAGTCAAGGTTAGTAAAAATGCGTTCGGCAAAGAAGGTTCTTCCATTTATCTAAAGCTTGGCGAAGAAATGCGTCTGCACGACATGCTGTATGGTCTTATGATGCGTTCCGGAAATGATGCAGCAACCGCAATCGCCGAGCATATTGGAGGAAGTGTGGAAGGCTTCGTCTATTTGATGAATGAGAAGGCCAAGATGCTCGGTATGGAACACTCGCATTTCACCAATCCTTCGGGCCTCGATGAGGGAGAAGGTCATCGCTCCAGTCCGAATGATATGGCTAAGCTGACGGCTTATGCGCTAAAAAATACTGTATTTCAAGACATTGTTTCCACGAAAATCAAGAAAGTGCCGAATCCGAATGAAGCTTGGGATTATTCATGGCTTAACAAAAATAAAATGCTGTCTCTCTTTGAAGGTGCTGACGGTGTGAAAACAGGTTATACGAAGCTTGCCAAGCGCTGCTTGGTCTCATCAGCCACGAGAGACGGCCAGCATCTTGCCGTTGTTACGCTCAATGATCCGGATGATTGGGGGGATCATGCTCGGTTACTTCAATATGGTTTTAAATATTATCCGTTACAAACGATTGTCAAGAAAGGCGATGCCGTTGAGGGCACTCCTTGGGTTGCGGGGAGGACGTTCTCTTATCCATTAGCTGAAGGTGAAGCTGCGCAACTGACTCGGAAAGTAGCACTAGTCGATCCAGCTTCTATGGAATATCGGTTAGCCGAACGAGGGACGCTGCAATTTTCACTCAACCAGAAGTCAATTCAAACTGTACCCATCTATGATTCAACAAGCCCGTTACTGCAAGCGACTAGTCAGTCCACATTCTCCTTTAAAGAAAGTAATGCGTATCAAGATACATGGCTCTCACACTACGGATATATTTGTAGATTGTTAATACAGAGCCTGTTTACAGTCTCGGAACCACAATGGGCGGATTAAACTAAACTTATGCTTACAATGCTAGTTTTGCTAAAGCAATACTCTTAGGAGGCCATTCGATATGGTGAATTGGATATGGTTGTTTTTTATTGTTGTTGGGTTTGGCGTGGCGGCATTTAATGGGAATGTGGAAACAGTCACACAAGCAGCTTTCGATGGTGCTAAGAGCGGAGTTACGGTCTGCTTTGGACTCATTAGCGTGCTAGTCTTTTGGATGGGTATGATGCGGATAGCCGAAGATGCTGGTCTTCTTAGCAAACTTGCGAGATTATTGCAGCCGGCGGTTCGTTTCTTATTCCCTAGTGTTCCTAAGAATCACCCAGCCATCGGCTACATCATGTCCAATATGAGTGCCAATATTCTTGGTCTTGGGAACGCGGCTACACCTATGGGGATTAAGGCGATGCAGGAGCTGCAGAAGCTGAATCCCGATAAAGACACGGCTAGCACAGCTATGTGTACACTTTTAGCGCTTAACACTTCAAGTATTACACTTATTCCTACGACGTTAATTGCCATTCGAATGAACTACAATTCTTTGAATCCTGCGGAAATCGTTGGCACAACGCTAATTGCGACTGTCATTTCGACGGCCGCGGCTATTTTTGTGGATCGATGGTATCGAAGGTCACGCTCACCCATCCCTCCTTTGAAAGGATGATTACGAATGTATGCCTTCGTTTCGCTCATCTCAGCATGGGCAATCCCTATCATGATCGTCTTCATTCCTTTATACGCGGCCTATCGAAAGGTGCCTGTTTACGAATCGTTTGTTGACGGAGCTAAAGAGGGCTTTGATACAGCAATCAAAATCATCCCTCATCTAGTAGGTATGATGGTAGCCATATCTGTCTTCCGTGCCTCCGGTGCGATGGATTTGTTAATCGGCTGGATGCGTCCATTCTTTGAAAGCATCGGAGTTCCAACCGAAGTGCTGCCTTTGGCCATCCTGCGTCCGATTACTGGAGCGGGTTCGCTAGCTTTTACAACGGATCTTATCGAGCAGTTTGGCCCTGACTCCATGATTGGCCGGATTGCTTCGACGGTTCAAGGGAGCACGGATACGACTTTATATGTGATTACGGTATATTTTGGCGCTATCGGCATTCGGAAGGCTGGTTATGCGCTAAAAGTAGGGCTTATTTCTGACTTAGTCGGCTTTATTGCTTCCATCATCATCTGCTTTTTGGTATTCACTTAAAATGATTATTCCATCGTGCCTTGCAACCGAATAACAGACTCAATAAGTCTTCGCTCTTGAGATTTACATGGAACTCCGTTATCATTAGCTTGAGGTGAAAGCGGATCATGGAAAGACTGCAAAAAGTATTAGCCGAAGCGGGGATCGCATCCCGTCGGAAATGTGAGGAAATTATCACAGCGGGACGTGTTCAAGTGAATGGTGAAGTCGTCACCACGCTTGGCGTGAAAGTAAACTCGGAAGAAGATGAAATTAGAGTTGATGGACGTGCTATTGGTCAACAAAAGAAGATCTATGTGATTTTGAATAAGCCCAAAGGTGTTATTACAAGTGCTACGGACCCAGAGGGACGTAAAGTTGTAACGGACTTCTTGCCTGGGATTAGAGAACGCGTTTATCCGGTCGGACGATTGGATTATGATACAGAAGGGTTGCTCCTTCTCACGAATGACGGTGAATTTGCCCATTTACTCACGCATCCTAAACATCATGTTCCCAAAACCTATCAAGCCACTGTAAAAGGGGTACCGCACGGAACGTTATTAGACAAGCTAAAAACGGGTATACAGTTAGAGGATGGCATGACGGCTCCGGCTGAGGTTGAATATGCGGATGTGAATATGGAGAAGAATGAGTCCATTATTCAAATTACGATCTACGAGGGCAGGAATCGACAAGTCAGACGTATGTTCGAGGCCATCTCTTTTCCTGTGATCAAATTAAAACGAATTAAATTCGGTCCAATCTTTTTAACTGGCTTGCCAAGAGCCAAGTATCGTCACTTGACGCCTAAAGAGGTTGAGGAGCTTAGGAACGAAGCTCTCAAGACACATAACGTTCAAAAAGGCCAATAAGAATTGGCCTTCTTTTCGTTATAATAAAAGAATAAACCTATGTGAAAAAACTAACATTGTTAAAAAAGCGAAGGTGATTATACGTGGGTCCAAATAAGAAATGGGTACAGATTGGGATATTTGCGGTCGTGCTTATTATTGGCGTGTTTACCATTATTACCAATTTGTCGGCATCTGACAGCAAGAAGTATCCCCAAACAGGCGACAAAGCGACGAATTTCTCCTTAGTCGGATTAGATGGTAAAACACATGAATTATCGGAATATAAAGGCAAACCGGTTTTGGTTAATTTCTGGGGAACCTTTTGCCCGCCGTGCAAAGAAGAAATGCCTGCTCTCCAAAAGCAATATGATAAATGGAGCAAAGAAGGCGTGGTTTTCTTAGAGGTTAATGTGGATAAGAATAAAGTAACGGTGCAAAGCTTCATGGATCAGTATAAGTTGAATATGCCTGTACTCCTGGATGCCAAAGAAGTCGTACGTAAGCAGTATGGCGTCATGGATTATCCGACAACCTTCTTTATTGGTGCAGACGGCAGAGTGGCCGTGAAGAAAATCGGTCAGATGACGGAGTCTTTTATCGATGAATCGATCGCTAAGTTGGTTGACAAGTCTTAAAATGAATGAATGCTTAAAGTTTTCAGGAGGTCATCATGTTCTACAACACCAAATGCGATTGCGGGCATCAAAATCCCACAGGCACTACGCTTTGTGAATCTTGTGGTAATCCGCTGATTGACACGGAGGGCAGAGATATACTGGAAATGCGATACGACGGTATGGCCCGTCGCTCTCAGAAATCGAACCCTTCTTTGCTGGATAAAGTCTGGAATTTCTTTTCCTCGGTTAAAATAGCGGTATGGATCATTATTTGGACGGTCGTCGCATCTGCCGTCGGAACTATTTTTCCACAAGAAAATACGTTCTTAGATATGGATCCTGCTCAGTATTATTCGCAAAACTATGGTACACTCGGGACCATTTATCACTTTCTTGGCTTCTCCCACACGTTTAGTTCGTGGTGGTTCATCACGCTGCTATTTATGATAGGAACATCCCTAGTCATTTGTAGTTTAGATCGGGTGTTACCATTATATCGCGCGCTATCTAAGCAGCAGATTCGCAAACACTTGAATTTTCTCACGAGACAGAAAGTGACACTTGTCACCGAACTGCCGCCGGGAACGGATGAGGAAGCATGGACAAATAAGCTTGGTGCGCTTTTGCGTAAAAAAAATTATCGTGTACATACAGATGGAACAGCGCTATTAGCTGAGAAATACCGTTTTAGCCGCTGGGGCCCCTATATCAATCATATTGGTCTTATTATTTTTCTGATCGGTGTGTTAATGAGAAGCATTCCAGGCTGGCATATGGATGAGTACATGGGTATTCTAGAAGGGGAAACCAAAGCAATCCCTCACACTTCCTATTTCATTAAAAATGAAAAGTTCACGTTGGAGCTGTATGACGAGAAAGATTTGCCAGAAAGTATTAAGGCTAAAGGACAAATTGTCCCGAAAACCTATGAAACTCAGGCAGTTTTGTATCACTGTTCCGCGAATTGTGACGATTCATCCAAAGAACCGGTACTTACCGAAGTGCACAAAGAGAACATCATCGTGAATCATCCACTTGATTACAAAGGTCTTCAAGCTTATCAATTCGATTATAAATCTACACCAATGCTCATCTCCGTGAAGCCAACACTTAGCAATCCTGCAACAGGTGAGTCTTATGGAAGCTTTGAATTGCCGATGAATAATCCTAAGGATGAATATCAAGCAGGTCCCTATAAGCTGACGCTGAAAGGGTATTTCCCCGAGTTTGGTCTGGAAAAGGGACAACCCATTAGCAAGTCAAATGAGCCCAAGGCACCTGCATTTATATTTAGCATTACAGGTCCAGATCTAGCAGCTAACGGTGTACCTTACTTGTACTTCCCAAGACAAATAGATAAAGAAACGTTCTCACAAGATACAATTAACGGCCCGATTAGCCAGAAGCTGAAGCTTGCAGTCGGCTCTATGGAAGGTGTTCAATTTGCCAATTATACAACCTATCTGAACATTCGCGTAGACAAGGCTATGCCGTATATTTGGGTAGGATCTGCTATATTCATGATTGGTGTGATTATGGGCTTCTATTGGCAGCATCGCCGTATCTGGATTCGAATTGATAACGGGAAGCTTACTTTGGGCGGTCATACGAACAAGAATTGGTTTGGACTTCGGAATGAAGTAGCAGGAGCACTCAAGAAGAATGGTATAGAAGTTTTACCGAAATCATTAGATATTGGAGGAGACCAGGGGTGAATGTTAACTCACTGAGCAGCACCTTTTTACTTATAGCTTTTTTCGTTTACCTCGTTGCATTTCTATTGTTTGTCCTCTCGATAACCGGTAGGAAATGGAGTAACCGTGACCCCGAACAACATACGAAGCGTTGGGGTTTTGTTGCTTTCATTGCTTCATTAGTTGGATTTGCGTGTCACGTGACTTTCTTTTTTACGAGATGGGCGGAAGGTAATCATATCCCGACATCGAATATGTACGAATTCATGACCTTTCTAGGTATGATGATCATGTTTGCCTTCTTGATCGTATATCTCATTTATCGCACGCCTGTCCTTGGAGTATTCGCATTACCGATTGGCTTTATCATCATTGCTTATGCTTCTGTTTTCCCGAGTGAAGTACAGCCCTTAATTCCGGCATTGCAAAGTTACTGGCTCAAGATCCATGTAACAACCGCAGCTACAGGTGAAGCTTTCTTCGGAGTCGGCTTTGCCGGTGGACTGATGTATTTGCTTCGAGCAGTCGACTACAAAGGCACATCCAAAGTGGATAAGCGTGAACAAAGAGGCGTGGAACTTACGATCTTTTTCATTCTGATGTTAATTGCCTTCATAGCCTCCATCTTTACATTTAATGGTTCGGGCTATAAAGCCGTTTTCTCCAAAGAAGTTATCACGACCAATGTACAAGGCCAACAAGAAACGAACATTCATAACGAAACTTATGTATTGCCTCCAATTGTGAAGCCTTATGATACAAAACTCGTAGAAATGAAGCCGTTCTTGGGCATGTCGGAAGCTTTGTTCACAGCTCCGTCTTGGATGGAAGGCGCAAGTGCAGGACGTAAGTTGAATACGGTCATTTGGTCGATACTTGGAGGTCTTCTGCTCTATGGACTCGCACGTGCTGTTGCGCGTAAGCCAATTGGAGCTGCTATTGGTCCCATCGTCAAAGGAATGGACCCGGAGGATTTGGATGAAATCAGCTATCGTGCCATTGCGATCGGCTATCCGATTTTCACATTAGGCGCATTGATTTTTGCGATGATTTGGGCTCAAGAAGCATGGGGCCGTTTCTGGGGTTGGGATCCCAAAGAAGTTTGGGCCTTAATTACTTGGTTGTTCTATGCGGTGTTTTTACATCTTCGTCTCTCTAAGGGCTGGCAAGGTAAGAAATCAGCTTGGTTGACTGTTATTGGATTTATTGTTGTTATGTTTACATTAGTTGGTGTGAACCTTGTCATTGCAGGTCTTCACTCCTATGCAGGTGTATAAATCATTCGAACTTAATTAGATAAGGATGTGAAGCTCCATGGAAATGAAAGCTAGCATACTCGTAGTTGATGATGAAGAACGCATTCGTCGACTTCTCAGAATGTATTTGGAAAAAGAGGGCTATATCATTGAAGAAGCAGAAGACGGTGAAACAGCGCTGCGGATGGCCACAGAAACGGACTATGATTTAGTGCTGCTCGATGTGATGCTGCCAGGTATTGATGGGATAGAAGTTTGCGCAAGGCTTCGTCAAGTGAAGTCCACGCCTGTCATTATGCTGACAGCCAAAGGCGAAGAGACGAACCGAGTTAGCGGATTTGAAGTTGGTGCAGATGACTATGTCGTCAAACCTTTCTCGCCTCGCGAGGTTATTTACCGGGTTAAAGCGATTCTTCGTCGTTCTTCGGCGACAGCTTACTTGTCCAAGGATGCGAGTTCGAGCAACAATATTGTATTTCCTAACCTTATCATCGAACATGATGCACATCGGGTAACCGCAGGAGGACAGGAAGTAGCTTTGACTCCGAAAGAATATGAGCTGCTGCACTATTTGGCTGTATCCCCGGATAAAGTATTTTCTCGTGAAGAATTACTTAAGGATGTTTGGAATTATGAATTTTTTGGAGACCTACGAACCGTAGATACCCATGTAAAAAGACTCCGTGAAAAATTAAACAAAGTATCCCCGGATGCAGCGGCAATGATCACGACCGTATGGGGAGTAGGCTATAAGCTAGAGGTGCCCAAATAACGTGTTTATTTTCAGAAGTGTCGTAGGTAAGCTCTGGTTAACAATTATTGGCCTAGTTGGGGTTGTACTGCTCATACTAGGTCTTTTTCTTGTCAATTACATGGAAAATTATTTCGCTCAAGCGAATGATCAAACGAAAACCCTGAAGAATATCGCAGTTAAATTCTCGGAAGAAGCTTCGCATCACATGTTTGATGAGCAGTTTTATCAATTGAGTAATGAACTGCTAAGCTTTCAAGATGCAAGAATGCTGGTGATCTCCACCGATATGAAGGAAATGGTTATTCCATCAACACAAGGGAGCGAATTAGCCAGTTTCCATGTGACCGACTTTTATAAGGAAGCGGAGCTTCGACAAGTATTCGCAGGTCAGACGATATGGAAACAAGTCAATCAGTCCGCTACAGCTCGGTTTAAAGCAGGGGCTGAGTACCTCGTTGTTGTCGTACCGCTAAGAAATCTTCAAGGCACCATTGTTGGTGCTACGCTGCTGTATCAATCTCTACAATCTTTAGAAGCCACTCAGTCTTACATGTTGAGATTGTTTATCTATGTGTCCATAGTTGGCTTCCTTATGACGACTTTCTTCGCGTTCTTCTTGTTCTCCCGAATTACTAGACCGCTTCAGCAGTTGAAGAAAGCAGCAGATTTAATCACCATGGGGGAATATGGTACCCGTGTTCCTATTCAGTCCAAGGATGAAATAGGCGAGCTGGCCAAAACGTTTAACCACATGGGCGAGAAGATGCAGGAAAGCATCAGAGCCCTTAGTCAGGAAAAAGAACATTTATCAAGTATTTTGCGAAGCATGACCGATGCGGTCATCACGCTCGATGCGAACGGATCTGTCATGCTGACCAATCCGCAAGGTGAGAAGATTGTGCAAGAATGGAGCACGATTGAATGGTCAGAGGATGATGAGGAGACGAGACGCTTCCGCAAACCAGATACAGCGCTCGGAGATTGGGGATTAATGAGTTATAGCAATCCTTATTCGAGTCCGATTCCTGTGCCGCTGATTCCGCTGTTTGAAGCGGTCGTGGACGAATCATCGGAAGCTGCTACGAAGCTTCACGTGCAAAACGGTGTGTGGTCCGTCGCGATGACACCGTTATACACGAGCGATCAAGTGCGCGGCGCCGTGGCCGTCCTCCGTGATGTCACGGAGGAGGAACGTCTCGATAAGCTGCGCAAGGACTTCGTAGCGAACGTGTCGCACGAGCTGCGCACGCCGCTCTCGATGCTGCAGGGCTATAGCGAAGCCCTGCTGGATGACATCCCCTCCACGCCGGAGGAGCGCGTGGAGCTGGTGCAGGTCATTCACGACGAGTCGCTCCGCATGGGGCGCCTCGTCCGTGACCTGCTAGATCTGGCGCGGATGGAAGCCGGCCATCTCGAGCTGGTCTTCAGGGAGGTCGAATTCGACTCCCTGGTAAGACGCATGCACCGCAAATTCGCGGTGCTGGCCAAAGAGCGCGGCATCACGCTAAGCGCTGAGCTGCCTGAGGAGCCCCTCATCCTAGGACGGGGGGATGAGGACCGGCTTGAGCAGGTGTTGACGAACCTGCTCGACAATGCTTTTCGGCATACCGCCACTGGGGCTCGTATTGCCATTAAGGCAGAGACCGCCGTCTACAAGGATCGGCCGGCGATCCGCATTGAGATCTCCGACGAGGGGCAGGGGATTCCTGCCGACGACCTGCCGTTCATATTTGAACGCTTCTACAAGGCGGATAAGGCTCGAACGCGCGGTTCTTCGGGTGGTACAGGGCTTGGACTCGCCATCGTGAAAAACATCATAGATGCACATCACGGTAGTGTTACTGTACAGAGTGCTTTGGGACAGGGAACTACCTTTACTTTACTTTTACCTTGTGAGCCCTAAATAAGGTTTAAATAACGAATTTCGACATAAAAAGAGGCGTTTGCTGAGAAAACTCACAGCAAACGCCTTTAATTTTGTAGAATATTCAGACAAAATCTTGTTGTTCGTGAAACACTTTGTTACCTAATCGCTATTAGGTTATACCGTAAGTGCACGAACATTCACGATTTCGGCTTGTGTTGCAAGGTCTGCCAGTACTTCGGCAGGAGCAGATTTATCAATGGTTAGCACCATAATCGCCGAGCCGCCAATAACTTTACGCCCTACTTGCATCGTTGCAATGTTCACATTATTGCTTCCTAGAAGCGTACCAACACGGCCAATAATACCTGGTTTATCGTTATGAGAAATCAACAACAGGTTACCTTCTGCAGCGAAATCAACCGGATATTGATCGATACGAACGATTCGTTCGCCGTAGCCAGCTAGTAAGGTACCAGCAAGTGTTTTCTCTTCTTGCTTCGTTTTTACTGTAACTGTAACTAGATTTGTAAAGCTGTTGGATGTGTTTGACGTTTGAACAACGATATTCACATCACGTGATTTAGCTAAGTGCATGGCATTCACGATATTAATAGATTCTAGTTGGTTCTCGAACACACCTTTTACGATGTAACGTGTTAATTGACTTGTATCCACATCAATTAAATCACCCGCATAGTTTACAACGATTTCATAAACAGCGCCTTGTGCGATTTGACCAAGAATGGAACCGATTTTTTCACCGAGCCCAAAGTATGGTTGAAGTTTGTTCAATACATTAGCAGGCACAGGCGGTAAGTTAACAGCATTTTTGAATGGTTCATTACGCAGGATATGAAGAACTTCTTCAGAAACGTCAATCGCTACGTTTTCTTGAGCTTCAATTGTAGACGCACCAAGATGAGGGGTTACAATGATTTTAGGGTGGTTCAAGAATGGGTGATCCTTTTGTGGCGGCTCTACCTCAAATACGTCGAAAGCAGCTCCGGCTACAATCCCTTGATCAATCGCTTCAACCATCGCCATTTCATCAATTATACCGCCGCGTGCACAGTTGATAAGGCGCATACCTTTTTTCATAATATCGAATTGCGGTTTGGAGATAAGGTGACGCGTTTCTGGCGTGAGAGGCGTATGAACCGTGATAAAATCTGCTTTTGCAACAATTTCGTTGACGGTACCAAGCTTAACGCCAATTTTCTCAGCGCGTTCTTCCGTCAAGAAAGGGTCATACCCGATGACTTCCATGCCGAACACTTTAGCCCGTTTGGCTACTTCGCTGCCGATACGTCCCATACCGAGAATACCGAGCGTTTTGTTGCGAAGCTCAACACCGATAAATTTCCGATCCCATTCGCCGCCGACTGTTTTCTTGTAGGCTTGCGGGATCATACGTGCTGTTGACATCATCATGGCAAATGTAAGCTCACAAGTTGCAATCGTATTTCCGTCCGGTGCGTTGATGACGATAATACCGCGTTTTGTTGCTGCTTCCAAATCAATATTATCTACACCAACACCAGCTCGGCCGATAACCTTTAGCTTCGTTGCGGCATTCATGATTTTCTCTGTTACTTTCGTTTGGCTGCGAACTAGAAGCGCATCATACTCACCGATGATGGCAATGAGCTCATCTTCGGATAAACCAGATTGCTTAACCACTTCAACATCGGCTGCATCGTAAAGCATTTGAATTCCCATGTCACTAATTGGATCGGATACTAGAACTTTGTACATAATTCGAACCCTCCTTAGAATATGAACATAAAAAAAACTCCCAACCCTCAGGTACAGACACGTATGTCTGTAGCCAAAGGGACGAGAGATTGCTTTCGTGGTACCACCCTAGTTCGCTGCCCATTCGCACGGGAAGCCTCAATTGGTCTTGCGACCTGGAACTGTAACGTGTTCCTATCCCGATTGCATCTACTTCATTCAATGCAATAACTCTGGAGTGCTCCGCAAAATGTTCGCTACCGATTCGCACCTACCATCGGTTCTCTGAAAGCTACTTTACTTGCTTGGCTCCGTCAACGCTGTACTGTGATATAGAATTTTCATTAGATTAACATGCGTTTGAAATCGTGTCAATACATGTCGAATCAATTTCACATGAAAGTCATAATTGTGATTTGAACGACTGATTTTCCAAAGCTTTTCGTTTATTTTAAAGCAAGCACGCTTAGAAAGCAATGCTATTTCACTTGTATTTTAGCCTGATTTTCGCTATTGTACTCGTTAAATAGATATTGCTCTTGCAGCAAATAAGGAAGGAAGTGCCAACATCGACATAACGAGTATTCATCCCAATAAATTCCTAGAAGCATTGAATCAACAGGAACTGAAAGATAGCATCATTATCGACGTAAGGGAGCTTCATGAGTGGGAGTATTATCATCTGGAAGAAGCACAGCTTATTCCGATGCAGCAAATCCCTCATCGGCTGGGTGATTTGCCAGAGGATCGTGATATTTATCTCGTTTGCGCACATGGTGTGCGCAGCTATCGCGTAGCTGAGTATTTGCTTGCGAACGGATTTGACCGGGTCATTAATGTAGATGGAGGGATGGCAGCGGTCGCCATGCTTCGCGGTTTCCAATATGATTAAATGAGAAAAGCCGAGCGCATCTGCGCCCGGCTTTTAATTCAATTCACATCTGAGAAAAAGGGAAGCTGTGGAAGCAGCTCGTTGGCATACCATTTTGATTTCCCTTTGACAAAGTCTCCAGGCCGAACAGCATTAGTACTTAACAGCAGATCCATCGTTTGATTTACATCGTTCACGTTCATTTTCTTAGCTTGACCTGAGGCAATGAATTCATCAATACGTATCGTCAAATCCTGTGGGTAAAAAGGAGCAAAAGCTTTATTTTTAAGTAATTTGGCTGTTATGTAATGATTTTTGACATTAATGTTCATTGCACGCCATTGATCCAAATTGGCATCATTGTTGGGATCGAAATTTTCAATATCGTGATCGATTGTTCCGTTCCAAGCAACGATGGAATCGAAATAATTTTTCTGAGCCGTCAGGGCCTGTGTTTTCGCTTCTAGGAAGTAGGCATCCTTCTGAATGCCATCGAGCAGTTGTGGGCTAGTAAGTCCGTTGGCCTTGTTCTGATAACTTTTTAACGTATCAGCAAAAAGCTTCAGGCTTTTGAGATAACCTTGATGAGACTGCACTAGCAGCGGTGATGAAGCCGGCATGCTCTTTTTTTGCAGCTCATTATACTTCTCATCAGCTAGCTTGTACAACTCTTTAAGAACGGCTGAGGCATCGACGGTAGAGTTGCCTAGTTCGATTTGACTCATCAATTCGAACCATTTATTCTGAAATTCCCTAAAGGGCAAAAAGATGGTATGGTAATAAGAAACGAGTACTTGTTGGTCATAGGCTCCAATTTCCGGAACGACAGCCTTGTCGGCGTGTAAAATTTTATCGTATTTTTGATCTGATTTCTCCTGGCCGACTCTTAATCCGTAGAAAAAGGCGCCAAGTATACAAACAAGCATAAAGATAAACATGAGGGCGAATAAATAATCAGTGCGGGTTAGACGTTTATCCATAATTAAAGCTCCTTATTCTCTCTTTTTCTTTTAACTTAGTATAGGGGAAATAGCTATAAAAGGGAATATGTGAGGAAATGAGGCTGCTTCCTTGAAAAAATTTGATTTTAAGAACATTCGCTTCGGGAAAGTTGATTTGAATGAATTGAATGACCGGACACTTTTGCTTAATCTTTACATAACCCAGCTGCTTACGCTTATTATCGGTATTATCATCTTGTTTTTTCAGAGCAATCACAAGATTCTTTCGATGTTTACCATTCATGGGGGCTGGAAGATTCTCATTTGGGGAAGTTTGTTTGCTCTACTTGTCCTCGGGGTCGATGTTTTGATTTCAAGGTGGGTGCCCAAGGAAGTGTCAGACGACGGCGGAATTAATCAAATGTTATTCGGGAATCGCCCTGTATGGCATATCGCTTTGATTTCTCTGATCGTTGCAATCTGTGAAGAAGTGCTGTTTCGAGGAGCGATTCAGTATGCATGGGGCCCTTATTGGACTAGTATCTTGTTTGCAGCGATCCATATTCGGTATTTGCAGCATTGGTTAATGACAGGAATGGTTTTCAGTATAAGTTATGGTCTGGGATGGATTTACCTTCAAACTGGGAGTCTATGGACTCCGATAATCGCTCATTTTATCATTGATTTTGTAATGGGCTGTATACTTCGATACAGCAAGGAGGAAGAACAGGGCACATGAGTGTAGGGGAAAGATCACCTTTAAGGTCTGATCGGAGGCCAATAGAGGTACAGGAAGACGATACGTATTTACCGCCGCGTAATGCTGTGCATCCCTCTGAGCGAGGAAAGTGGACGCGTATATTCTATCTAACTTTACTGTGGTTATTCATTATTCTTGTGGTTAGTTTAACGGTTTGGGGCATTAAATATTATTCGTAGATGACTTAATTATACCAATTTACCTAAGTTGTGTGAAAGAAGTGAAGAAGCTATGATAGATTCATAGTTTCTTTTATTTTTTACCATATTTACTTTTTAACAGGAGGATGCAGCGATTATGTTGGCGAACCACGAATCAAGATGGATGTTTCATGTAAAATTAATTGCTATTATATTTGTATTATTTTCAAGTATCTTTTGGTCAGCGAAACCATCCTATGCTCTATCTTATGGAAGCTTGTCTTATCCGCAAGGCGATGTTGGACTCTTGCGTCCAGACATTGGAGTAACGCTTGAGCTTAGTGAAGGAAAAACGCCGGAAAGCTATCATTTTTATTTGAACGATAAGGAATTAAATGTTAGCTACGATCCCGTTTCCGTTAAATTTGTATATCGTCCTACGGCTGATTTACTGCCTGGGAGCTATAATGCTCGTTTAGTGCTGTCTTTTAATGGCTATCAACCTATTACAATTAATTGGAAATTTACAGTTATTAAAGGTGCGGTTTCGTTAACGTCTGAAACGAGCAAAGAGCAGGAGGACGGTCTTCGGGCGATCAATGATTATCGCACGAAATTGGGGCTGTCAAAGATCAAATTCAGTAATGCTTTGAATACAGCGGCCCAGAAGCATGCCCAGTATTTATCCCGCAATAAAATCGATCCCATTCGGACGTCTGTATCTTTGCATGATGAGGACCCAGCATTACCTGGATATATCGGCAAGTCATTAAGAGAACGGGTACAATTTATCGGTTACTCGCGTTCAAGCAGTGAGGATGTAGCTTATAATCGGGTTTCCTTAGTTGAAGCTATAGATAGTCTATTTGATGCTCCCTACCATCGTTCGCCATTCATGGTGCCAGGACTCGTGGAAATCGGTGTGTACCGAGATGGTGATTATCATGTTATCGAATTTGGTTTCTCAGACGGGATTGCACCAGAATTAGTCGTTTCGCCAGGAAATAGTGACGTGTATGTGCCAACCCTGTTTGATGGCCATGAGACTCCTGATCCAATTCGCCTGCATGCAGGAGCTGAATATCCGGTTGGCTATCCGATCATGGCTTCCTTAAACGGTCCCGGAGTAAAGAAGGTAAGTTTGGATGAAGCAGAGTTAAAAGACGAAAGCGGTAACTCGGTGTCACTACTGAAGAACGAGCCGGGTAAAGATGATCATCTAGATACGGAAGTAATCGTGATGCCTTCGAAACCGCTGGAATTAGATACAACCTATAAAGCCAAAATCAAATTGACAGCAATCATGGAAGATGGAAGTACAAGACCTTATTCGAAAGAATGGACATTCCGCACGGAACCTCGAGTTGGTGTTGGTGTGATTAAACTTCATAAGGATGCTGTTGCTTACTCGCTGCAAATGGCTAATTTCGGGCTAAACCGCAATCATTTAGTTTCATTTGGATTAAACGAGGACAAGTATCTGCTTGATTTAATTCCTTATCCGATGAAGCAAAATCCATATATTCAAGATGGGACTTCATACCTTTACATTAGAGACCTAGCCGCGGCATTAGGTGCAACTGTGGAATGGGACGATAACCAGAAAGCTGCTGTTTACAAAAAGAAAGACAAGACGATTATTTTTTATACGAACCGAAATGCGTATAGTTTGAATGGTGTAGAGCATTTGACAGAATCAGCTGCTAAGCTCATTCATGAAACAACGATGATACCTGTCCGGCTGCTAGCTGAAACTCTTGGAGCGAAAGTGACCTATGAGGAAAGTACAAGAACAGTGAATATTAGTTATTAATAAAATAGAGCCTTGCAGAATCGACACCTGATGTGTAGAACTGCAAGGCTCTTTAATCATTTCATTTCAAGCTCAATGGCATTCGGATCTACGAAAGAATATCCTTTTTCCTCAAGTTGGGTAAGAAGTGTGTCTAAGGCTTTAACTGTCCAAGGCAGCTCGTGCATCAAAATATTACTACCGCCATGCAATTGTTTCATCACATTTTCGATCACTTTACCGGAATCGTTATTTTTATTAGTCATATCCCAGTCTAATGAACCGTTGGACCATGTCATATACAGCATCTTATTGTCTTTCACTTTAGCTTTCAAATAATCATTGCCCGAACCAAATGGAGGTCGGAAAAATTCAGGCGATTTGCCTGTTAATTCTTTTACTATTTTTTGGACATCATCCACTTGTTGGTCAATTTTTTCATTCGTCATGCTTTTCAAATTTTCGTGGTCCCAAGCATGATTACCAATGGGATTACCGCTGTCATGAATGAGTTTGACAAGTTCGGGCTTTTGTTTGATTCGGTATCCATTCAAGAAGAAAATGGCCTTGGCATTATGTTTTTTTAGAATGTCGATTAACGCCTGATTCATAGCTTGTTCTTTAGGACCGTCATCGAAGGTTAAAAGGACGATCTTTTTATTTCCATTGGGATCGTTTGGGACAATATCATAGTTTTTGTTCATATGATATTCTTTTTTGACGACTTCTGGAGCAGGCGTTGTCACGGCTGGGACCGGAGTTGGAACCGGTGTTGCGGAAGGTACAGGACTCGGTGTAATTGTGGCGACAGCTGCCGGTGTAGAGCTCGTTGTTTCGATTGGACTTAATTTTGTTTGGTTCGCACTGCAGGCAGCTAATAAGATCATGACACTCATCATTAGTACACTGGCTTTTTTGTTCATTATCCTTCGTTCTCCTCAGGTCTTTATACTTGTAGGTCATTTCCTATAGTACCACATTTCGCAGATAACATATCTCCTTTGTTTTCCTCTCGTCTTAACGTATGCCCTCTTAGAAACTCGCACAACCTATGAAGGATTCATACTACTTGACATGGAGGGAGACCCAATGAAAATAGGTACATTTTTGCTCGGCGGTATTGCCGGTGCGGCGGCGGTCATATATCTCAATCGTAAGAGTAAGTCAATGTTGTTCTCAGCATTCAGCTCGTCCAGTGAATCGATGGGTAAAGTTGTTGATAAAGCAAAGGACTCGTTTGTGAACAAATCATTTGGAAATTCGGCAGCCAAAAACTTCTCGACTTCAAACTCGAATGGCCTGAATCAAGTTGAAAAAATTGTGAAAGAAGATCCTCATTTGAAAGCCACTGTCAATGAAATCATGCGTGAAAATAAAGAAAGTTCTTCGACTATCCAATGAACATAAGTGTTAAGCACAGTCTGGCCTACCCACGGTGCCGGCTGTGCTTTTCTTTTTATACATAACTTGCGCGTGCAATTGCACGCAATTAATGTTAACATGATAGGTGAAAACGAAAGCAAGATGCATGTCCATTTTCGTTCTCAAAGGTTCACCTTTTTGTTTTTTTATCATATTCTGTTTTAATAAGATGACCATGCTTTCGATGCAAGCTTTCCTGTCGGAAAGCTCAAAGGAGGATCCTATCATGAAAATAGAACGCTTAAGTCAGGATAAGATACGGATTTTCCTAACATTCGATGACTTAACTGAACGCGGTATTCAAAAGGACGACATGTGGAGAGAAATTCCCAAAGTACACGAATTATTTAGTGAAATGATGGATCAAGCCTATTCAGAGCTCGGATTTGACCCGTCCGGCCCGCTTGCTGTTGAGGTGTTTGCACTTCCAGCACAAGGAATGGTTGTTATTGTGACCAGAGGTAAGCTTGATTTGTATGCAAACTCAGATGCATATGACGATCACGAAGCTGAAGAAGTGTATGAAATGGAAGTAACGCTTGAACAAAGCGATTTAGTCTCCTATGCTTTCCGTGATTTTGAAGACCTGGTGCGTGTATCCAAAGTAATTAATCCCCTTCTTATGGAAGGCGGTACCCTTTATTCATACAAAGGGAAATATATTTTACAACTCGAACCTGTTGACCTGGAAGAGACGAAATACCAGGCTTTAATTGCTGTCTTATCCGAATTCGGTGAAGCCGCTTCCGTTACACAAGCTGTGCTTGAAGAGTATGGGAAGACAATCATTGCAGATGATGCAGTTAAAGTTCTCTGCCGTCATTTCAAATAAGGCTATTCCTTACTTTTTGATGAAGAATGAAACAAGCATTTTCAAAAACGATCGTTTTTGTGGATGCTTGTTTTGTTGGTTAATCGTGAGCATCTATCAACGTAGCGAAGAGATAATGGGGGAGACCTGGATGACTAGCATAGATCGCAAACGACTGGCGCCTACTCTGGCTGCTGTTGATTTGGACGGGTTATTGGCCTACTACCAAAAACAGCTCCGCGAGGAGGCTTATTTCTATTTACAAAAAAGAGGGATTACAGAAGAAACGGTTATACAGTACCGTATCGGTTTTGAAATTGGCAAGATTGGATTCTATGTTAATCAGAACCAGCTAGGTGATTACTTCGAGCATAGAGTTATTGTTCCTATTCGGAACTACGACGGCGAAATTGTCGACTTAATCGGACGCTCGATAGACAATAGAGAACCGAAATATAAACCCTTGTATGGTTTAGATCAGTATCTATTTAATTACTCAGCGCTTGAAGATTCGGATGAGGTTGTGCTTTGCAATGGGATTTTCGATGTCCTAACGTTATCTCAGGCCAAAATTCCAGCTGTTTGTGTACCTGATAACGGTATGTTTAAAGAACAACATATGTCATTATTTGCCGGTAAACGGGTTTATATTTGCATGGGGAATGATGAAACCGGAAGAAGGGATTCTACTCGAATAGAGGCCTTATTAAGGGAACAAGGCAATGAGACATACATTATTAATTTACCTGAAACCATTCGAGATATTAACGATTTGTTCATTAGAGCTCAGAATCCGATTGAAACTTTTCTTGCACTAGTGAATCAAACCGTTGATGAAACAAGACTCGTCCCTATAGCTCCAGATATCAAAAATAGCACCGTTTATTTAGAAGAATATATGAAGCGGTTCCGCGGTCAAGTGGCTAGTATCCGCACTGGCTTTGCTAAGCTGGACCATTTACTTTTCGGCGGCTTTGGGAATGGCTTGTATTTACTCGCAGGTTCAGGCTCCATCGGCAAGAGCATGCTGCTTAAACAAATAGCTGATGAACTTGCTTTTCAGCAGAATCCGGTCATTTTTGTATCATGGGATATGACGAACTTCGAATTATGGGCACGCAGCATTGCAAGGATTATTGGGATAGCACCACAGAAAGTGCTCGGGGGCAAAGTTGACCCCGAACAGGTAGCGGAGGCTAACAAGCAGTATGTGAAAATAAGTAAAATGCTCTGGATGCTTGAGTGTACGATGGAAACAACGCTTGATCAAGTAGCTGCTTCCATTGAACGGATTGCGGTTGTTGTTGGCAAAGAGCCTGTGATTTTCATTGACCATTTGCAGCGTATTCCTGCAGCAAAAGGGGTAACTCCCCTAACTTGGGAGCAGCAGCAAGCAGCTATCGCCTATACGCTTAAACAATGGTCCAGAGAATGGAATTGTCCTATTATCGCTGCTACCGCTTTAGAACTTGGCCAAGATAACGTGCCTGACAATGTTCAAGCTTCAGCGGATGTGGTCATGATAATGCAGCCTAATGAAACAGAAGAGGATCAACAGCAGTCCATATCGCTTGTTCTGAAGAAGAATCGAAATGGGACAACAGGGAATATCCCACTCATTTTCCATAATGATCGTGCGTTGTTCACTGAATAAGACATAGAAAAGTCATTTGAAAATGCTATAATGTTCATATTACGCAAGGAATCGCTTTATGGTTTACATGGTATTGAACGAAAAGGGGGAGCTGCATTTGCAAATTCTGCCGGTTATTATGGCAGCCATAGCGCCAGGTCTCTCATTGCTAACGTACTTTTATTTGAAGGACCGATACGAAACGGAACCGATTCATTTAGTTATTCGAATGTTCTTGTTCGGTGTTCTGCTTGTATACCCTACGATGGTACTGCAGAATGCGTTGATTGAAGAGTTTGGTAAGGGGACGTTTATCTCGGCCTTTTTCCTATCTGGTGGCATTGAAGAGTTTCTGAAATGGTTCATCCTCTATCATTTGATCTTTAGGCATGAAGCCTTCGATGAACCCTATGACGGAATTGTGTATGCGGTGGCCGTAAGCTTAGGTTATGCGACTTTGGAAAATATCATTTATGCTTTCCTTAATGCCTCGTCTTTCTCTGCTCTGATGATTCGAGCTCTGCTGCCAGTTTCTGCGCATGCATTGTTCGGTGTCATGATGGGTTACTATTTGGGTAAGGCTAAATTCATTCCGCACAAAGCGCAAAGGTATCTTTGGATTTCCTTGCTGCTGCCTATTTTGTGGCATGGATTGTTTGATTATATTTTGCTTATTTTCAAAACGAACTGGGTTTGGATCATGATTCCAGTCATGTCTTTTCTATGGATTCGTACGATTTGGCGGGTTGACCGTGCCAATGCTCATTCCCCGCTACGCATTGCGACAGTAGATGAGAAGATTAAAGTGAGCTAAAATAGGTCATAATGGACAGTATAGATGGCAATTCCTGGCTGTAAGCCCGGAACTACCGGGAGGGTGTACATGTCCACGACTAGAGTCAAAGTAAAAATCCGCTGCCGGTTATGCGGCGAAAAGTTTGTGCTGAAAGGCAAGAAAGAAAAAGGGAAAATTGAAACGGGATTCCGTCAGTGCATTTGCAGCAATGAGCAAGACTTTGAAGTAGAGACCGAAGATTAGCGTGAGGCCATTCTTTTAAAGAATTGGCCTCTTTTTGTTGTCATTCCTGTATAAACCTGTCTCCCCACGTAAAAACTAAGCGCAAGTTTGGGTACGAAAGGAGCAGTCGCGTGTATAAAAGATTAAGTATTGTCATGTTTCCATTCCTCTTGATTGCCTTGATTGGTGCTTCAGTGTGGGGATATTTGGAACATCAGGAAAAGAATACGATTTTGATCAAAGCAGAGAATCAATATCAACGTGCGTTCCATGATCTTTCCTTCCATGTGGATAAGCTCCATACAGAGCTTGGTAATACGTTGGCTGTTAATGCAACCTCGGAGCCTTCTTACCGAAAGGGACTGGTGAATGTATGGCGGCTGACTAGCCAAGCTCAAAGTGATATTACGCAGCTCCCGCTAACACTGCTGCCATTCAACAAAACGGAAGATTTCTTAGCTAATATGGCTAATTTCTCATACCGAATGTCCGTACGTGACATGACGAAGCAGCCTCTAAGCGAGCAAGAAATAAAAACATTGAACGCGCTCTACGATCATTCCTCTGAGATAACGAAGGAAATACGCGGTGTTCAGGAGAAGGTTTTGTCCAAGAACTTGCGTTGGATGGACGTAGAGGTCGCCTTAGCTTCTGAAAATGAAACACATGATAATGCGATCATTGATGGCTTTTCTACCGTTGACAAAAAAGTTGGAGCCTATGAGGAATTAAACTGGGGACCTGGGAATTTAACCATTTTTTCCAAAAATGATGTTAGCGTTTTGTCCGGCAATGACATGACGGCTGATCAAATTAAACAAAAAGCGGCGCAATTTCTGGGACAGAGTGATACAACCGCTATGAAAGTCGTTGAGAATGGTAGCAATGCGCCAGAATACCAAAGCTTTAGCGTTGTAGTCCCAGGCGGAAACGGCAGTGAAAATGATATTCAGATGGATTTCACCAAAAAAGGCGGTCAGCTTATTTATTTTATGAAGCCGCGAACCGTAAAAGAATCTAAGTTTGATCTTAGACATGCGCGAGATATTGCGAATGAGTTCTTGGATCAACATGAATACAAAGATATGAGCGCAGTTAGCTATGATCAGTATCAAAATATCGCTAACATTATTTTCGCTAAGAGAGAAAAGGATGTCACGATTTATCCTCAGCAAATTAGTGTTAAAGTAGCTTTAGATACTCTCGAAGTTATAGGTGTACAGGCAACAGACTATATATTTGGTCAAAAACAGCGAACGGTCGGTCAGCCCAAAATAACTGCAGCCGAAGCACGTAAGCAGCTTAGCCCGAAAATGGAAGTGACTGGCGAGTCTTTGGCGATTATCAAAAATGAATTAGACGAAGAAGTGCTTTGCCATGAATTTATCGGGAAGATGAACAACAATATATATCGTGTTTATATGAATAGTGATAATGGGACGGAAGAGAAAATTGAGACCATTCGCCCCGAACAGGCTGAAGCAGCAGCTGACGCAAAGAAATAATCATCGAGAAGAAGCAGGTTCAATCCTAGCTTCTTTTTTTTGCTATCATAATTAATAGGTCATTGGTATAATTAAGACATATTACGTCTCGGAGGTGCAGAGATTGCTTCCTAAAGTCAACCAGATATTACATATGCAAGTGAATAGCATCGACGATGAAGAGTCCAAAATTGAGTACAAATCAAGAATTGCTGACGTGACGGATAGTGTGATCGCCATAGAGATCCCGCTGAATGAGAAAACAGGCCGACTCAAGAAGCTGTATCAAGGTGATGAATTAAGTACATTCTTTTTAGGTCAGGGCGGAGTAAAGCACTATTTCACAACTTCGGTTACAGGTTTCAGAGAAGATGTGATTCGCTTAGTGGAACTGCGTAAACCCGAGCCTGAAGCCATAACGCAAGTTCAACGCAGAAGCTTTCTTAGGGTTCTGGCGGAACTTGAAATTGCTGTTAAATTGTCAGACCAAATTCAATTCATTGGCGTGACAGATGATGTCGGTGGTGGCGGGATCTCGTTTATCTGTGAGGCGCATATCCCTATCGGAATGAATGCTATTATTTCATGTTGGGTTCTTGCACCCTTTAAGAATGGTAATATTGAGCATATTCCGTTTACTGGCGAGGTTGTCCGCGTTAAACAGCTCGAGTCTGGCAAGCAATTGGCTATGATTAGATTTACGGATATAGCCGATCGTGAACGTCAGAAACTAATTCGTTTTTGCTTCGAGAGACAGATGGATTTCCGTAAGCGCTAAACGCATGAGATTTCACCTGCATGGGCATACTACCAAACAATATCAATATGTCAATGTGAGCAGGTGGGGCATCTCATGTCAAGGGATGAGGAGCATAAGTCATACGAGCAGCTGTTTATCCTCTTTTCTGCGAAGGTAGAGAAGGTGATCATTCGGACAACGCTCGTATTTTTCGTTTTACTTATATGTGTTCAAGCGATGCTGCAAATCCCTTACATACGTAAGCATTTTACCCGTGTTGAACCACTAGAGGGAAAGCCCTATGTATGGCCTCAAAATGGGAAGGAAGAGCGCTCTTAGGCACATCTAAATGTAATCCAACATACGTCCAAGTTTTGCATATGCCTATTTAATGTGCTATAATTTCAATTAATTAGCAGGCAGTGCCTGCTTTTTTGTTCGTAAGGTACTGTGAGGTATTGTTAGGAGGAACAGCAGCTTGGAAAAGTTCAATATTGCCATAGATGGTCCTGCTGGAGCCGGTAAAAGCACCATTGCTCGGCTAGTTGCTGGGGCACTTGGTTTCGTTTACGTGGATACAGGCGCCATGTATCGGGCAGTAACGTGGAAAGTACAGCAAGAAGGGCTGCTACCTGATCAAGAACAAGAAGTGGCTGCCTTGGCGAATCGCATGCAGATTGAGCTCATTCCTCGCGAAGAAGGACAACAGGTTATCGTAGATGGCGTCGATGTGACCAAAGAAATTCGTACGACAGCCATAACGGATCATGTCTCCCAAATCGCTAGCTATGGAGCTATACGCCAGCTCCTGGTCACACTTCAGAAGCAAATGGCTATATCCAAAGGCGTAGTCATGGATGGCCGCGACATTGGTACTCATGTTATGCCTGACGCTGAAATCAAAGTTTTTCTGACAGCTAGCGTAAAGGAAAGAGCAGAGCGTCGATTCAAAGAGATGCAAAACAGCGGAACTTGTACCCTAACGCTCTCCGAACTGGAACAGGACATTGCTCGTCGCGATCAACTGGACCAAGATAGAGAAATTTCACCGCTAAGACGAGCTCATGATGCTGTTTTAATGGACAGTACTTCAATGACCATTGAGGAAGTTGTGGACGAAATACTTGGGCTTTGCAAAGACAAAGTCGGAGGTGGCAAATAAGATGCTTTATCGCATCGGCAGGGCCTTATTTCGTTTTGTTTTTACCTTGTTTTTCCGTATGCGGGCATTAGGGATGGAGAATGTCCCTACACAAGGAGCAGTCGTGCTTTGCGGAAATCATACAAGTTTGTTGGATCCGCCATTGTTAGGAACTCCGCTTAAGCGTATGGTTCATTTCATGGCGAAGGCCGAGCTGTTTGATATCCCTGTGTTGGGTTCCATCATTTCTAGAGTCGGTGCTTTTCCTGTGAAACGCGGTGGCGTTAGCAGAGAATCGATCCGACTTGCGGTGCAACTGCTTCGCGATGGTAACATGTTGGGCGTTTTCCCAGAAGGATCGCGGAACAACGCCGGAGGTATGGGCAAGAAGGGCGCAGCCAGTCTTGCACTGAAATCTGGAGCTACCGTAGTTCCTGTGGCTATTATAGGCAATTATTCCTTATTCCGCCGCATGACGATTGTATATGGAAAACCGGTTGACCTAAGTGCTTATGCAGCTGCAAGCTCCGAAGATTTGGAGCAGGCAACGGAAGCTATTATGAAAGAAATTCGCCGATTACATACTGCTTATAGCAAAGGTTAACAAGAATGTATGGAATCGAAAGCTTGGAATTATACTATCTTTAAAGCGAATGGAAGTTATTGTTTTGTTTGAAACAGAGTAGAAGCTTACAATACTGCTTTGTGACTTATAAATTATTTATTGTTGGTTGTAATTAGAGGAGGGTAATCCCATGTCAGATGAAGTAAAAGTTGAAGATCAAACGCAAGAAGTACAAGAAACACAAGAAACAGCCGTATCGCAAGCAGAAGCTGAGCACGCTCTTAACAACGTTGCTGTGCTGAAGAAAGGCGCTACCGTTAAAGGTAAAATTGTTAAGGTAGACGCAGATCAAGCCTTCGTGGATATCGGTTACAAATACGATGGTGTTATCCCAGTTCGTGAGCTTTCTTCCGACGCAGAAGCAACATTGCTTGGACAAGAAGTTGAATTGAAAGTTGTTTCAATCAATGATGCGAAAGAGACATTGGTTCTTTCCAAACGTATTGTTGACAACAGCAAAGTATGGGAGTCACTGCAAGGTCAACTTGATAGCAAAGAAATCATTGAAGCTGTTGTATCTGAAGTTGTAAAAGGCGGACTAGTTGTGGATATTGGCGTACGTGGTTTCGTACCTGCTTCCATGGTTGAGCGTCAATTCGTTGAAGATTTCTCCTCTTACAAAGGCCGCACATTGCGTCTTCGTGTGAAAGAAATCGATCGCGAGAAAAACAAAGTGATCTTGTCTCAAAAAGATGTTCTAGATGAAGAATTCGAAGCTAACAAAAAGAAAATCATCGAAGGTCTTCAAGTTGGTCAAGTACTAGATGGTACTGTTCAACGATTGACACAATTCGGTGCGTTTATTGATATCGGTGGTATCGACGGACTTGTACACATCTCCGAGCTTGCTTGGCACCATGTAGAACAAGCTTCTGACGTAGTCAAAGAAGGGGATAAAGTGAAAGTGCAAATCCTTAAGCTTGATCCTTCCAATGATAAAATCAGCTTAAGCATCAAAGCAACTCAAGAAGGTCCTTGGTCCAATGTGGATCGTGAATTCAAAGCAGGCGATATCGTAACAGGTACAGTAAAACGTCTTGCAGCTTTCGGCGCATTCGTTGAAGTGGCTCCTGGTGTTGAAGGTCTTGTGCATATTTCCCAAATTGCACACCGTCACATTGGTACTCCGCATGAAGTATTGAAAGAAGGCCAAGAAGTTCAAGTGAAAATCTTGGAAATCAATACAGCTGAGAAACGCGTTAGCTTAAGCATTAAAGATACAGAGGAAGCTCCAGAAGCTCCGGCTGGTGCAGCGGCTCCGTCTGCTTCTAAACCAGACAGAGAAAGACAACCAAGAGGCGATCGTGACCGCGGAAACAGCGCAAGTCACCAAAAAGAGATTGCTGGTAATGAGAATGTATCCTTGAGCAATCAAGGTCTGTCCATGACACTTGGCGAGCGTTTTGGCGATAAACTTTCCAAATTCAAAAAGTAAATGATACGACGCTTAGGGGGACCATAAGAATGCGCATCTCACGCAAAATGGAGCATGTCCATTACGCGCTGGAGTTTGGCCAATCACGGCAGCAAGGGCTGTCGGATATCAAGCTTGTGCATAACTGTCTACCTGAGACTTCGACGGATCAAATAGCATTAACTACGGAAATCGGCGATCTCATTATGAGTTCGCCGATTTTAATTAATGCAATGACGGGCGGCGCTCAGGAGACGGAAAGCATTAATCGCGATTTGGCCATCTTGGCAAGGGAAAAGGGCATGGCTATGGCCGTTGGTTCCCAGATGTCAGCAATTAAAAACAGTGAGGTTGCATCGAGCTATCAAGTTGTTCGCCGCGAAAATCCTAAAGGGATCGTGTTCGCGAATTTGGGCAGCGAGGCAACTACGGAGCAAGCGGTCCGCGCCGTCGATATGATTGAAGCGAATGCGCTTCAAATTCATTTGAATGTTATGCAGGAACTCATTATGCCGGAAGGGGATCGCAGCTTTGTGGGCATGCTCAGCCGAATTGAAGCTATTGTTCGGCGTGTACAGGTACCCGTCATCGTAAAAGAAGTTGGCTTTGGTATCTTGAAGGATAACGCCAAACAATTGCAGGACATCGGCGTCCGCTTTTTGGATGTTGGCGGCTCGGGCGGCACGAATTTCGCCGCCATTGAGAATGCCAGACGTCCAGCGGCTTTGGAGTGGCTGAACGATTGGGGCACACCAACCAGCATCGCCCTGCTAGAGGCACTCTCGGTTTATCCGCGAGGCGGAGTTATTGCCTCTGGCGGTATAACGAACGCTTTGGAAGCGGCCAAAGCGTTATCCCTTGGCGCTTCAGCAGTTGGCATGGCTGGCGCATTCTTGAGGGTTTTACGCAGTGAGGGAGTCGATGCGCTCCACCATTTTGCTGATGAGCTTCATCAAGGACTTATTCTTATTATGACAGCGCTAGGCGCTAATACGATTCAAGCATTGCGAAATTGTCCAGTTGTCATCATAGGTGAAACAGCAGAATGGTGCAGGGCTAGAGGTATTAATTTAACTTCATATGCAGAAAGAGCCAGTCGGAGTAAATAATCGAAATATTGCCATACTATAGATCAGGCGGTGCTTCCCTCATTAAGTTGGAGTGGAAGCCTGAAGATCCGCAGGCAGGTCGGTGGCATATGCCACCTGATCGCCTATGCATGGTAGGGTGGTCCGATTATGAACTCCGGCTATTTGTCTTTAATTCTCCTTTGTATCACGTTGATCTTATTTGCCAGCGGATGGAAGGAACTGTACATCAGAAGTATATCGCACAAGGGCATGCTTCTTTTTTTTGTCTCATGGATTGTCTTTTCCAGGTTTACCGTAACGATCCAACATGTTCAAGTGGGACTCGTTTATGTCTGGGTTCTGCTCATCAGTCTGGGTATTCTCTATAAGACAAAAGGATTCATACATAAGCTTCATTTACTGTCCATCGGTCTTTTATTAGGTTCCCTTCATTTCTTGTTGCAGCAGCTTCTTGAGATGGACCCGATCCTTATCATTCGTAACTCGGAGTGGGATACGGCTTTACTGCTTGCTGTTGTAGCTCTCGTGTTACAACGTAGTGCATGGGAGCAGATCGCGGCACTCTCGATTGGCTACTTACTTGGGGATATGTATCAGGCGGGAATTCATCCGATAGATGGCTACTATCGTGTCGGTAAGGCGACTTTTCAAGACCAATGGTGGCTATCTGTTTTTGCGGCAAGAACGATGACCATCATCCTTCAGTCCGCTTATAACGGCTGTCGGAGTATCATTCGCAGCTGGATGGAACGAAGAGGAGGCTGGAAGAAGTAATGGATTGGTTCTATTCGCATCGTTATACGATAGGTATCGTTGTGGGGGTTATTTTTGGCATTCTGGCGCGTTTGAATATGCTAAGAACGGACTACAGGCAATATCCGACCTATCCTCATGGTAAGATTATCCATATTTCCCTTGGTGTCATCGCGGCAGGACTAGGAGCAGTGGCTGTTCCTGCTTTGCTGGACAAAAATTATACGGCGGTTACTTTCTTATCACTAGCCGCTCAACAGTTTCGTGATGTGCGAAATATGGAAAGACAAAGTCTATCCAAAGTTGATGAGTTAGAGTTAGTTCCACGAGGAGCGGCATATATTGAAGGGATAGCGATGGTGTTTGAGGGAAGAAATTATCTCGTAATTTTCTCAGCATTTCTTGCTTCGTTATTCAGTATTTTGTTTGCTTGGTATTGGGGGATCGTTGCTGGGATTGTATCTATTTGGATTGCTAACTTTTTTAAATCAGGTAATAAACTAGCGAAAATTGCAGACATTGAACCTGTCGATATTCGGATGGATGGACCGGATCTGTTCGTCGGATCGGTTTATATTATGAACGTTGGACTCGCAGACAGCCGCGACAAAATACTTGAACATGGGCTTGGGTTCTTAATTAAACCCAAAAATCGCAATGCCCGTGTAACGCTAGCTCATTTAGGCCAAAGACAAGCTATTCTTCATGATATTTCAACCCTGTTCGGTGCTTACCGAGATGACGGAGAGCCTTCCTTGCGTCCGATGGCAAAGCTGGATATGAATACAGGCACGTTAGCCATACTGCTCCTCCTACAGGAGAAGGATGTAGAGAAAACGTATACTGCTCTTCATCGGGTACCCGTGTTGGAAAGTGCTGTTCGAATGCCGTCTGAAGCGGGTGTAAACAAAAAGAAGGAGGCCTAAATCAGGATGTCGCAAATCCTTGCTGTTGTAACCTTAACGAAGGAACGAATAGGTGGCGGTGCTCCAATCTTCGTTGTGGATAAGGAAGATGAGCTCGAAAGAGTCTCTTTTACTCTTGAAAAGATATTGGATGCTAATGCTCACGATTTGAAAAATGGCACGATGATTTTGGTCAAGCATACCTGAAATAGCTGGTGTGCCCGCTTGTTATCATGCGGAGTCTCAAATGAGATTAGCCAAGTCGTGTCTTTTTTGTTATGATGTAAGTTGCGTATTTTTCCATGGCTGATCATGGAATTCGAAGGAGTGAATGAGTAGTGGCTAGACCTGTACTTGCAATTGTAGGCCGACCGAATGTCGGTAAGTCCACCATTTTCAATCGGATCGTAGGCGATCGTCTTGCGATTGTGGAAGATAAACCGGGGGTTACACGTGATCGATTATATGGCGTAGGAGAATGGCTCAATACATCATTCAGTGTCATTGACACAGGCGGTATTGAAATTGATGGGGAGGATGCGATCCTCAAATCAGTTCGTATTCAAGCTGAGCTTGCTATTGAAGAGGCGGATGTCATTGTTTTTATGGTGGATGCCAAAGCGGGCGTAACACCTTCTGATGAAGAAGTTGCCCAATTGTTATTCCGCTCTAAAAAACCGATCGTACTTGCTGTTAATAAAGTAGATAACCTTGCGCGTCAAGATGATATTTATGAATTTTATTCTTTAGGCTTCGGCGATCCAGTAGGGATTTCAGGTTCCCACGGTATAGGGATCGGTGATTTACTTGAAGTTGTTTGCAACTTGTTTCCCGATAAAAAAGACGATGAATACGGCGAAGAGGTTATTAAATTTGCCCTGATCGGTCGCCCGAATGTTGGGAAATCTTCGATGACGAATGCCATTCTTGGCGAAGAACGGGTAATCGTTAGTGATGTGGCAGGAACGACGCGCGATGCGATCGATACGCCATTTGAACGGGATGGACAAAAGTTTGTTATTATTGATACGGCGGGAATGCGTAAAAGAGGTAAAGTCTACGAGAACACGGAGAAATATAGCGTCATGCGTGCCATGAAAGCAATTGAACGTGCTGATGTTGTGCTCGTCGTTATCGACGGTCAAGAAGGCATTATCGATCAGGACAAGCATATTGCCGGTTATGCGCATGAAGCAGGAAAAGCGATCGTGATTGTCGTAAATAAATGGGATATCGTCGATAAAGATGATAAAACGATGCAGCATTTTACACAAACCATTCGCGATCACTTCTTGTTTTTAAGTTACGCGCCAATTGTATTTGTCTCGGCCAAAACGACTCAACGCTTGCACAAGCTGTTGCCTGTCATTATTCAAGTTGCTGAGAATCATTCTCTTCGTGTACAAACACATCTTCTCAATGATGTTGTTTCGGATGCAGTAGCCTACAATCCGCCTCCTACGGATAAAGGTAAAAGACTGCGTATTAACTATGTGACACAAGTTGCTGTTAAGCCTCCTGTCTTTGTGCTCTTCGTGAATGAGCCTGAGCTCATGCACTTTTCATATGAACGGTACTTGGATAACAAGATTCGTGCTGCCTTCGGATTTGAAGGAACCCCGATTCGTATCTTAAGCCGTAGGAAATCATCGGACAAAGAATAGGAGATGTTGTGCATTGCTTTCGATAATAACAATTGTAGTGGGTTATTTATTAGGCTCCATAAGCTTTAGTTATTTATTCGGAAAATGGTTCAAAGGCATTGATATCCGCAAACATGGCAGTGGCAATGCGGGGGCGACAAATACGCTTCGTGTTCTGGGTAAGGGACCTGCCGTTTTAGTTCTCTTGCTTGATGCTTTAAAGGGAGTTGCTGCCGTGTGGATTGGAACATGGGCAGCTCCCGGACCCGATGACATCTGGATTCGTGTATTATGTGGGCTAGCAGCCATCGTCGGACATAATTGGCCCGTTTACTTCGGCTTCCGAGGCGGAAAAGGTATCGCAACCACCATCGGTGTTATGGCGACCCTTTGCTTCATTCCAACATTAATTGCTGGTTTAACAGCTATTGTCATCATTGCGGTCACCAGATTCGTATCGCTCGGTTCCCTTATTCTAACTGCACTTTTACCTTTTCTTATTTGGGGAATGGACCGACCTTTACCAATTTTGTGGATTAGTATCTTGCTATGTGCGTTTGCCTTTATGCGCCATCGTACGAATATTGTGAAGCTCATTCAAGGTAAAGAGAACAAGCTGGGTCAGAAAAGGGCTTAGCTATGCGAAAGATGCCAGTTTTCTACGAAAACTCAGCTAATGCTTACGATGCCAGTTTTGCTAAAGCAAAACTCAGCAATGCTTACGAAGCAAGTTTTCTACGAAAACTCAGTTAATGCTTACGATGCCAGTTTTGCTAAAGCAAAACTTTTAGGAGGAGTAACCTTGTCAAACAAAGTATCGGTCCTAGTAGCTGGAAGTTGGGGGACGGCACTTGCCTCGGTACTGGCGGATAATGGGAAACAAGTGCTATTATGGTCTCGTAATGAGGATCAGGTTATAGAAATAAATGAGAAACATCGCAACAGCCGCTTTCTTCAAGATGTGGAGCTATCGCCGCTAATCGTAGCGACCAACTCGCTGCAGGAAGCGGTAGAAGATGCTGATGCGATCATTATGGTCGTACCTTCATCTGGCATGCGCGAAGTTGCGTCACGGATGCGGCCTTTTTTGAAGAAGGATACTTTAGTGGTTCACGCGACCAAAGGCTTTGAAACGGGAACGCTAAAGCGTATGACCGAAGTTCTTGCCGATGAGCTTCCAGAGATAGATCCCAAGCGGCTTGTCGTACTTTCTGGTCCAAGTCATGCCGAGGAAGTTATTCGTAAATGTCCGACGACTGTCGTGGTTGCTGCCCAGCACCTTGAAGCAGCAGAAGCGGCACAGGATTTGCTGATTAATTCCTACTTCCGCGTGTATACGAATCCGGATGTTGCCGGAGTGGAGGTTGGAGGGGCGCTTAAGAACATTATTGCGCTAGGCGCAGGTCTGACCGATGGCCTAGGCTTTGGTGATAATGCAAAGGCTGCTCTAATGACGAGGGGTTTGGCTGAGATTGCACGTCTAGGTACGGCTATGGGAGCCAATCCACTTACATTTTCCGGCTTAGCAGGAATTGGTGATTTGATCGTGACTTGTACGAGCCAGCATAGCAGGAATTGGCGTGCCGGCAACAAGTTAGCAAATGGTATCCCCCTGAGCGAGGTTCTCAAAGAGATGGGAATGGTCGTAGAAGGCGTGAAGACTACGAAAGCTGCCTATGAGTTGTCCCGTAGATTTGACGTAACCATGCCGATTACAGATGAGTTATACAATGTTCTTTTCGATGGGAAGTCACCTCAGCTAGCAGCGCAAGATCTGATGGGGCGCGTCAGAACCCATGAGATTGAAGAAGTTGCCAGCGGCTCAGCAACAAATGTATTGAAATAGCCTACACCACATTCTCTCCGCATTCATACTATACCTTAGAAGATCCAGTCATCCAAAGGTATAGGGAGGCGGCACATTTGTCGAATAAGGATATCTCGAAAGACGTTTTAAATGTGGTGAAAAAGAAGACGGGTAAATCCGTTACAGCTAAAGATATCGAGAAGATTGCCAGCGGTGTGAAACCTTCTACCCTGCAAAGCGAAACTCAACTTCGCCAACTCATCAAACAAGTTTCTGGTTTAGTGAACGTGAAGGTATCTGAAGAAACCATCAATGATATCATTCAGGCAGTCAAAAGCAGTAAACTGGATTCCAATAATATGCAGCAATTAATGAACATGATGATGGGTAAAAAATAAAAAGCATGAAGGGGAGAAAAGTTCCCCTTTATGCTTTTTTTCTCATCCTATGCTATACTTACTGGTGATCAATTTGAATGTTTCATACATAAGGAGTTAAGATTATGTCAAGTTTAGACAAAATGTGGGCATCATTCGTGGCGATCGGACTCATGGTAGTCGCGTCATTATTAATCTCTTACGCAAGAACTCGCACCACAGGAGCTCTTCGTGTTGTATTATCCGTGATTGCTTTTTTTCTATTTATTCCAATTTTACTTTACATGCTGCTATCTTTGTTTTAGCAACCTGGAGGCGAGATATCAATGTTAGAATTGAAAACACGCAAAACGCAGAAAACGATAGAGTCGGTTACCGGATTAACGATTCTGGACCACGCGCTCAAAGAAGATTTGGACTGGGGATTTTCTTGTACACGGGGTACTTGCGCCAGATGCCGTTGTTATGTAGCTTCAGGCCGGGAACTGTTGTCATTGCCTTCTTATGAAGAAGAAAGCCGTTTGGAGCCTGAGGAGATCGAGCAGGGCTATCGGTTAGCTTGCCAGTGTGTAGTGAAGCAATCCGGTCATATTTCCGTAACACATAAGCCTTATTTCTAAAATTTCTGCCTGAAAGGTGTGGGCATTTTGGTCCTGCTGGAGCCGTTACTACCAACGATTACAACCATCCATACACAATTATTGCAAGTTCCAGACGTACGATGGCTCATCGGTGGAAGCTGCGGACTGCTTTTACAAAAAGTAGATATTGGGAGAAGTCCAAGAGATCTGGACATCTATGTAGATGACAACGATGTAACTGCTGTACATTCTTCCTTATTAGATTATTCGGTGGATACACCGATTTATAGTGAAACTCCCATTTATGCTTCAATCCTAAGTCATTATCTGATCGATGGAAATGCTGTCGAAGTCGTTGGTGATTTCAAGGTCAATGCCCTGCATTCTTCTTATCAGGTGGAAGCTACATATCTTTGGGAAAACCATAGCTATTCGGTCACAATCAACGAACAGGAAGTTAAAATGATGCCGTTAGCCCATGAACTCCTCTTTAATTTACTTCGTAATCGGCCTGATCGCTATGAAGCTATTGCGAAAACCATGAAAGCTTTTCCAGAGCTGCATATGCAGGCGTTAAGTGATTTAATACAAAGAAATCGCTGGGGAAGTGAGTTTGAGCGGAAGCTGGAACGGTTGATAGATTCAAGCAAATAGCAGGAGGATAGCCTAACAGAAGGTGGACGCGATGAATGGATCAGAAGTACATTTTTGGCCCGATGACAAAAAAATAAGTGTTCGACCGGGAACGACCTTGCTGGATGCAGGGCGCAAAGCTAAAGTTCACATACGTACCCGTTGTGATGGCAAGGCGGCTTGCTTGATGTGTAAGGTCAAGGTTAGTGATCTAAGGGGCCTCGCACCTATGAATGTGAATGAACGGTTAAAGCTAGGCACTCAGGCTGAGGAGGGCTACCGACTTGCTTGTCAAGCCCGTGTCATTGGTTCCGTGCAGGTAACGGTGCCAGAAGACCCTCTTAAGGCAGCCATACGTGCCCAACTTGCGAGGCAGGCGGAGGAAGACGACTTATTTTAGAAAAAAGATAGGATGATTATGTCGTGAAATTAGCTCGAAACCTTTTATATGGTAGATGGGTAGGTATTACTCTTTGTTTAGTCCTGCTGCTCAGTGGTTGTGCTTACCCTAAGGAAATGCGTAAAGAGAATCAAATTAATCCAGCTGAGTTCATAACCGTTGTTCAGCAGGCCATTGATCTTTACCACGAAAAGAACGGCGTTCTTCCGATCAAGAATAGTGATATGACAACACCCCTCTATGAGAAATATGTGATCGATTTTGGCAAATTGAAAAAAACGAATCTGTTAAGTACGGTTCCAGCAAACGCGTTCGAAAGCGGCGGCATTTTTATTTATGTGCTGGTTGATGTGGAAACAAAGCCATTGGTTAAGCTGATGGATTTATCTGCTTATCAAAGTGTGGAGGATGTCCAAAAGAAGATCAATGATTATAAGGTGAAGCATGATGGTAACCTGCCTCAGGGCATTGCCATTAATGAAGAATTTGATTATGTTGATTTTGATAAGCTTGGCATGAAATCTCCCGAGATCAAGTCCGTTTATAATCGTAAAAATTTCATAACCTATTTGGTGAACAAGCAAACAGGAGATGTAACGATTGATTATGCGATGGATATTATGCAGCTTATCCAAAGCAATTCGTTAGAAAGCTCCTTGAAGTCAGATCGGGATTTGCGAGAGATTCTCGTGAGTAAATCTTATTTCGTGCCTATTCGCAGCAACCCGTATTTATGGCAAAAGAATCAGCCAATGCCTCAGAATAAACAATAGACGCAACCTCTTACAGAAATCTGTAAGAGGTTTTTTTAGATTTTCAGAATAACCAATACAAGTCAATCATATATTTTTTCAATGTGGTGAGACTTTGATCTTGGTTCAAAGGTCCGCTAAATATGGTTCTATAAGGAAAGCCGTATGTGCTTCATAAAATATGAGCGGCAAAAAAAAGATTATACGCATCTATCATATTTCTATCGAAAGTACATATATTTCTTACTAGTCCAAATGAATGTACGAGTAGTCAATTGTTACCGTCACAAGAGTCAGTTGACGACCAAACTGTAGGAGGGATTCTCTTGGAGAAAGTGGATATCTTTAAGGACATTGCAGAACGAACGGGAGGGGACATTTACCTGGGGGTTGTCGGAGCGGTCCGGACAGGAAAATCAACCTTTATTAAGCGTTTTGTGGAATCTGTAGTGCTTCCTAACATTCAAAGTGAAGCGGATAGGATCCGGGCTACCGATGAACTCCCGCAGAGCGCTGCTGGCCGCACGATTATGACAACGGAGCCGAAATTCGTACCGAATACGGCGGTCCAAATTTCGGTGGCCGAAGGGCTGAATGTGAATGTTCGCCTTGTTGATTGTGTAGGTTACGCAGTCGATGGCGCCAAAGGCTATGAAGACGAGAACGGACCGCGGATGATCAATACACCTTGGTTCGATGAACCGATTCCATTCCAGGAAGCAGCTGAAATTGGAACACGCAAGGTCATTCAGGAGCATTCGACACTCGGAGTTGTTGTAACTACCGATGGTACGATTTCTGATATTCCGAGGTCTTCGTACGTGTTGGCAGAGGAAAGAGTCATTAATGAGCTGAAAGAAGTAGGCAAACCGTTCATTGTCATCATTAATTCACAGAAACCGAATAGTGAGCCTGCGCTTGAACTGCGCAGCGAGCTGCAAAGCCGCTACGACGTCCCTGTTGTGACAATGAGTGTAGCAAGTGCAGGCGAAGAGGAAATGGTCTCTGTGCTGCGTGAAGTGCTCTACGAGTTCCCTGTTCACGAAGTGAACGTGAACTTACCAAGCTGGGTGATGGTTCTGGACGAGAATCATTGGCTGCGTACTCAATTCGAAGCTTCCGTACGAGATACGGTTCAAGATATTAGACGCTTGCGCGACGTTGATCGTGTCGTCAGCCAATTCGCCGAATATGAGTTCATTGATAAAGCCGCTTTGGCTGGACTTAATATGGGGCAAGGTGTAGCGGAGATTGACCTGTTTGCGCCTGATGAGTTATACGACCGCATACTGGTCGAAGTTGTCGGGGTTGAAATTCGCGGCAAAGATCATCTGCTTCAGTTGATGCAGGATTTCACGCATGCGAAACGAGAATATGATCAATTCGCCGAAGCGCTCGAAATGGTGAAAACGACAGGCTACGGCATAGCGCCTCCGACGCTCGCTGAGATGGCTTTGGATGAGCCGGAGCTAATCCGTCAAGGATCTAGGTTCGGAGTCCGTTTACGGGCAACAGCGCCGTCTATTCATATGATTCGGGTGGATGTAGAGTCGGAGTTCTCACCAATTATCGGTACGGAGAAGCAAAGTGAAGAGCTTGTCCGCTATCTCATGCAGGATTTCGAAGATAATCCGCTTAAAATATGGGAGTCCGATATATTCGGAAGATCGCTTCATTCGATTGTTCGTGAGGGGATTCAGGGGAAACTTGCCCAGATGCCGGACAATGCACGTTATAAACTGCAAGAGACGCTTGGCCGAATTATTAACGAAGGATCTGGCGGTTTGATTGCTATAATTTTGTAGATATGTAGACAAAAAAACACTCAAAAGAGTGTTTTTTGTCGTTTAATAGCCAAAATACCCACATAAATTGGAAAGCGATACTTGAAATTGCTGTCGGAGTGTATTACTATAAATTTATTCGTCTGCTTTCGAAGTTCATTTTTACTAAGAAAATCAACGATTTTTCATTGGATAATGTATATTTTCTGAAGAAACGGTGAAAACAGGAAGTAACGGAAGTGAGAAATCTTGGGGGGAGGTGAATGGCATGAATAAATCTGAATTGATTAACAAGGTTGCTGAAACCTCTGAGCTTTCCAAGAAAGATGCAACTAAAGCAGTTGATGCTGTTTTTGATGCAATTTCCGAAGCGCTGCAAGGCGGAGATAAAGTACAACTAGTTGGATTCGGTAACTTTGAAGTTCGTGAACGTTCTGCTCGTAAAGGACGTAATCCACAGACTGGTGATGAAATCGAAATTCCAGCAAGCAAAATTCCAGCTTTCAAACCTGGTAAAGCACTTAAAGATGGCATTCAATAATCACGTTTTACATAACTATTGAACGTTATATAACAACAAAGCCGTGACCGCTAATAGCTGTCGCGGCTTTCTTTATTGCTAATAGAAAATGCCTTTACAATTCCAAAATCTCCTACTATAATTACAAAAGTGAATAAGTAAACCTAAGCTACAAACGGGGTATGGCGCAGCCTGATGGGACGTATGAAACAAAGGGATTAACGGGTGATAGCTCAGCTTGGTAGAGTACAGGTCTGGGGGACCTGGGGCCGCAGGTTCAAATCCTGTTCACCCGATCTATATAAAAAGAAGTGGGTCCGCACTTAAGCGAGATCCACTTCTTTTATTTTCCACTCTTTATTATCCTTGGTGATGACGATTCGTTTAAAGATCATTTGTATCAGGAATTTACGCCGCTCGTTTTGCATGTACTTCCAGTCACCCTCAAGATTCTGAACAATACTCATTACCTCTTCTGGTGTTTGAGTAGCGGCTGCAACCTCAGGCGGTTCGATTAGATTCATTTCCTCCTGCAGCTTCGTTAATTTCGAATTAATCTCCTCGACCTTACCACGATACTCTTCACGCGTGATTATCTTATCCCCTAAATCATCGAGCAAGTTATTCTTTCGATTTTCAAACTTTTTAATTTCACGTTCGATCCGCGACTTTTCTTTTTGCATTAGTTTCACTTGATCTTCGCTTAGTGGTGGTTCGATATCTTCAACCTCGACAGTAAGTTCACGGAAGTACTCGAAGAACAACTTCTGCAGCTTTATTTCCGCTATGTCTGGTTCCTTACACTTCCCAGGCTTGCGATTCGCACACCGATAATTTACATATGCGCTCGTATCTTCTGCTTTCTTTGTCTTATTCGCATGATAGGACGCGCCACAGGCTCCACATTTGACGACAGAGCTGAAAGGGAAGTGATAACTACTACGTGACATTTCAAGTCCACCACGGCGCTTTAAACGATCCTGAGCGAGGTTAAACATGGGTTCTTCTAATATTGATTCATGCTCACCGTCTGTAATGATCGTTTCTCCGTTCTTAGGTGTCCATGCATTTTTACCAATGTAGGTGACGTTATAGAGGATACCTTTGATTGTAGAGTGGACCCACTGAGTTTTTTTAGCCGGCACTCCATCTTCGTTAAGCTGCATGGCAATCTTTCCGTATCCCCAGCCTTTGTACACGTACCATTCGAATATCTGCTTAACAATGACAGCCTCGTTTTCATTAATAACCAACTTCCCATTTACCTTGTCGTAACCATATACAGCACCTAAAGACACTCTGCGCCCGTTAGAGGCTTTCTTAGCCTGTCCGAAGCTAACACGTTCACCGATTAACTCTCGCTCATTCTGGGCGTTTGCAAGGCTTACAGTGAACATCCAGCGCCCTTGTGCGGTTGTGAGGTCGTGCCGCTCGGTAATTGTGGCAAATGATACTCCGTACTTGGTGAATATCTCATCAACCATACGTAGACCATCCAGAGCCTTACGTGTAAGCCTGTCTAAGCGCCAAAGGATAATTATGTCGATCCGCTTATTACGAATGTCCTCCAGCATATCTTGAAGCGCAGGGCGGTTCATATTCTTGGCTGAGTATCCGTCATCAACGTACATTTTAAATAGGTCATGGTTAAAACTTTTTATGTATCCCATACATGATTCTTGTTGAGCCTCTAAAGAAAAACCATGCCTCGCTTGTTCATCAGTGCTTACTCAAACTCGAGCATATATTGCAGCTCTAAAGCGGCGTGTATATTGCTCCATTTAACCAACTCCTTTTGTATGAAACACGGGTATATTTTGGTACAATTATAATATTAAAATAAATTGAAAAGGAAGTGTTTTATGAAAAGAATAAATATTACCAAAGAAATATTGGAAGAACTTTATTTAGTCCAGAAAAAGACAATCGATGAAATATGCGAAATAATAAATGTTAAGTCACCAATAACCATAAGAAACAGAATGGAATCATTTGGTATCAAAAGAAGGGATGTTAACCTCGAAAGAAGTTTAACGGTGAAATTAGGTGTTACTGAAGAGGCGCTAAAAATGGAAATGAGTAAATTGTTTTTAGATGAAAAGAAAAGCACGATTCAATTATCAAAACATTACGGTGTTTCGCATACAATAATTAAAAAATATCTTTTGAAGTTTGGGATTGAAACAAGAACAAAAAAAGAGGCCATGGGGCTATACTCCGGACCAAATAATCACAAATGGAATGAGGGCGTAAGGTACCATAGTGATGGATACAAACAAATTTATAAACCGGATCATCCGAATGCAACGATTGGTTATGTTTACGAACATAGATACATAATGGAACAACAACTAGGCAGATATCTAGAAACCCATGAGCATGTGCATCATATAAATGGCAATAAAGCAGACAACAGAATCAAGAATTTAAAAGTAATGACTAATAGTGACCATCAAAAAATAGAGGCTGAGATACGAAGAAACAAGAGACACAAAAATCAAATTAAGATGGATTTTGGGGGCATTGTATAAACAATGTCTTTTTTGCTGCTCTCATGATGTACCTCCTAAATAAAAAAAGCCCGTTAGGGCTTATTGTATAATAACATTTGCAGAAAAGGATATTTATTGACGGAGAAGTCCATTTACAATGTTTAAATATTCATTGTGAGAAGAAGTTATTACTTGTCCAATTGGGAATCTTGCATCTGTAACGTAGTCCAAATATGCGGTAAATTCATTGTTCGAAGTATTTGGATCAGAATATCTGTATGATTCCCACTTCAACAAACTTTTTTTTGCATTACTTAAATTTATATATGCATTTTTTAAACTATCTACTTGCCTAAGAAGAGCAGTATTATCTACCGAGTTTTCATTTTTCGCAAATTCGGTAAATATATTTATGTTTTTATCAACCGTTGCAGAAAGATCATAAAAATTAGAATTAAGTTTATCCTTAGTCATTTTATTTGAGTAATTATTGCTAGATCCAGTGAAATAAAGAGACAGAGTGCCTACAAAATCCTGCATATATTCTGCAGTATTTTCAGCTAATGTAAAATTATCAATTTGCATTACTTTAATTTTCATTTCGACTTTATCGTAATTTGATGAGTTGCTTGTTTTAATATCAACGCTATAAGTATTTGGATCCCAAGTTACTGATGCGCCTATTTGTCTCAATAGTGATATCGGTACAACCGTGTGTCCATCATAAATCATTGCAGGGACTTCATCAGTTTCTAATGCTTTACCATTAGATTTTACAATAACAATTGGATTCCCCTTGTAATCCCCATTCAAACTCGATGCACTTACTCCAGTTGCAATTAACATTAAAGATAAGGCCAGTAAAATAATTTTCTTCTTCATGCCGACACCTCTTTCACAATTTGAACAAATTGAGTAAATTTTACCATGAGACATAGGTCTTGTATACTATTTTCGCAATTATATGTAATGACATGTAATATATTTTTATGTACTATTAAATTATTAAATAATAGATAATTCAAAGGGAGCATGACCATGGGTTTTTTTGTCTATGTACCACTCGGGATACTAGATATTTTCGCGCTTTTTGCGTTGATGTTTAGGACATTTAGATTGCCTTATTTTGAGTACATACGTGAGATTGGAATAGTTGCAGTGACTGTATCAATTGTTTCATTTATAGTAAGAAATTACTTTGACACAAATGGTTTGCTCGATATTATATTACACTTCATTTTGTATATTATATTTTTCCGATACCTCATAAAAATCAGGGTTAAATGGGCAATAATTATTTCTTTATCGTATTTTGGTTACGGTTTAATTAGTGCATTTGCATATTTCGTATTCAGCAACATCGGGACGACGACCTCATTCATTACCTACGGAACACAAATTACTCAAATTTGTCTCGGTTTCTTAATATCCTGGTTGTATTATAAGCTCGGAATCGGCTTTTCTTTTATCGTACGACCTCCACATGATGTATTTGTAAAAAAGAAGATAACTAAGAATGAAATGATGATTATAAATGCATTAATAGCAGTAGCGGCAATCTCATTTGTTATGGCCTTATTGATACTGAACCATAAAAATTTCATCATTATTCCACTTAATCTTATATTATTTGGTATACTTATCTATATGGCATATAGAAAGGATACTGTTCGTGGATGATCCGATAGAATTAGTAGCACACAAAGTGGCTATAAAATTGAAAACGTGGAACCCAGAGATTGAAGATGATGTTGATGATATTCGATATGGAGCTGCGTACTACATCAACTATTATGGTGTGATTGTGGCGTGTCTGGCGATCGGATTTCTGTCTCATGAACTACTGAACACGATATTATCCATGATTGCGGTATCTACCTTACGGAAATACACAGGGGGATACCACTTCCCATCGTTAACTGCCTGTGCATTGTTCTCTATTGCTGTCATGAGCGCTATACCGCATGTTCCACTCAATACATCGATCACCCAGACACTCACATTAGGTGCAACCCTCATTGTCCTAGTAACTGTCAAACATAAACAGAACCGATATTTAGCATTGTCACTCATTGGATCGAACTTTCTATTTAACTCCAGTATTGTGGCACTAGCATTCTTTGTCCAATCGATGTCGCTTCTCCTAATGAAAGGTGGTGAAAATAAATGAAAAATGTATCCTCTTTGCTGGCAAAGAAATGCGCTGCTGTAGCTCCAACCGCTCCAACAGTGACTGAAAATGATGCGACTCCATTTAAAGAATGGTTCGGCAAACCTAAAGCAGTTAAAAAGTGATTTGAATTATGCTATTATACTGTACTAAACTTGACGGTGCCGATGCTGTAATTACAACTGATGATGTTTGCTACATTAACTTATGGAGAAAAAGTTATTTAAGTAAGCATACGAAAATAAGATTCATCACCCTAAAAGGCGAGTATCTATACAGATTAAACGGTTCCCTAGAAACGGTTATAGCTCAATTCGAACAATTTGGGTTTTACCCACTAGATGTTGTAAATGTGGTCAACTTAAATAAAATTTCCGCGGTTGACCATGACAAAAAACTCGCTTATTTCGACAATAAATTACATACAACTATAGCCGATGGTAAAATGGACATCATTAAACATTTTCCGGTCAAATCATGAAACCCGTATCAGATAAGCATTCTGAGCGGGTTTTCAATTTTCTGGAAAATCGCATAGTATAACTCCTCGTGAATAATTTGTAAATATATGAAGTACGACTTTATTGCTAGGGTACTAAACAACAACCTTTTCTAACAATACGTGTTATAGTTATCTCACGAAAAGACAAATGAAGTCCAAATACGACAATGGCAAAACCGTTGAAAAGCGGCGACGCAAAGCCTCGACCTAAAGCGAAAGCTATGGTAGCCGGGTTACCGAATGTGGGTTTATTTTGTGCACCGTTTTTTAGAGGTATGTCTATTGTTTCAAAAGAATTATACACCTATAGGTGTATTCCGCTCTGGGGAGAGTAGAAACTACTCTAACCTATTGCTAAACTCCCACTCGTAAAGGTCCTCTATATCACAGTTTAAAACCGCGGATATTGATTTGGCAGTTTCCAATGACATAATCTTGCGGTTAAAAATGTAATGTGAGATCATTTGAGGTGAGAGGTTTACACGCTTTGCAAGCTCTGCTTGATTAATTCCTGCTTGCTTAATGCGTAGGCGCAATAGGCATTTCCCTGCACGGAAAGCCATAGCCAGCCTCTCTTTTTGTTTCAATTTTAATTGATAATAAATGGCCTGTACCAAACGCTTGTTCTGTATTACAATACAAATACGAACAAATGTTTTGCACTTCTAAACATATTACAAACTACACAGATGCGGAGATGTCACTTAATGATTAATGAATTTATGGTTTTTCTTGCAGAGGCAAAATATGATCAGCTAGTGTACATCAAAAAAGAAATATTAGAATTAATTGAAAATAAATTAATTGAGGAAGAAACATAAAATCATTATTCTTTAGGAAGTCTTTTTATAAGGCCCATTATGTACTCTTGATCTTCTTTTGATAGTCTACTGAAATCATCTAACATATTACTTCTAAAAGTATCTAATTCAGGATTATCATTATCTTCCTCTATTCCATCATTGTATCCAGCTAACTTCATTAACTCTGCATAGCTATAATTGTATGCTTTCGCTAAACCCCTAAGGCTTTCTGGTGTAGGGTTTATTGGCGTATTTGTTCCTGGTCTTTTACCCATCTCTAAATACCTTATATAAGAATGACTTAAACCACTTCTTTCTGCAGCTTCTCTTAGAGGCATTTTCCCCCGAAGCTTCTTCAAAAAAACTCCAATAAGATCCATCGCTAACCCCTTTCTGTTAAACATGCTATACATATTGTAAAACAAATAATCAATTATTTTTGTAAAACATGTTGACTTCTTGTAAAACATGTTTTATATTTAACTTGTAAAACAAATTGCACAAAACGAGAGGGTGATAGAATGAGAAACACAGTTGAATTTCTCCTACACAGTAACGGCTTAAGCAAGGCTGAACTAGCAAAAGAGATTGGTGTATCGAGACAAACGATTAATAATGTTGTAAAAGGAAAGTCACCGTCTCTAGAAGTAGGAATTGCAATTGCTAAGTTCTTCAAAAAAGATGTAACAGATATTTTTTTATCCCAAAATGTAAAACATGTTTTACAAAAGAAAAAGAAAACCGCATAAGGAGATGATCCAATGAAACTTGTGTTCATTGAAAACAATCGACCATTAACTGACAGCATGACTGTTGCAGAAACGTTTGGGAAAGAACATCGACGAGTTATGCAAGATATCCGTGAATTAGATTGTAGCCAAGCATTTAATGAGCACAATTTCGTGCTTACCACTTATAGGGATTCCATGAATCGAGAAAAACCAAAATATTTAATTACACAAGACGGCTTTTCCTTCTTAGCAATGGGATACACCGGGAAAGAGGCAGCGGTATTCAAGGAAACATACATCGATGAATTCAACCGGATGCGAGATGAACTAAACAAACCTCAATTTCGACTACCACAAACATTCGCTGAAGCACTCGAAGGATATGCAGCTCAACTAAGGATTTCCGAAGCACTTGATAATGAACGCAAACAACTGGCAGCAAAGATTGAAACGGATCGCCCGCTAGTTTTATACGCTGAGTCAGTCCAAGTGTCGCGTGACTCCATTTTGATAGGAGAACTCGCCAAACTACTTAAGCAAAACGGTATCGACATAGGTGGTAATAGATTATTCAAACTTCTTCGAGAAGAAGGTTACCTGATGAGTAAGGGTGACCAGTACAACATGCCTACACAACGTTCGATGGACCTGAAAATCATGGAGATTAAATCAGGGACGCGCGGTGGATCGAATGGAGAGGTGCATATCACTCGAACAACAAAGATCACCGGAAAAGGCCAAATCTACTTCGTTAAGAAATTCAAAAATCTAACGATTGCACACTAAAGGAGCTAATCATATGACAATCAACCTAACTGAGAAAGTAAAACAAAACTGGTCGTACCTTTCCTTGATCGCTTCTGAGGTAAAAAAAGCTAAAGAAGAAGAGAAAGCAGCACAAACGCCAAAACAAGGAGCCTAACACTTTCCTAACACATAGGTACAAAACGTATTCTACCACAAGTAAACAAGAGTGTTTACTAAAGTTTACACAAAGGAGCGCACATGAACCTACAAATATGGGCTAAATCAGTACAAGATACGCCATTCACCGACGAAGAGTTGGTTGCTGTCAGAAGATTCGTCACCGATGCACTTGAAAGACCGCAATCGACAGAAGAAATAGTGAGATTAAATCTAGAGCTGCGGATGCTAAACCACATTGGTATCACATCCTCAGGAATTATGGTTGATATCCTCCAGTTGAAGCAAGAAAACGAAATGCTTAAGCAACAAATCAGCGAAATGGCACATTCGTACTACAAATTGGCAATGGAGAATGAACGATTACAAGAAAAACGGGATATGGGGGTTGGGGTATGAACTGCTACTGCTGCTCTAGAAAGGCTACACACCGCATATACGACGACTTAAAGCCTGTATGTACATTTCATTGTGACGAAGCTTTAGAAGAGGAAACACAGCCTATATTGGTGATGAGAATAGAGGAGGTAGTGAAACGTGTCGGACAAAGTGAAGTTGCCTAGAAAAGTGGTGGATGCCTTGGATGAATTTAAAGGCACATATGAAGGTTTCGAATGGATGGTGTTGTCTGCAGTATTGAATGTCGATGACAAAAACACATTATCCAAGTATGGTTCCACACTAAGAATATTTGGTAGTAACACTAGAAGTGAATTCAAGCTCATCTTATCTGCTTTAGTCAACGGCTACGAGGTAGAAGAGACACCAGAAGATAAGGTGAGGGGATTATACAAGAAATATGACAACGGTCTAATCGATACTCATTACAGGGCTGCATTCGATTTAATTCTCGATGCACTAAATATCAAAATTGAGGGGGTAAACGCATGACCAAACAACAAATGGTGGATTACCTTCGCACTCAGTCCTTCTGGATCAACCGGTTAGCGGAAGAGATCGAGGGTGACGAGGAAATCACATGTGCATGGGCCGTGGATCTGGACTTACCAGAGTACCAAGTCGAAGTGGTCGCGATCCATGAGCAGTTGAAGTTGAATGCTGAGTTACATACTGCAGTAGAGGAGTCGGTAGCGTGAAACAGATGGGATACGGATTCTTTCCAGGTGGAGATCCAAGAGAGTTTACACCAGATTTCGAATCTTGTTCAGAAAAGGAAATTCAAGCTTGGAAAGATGCTTGCGGACAGTGGAATAGAGGAGAAAGAGTGGTTTGTGAAGGTTCTCATAGATGGTTGGTTGATTCCGAAGGAAAAGTTATGGGAACGGCAACCGTATCTAGTTTCGGAATTGGTATCTACTTTTGGGACGATGAGGAGGAAGAGAGCGCATGAACGATCACATGCTGAAAAATCACTTTAAAGGTTGGTCAGACGAACGTCTTGAGGAACAAAAGCTGAATATCATGTGCTTCGATGGCTCGAAAATTGAACTGGCTTGGATCGAAAGAGAAATCGAACGCCGTAAGGAGGCTGAGGAAGTTGCCTAGTGTTAGCGAGTGTTGTCACAGAACAGTTGTAGCCGGTTCATTCAGAGAGTATCCGTTAGGTGGTAGCACATGGTACCAGAGTTTTAAGGTGGACGTTTGCGAGTGCTGCGGCAAAGAGTGTGATGAAGTAGAAGCGTGTGAAGTTTGCGGAGTAGTTGGCTGTGGTGAATGCGATGTTTGAGGACCAGGAAGAGGAACAATACTGGCATGAGCATGAGCTGCCACGTAAGCGGCGTAAGAGTTACGACGATATCACTGAATCTGATCGAGGAGGTGATAACGATGAGTGAAGCAGACGTGTTTGCAAAGCTGAGATGGTACCAATTACGCGCAATGGAGTCACCGCTAGGCAGCGAGGAAAGAGTAACATGGACAGCTATTTTGAGGGATTTAGAGGCGCTTAAACAAAGATTGACCACTGCGTCAACAGTGGCCATTCAGGTAAATTAGTAAGTCTAGTTGATTCTTATTATATCCAGTGAAGGTGATTATATGCAAACAAAGATTAAAATTGCACTCGCCCATAAATCATACAGTGGCTCTTACATCAACAGAGGGGCGAATAACCTAACAACGGACCTCGACAAAGCAATCACCTTCTCAAGTGAAGAAGAAGCGTCAGAATGGCTTCTAAACGCGATATACGCACCCATAGACAAGGAATGTTACAAATTAGCGCAGATCGAGATAACAAAACGCGATTTAGAGGAGGACAAGCTTAATGGAGAACTACTTCGAGAAATTAGCTGAGATCAATGTAAATGAGCATGTCGAGAAGAAAGGTAAATTCAGTTACTTATCATGGGCATGGGCGGTTGATGTGTTACGGAAAGCTGATCCAACAGCTACATGGGAAGTAATCAGATTCAACGGAATGCCATTCATGGAAACGAAGTTTGGAATATTCGTTGAAGTGGCTGTGACGGTTCAAGGGATCACGCTCTCGCAAATTCATCCGGTACTCGACAACAACAATAAACCAATTGCTCAGCCATCATCATTCCAGATTAACACAAGCATCCAACGTTGCCTTGTAAAGGCGATTGCGCTACATGGGCTTGGATTATACATCTATGCAGGAGAAGACCTTCCAGAGGGCGCGGAGGAGCCTCAGAAGGAGCAAAAAACTGACATACCTCCTGGGACTCTGAAAGCTAAGTATCAAACTTTTAAAGGAAGTATGGAAGGTTTCGAGGACTGGGTTAAATCTCAGCAAGATAAGCGCCGGAACTTCAAAGATATGGAGAGCATTCTTACGGAAGCTTTGCTCAAGAAAGCGCAAGAACTCAAGGAGGCTAACTAACCATGAACAGTGTAAACCTAGTGGGTCGCTTAACACGCGACCCGGAACTTAGATATACAGCAAACGGAACTGCAACATGTGGATTCACAATCGCGGTGGATCGTCCAGTCAAGGAAAAGGAAGCTGATTTCCCATCAATCGTAGCTTGGAGGCAACTGGCTGAAATATGCGCAAACAACTTGAAAAAAGGCAGATTAGTCTCAGTAACCGGAAGAATTCAAACGCGCAACTACGATAACAACGAAGGCAAGAAAATTTTCGTAACGGAAGTTGTTGCTGATAATGTACGGTTTCTCGATTACGCCAAAGATGCAGAGAAACAACCAAGTGCTGAACCTGTATTCGAAGGCAGCAAGCCGGTCCAATATGATCCAGACGATTTGCCTTTCTAAGGTGACACATGAACGGATGGAATTAAATATAAAAAGATCACTGTGCGAAACCTAAAGCTCCGTACATTAGCTTAGTGTAAGCAAATAAAAAACGAGGAGCTGGCTAATATGCAAAAAGTAATCTTACCTAAACGAGTAGCAGAAGCAATTGAATCATTGAGAACAAGAGGAATCAGCAACAAGAAGTTGCTCAATTATCCTAGCCTAGTAGCACATGCAACATCTGATCCTTCATACCAAACTCTCTGCGATTATATATACCCTAATACAAACTTGAACGAGGATACACTCGAACTTTATGTGCAAGCCATCGCCGTTGGTTACATATCTGATAAATCACCGGAAGAAAAGTTAAGAGACTTTTACGAGTATCACAAAGAACGTCGCCTGCATGTTGGCAAAAGTGTTATCGAGGATACTCTCGAGATACTTGAGATCAAAGTGAAGGGAATTAACTCATAGGCCGAAGGCCTCCGAAACGACCGCATTACCTAGCGTAGCGGAGGCCGTATGAGATTTTTATTTTAGGAGTGAATACCTATGACGGAAGAACTAAAGCTATGCGAACACAACAATTACCATTGTTACCGATGTGAAGTGAAGTTACTGAAATTCGCGATAGATGAGTTAGAACAGCAAAATAAGCAGCTTATAGAGGCACTTAAATCAATAAGTGAGACTGAAAATAAGAGGATGGACGTAGTTCGGACAGTTTCTCAAAGAATCGCAGAGGAAGCCCTCCAACAAATACAAGGGAACAAATAAACCCTCTACGGCTGCCGTTTCACTGGGTAGTTCGGTCGGACTCGATGCCCTCCAACTTCAAAATCAAAGGAGATAAGAACGATGACAAGAGTGACATTTGAAGTAGGAAAGTTCTATGAGCATACAACGGGAGAAAAACTAGCAGTGATTTGTGAGGCAGAAACGACATTGTACGGGAAAACGATGATCGCGGAATCTAGCAGCATGGGAAATTTCATTTCAGTTGGTGGAACCGAAGATCACGGATTTAACTGGAAAGAAATCAGTCATGAGGAATGGATGAAAAACTTTAGTTTATAGGCCGAACAAGGGAAGGATGAAGAGAAATGATAGACAAACAAAAGTTACTCCAGTGGGTTGAGGATCAAAGGTACATATACGGAGATGCACCAGAAGAAGAAGATACGCCTGAGGAGATCGGAATGTGGAAGGGTAAGGTACAGCTGCTTAACAAGCTAGATATGCACATTCGCGCTGGCAGTCTCGATGTAGAGGAGGTTGCACATGAACGAAGTGAAGCGTCTAGCCCGTCAGCTGCCCGTACATAAGCTCCGAATGACACCTTGGGACTATGTTCGCTACTTTAGGATCGCATTGGCTACAGCCGTTTGGGAGCGTGGCAAGAAGATACTGAAATGGGTGGGTGCGGAGCTATGAGAGAGATTAAGTTTAGAGCATATAACATGGCAAAAGATGTTATGTACCAATGGGATGATCTGCGAAACAATTCACTCCAACTTTTCAATAGCAAGCACACTGTATCTTTGCAGTTCACTGGATGTTCTGATGCAAATGGAAAGGACATCTACGAAGGCGACATTGTTAGATCATTGCAATATAAGAAAGATGGTAGACCTAACGGATCTAGAGGAAGAAGGGTAGTTTCTTGGAGCTCAGGTCCGGGTCACATTGGATTCAATCTAACGGAAACAAGGAATTTGGAAGTCATCGGCAACATATACGAGAATCCAGAACTTATAAACTCATAGTAGGAATAGGGAGAGTTACTTCTCCCCCTCTACGTATTCTAGTAAGTCAGACAGTGGACATTCGAAATACTTGCACAGAGCATCAAGCGTTGAATAGTCGATCCTTACATTGGTCCCATCATAAATGCGGTACAGAGCTGGAGCACTAACGCCAATTTCCTTAGCTAATTTGTTAATGCTCCGGATCTTTTTATCAGCCATAAGCAAATGTAATTTATTCTTAATCATTTTCATCACCTAAATTTATCATAACCGTAACGAGTGAAAAGTAAATCAAATGAATATATTTTTAACGTTAACGTTACTAATTTAACGGTAACGTGATATAATTAAATCATGATATCAGATAAGGAGGACTTCACATGAAGGAAAAGCCGTTTTTACTAAGATTGGAACCGGACATGCATAAGGCTTTGAAAATCTACTGCGCTGAAAAAGGTCAGTCCATGCAGGACTTCATCATGAAAGCCATTGAGGACAAAGCAGCACAGAAGGTATTTACGCCAGAACGAACGGCGGTGTAAAAGTGGCCAAGGATATATTCTACTTTTCCCACGATTCTAACGCCAGAAGAGATCCTAAAATTACAGCAATGCGCGGTGTTTATGGGAGTCTCGGATATGCTTGGTACTTTATGTTTATCGAAATGATGCGAGAAGCAGATGGATATAAGTTGGAAATGAAAAGTAAATACGCTTTTAATGCGTACGCATCGGAATTTCAATGCGAACGCAATACGATTGCAGAATTTGTGCATGATTGTTTGACTGAATTTAACTTATTCACCTCTGATGAAACTCATTTTTGGAGTGAATCTTTGATGAGAAGAATGGACAAGGTCCATGAGAAGTCTCAAAAAGCTAAAAAATCTGCTGAAACTAGATGGAAAAAAAGCGACCGTAATGCGAATGCATCAAAAAGCGATGCTATAAAGGAAAAGAAAGAAAATGAAATAAAAGTAAATGAAATAAAAGAGAGGGATATGCCCTCACCCGATTCTAATCCTCATAAAGATCATCTTTTAAAACTTATTAACGAATGTGAAATAAAGGAATACAACCTTTACGACTTAGATGTCATTTACTCCTACATCGGAATTGTAGATATCGAAGTAATCGAAGCAGCGATTAAGAAGGGTCAGAAAAAGGAAAGTATCAAATACTCAATTAGAACCTTACAAGGCATGGTCAAAGACGGTATCACAAAAAAAGAACAGGTTATTCCTAGACCGGAGGTAGGAGAGTATGACGCTAAAAAGCATGAAGGACAGCTTCAATCTGGAAGCGCTCAGACAGAAAATAAGTCAATTACAGGTGGTGCAATCGGATGGCTCCCTTCAAAAGCAAAGTCCGATTCCGCAAATGTCGTACAACTGCATCAAGTGTCGGGATGAAGAGGGTTATGTCGTGAAGCTTGACGATGGCTTTGAAGTGTACAAGCAGTGTGATTGCGTGGATAAGAAAAAGATTGATCGAGCGTTTAAATCAAGCAAGATCACATGGGAGTTTCAGAAGAAAACGTTTGATAACTTTGGATTAGCTGATGTTTCTCCAGTAGTGAGAGACGCTTATCACTGTGCGAGACAATACCTCGTCGACTTTGAACAAATCAAAGGTGAGCGGCAGAACAGCATCGCGCTACTCGGTCGACCAGGATGCGGAAAGACACACATTCTCTGTGCAATAGCCAATGAGCTCATCTCGGAAGGTAAGAGGGTGCTGTACTTTCCATGGGTGGAAGGATTCAACGAGATCAAAGACGATCTGAGCATGACAGAAGAACGGATTAATCGCATGCAAAAGGTGGACGTGCTGTTTATCGACGATATGTGGAAAGGCAGAGAAAAGCCGACACCGTTCCAAATTGAGCAAATGTTCGCTGTGATCAATTACCGCTACATGGAGCATAAGCCTGTACTGATCTCCAGTGAGCGCGACATTGACCAAATGTGTGATATGGACGAAGCACTAGGAAGCCGTATCAACGAAATGTGCAAGGACTACCGAGTCATTCTCAAAGGCGGACGAGAACTCAACTATCGGCTTAAGGATGGCGCTTGATGGATGAATGGGAATTCGACGCAGAAGCATGCTGCCAAGCCATGGCCGAGGAAATGCAGTGGGAATATGACCAAATGATGCAAGAACGGCGAAAGGAGTTTACCGAATGACCAAACAACGTGTGTTGCAACGAATCAACACCATCATTGACGGTAAGTGCGGATCCTGCCCGAGACGAATAAGTTTTTACCAAAGCAAGGCTGACAGAGGTAAATTCAGCATGTTAGATACATTCTGCAATAAGCAATGCCATGTGGGTACAGAACTACAGATGCTCGGAAAGATGCTTTAACACAGGTTTTGTACGAAGTGCCATCGAGTCCGACCGAATTACTTAGCCGTAGGCGGAGGCCGACACAGGTTTTTGGAGTCCATAAAAAGGAGAGATGAACGATGAACAATCTTTTTAACATCGCAATTGATCCAGACATACCCCTTGAAGACCGTTACGCCGCAATACGAGTAATGCAGCTGATGCACGAACAAGACCCAAGAGACTACAGAACGATGGCTAAGCAAAGAGAGTGGAGACGGAAATACAGGAAACTACAAAAACAAGCATAGGAGAACGAAATGGATGATAAGAACTATGTGGAAATGTTCGCCGGACTCGGTGGAATGGGTTACGGACTAACGGAAGCCGGTTGGAAATGTGTCGGATATGCCGAATTAGATAAATTTGCTCATAAATCCTATGAAATACTACATGACCCCAATAGAAGGATGTGGAATAGATACAATGTCAGATATGTTTCAAATCGATCTCTTCGAAAGCTTAGGAGAAAGCGAGGATCAATACGTTTACTCGTTGCCGGATTTCCTTGTCAAAGTTTCTCAATCGCTGGCAATCGCGAAGGATTTAAAGACAGGACTAGAGGAACTTTATTCTTTGAAATCATTAGGTGGGCATTTATTCTCCAACCAGAGCATTTACTTCTTGAAAACGTCGAAGGACTACTCAACCACGACAATGGAGCAACTTTCGAGGTCATCCTCGGCGCGTTGGATGAGTTGGGGTACGATGCAGAATGGCAAGTGCTTAACAGCTCGGCCTACGTTCCTCAAAACCGAGAACGCATATTCATTGTCGCAAGTCTTAGAGGATCAAGTAGACGAGAAATATTTCCTTTCGGCGGAGAAAACGCAAACACTATCCAAGTCGCAGGCAGAATCGAAGGGAATCACGATCAAAATTCCAGAGTTTATGGAATTAACGGCTTAGCGCCAACTCTTTCAACGATGCAAGGCGGAGGGCAAGAGCCCAAGATTTCTATAAACGGAAGAGTGAGGAAGATAACGCCGTTAGAAGCATTCAGGCTGCAGAGTTTTCCGGATGAGTGGTACTACAAACTCAAGGAATCAGGTATAAGCGATTCGCAACTATATAAACTGGCAGGAAATGCAGTTACATCGGTAGTTGCTTACGAGATTGGTAAAAGGTTGATCAGTTAGGTTTTGCGCGTAGCGCCTCCGTCCGACAGCATAATCCTAGCCGTAGGCGGAGGCCGTATAGCGATTTAATAATCATTAAGGAGCTGATAACACATGAAAAAGAAACCACAGTACCAATTCAACAACCCAAGAACTCTGGAAACCAAAGGAACAGCAAACGGAGAGATAACCAGTTACATCATGGACCCCGTGGAATTAGCCAAGTATAGAGCGATGCCGAGACCTGATTGGGAGCTAGAGAAGAAACTGAACCGATCGTACAGAGGGGGAGGGGATATAGCATGACTATAGGCGTATACCACAAACATTGGCTGCTATTCGAAACGGACAACGAAACGAAAGCATGGGAAATGGCGCAGCAGTATTCGAAATGGTTTAGCAGAATCGAGGTGAGGAAAGTTGAATCAGACGCTGAGAGTCAATGAGTTTCCACCAACGCTGAATGAACTTAACAACCTGCACTACCGCAGCCGAGCTAAGAAGAAAGAGTACTGGGAGGAGTTGATCGAAAAGGAATGCCTGGTACAGCGAATCAAGCCAATGCTTAAGATATCCATCACCCTAGAGTTCTACTTCCCAGACAAGCGCAGGAGGGACCCAGACAATTACGGATTTGCATGTAAGTTCATTGCCGATGGATTAGTAAGAGCCGGGGTGCTGACAGACGATAGTTTCGAAGAGGTGACGGAGCTCCGGATAGTCAAAGGTGGTATATCGAAGCCGAAGCACATCCTAATTCACTTGATTGAGGTGAGCGCATGATCGAAGGAGAAGGTAACGCAGCAGTAGGGTTATTCAACGGAATCATACTATCGCTCATAATTTGGACAATCTTAGGAATGGTGGTGTTAGCAAGATGAAACCAATAGCCGTGGTGCACTGGACAGATAAGAACGAACTGGAAAAGCGCAAAGACTTTTATGACATGCTGACGTTATCCAATTTTGTGAACATGTTAAACCGTCAAAACTTGGTTTCCTGCACAGTTATGTGTAGCCTTCATGCAAAGATACCCACCAGAGAGCCTAGAAGCCACATTACAGCCGTTTGAATGGTGAGGACGATAATAAGTTAGTCGAAACTACTAAACGTCTGAGATAGGCGTATACGAGGTGATAGAGTGGACATTGCGAGAATATCAAAAGTACATGAGCAGATTACTAGGGATATCCTTTGGGCACATGAACAGGAAATACGAAGTTTGAGGGAAGAGATTGAGGCGCTTAAGAGGCCGACACCAGCTATCAGATTCCATACAAAAGAAGGTGAGAAACAGCTGGGAACAGCGTTCAAAAACGTTAAATATAATTTATACGATTGAGCGAGAAAAACGGAGAAAAAACGAGCATTAATAGTGGTTTTGTGGTATAATTGACATAATATAATATGTGAAAATATGGGAGGTAAACATGCAAACTTTACAAGAACAATTGGACGAAGTGACGAACCAAATTGCAAGCGAAACAGATCCTTCTGTATTAGCAGGACTTGAGCAAAAAAAAGCCGTTCTAATTATGAAGCTTGAAGATGAAAAGGTGACGCAGGAGCAAGAACGAGCTGCGCAGGTTAGAATTCAAGATGCAACAGAACAGGCTGCTTACTTCTTGGACAACCTTGTAATCGAAGGATTGACCATGCGTGAATTGTGCGTGGATGAGCCTCAGTATCAAATGCTCCGTATCGCGGTACAGAATAAGATCATCAACTTGGCTGAGGATTGCAGCAAACAGATCAGCGATGTGCAAGCTGAGGAAAACCTCCAGAGAGTTCTAATCAAACAGCAGTTGAATAATGCGCTTAAAAAGATCGAAGATAACGATAAAGAAGCTTACGAGGATCACGAAACAATCAAGCAGCTTCGCGTGGATCTGAGCCAATCACGAAGCGAGGTTGCGGATTACCAAGGGAAGTTGAAGAATGCCACGGATGAGATTGAACGCTTAAACAGTCACGTTGACGATCTCCGCAAAGAAATTGCAGTCGGTGCGCGTAATGCATATAAAGTGTCAGACGTTGAGCAAACGCAGCAGCTTAAACAATTGGCCGATCAAATCAAAGCAAGCCGCATTCATGTGTATGACGTAGTGCCTGACAATGAGATTAACCCGAAGAATTACACAGCAAAACGTGCCGATACAGGCGCAGAAGTTACATACAACTGGACGCAAGCGAAAAATTACATCGAGATCAAAGACCCTAACGAGGTGCAGCAGTTTCGAGACAAATACGCATCCAATCAAGAAACTGTTTCAAATCCTCCACTGGTTCAACCCGTTCAAGACAGCGTAACGCCACCGACAGCAACGGAGGCAATGTTTCCCGAGCTGCCCAGTGCAAAACCACCAGAAGTACCGGCCATACCAGTTGCAGTGGTTGAAGGACCATCTAGCGATAATGGACAAGGCCAAACGGTTGAAGAAAGAGTAGCAGCTTTGGAAAAGCGTGTGATTGAACTGGAGAAGGTTTGCAATGTGAATGAAGAGGCGGCCTAGTGCTGCCTTCTCTCTATAAGGGGAATGAACATGAATAGGACAACAGGAATATTCGTCGTCGATCCACCAGGAACTACAGGTGAAACATGCAAGTGTGGCAAAAATGCTATGTTCCTATTAGGAATTCACGATCACCAGATTCACGTATGCGAAGTATGTGCAGCGGAAGTGGCGAAAAGAATCATTGACGGACTAACTTAGTTGAGCGAGGTGATACAAATGAGCAAAGTGGAAGAATTACTCAAACGATATCTGCCCTACAAACATGCGGTAAACGTGTATGAGAGACACAAGCCCATGCCAAGCGCGGGGATAGCGAACTATTCAGGAATGCCAAGTGGATCAGGTGCACCGGAGAGATTCTTCTCAATCGTCGGTAAGCCAGCTGATATGGGATATGTAAGCGATGAGGACCACGAGGACTACCAGAAGTATAAAAACATTGTGGTAGAAATTGAGGGAGCACTCGAGACATTACCAGAGGAGCAATATTCCATCATCAAGCTGAAATGGATGCAGGATGTGACTCTGAAACAGATCGCAGAGCGTAAGCATTGCGGACTTACTACAGTCAAGAAGAATCACCGCTTAGCAATGTCTAGATTGAATGATGCGCTCAGATTCACCAAGCTAGAAGAGATAGAAACGCATGTTTTCGCTAAAACGAGTGCATTTTAATGCTTTATGCGACCTTTATCTGACCCTTACCTAAAGTATAGTAATAGTATCAGGAGAGTGTTGCTAACGTATTGATAGCTAAGTGATCAGTCGTGCGTTACAACTCTCTTGTTAAATTAACTGCATGGAATGATAAAAGGAAGTGCGAACCATATGGCAGATCTTTTAGATATGCTGTGTTGGGTAGCGCCTCCTTTTTTGTTTTGGTGGAATTGGTTTTGGTACGTTTATTATTTGGATGAAGAAGGTGAATGAAATACAAATATTAGCGCTATTCTTCTTTGTTATCATCATTTCCGTAAGAGAGTATTCACATTACATGGAGATAAAGCAACTACATAGCACCATAGATACATTGACGGATAAAGTGATGGCGAAAGATTTGGTTGAGTATAAGGAGCTTACACAGCCAGTTAAGACATATGAGCCTGTAGATCATAGTGAGGAAGCAGAATGGTTAAGAGAACAGGAAGAGAGGAAGGTGAGATAAATGGCATTGACGGATAAGCAAGTTAAATTCATTGATGAGTACATGATTGATATGAACGCAACCGCTGCATATCTTCGTGCTGGGTATAAATGTTCAGAAGCAGCTGCTCGTTCTAGTTCGTCGGATCTCCTAACAAATCCTAACATTTCCGAGGAGATCGCAAAACGACAACTAAAGATGCAAGAGGATTCAGGAATTAGCGTTCAATGGGTTCTCAATAACTTCAAAACAGTTGCTGAACGGTGTATGCAGGCCGAGCCCTTGTACGATAAAGAAACTGGAAATATCGTAGAATATAAATTTGATTCATCTGGAGCGAACAAAGCTCTCGAAAACATCGGCAAGCATTTGGGCATGTTCACCGAGAAAGTGAAGGTTGACGTGAATGGGCAGGTGAACCACGAGCATGAGTACCATATTGAGCAAACTATCACAGCGGACCCTGATACAGCCGAGCTCCTCAAACAACTCTACAAACGTCAAAGTTCCGCTTAGTCGTCAATGGCAGATACTCGCCAAACACGACTTTTCTTTTTTTATGGACTTCGACAGTGAGAACAGAGACGCTGACGGTAAGCACCTTGACGTTCTGGATGCAACCTTGATGAAAGTATCATCCGGCGAGCTCAAGCGCGTTATCGTGACAATGCCTCCGCGTCATGGAAAGTCGGAGCGAGTGTCGAAGAAATTCCCTGCCTGGCATATTGGGCGCAACCCAGCTGATGAAATCATATTAGCCTCGTACTCAGTTGACTTGAGTCGGGGCTTTTCTCGTATCGCTAGAGACACGCTGAATGCTCATAAGGGCGTGTTCGGTGTGAACGTGGACAAGAACAACCAGTCAGCAGAATCGTGGGGTACAGACGGTTATAGAGGCGGTGTAACAGCAACGGGCGTAGGCGGTACGATCACTGGTAAGGGTGCACGTATCGCTATCATCGACGATCCCGTAAAGAATGCTGAGGAAGCCAACTCAGAGGTAATGCGTGAGAAAGTATGGGACTGGTATCAATCCACTCTATACACGCGGTTGACTCCAGATGGCCGTATTATCGTGGTTATGACACGGTGGCATGAGGATGATTTGGTAGGCAGGCTGCTTAAGAAGGAAAAAGATGAAATCGAAAACGGCACTCACGTAGGCGAACGTTGGACGGTCATTAACTTTCCTGCTCTTGCCGAGGATGATGATTTACTTGGCAGAGAAAAAGGTGAGGCATTATGGCCTGAGCGCGGTTTTGATCGTGATCGCATGCTGCAGATATTTAGTGACGTTGGTCCTTATGTAGCCAATGCACTCTATCAGCAGCGACCAAGTGCAGCGGACGGAACAATCTTTAAGCGCGATTACTTCCGTTACTTCGAAGTCGAAAGGTTCGGTGATCACACTTATCTGCTCTTAGGTGGTAAGAAGTACGACTTCCGAGACTTATGGGCGTTTCAAGCAGTGGACACAGCAAATAGCATCAAGACGATCAATGATTACTTCGTGGTGTCTACGTTCCTTGTAACCAAGGACAATGATCTTCTGCTTTACGATGTATTTCGAACGCATATCGAGGGACCTGATCAGAAGCCACTACTCAAGGAACAATCCAAGCGGTATGACCTAGAGTTTCAGGCCATCGAGAATAAGACATTCGGCACGAACCTCATTCAAGAGTGCATCCGTGATGGAATGGTCATCATGCCGGTTGAGGTAGACACGGATAAGGTGACTCGTTCCCTCCCTATTGCTGCACGTTATGCAAGCGGTAAGGTATGGCACAGATCCGGAGCTCCGTGGCTTGCTGATTTAGAAGATGAGTTATTGTCATTCCCACGCGGCAAGCATGATGACCAAGTAGATACACTCAGCATGGCCGGCGAGCTCAGCCAAATGGGGCTCACATACGGCATACGAGACAACAACGCTTTATCGCATTTGAAGCGAGTAGATAAACAGTTACCGCATGCACTACAAGACAACAAACCGACTTCCGTATCATGGCATGACTTATAACAACTAGACTGGCAGAAGGAGGAAAAATAAGGAGGGCGGCTATGCCAAACGTAACAGCGCCGACTAGACAGATGGGTAATGGAGATGTAGTCACACAGTTCATTGATTCAGTCGGTACAACGCCAGTTACTTACACATACCCGAAGACACAAGAAAAGTTCATCATGAGGAATATGGGTCCAACTTCATTGAGTGTAACAATAGCAGGAGTAACACAGGTGATTCAGAGAGGCGAGAAGTGGCAGAAGATAGCTGACTTCACCTCATTCAGTATTAATGCAGTGAGTGGGCATGTGGCGTTTGATGCATGGGCAGACGAGAAAGGATCAACGTTTGATACGGCGGAGGGGCAGTACTTCCAGAGTAATGGTGGTGGGACTGGTGGTGGAAGTGGTGTCCTGATTTATGCGGATCTCACCGCTTTACAGGCTGCAATTCCAAATGGAAGTACAGCACCTGTATGGGTTATTGCTGATAATTGTTGGTACTACTGGAACGGTGTGGTTTTAGGTGACACCACAGCGCCAACAGTAACAGCAAACCCAGCAGCAGGAACATACATGGGAACACAGAACGTACAGCTTACAGCTAATGAAGCAGCAACAATATATTATACGACTGATGGTTCAACACCTGCTACTAGCAGCGCAGTTTACAGTTCAGCTATCCCAATTGCTGCTACAGGCACGATAAAAGCAATTGCCAAGGATACAGCAGGAAACACAAGCACACCTGTAAGTTTTGCATACACGATTACAGTTGTCACGATTCCTGCAACACCATCAACTCCTACTGCTACGGCTGGCAACAACAAGGTTGATCTTACTTGGACAGCGGTAAGTGGAGCGACGTCATACAAGGTATATCGAGGCGGCACGCTTCTCGCAAGCCCTGCGACCAACAGTTACAGCGATGCAACAGCATTAAACGGTACGACTTATTCATATACGATATCAGCGGTAAACAGCGCCGGAGAATCTGCTCAAAGTAGTTCAGCTAGTGCAACACCTGTAGTTGCAATTCCAGCAACACCGACAGGGCTTTCTACAACTGCTGGAGATACACAAGTGGCATTAACTTGGGCAGCCGTAAGTGGCGCAACTGGTTATAAGATTTATCGTGGCGGCACACTTCTCACAAGTCCAACAACAAACTCTTTCACAGATACAGGACTCACCAATGGTACGTCCTATTCTTATACAGTTTCTGCAACAAATGCAGCAGGTGAGTCTCCACAAAGTGGTGCAGTTAGTGATACGCCAGCAGTAATAGTTCCGAATTTACAATTGTATCTAAACTCTGCTGACTTGGTTGGTACAACAATGCCAAATTCTGGACCTGACTTAACTCAGGGTGTTGTTTGGCCTGATCGAAGTGGAAAAGGTAGATCTGTAACAATAACTCGTCAATACAATTGGTCGCCGTCACAATGGCCTACTTACACGACAGCAACAGGTTTGACACTGAATGAATTTAACTCCAGTGCCCTACCAAGCTTTGCAGAACTGAATGCCGGAATATTCACATGGGAATTTTGCGCGCAGATAGATGCGGCATCAAATGCGGACTATATATTCTTCAACTCTGGTGCAGGTGGAAACCCGTGGTTTAAACATAAACCAGCTGCTACAGGCGCTTTAAACTATCAAACTGGTACAGCTAACTATTACTTTGACCAAGCGCTTTCTGCTAAGTTAAGCGATGGACTTAGACACCATGTTATGTTCATTGCTGATGGAACAAACGTTACTGCTTATGTTGATAATGTGCAGGTTCACACTCACGCACAAGCTTCTGCAGGGCAAGGTTGGACTAACGTTAAAGTGGTGTTCGGTAAAAATGGTATGAGTTCTGGTACTTCGTTTATTAGTAAAATGACCGTAGTTAGATACTACGACAAGGCATTATCATCTGCTGAAAGAACCGCAAATTATAACGAGTGTATGGTGTAGGGGGTGGTGATCTAAATGGTGTGGGAAAAATCAAGTACTGGTAGCGGTCCTCAAGGACCACCCGGACCGCAAGGGCCGCCGGGTGGTGGTGGAGGCTCAACCTATCCCAATATGATTATCTATGGAACATGTAAATTCACCATCGACATGGGAACGAGAACAATCTCATGGACAGCAGGGGAAATTACTTCTCCTTACGCCACTTATTCACTCGTTGCAGGTTCCACAGGAGCGCTTTCAACTACTGTATGGAACACAGGTAACGTGCAACATTACCTAATCTGTTATAACCCTACATCTGGAACGATCGAGGTAAAAAAAGATTCAGATATGCCGACGTATACCGGATTGATTCTATTCGCATCAAAATATGCGGCGGTTTCCATACTCACATACCCGAAACACTTAGTAAATATAGCAATAAACGCTGATACAGTAACCACAGTGGATACGGCTAAAATTATTGGTCAGTATGAAATCGATATACGTGACATGGTGATTATCGGAGACAGTTTATCCGCGTTAGATCGATGGGCAGCAACTTTAGATAATTTGTTGTTCATCCCTAAAAGAACCAACTTGGCGGCATCAGGAACAAAAATGTCAACGTACATGTCAGGCATTTATGCTAACGCGAATATTACAGCAACCACACAACTGGTTTATATCATGGCAGGAACAAACGACTGTGGCTTCCAAGTTACAGTGGGAACGTTAAAGCAAGGCGCTCCCTACGATGTGAATACATTCTATGGTGCATACCAAACATTGATCGAGGGTTTATACGGTAAGAATCCAAATATGAGGATTATGCTTGGAGTTCCCCCTAGAGCATGGTTCCCTGCAGGTACAGACACGGGAAATCCAACCTACTCGGTGACCAACGCTCAACTTGCTCCATATCAGCAAGCTGTGAAAGACATTGCTAACTATTACGCTCTTCCATGCTTCGACACACCAAATGTAATGGGGATAAACGACTTTAATTATAATTCGTGGTATACGGATAAAATGCACTTCAATACATGGGGATATGAGAAATTGGGTAGAAGAATTGCTGAATTTATCATAGCCAATTTTTAAGGAGGTGACGAATGGAACAACTAAGCGATCAAGCGTTATTCTCGCAGATCAAGAGTCGATTTAAAGAGTCGTTAACATCACTCGCTCAGGACCATAAAGATTGGATCGAGTACGACAACCTGTATTTAGCCAAGCACTGGAACTCTCAGCGCGTATCGTGGCGGCCTGATCCGGTTATCAACTACATTTCCTACGTTGTAGATCAGAAAGCGCCACAGTTGACCAACAACTCGCCTACAGGTCTCATACTTCCAACGAGTCAAGGTGACGATGAAGTGGCGAAGATGTTCACGCAGGTAACTGAGGTGATCACGGATCGAGCTGACTTCGTAGATAAGCTGGATGAAGTGGTGAGAACTGGTCTATTGCTCGGTACGGGATGGTTTAAAGTCTATTGGGACAACTCCATTACCGGAGGAAGCGTTGCAAAGAAGAACCTTTACAAAGGTGACGTATGCATCGAGTGTCCCGATCCAGCAAACATTTACCACGATCCGCAAGCCAATGAGGTCGATGATTGCAGATATATCATCTATGCGATTCTCAAACCGGTCGAGTGGATTGAAGAGATGGCTAAGAAGATGTTCGGCAAGACGATCAAGGTTGAGCCTGAGCAGGAGTTTCAGACGGAAATATATGATCGTCCCGGCAAGAACGCACCTAAGCAGAATTGTGCCATGTGGTACGAGTACTGGACGAAGGATACAAATGGTGTGCATTGTACGTATGCAGCAGGTGGAAACATCCTTAAGCGTATTGACAAGGCATCGCCTAACGGTAGATACCCATTTGTCACGTTCATTCCTAAGAAGAAGCGCAAGAGTCTTTTAGGTATTGGTGAGCCGAAGAACTTGGTTAACAATCAGAAGCTACTTAACAAGCTCATTGAGATGCCAACAACATCGGCCATGTTCACATCTAACCCTATGTTAGTTGTAAAAGCTAACAACGGGATTGATTCTGAGTCGGTATCTGCAGTGCCGGGTAGAGTGTACACGGCGAGAGAGACCGAGGGAGCAATGGTATGGGTGCAGCCTCCTGCAAACGGGACAGATGTATATAAGCTGGTTGACCTCATGACGCAATACATCGAGAAGATTGGCGGCATCTACGACTCCAACACAGGAGCCACGCCAACAGGGGTAACAGCGGCAGCTGCTATTCAGATGCTACAGGACCAAGCGAGTATCCCAATCAAGGGTATCGGTCGTAACCTGAACGATACGATCAAGGATATATACGAGCTCATCATCGGATTGGTCAAAGAGAACTACACCGAGACGCGCTATATCCGCATCATTGATAACAAAGGCAATCCACAGTTTCAGCCGTTCCTTGGAGCTCAGTATGCTGAGATTGATCTTGATGTAAAAGTATCCGCTGGATCATCCACGCCAACGAGTAAGGCGTATATCGCACAGATGAGTGCTGATTTGTTCGCTAAAGGGCTGTTGCTACCTAGCGAATACGTGAATATGCAGGACGGCATCCCTGATAAAGACAAGATTGTACAGCGCTTGAGGGACAAAGAGCAGAATCAGGAGCCTCCGAAGGATGTTCCAAACATTAGTATTGCGTTCAAGGATCTACCGGCAGTCGCAAAAGCTCAGTTACTTGGTCAGATTGGTATCCAAGTTGATCCGCAGCAAATTATGAACGAAATGCAGTCTCAGCAACCGCAGCCGACCGTTCCGCAAGAACAGCCAGTTGATGTACATAGCCCAGCGCTTGAGTTAACGAAGCTACAACTTGAGCAACAGGCGAAGCAGGAAGCCCGACAGCACGACTTGCAGAAGATAGCCTTACAACATCAGTCTAACGCAGAGTTAAGCGCACAACAGCACCAGCAGAGCGTTCAATCGGCGCAGTTGCAAGCAGTGTTATCAGCAGCAAATCAGAAAGAACCAGTAACAAATAAATAACGGGCCATTGGTGAGAATCCAGTGGCCTTTGTTATACCCAAAATCATCCGAACTACCATATTCGGACAGGAGGAATCACCCATGAGTGAAGAATTCGCCAACCAAAGCGAAACAGTAGTAAACGAAGCACCTGTATCAACCGAATCAGCACCAGATATTTCTTCCCAATCATCCGAAACGCCTGTAACCACGCAGGAAGAGTACGACACGATCAAGTACAACAAGGAAGAGATTAAGATACCTGTTTCGGAGCGTCAAACGTACCTGCAAAAGGGCTATAACTACGATAAAGTGCAGACGCAGCTGGAGGAAACGAAAGCTCAAGCACAGCATTTGGAGTATCTAGCCGAGATTAACGGATTTTCTGATGTAAAAGAGTACATCCAAGCGATTGCCGAGCACAAGTCACAGCAACAGATTCGTGCAGAGGCCGCTAAATTAGGCGTAGATGAGCGAGTTATCAAAGAACACCTACAGCCAATGAAGCAAGAGTTAGATCAGCTTCGCCAAGAGCGTGAACAATTCCGCACAATGGAGCAACAAAGACAAACAAAAGCAGAGTTAGACCGCGTTATGGCTGCTAACCCTGACTTTGAACAGTATCTACCGAAGATTGAAGAGTTTTATCAGAGGGGCTACAGCATCGAGGATTCATATCGGCTAGCTTCGTATGAAGACAAACTATCGAACATTGGTATACAGAAAGAACAGGAAGTGCTTGCCCGGGTAACGGGTAGAGATGAAAAGCAAGTGTTATCAAGTAATGACAAACCAAATAACCTAGCGTTTACCCCGTCCAACATGTCGACCAAAGATATCATGGATATCTCAGCGCGTGTGCAACGAGGGGAACGCATCACATTCAAATAATAGGAGCTGATTAGCAATGGCAACAACTCAAACAACCGCGATAGTAACAAATGAAATGCAAACGTATTATGACAAGAAACTCTTGGCGCGTCTTATCCCCAACTTTATTCACATGCAATGGGGCCAAAAACGTCCGATTCCGAAAGCTGGCGGTAACACAATCAACTTCCGTAAGTTCGCATCCCTTACGGCTGCTACAACGCCAATGACAGAGGGTGTAACACCTGCCGGTAACTCCATTACTGTGACTGCATTGACTGCATCTCCTTCCCAATACGGTGACTTTGTGCAAGTGTCTGACGTGTTGGACCTTGAAGCGATCGATCCTGTATTGGATGAAATGGCAACTGTGTTAGGTGAACAAGCTTCCGACACATTGGATCAGGTGACGCGTGATATCCTTTCTGCCGGTACGACAGTGCAATATGCTTCAACAGCAGTTTCTCGCGTAACGGTAGCAGCTGGCATGAACTTGACTGTACTTGAGATTCGTAAAGCAGTCCGTACACTCAAACGTAACAAAGCTAAGCCTATCGAGGGCGGTGACTTCGTGGCCATCGTTGAACCAGGTGCAACATTCGACTTACAAGGTGACGCGAACTGGATCAGTGCTAACCAATACGCAGGTTCAAAAGCCATCTTTAACGGTGAGATTGGTCGTTTATACGGTGTTCGTTTCGTTGAATCGGCTAACGCGAAGAAATTCACAGGTGCAGGTGCATCGGGTATCGATGTATATTCCACTGTTATCCTTGGTGAAGGTGCTTACGGTATCGTTGACGTAGCAGGAAGCGGAGCTGTACAAAACATCATCAAACCAGTAGGTTCTGCAGGTTCTGCCGATCCATTGAACCAACGCGCTACAACTGGCTGGAAAGCACTCTTTACTGCAGTTATTCTTCAACAAACCGCAATGATTCGCATCGAACACGCAGCATCTTAATAACCAATCATAGAGGGGCTTCGGCTCCTCTAATCTAATTTATGGAGGTTTTTGACAATGGCAAAACCAGTTAACGAATCCGATATGGATCAAGTATCAGTAGACACAGGCGCAATACTTGCTGCACAACCGAAAATGAAAGTTAAGCTTTATCTAGCTCCAGAAGAAAAGTCCCGTCTACAAAGCGCGGTAGAAAACGGCGTTACCGTACCATGGCCGTCTGAAACAGTGATCGTTAACGGATACACATATGTATTGAAGCGTGGTCAAGAGTGTGAAGTACCGCAGACAGTTCATGAGATTTTGGAGCAAGCTGGGATGATCTAATCCCGGCTTTTTCTTTATGTAAAGGGGTGAAACGATGAACCTTGGAACAGCTAAAACAAAAGCATTACAGTTGATGCGTGAGTACTCAACAAATGGAATTATTAACTCAACATCGCAAAACGCAGACTATACGTTAGCATTTAACAACGCAGCAGATACCGCACAGAAGAAAATAGCCACGATCAAGAAAATTATAGCCATATACAGCATCAGTCAGAACCCTATTTTGAATCAGTTGGGGTTATTGCAAGGCTTTGATATACAGCAGCACCTTGACCAAGACTTGATTGACACACAGGCGACAGGATCACGCGCCTATTACTTCGAGGTTGACCGTCAATGTACGGTTTATATCGAGGAGAATGTGAGCGGTGTGTGGTCGATTCTAAGCACTATTACTGTCCCAAATACCGTAACATCATTCACGGCTTACAAAGGCCTAATAACCCCTGCCAATACGTCTAACACGGTTCGAATTCGTTTTAGCGGATCATACCCCTATAACATTCGTAATCGGTTTTTATGCCAATATACATTTCCAACGGTTAACGACATTCCTGACTACACGCCATACGTAAAATACACGGTTCCAGCTGACTTTATGAAGCTGAAAGGTGTTATACATCGCACAGATCCAAGGGTTTATACCCATTTGAGTGACTTTAAGTGGGAAGGTAAACGCACAATAGTTGTAAATTACTACTACACCGGCAGTTTTGACCTCGAATATTACAAATATCCGGTTGATATCACTCCTACAACAGATGATTTGTATGAATTTGAGGTAGATGTCGAGGCTTGCGAGGCTATTCCTTACTTCATGGCTTCAATGGCGTTGGTTGAAGAGAATCCGTCGATTTCAACGATACTTTTAAACCTGTATCAAGCGGAATTAGGCAACTTAGACCCGATAGATAGCGGAGTTTCAACGATCACACTAGACTCTAATCGGTGGTGGTGACATGTTTCGACCTACTACATTTAATGTACCGCCACAGCCGCCAAGCAATATTATCCGTATTAAGCGATTTAAAGGCATCAATCAGAACACCACACCGACACAGATCGACGATGCTGAGTCTCCGGACATGCTCAATAAGGTACTCGATACAGAGGGTGCATTAGATAGCCGGTTCGGATACTCGAAAGTGTTCCCGACTTCCTTAGGCGCTGGGCAGATTAACGGCATGTATCGCTTTAAAAAGCAAGATGGCACGATCTTCTTCTTTATCCATTGGGGGACCGCACTTTACACACAAAGCGGATCCGCGCAGCCTGTTTCCATTTACACGGGACTAGCGAACACAAAGAGCCGCTTCTTCACGTTTGGCAACTACTGTTACATCATGGACGGCACAAACTTTCTTCGAACCGATGGAGTCACGACCGTTGATGTATCGACTGTTGCCTACGTTCCGACGGTTACATTAGGACGTACGCCAACTGGTGGAGGTACAGCCAATGAGAATTTTAATCTAATTGGCTCAGGATTCAAGGATAGCTTTACTTCTCCTGGTGCGGTAACGGCCTATCAGTTATCCCTTACCAACCTAGACGCTACAGCGGTCACAGCGGTAGTTAATGGTGTGAACAAGGTAGAAACAACGGACTTCACAGTTAACCGCGCTACAGGGCTTGTGACGTTCACGGCAGCACCTGCAGCAGGAACTAACAATGTAGTCATTACCGCTTATAAAACTCCTGCAGGTTACGCTAACCGCATCAAGCAGTGTACAGGCTTCGAGATATACGGAGGCACTAACGATGCGAGGGTGTTTGTATTCGGTAATCCGAACTATCCGAACGCGCTAAGACGTTGTGGAGTCACAGACCCAACGTATTGGCCGGAACTCGCTTATGCCAACGTGGGAAGTGATGCAGGGGTTATCAAACGATTGGTGAAGCAGTTTAGCCGCTGTAACATCATCAAAGAACCCACGCCGAATGATACGACCATTTATAGCATGAGCTACACCACGGATAGCAATGGATTAGCGTTGTTTCCTATCATTCCGCTGAACTCCAGCACAGGATGCAACGCGGCTGATAGTATGCAGCTTATCGAGAATGTTCCCACGTTCCTTAGTCCTAAAGGCGCATACGAGATCACAGGATCCAATGTATCTGACGAACGTAATATTCAGCGGATCAGCGACGATATCAATCCTTCCTTACTTGCAGAAGCAAACTTACAAAATGCGGTGTCAGCCGACTTCGAGAAGAAGTACATTCTGTGTGTGAATAACAAAGCCTATGTGATGGACTATCGCATTCAATACACTGACGGCAATGGTGTTCTTAAGTCACCATGGTATATATGGGACAACATCCCTGCTTCCTGCTTCTTAGAGAAGGATGGGTACTTATACTTTGGCTCTAACACATCAGGGCTTGTATACCGCTTTAACAAGGCTACTGATGCCAATCCATATTCGGATGACGGTACCGCTATCAACGACTATTGGAAATCAAAGATATTCAGTTTCAACGATGACGAACACTTGAAGACGATTGAAAAGATATTTGTGAGTCTCAAACCGGCGCTCACAACGTCTGTTGATGTGTACTATTCCACGGATAAAGGTGGAGAAAGCGCGATGATTGCGAGTTCACGCATGGACTTGTTTGACTTCACCACACTGGATTTCAGCAAGTTCAGCTTTACAATGTCTTACTTTCCTCAAGAAATATCTATTAAATCCAAGGTTAAGAAGACGATTTACTTTCAATTGATACTCAAGAACCCAAGGGATAATGAAAGCATGGGGATTTTATCGACTGGCTTCAAGGTTAAGGGGGGGAGAGAAGTAAAATGACGTTAGCAACAAGGAAGATCAACGCATTTCTTAAAACAATCGGAATGTTAGCGGACCATCCTTCGTTAGGGAGCACCACACTGCTAAAGGCACAGTTTGACAGTTCCCCGGAGGAGTTACGGGTGGCCTTAAATGGACTCATTGACGACCTATTATCGACGGTAGCAGGTGCAAGCGGTGCGGAGAATGTGGCTTCTGCTCCAATTGCAGGGGTTGCAGGTGGAACTGCTAGCACAGTTTATGCGCAGATTGCTGATATTAAAGCACAGTTAACCGCAATTGTACTAAATCAGATACCAGACGGAACGATAACGGCAGCAAAGCTGGATACGACCACTCAAACTAATTTAATCGGCGGTCAAATATACACCTACAAAAACATGGGAGGTTTTTAAATGCCGGCAAACAGTCAACCAATCTATCCATTAACGCAAAATGTAAGTTGGGGCAGCGTAACAACAGCAAACACAGCAAAAGATGGTACAGGCGCAGTGGTCACCGTCTTCACCGCAGGGGCTAACGGTTCTAAGCTTGATCAAATCAAGGTGAAAGCAAAAGGCACAAACGTTGCTACAGTTCTACGATTCTTTGTTAACAATGGATCAGATCCTACTGTAGCAGCGAATAACACATTAATTCATGAAACAACAATCGCTGCAACGACTCTTTCTGAGGTTGCCGCTTTAGCTGATAATGACATTACCGTAATCAAAAACACCACGGAAACAGCCGTGCCTATTCCTTATCTCCCTCCTGGATACAAACTAAACGTAACCATTGGTACAACCGTTGCTGCTGGATTACAAGTGACCGTACACGGATCGAATTACTAGGAGGGGTTTACATGGCTCAATCTAGTTTCAATGGATTTGTTTCTAACAAGCTTAATAAGGGTGGCACAAATACAGGGGATGCAACAGCAACAGCGGCTGATATTGCAATCGGGAAGACTGCCTATGCAGTAGGTGTGAAGCTAACAGGTACAGGAAGCAATATGAGAACATCACAATCTGGTATCGTGACATGGACGGATACCAATCTAACGAAGGACATTACTATTTCTTCCGTAGTTACTGGAGATAGTGTAGCTGTTGTCACTTTAAACCCTCAAGGAACAACAGCGCAAAATGCCGCAATTGCTGCTACAATCATCAATTCAACAACCATTCGACTTACCAGAAATACCGGGGCTTCTCTAGGTACGGTTGTTATTTTTTGGGATGTGTACGAGTTTAATAATGTGAAATCCAAACAGACGGGAACTTTCACGCCAGGCGGCGGTACAGGTGGAGAAAGCGCACAGTCTGTAACGTCGTATAACGTCAATAAGGCTCTTTTGTTTGCTTCCTCGACGAATTCCAATGCATCAAATAGCGCACAAGCATTTATTACTGCAAACAGAACTGTAAACTCGACACAAATAAGTTTTGCGGGCGAGACAACATCAAGCATATATTGGCAACTTATCGAGTTCAACTAAGGAGGTACACCATGCGATACTTCGCATCGATAGGATCTAATTTTATTTGTCACGGAGTTCAAACATCTGAAAACGAGGTTATTTCAGACAATATTATTGAAATTACAACAGAAGTTGAGTCAGGAATAGATTACTTCGACTTCCTATTTAAAAAATATGAGAACGGTCAGTGGAGCGCGGAAAGGTTCCCTCCGCCTGTAGGCTCTACCGGTCCGTCAGCTGAGGAGCAAATAAAAGTTCTGGATGAACGTACGGTGGGTATGCAAGCAATCGACGATTTCACTCTTCAAGCACAAGCGACAATTGACGACCGCACACTAGGCATGCAAGCAATCGACGACTTCACTTTGGAAATGGTGACAGATCTACAAACTCAAGTGGCACAGCTTCAAGCGGATATCGCCCAACTCAAAGGAGGCGCTTAACATGTACGAATACCCTTACCCATATGATCAGCCTAACTGGACCGCAGGAGATCAACGTTATTGGTGCAAAATGGTGAACGTGTATAAATTCCCTGTAAGTCGTGCTCCGATTGTCTATCAGTACATCATAACTAGCGGAAAGTCGGCAACATGGGAAGCTGAATATGCGCAGTATCTAACTGAAATATAGGAGGTGTGACGTATGGCTACTTTCGCAGATTTTCCTGGGTTCGATCCAAGAGCTGCAAGTTTAAAGAACGCTGATGGTTCATGGGATTCAGGAGCATTATGGAAACAGATAGCACCTAAATTTAAGCCATCGTCAAATGATTCTATCAACAACAATCAAAATACGAGCAATGGTTCAGGCGGATCACTTACTGCTTCAGCCTCATATAAACCAGAGTGGCAAACAGGCACAGCTGTGCCAACTTCCGGGAATGGATCGGGAGGAGGCGGCTCCATCTCCGATCTGATTAACAACATGTATAACAATAATTACGCTTCCCAATCGCAAAAGTTAAAATCGGCACGTGATCAAGCCTTATCTGGTTTGGTTGGGCAAGAGGATGTCATCAATCAAAATAAAGTGAGCGGACTGAACAGTAATGATGTGATGGCGAATCAGCGCTTACAAGGTCTGAGAGAAGCGATGGCAAGCCAAGGACTCGCGAATGGCGGAGATAGCATATCCGGACAAATCGGCATCGGCACATCTCAGCAGCAGGGGGCAACAGAGGTTAACAATAACGCAACTAACCTTCTTTCCTCATTGATTGCTAAACGAAACGCCATCAACGACAACGCTTCTGCTGATGATCTAGCGTTGATGCAACAACTACAGGCTGCTAGAGATGGACAATTAGTAAATCAATCGAATGCGGATCGCACATTCAACTATCAGGCCGGTAGAGATGCTATAGGTGATTCACAATGGAAAAGTTCGTTTGACTTACAGAAAAATGGGCAAGACTTCAACCAAAATAGAACACTTAACCGCGATGCAGTTGGTGACTCTCAATGGGATAAATCATTTGGCATCCAAGAAGGTCAGTTGACTGGGGATTACGATAAATACGCAGCGCAAAAGCAGGAAATGGCAGCAAATAGTGCAAATTGGTTTAATGCCTCCGATGCAGATAAACAAAAACTTGCTGCAAGAAATCAACAGTTAGGCGCTCTCATCGGCGCTAAACAGGATGGTAGTGGTGATTGGGTCATGCCAAACTCAAGCACAAGAACACTCTCCGGTAAACAATTCGATTCACTGGAATCGCAACGTTTATGGGATAACGAGTTCAAAGGTAAGACGTTTGATTATCAGAAGGCCTCTGATCTATGGGAGCGGACGTTTAAGGAGAAGACGTTTGATCAGAATGTTAAACAGTTTGCGGCTAATTTAGGCCAAGATTACGCTAAAATGAGCCAATCTGCACAACAATTTGCAGCTGAAATGGCATTCAAGAATAAGTCTCTTGACATGCAGAACAATCCAAATAGTTTAGATAACAAATACAAGCAAGCTCAGATTGATTCTCTTACTACTAAAACCGATCAGTCAATAAATAAACAAACCCAGCTAGACGCTAAAAGTTTTGCGACTGAACGCGATGGGATGATAAATTCAATAAGAAACGGAAAACTTCCGGTAACTGATGCGATGGATCAAATTAATCAAGATGAGAGTTTGGGCATTTATACTACAGATTTAGCGGAGAAATTACGTACAGCATTACGAGTTTTATCTGGTTCGGCAGCCATTCCAAACGATCCAAAGAACAATATCCAAGTTGATTTAGGCGGATTATTTAGACCTAACAGCGGCGGTTCATCGGTAACGCAAAACGTATTCGGAGGGTGATTATATGCCATTTTCGAACTATAGCGATAAAAGTATCGGAGGAACTTCCCGATGGGGTGGTTCCTCTTCTTCTGATCAAGACTTTTCAACGTCATCAATCGAAAAACAGATTGGCAATGCAAACATGCGCATTCAAGATGCTGGATATACTCCAGAGGACGCGGATAAGCGAAATTGGTTTGAGAAACTTACTAATTTACCACAAGGACAGAATGGTTTCTTAGATACGCTTGAGATTTTAGGAAGACCCGGGAGTGCAATAAAAAATGTGTTGGATAAGTCAGTGCTGCAAAACACCAGCGATATGACTGCTGAGAATCCGTTAACAGCTGCTTGGAAGGGTTTTAGCGGTCAAGACAGAATAACTGGCGCGGAGTTGTCTAAGTCGATGTTAGGTGATAACGGAGGCGTTGGGAATTTCCTTTTAGGCACAGCGTTAGACATTGGACTTGATCCTGTATCTTACATTCCTGGCGGCGTGATTGCTAAAGGTGTTGGCGCAGTTGCTAAGCCGATAGGAAGCCTCGCCAAAGGCGCTTATAATGCCGTGGAGTCCGTTTCACCTGCATTACAAGGCATACGTTCAAACGTGCTAGAACCTGCCTTTAACGCGACTAAGGACACGTTAGGAAGGGCTTTTGTGCCGCAATATAAATGGGACGAAACCTTAACAGGCGGCTCGGATGATACGCTTAAGAATCTGTATCGAGATACAAACAATACTAAAGACTTCATGAACGAAGAATCTTTGAAGAATATCGGTAATATCGCAAAAACAACAGGAATTGATGCAGGAACAGACATTGGCCGGTTGATGGAAAAGGATTTAGTAGCGAATGGTCCTAGACCGTTTAGACAATTATCCAACGAACCAGAACATTTACAGGCTACGCAAGATTTAATAAATAGTAACGATGAATTACGCAAGTGGGCGACTGACAACGATATTCCAGTAGGTGAAATTGACGGTTACATGCGCCATATTTTAAGTCAAGAAGAACGGAATTTCCGCAAGACGACAATGGGTAAAAATATTGACCGTCCAACTGGTAGTTTGAACAATCCTGATAAGCACGTTTTAGATGGTCGTAAATATACAGGTAGCGCAGAGGACGCAAATGACCAAGTGGGAAGAAAGATGTTTGAAGATAACGCTTATTTCGCAACCGCCATTGGTCAAAAGAAACTTATTGATTATGGAAATGCAGTAAAGTTTCGCCGTGACATTCTCAGTAATCCTGAGTTTGCTCAAAAGTATACGAGTGGATCTGTCCCTGATCATCTAGAATTGATCGATACAAATAACTATAAATTCATGAAGAATCCAAACAATGCTCTGCCTGATGAAATAGGTGGTCAGTATGTCGTCACCAAAGGCGTTAAACAGGCGCTAGACCGCTATCAAGGACTTACCACTGATGAAGGTACAAAAGGCATGATAAAGGCTTACGATGCCTTGCAGAACACGTGGAAAAAGATGGCTTTGTTTAGCCCGGGCTTTCACATTCGTAACGTTGCAGGGGCCATGTTCAACAATACCGTAGCCGGTATGAACCCATACCAGTTAATCAAGTATACAAAGAAAGCTGGTAACGAAGTTTTCGACGCGATAAAAGGCAACGAAAGCGCCATGTTTAGAGAGTATCGCTCGCATGGTTTAGGCTCATCTAATCTTTCTAAGGTAGAGTTTGCGAGGATGGGTGAAGAACCGGAGTCAGCGATAATGAAGACGGTAGATAACATGAGCAAAACAGGGATGAGCAAGGCTATTAGCAAGGTTAAAAGCCCGTTCCAAACGTCTCGTGAGATTGGCGATACTGCCGATCAAGTCAATCGTTTTGCATTGTACAAGTGGGCTAGAGAAAGTAAAGGTATGACACCAGAGCAAGCCGCAGCCAAAGTAAAAGAGGTTCAATATGATTACTCTGATCTAACGCCATTTGAGCAAAATGTAATGAAAAGAGCGGTCCCCTTCTACACATGGAGCCGTAAAAACATTCCGTTTCAGCTCAAGTCGTTCGTCAACGATCCGCGCCCATACTTGGGAATCGACAAAATTAGTAAGAATGCACAAACCTCTGCCGGTCTAGATGAAAACAATATGCCTGACTTCATGAAAGAAAACTTCACGATACCGGTGAGTAAGAGCCAAATGTTAGGGTTAAACCTACCATTGGGTGATTTAACCAAGCTTACAAATCCTCTTAAATTGGCAGTTGATGGGATATCTCCACTTGTGAAAACGCCAATAGAACTTGCTACGAACTATAGCATGTTTAAAGGTAAGCCTATTGAAAAGTTCGCAGGACAAGACAAAAAGTATATCGGCGGTCTTGGTATCCCTGCCAAGCTAGATTATGCCATTCAAGCAGCTACAGGGCAGATAGGTAAGGGGCTTTCTGGGTATCTAGGAGACGCAGGAAATACGGATCTAGACAACAAATTCCGTACTCCATCATTAGGGTTATCCGTAGTTAAGCCATATGATGCTGAAAAATCAGCTTACTATAAGAAGTTAGATGAATTGAAGAAACTGCAGGACTTGATGCTATATATCCAGCAACAAACAGGAGAAAAGCCGCGAACAACAGCGGAGATAAAGAAAAGTGGCGGCTCGGGTCGGTGGTAATTACTTCTTCCCGAATAAACTATCACCGACAAGTCCACAAACGTAATATACGCAAAATCCAAAGAAAAGCATAGACACGCCTACGACAATAGTCCATAAGTCCTTACCAAATTGCACCACATAATCCGTTATCCATTCCAACATATGATCACCTCAAATCTAGTATATCACAACTAGAATTTGTCCTATGTCACAAAACTAAGCCACTCGCTAAGAGTGGTTTTTCCTATGAAGGGAGCTGATGCAATTGATTGTCTTTGATGAATCTATGGAACTGGAATCGGACGTGTCAGACATTACCCTTCAATTCATACAGGCTACGTATGGTCCTATGGTGAAGGATTGGCTTTTATTGCCCGGACCTGTTCCAATACTGGGGGTAGTAAAACATGTTGATAGAGTGGCTGTTAGAGCTTAAAGATAGCATAGATCGCCATGGCATACGGTGGGGGATTTTATTCGCGTTGTATGCAGTCTATCGCAAGGAACGGCGTAACTACCTCCTAGATAAACGTGACGAGGCCATTTTTCATAATCAACGTATCATCATGGAGAGATTGGAGTGTTCTGATCAATGGCGTGGACAAGTAAAGGCATCGAACTACGAGGATCTTCTGAACTTAAGGAGATCCTTTTCATCGTCACAAATGGATATACGCCAGGGAAACCAATTAAGGAGAGTGAGAAGGATGTTAAAAGCTCTACTATCAAGTTTCAGTAAGAAATTAGCAGCATTAATCATTGCGGCAGCAGTTACAGCACTTAACAATAAGTTTGGATTTGAACTCAACACAGATGCTATCTACGGCCTATACGCTGTGACCATCGCCTATATTGCTGGGCAATCGCACGTAGATGCTAAGAAAGCTATTTCCAAAGCGGCCAACTCTATAGCTGCAGCTGTAACGGAATCAGCAGCCACGACAGACGGTTCACCAATTCAAACAATTACCGCTATGCCAATGAGCTACAATGAAATGCTCCCATACCTTCAAGACATAAATAAAGACCTCACAGACGTGTATGACGCATTGAAAAGCGGTAGGTATAACGACCAGACACAACGTGCGTTAAACATTGCCATGACCGTACATGAGTACCTTAAAACCCAGAACAAGGGGGCATAAATATGCAGCAAAGAAACCCTCAAAACGCTCAGGGTATCGACGTTTCCCACTGGCAAGGGTCTATAGATTGGGCAAAAGTAAGAGCGGCTAATTACTCCTTCGCCATCATGAAAGCGACAGAAGGAACAGGCATGATTGATGATACCTTAGCAGTCAATGTCGTGGCCGCTAGGGAAGTCGGAATGGCTGTTGGTGTGTATCACTTCTGCCGTGCTTCCAACGTCTCAGAAGCCATTGCAGAGGCCAAGGTGTTTGGTAATGTGCTGGATAGTTTAGGTGGCATTGCAGCCATCGACATACCGCCTATTTTGGACATTGAGACTGTACATGCGAAGACTCAAGCGGAGATCGTTGCCATATCCCATGCATGGCTAGAGGCTATTGAGAAGCGTTTTAATGTGCGGGCAATGATCTACTCGTTCCCATTCTTCATGGATCAGTACCTTGACGAATCATTATCGAAGTATCCGCTCTGGTACGCCAATTACGGAGACACATTAGGCCAAGATCGATGCGGCTGGAGTGAGTGGACATTCCAACAATACACAGACAAGGGCGCGGTGCCGGGTATTAGCGGATATGTAGACTTGAACGAATACAAAGGGAGCGTGGAAGAGTTGATGAATCGTATTAGTGCTGAGGATGCGAATAAGATCATTGAACGATGGCTATCACATGCATATGAGCATGCATCTGAGGCAGATAAAGCAGAACGTCACAGGTTAGCAAATGAATTGCGAAAAGCTTCTGGACAACCTACACAATAAATGGTAATATTTAGTCAATCGCAAAGCATGCGTCGAAGAAGCCTAGTATGGGAAAGCATCCCTGCTAGGCTTTTTTGTGTTTAAAAATCCTTATTCTCCAGCATACTCCTCTGTATCACCACGACCTGACCGTCCTCGTAAATGTCCACAAAGTAGTCTACACCATTGTTGCGCTTATACGTATATACCGCATAAGGCCGTTCTCTGCCATTCCAGCCGAAGAAAGTGAGTTTGCCGTACCGGTTGAAGTAATCCTTTGCTTCCTCCAGCGATGTGAATTTAGGTAGTTTGGATATGTCTACGTTGCTTTTTTTCATCTAATCCTCTTTTAGAATTTCCTTAATTGTATCTAATGGACCGTATTCCATGCGATCATCCAAAACCTTTTTAGCGTAATCTAACGCTTCCTTTAACCGTTCTACTTCATTGAGTAGATATTCGATATCATCTTGCGTGGTTGAATCGTGTTCGCTAAACATTGAGTAAAAATAATGTTGTTTACGTTTTTTAATCTCTTCCAGTCTGCTCATTGGTTATCTGTCTCCTTTACCACTTTAACTGTTCCGCATTTTGGACAAGCGAATAACCAGACTTGTTTTCCATTTATCATCGTCATACCATTAACTGGGGAATTGTAAATATATAAATCAATTGGTAAAAACGGATCATCTCCGACATTTAATGTGATACCGTCGCCCCAGTCCTCTTGTTTGTGTTCGTATCCGCATAAACATTTCATATTTCATCATTCTCCTTTACCCAAATTTTTCTCAAATCCGTACCTGTTACTTCCTCGATCATATAAACCTTATCCAACGTAGGCAAGGACCCTTTATTCCACGCGCTCACAGTGGACTGGCTTACACCCATTTTTTCCGCAAATTCCAATTGACTCATATTTATATCAGCAAGCACAGCTTTAAGTCTGCATCGTAAAATCATCGTTATCACCTCTACATATATATTCGCCAAAAGACAAGTGAATCCTCTAATAAATAAAATAAAACTCAAATAAATTAAAGTGGACACGCATAGTTCGACAAGCTTCCCTAATATGTTATAACAAATGACTAACAAGGAGGCTATCACATGATCGTTGACGTTCTATTCGCGGCATTCCTTGCAGAGTTGGCGCGCGCTGCCTATTACACCAGAAAGGAGCAGAAGAGGAAGGAGCGCACACTGGACAGTTTCGGAGAGATCCTGCAGAACTCCAGCACAATGGAGGAGCTATCGAGTAACCTCTACGCTGACAAGGCGAATAACCCCGTGTTATACAAGAAAATCAAGCAAACGTGGATGATTAGGCTGTATAACAAATTGGCGAAGGAGTGAGCAACGTGGCTGAAAAAAGATTATACATGATGTGTCCATTCAGAAAAGAACTTGACGACGATATTAAACAAAAGTATTTCGCCATCCCCGAAGGTAAGCGATCAGATGCCCTACGCGATGCATTCCGACTATACTGCGGCATAGATAAGAAACTCGTATACGAAGCATCAGAGAAGCCGATCAAACCACCAGCACGACCACCGCTTATCACGAAAGGAGGGGTTACCAATGGAAATAGCGTTCACAATACTCGGACTTGGCGCCCTTGACGCGATTATCACCGGTGTTCTAAAGGAAGCTAAGCAGCAAAACAAGATAATCTTCGTGCGGATATCGATGTATCTCACTGTAGCTATAATCGTGTTAGTTGAGGTGTCAAAACTCATAAACTACGCGAGGGTGGTGTTTGGGATATGATCCTTTTTGCTTTGGGAGCTGCATGTATGGTGGCGAGTATAGGGAGCGCGGTGGTGCTCTCCAAGGCTGGGGGCTCGACTCCGAAAGATACGCTTCACACTTGCTTCACTCGGGCCCGACTATTCATCAGGCAGCGAAACGATAAAGATTGGGTGTACACGTACCCAGCGGTCAACGGGCATGAGGTGTTTGAGGATCGGCAAGAGTACACGTTTACTTTACCCATCGGCGTAGATCCAGAAAGGCTGCATAGGCATTTTTGGGTGTTTGAACAGGGGTACGGACCGCATATCGATATTACCGGAGACACCGCAACCTTTACTCTTAAGGTGTTTAACAAGGGGATAAGTCAGTTCTCTTACAACGTGTTAGACATTCCGTTAGATGGCATGCATCTACCTATTGTCGTCGGCCGATCGAGAGCCGGTTGGGAAGTATACGACATGGTGGAGAACCCTCATTTGCTTATAGCTGGGGAAACGGGCAGCGGTAAGAGTACGCAACTACGGGCGATCATTACGACGCTTATTCTGACGAAGACACCAGATGAGTTGGAGCTGTACCTTGCGGACCTAAAGCGAAGCGAGTTCCACGTGTTCAAAAACTCTCCACATGTTAAGGCCGTAGTTGTGGATAAGGATGATCTCAAACAGGTACTTGGATACATTTCAGTAGAGATGAAACGGCGCGGTGATTTGTGCGATGAGTACGGAGTGTCACACGTTACAGACTTAGCATTTAAGCTGCCATTCATTATCTTAGCGATAGATGAAGTTGCATTGCTGAAAAAGGATAAGCAGCTCATGCCGCTGATTGAGGATATTGGAAGTGTTGGCCGGGCATTAGGTGTGTTCCTCATCATCTCCATGCAAAGACCTGATGCTCAACTTTTGGGGGGCTCCATCAAATCTAACTTAACTGTACGAATGGCGTTTAAGCACGCAGATGGAGTCAATTCGCAGATAACACTTAACTCGACTGGTGCTGAGGATATCAAGGATGAGGAACGAGGGTTGATGCTGCTTAAACATAATGGGTTGAAGAAGGTACAGGGGCCGTTTCTGAGTCTGATGGAGGCTAAGAAATTGCTGAAAGGTCGTGAGTAAAATTCCATATTGCATTCCTTCATTATATAGATTAATCTCTTATGGTGGATATGTCTTCATAAAGCAGGAAAACACACGCGTCAGCCTGGTAGCGCGCACCCTTGGGGTGGGTGAGGTCGCACGTTCGAATCGTGTTACTCCGATTATGACAAAGACATCGAATGTCCGATGTCTTTTTCTCATGAAGAGGCTTGTTCCATAACAGATAGAACTTCTTAGAAGATTTAGGGGGAACGGTCTTGAATAAGTTGAAATTGAACACGCTCGTGAAATCGCAAGATTGGACGATGTTTGGCATTATCGCTTCTATTTACTTGGTTTGGCGCATCGGTACGGTCGGGAACTGGAGTAAGGAATGTTGGATCCTGCTGTTAATTTGTTTATTAGGTGTCCGTAAAGACCAAGTTGACGTGGATTGGACACGATTCTTTCTTTTTGGTATTCCATTACTTGGCGTATTTTATTACTTCTACGGAACAGGAAATGGTTTCTGGTGGAGAATCGCCAATTGGATGTTTGAGAATAACCGCCATCCGTGGCATTGGGATCAGTATATGAACGCAATTCCGTTGAATACGGGCGGATGGGCGAGATGGATTGCAACCCCTTTTCTAGATAAAGCGATGGTTTGGATTTATAATTACGGCTTTGTCTTATCTTTGTGGATCTGCATTGTGCGGAGCTTCTGGACACGCAGTATTAAAAAAATGCTTTCTTATGCATTATCCGGCCACATGCTGCAATTCCCGCTTATTTTGCCCTTTTACAATTTAATCTTATTGCATGAAGTCTGGTATGTTAATAAGCAGCCTGATTTATTACACCGAGTTTTTGCGGATGAAAACTCATTACTAGTGGCTACGATGAACTGTTTTCCTAGTATGCATACGTCTATTTCTTTTGCTATGCTTCTTCTCGCCCTACGAGAAAAGGACCGTATATTCAAAACGATGATGGTCACATACTGCGCGGCAATTATTTTCTCAACCTTGTACCTACAAATTCATTGGCTGATTGATGTATTCGCGGGTATGCTATTTGCTTACGGCACAGTTAAGCTTTCTGATTTTCTCATTCGCTTAGGATCCAAAAATGTGCTATCAACTGCATTTAAGAAATTTTACCAAAAGGGAACGAAATCAGCTTCAAATGAAATTACGGTTTAAGGCTGGTTGACTTCCCGATGCTTTTTTTGGCATCATGATGTATAGGATTGTAGTTAAGGCAAGAACGGAGGATGGAAATGGAACAATCGAATAAATCGAATAATCCGAATACGAATGGCAATGAATATTTCGTTATTAAAGCTAAGGATAATGGTGTACATGTCATTGGTTTAACTCGTGGTCAAGATACTCGCTTTCATCATACAGAAAAGCTGGACAAGGGCGAAGTCATGATAGCTCAGTTCACGGAGCATACATCCGCAGTAAAGGTTAGAGGCAAGGCAATTATTATGACCAAGTACGGTACGATTGACACAGAAGAATAATTTATAATTGTTAAAGCAGGCATAGCCTGCTTTTTTTCTTTGTACAATGGTGTATAGGGCTTGGAACTATAGAATGCTTAGTTGTTTCGTTTTGTGCTTGCAAAGTGTAGGAGGTGCTTGTTCATGAAATGGTCGATGCGTGTTGTGATGACGTTAGGTCTATCCATTATTATGGTCGTCTGTCTATCTATACTTCCAAAGATGGATCGTTCCACAGGGTTAGGCTCGCCTTATAATTGGTCAAGCAATCGTGCAGGGGAGCTCACAAATAATAATATGGTAGATTTACTGGTGCAAGTCCCACTTCAATTGCGAATTCGCAAAGTCGAGCTGAGCAGCTCCCGCATGTCCCTTGATTTGAGCTTACCGAAAAACGCGGATTCAGCAGCTGTCTATCGAGATTTATACACAATCGCACAAACCATGATCACCAAAACAAAAAATGTCAATCAAATATGGGTTCGTGTCATCGATTACTCGGGTGTTACAGATTCAACCTCTACACAGCTTGTGCTAGCAATGGTTGCTGAGCGTGAATATGGGAAGGATATGGAGAAGAATGCGAATGAACTCAGCCTTATTCAACTTGAGCAGCAATTACAAAACCGTTTTCGTATCACATACACCTCTAAATGGCAGCAAAGATATCCCTTATAATTAAATGTGCTTCTATGTACGTGTTATGATATAATGACTTGAATTGAGCATGTTTTGAACATAAATGATTTGGCACACGGTTACGGAGGCTTTTGCATGAATTCTTATCGGATCCCAGAGATCGCTAAGCAATACACAGAGTATGATATGATTCAAAATCACACAGACTTGCCCGATTTTCCGGAGCTTCGCACACGTCTGTTGTTTGCATTCTTGAACGGAAACAGTAAATTTAGTTCTTCAAGCGAGTTGTATACGCTAGCTACGTCGCTTGTTCAACTAGCGCTCGATACCCACGATTTGGTTACGGCTTCCAATGATATCAAAGAGAAAAAAGCAGCAAGATCAAGGCAGTTAAAAGTTCTTGCAGGGGATTATTTCAGTTCCCGCTTTTACAATCTCCTTGCTCAGGCAGGCCAGATCGATATGATTAAACAGTTATCGAATGCAATCTGTGAAGTCAACCGTCTTAAGATGAATATCTACATGAAAATGAAGCAATTGAAATTGACGGCAGAAGATTACATCCACCTAACCGTGGAAATTAAATCTCAGCTGTTTTTGTCTTTCTCTGAATTTATGACTGAGGTGTATGATCAAGCATGGCCTGATATTCTGAGAAGCTATGCAAAGTGCGAGGTTTTATTTGAAGAAATTTTCCGCGTTGAATCTGCGGCGAATTTCAAAGACAGCTGGGGATTCTGGCACATTCTACAGCATGGTACGAAAGAAGAACGGAAGCAGCTGCATGCGGAAGAAGCCGATCAAGCCAGACTTCGTACACTCATTCATAAATATAATATTACTTCACAGCTTTATCAGATGCTGGAATCCCACACCAAGCAATTACAGTCCAAAGTACAGCAACTTGAATCAGATAAACTAATAAGTGAACTGTTTCACATTGGGGAGCCGTTTCTTCGATTCTCAGCGAAGCAGCCCAAAGTGCTAGAAGAAATTTGAGGTGACAGCCAAGATGAATATGACAAAAACAAATAGCAAAACGAATACAACCAAAACCAAAGAAGAGTTCGTGCACTCTGTCTTTGAAAGTATTGCACCCAAATATGATCTTATGAACAGTATCCTAAGCTTTCGTAGGCATAAAGCATGGCGTAAATTCACAATGAAGAAGATGAACGTGAAGCCTGGGGAGACAGCTATTGACTTGTGCTGTGGTACATGCGACTGGACGATCAGTCTTGCTCAGGCGAGTGGAAGCGGTAAGATGGTTGGGCTGGATTTTAGCCAAAACATGCTGGATTACGGTGCTGAGAAAATCAAGCAGCTTCACTTGGATCAGCAGATTGAGCTAATTCAAGGTAATGCGATGAGTCTTCCGTTTGACGACAATACGTTTGATTACGCAACTATCGGATTTGCTCTTCGTAATGTTCCCGATTTGGAGCAGGTCATCCGTGAAATGCAGCGTGTCGTTAAGCCAGGAGGGCTAGTTGTCTCTTTAGAGCTCTCTAAGCCAACTTGGCAGCCATTCAAGTCCATTTATTATTTTTATTTTCAACGTGTACTGCCTTTTTTGGGCAAGCTAATTGTAAAGAAGTACGAGCAGTACAAGTGGCTGCCGGAGTCACTAATCCATTTTCCGGATCATAAACAGTTAGCCGCTATTTTTACGAACCAAGGATTGGAACATGTACAGGCTTACCCATTAACAGGCGGGGTTGCTGCCTTGCATATAGGTACCAAGGGGAAAACGAAATCAGGAGTGTAGTCAGCATATGTTTACTAAATTGAAAATCTTTTTGGAAATGATTAAATTTGAGCACAGTGTGTTTGCATTGCCTTTTGCTTTCATGGGAGCAATTCTAGGCTCAGTCGTATTAAATGGACATTTACCTAGTTGGGCCCAGATCGGTTGGATAACACTAGCTATGGTTGGAGCGAGAACGGCAGCGATGGCCTTGAATCGTGTGATTGATAAAGCCATTGACAAAAGAAATCCAAGGACGGAGAATCGAGCCATTCCCGCGGGGCTTATCTCCATTCAGCAGGTTATTATCTATATTATCATTTCGTTTGCAATGCTTTTCTGGGCAACCTCTAATTTAAGCTCTTTATCCATGAAACTGCTGCCTATTGCAGTGTTTTTTCTTGTCTTTTACTCGTACACCAAAAGATTTACATGGACTTGCCACTTTGTCTTAGGTTTGACATTAGGGTTAGCTCCGCTTGGGGGCTGGATTGCCGTAACCGGTCAATTTACATGGTCTTCTATTATTTTTTACTTGACGGTAGTATGTTGGAGCGCTGGTTTCGATCTGATTTATGCTTGCCAAGATGCCGAGTTTGATCGGAATGAAGGTCTGCATTCCTTACCAAGCCGATTTGGGATCAAGGCAGCCTTGAATACGGCTCGTGTCCTACATGTACTCACAGCTGTTGGTTTAGTCACTTTGTTTTTCATTACACATTTGAGTTGGTTCTATTTAATTGGCCTCGTTATCGCTTATTTTATTTTGTATAAAGAACATCGGCTTGTTTCACCGCAAGACTTGTCCAAATTAAACACAGCGTTTTTCACTATGAACGGTGTACTGAGCTTAGTGATGTTTGCCTTCACGTTACTTGATGTGTTAGTGAGTCAGCATTCATGAGCGGCAACTGGGTAGTAGGAATCACTGGTGCTAGTGGTGCTATCTATGGCGTGAGGCTTAGCCAAGTGCTGCTGGATCAAGGTTTAAACGTGCATCTCATCGTTACGGATGCAGGTTGGAGAGTACTGCATGATGAATTGGATTGGAATGCAGGCAAACGCCAAGAAATGCTGCAGGAACATTTCGGCGGACGAGCAGGTTCCTTTGACTATCATCCAATTGCTGATATTGGAGCAACCGTGGCCAGTGGATCTTTTCGGACCAAGGGCATGGTTGTTATTCCTTGCTCAATGGGAACTTTATCTGGGATCGCTCACGGTTCATCAGATAATTTATTGGAGCGAACAGCGGATGTCATGCTCAAAGAAGGAAGAAAATTAATCCTGGTTCCAAGGGAAACGCCATTACACGCCATACATTTGGAGAACATGTTAACCTTGTCGAGAATGGGCGTACGCATGCTTCCGGCTATGCCGGCCTTTTATAATCGTCCGCGCTCAATCGATGAGATGGTCGATTTTTTGGTGGGTAAAGTACTGGATAGCATGGACATTGAACATTCCTTGTACCGAAGATGGGGAGATAACAATGAGCAACCTAGACCCTAAAATACGAATTGGCCGAATTAATTATACAAACGTTTGGCCGATCTACTATTACTTTCCTGAACTTATGAATAGCTCAGAGGTCGACATTATTGAACAAGTCCCAACCTCACTTAATCAAGAAATGGCTGCTGGGAACATCGATATGGGGCCCATTTCTTCCTTTGCTTACGGAGAATCCTTTGAAAATTACGTGCTGTACCCGGATCTTTCAGTTAGCGCCTATGGAGAAGTGAATTCCATTCTATTATTCCATGAAAAGCCGTTACGCGAAATTGCGAATGGTCATATTGTGTTGCCAACAACCTCAGCTACGTCGGTGAATTTACTCAAAATCATTCTCCAAAAATTCTATAATGGGAATCCGACATATGAATACGCGAAACCCAATTTAGAAGAGATGATGGAAAAAGCAGACGGGGCTTTATTGATCGGAGACGATGCAATTAAAGAGAGTTGGCGCAATAAAACGTATATGATTACGGATCTTGGGCAAGAATGGGCCAAATGGACAGGACAATGGATGTCATTTGCTGTATGGGCGATTCGTAAAGAGACAACTGAGAAGTATCCGGAACTAGTTGCTGCAGCTTTTGAAGCCTTCATGGCGAGTAAAGCCCAGGCACACCAAAATCCGGAAGAGATGATACTCGAAGCACAAAGTACAGTAGGTGGAACATCTCAATATTGGCATCATTATTTTCATACGCTATGTTATGATTTTGCATCGGAACAATGGGAAGGACTAGCTACGTATTACAAGTACTGTTATGAGCTTGGTTTCCTGCCGAAGCCGGTAAGCATTGAGTTATGGACAGAGAAAAAGAACGCACGGGTGACAGAATGAAAAATCTAATGGAAATCTATACACGAAAGAAAAAGGATATAGCGGCAATCGAAAAAGAGCTCGAAGAAAGCGTGTATACAGATCATGCGATGCTTCGAGAAACTTCTATGCACTTACTGAAAGCGGGAGGGAAGCGGATTCGCCCCGTCTTTGTTCTGCTTTCAGGCGAGTTTGGGAGCTATCAGCTCCAAACGATGAAGCATGTCGCGGTACCGCTCGAGCTCATTCATATGGCATCGCTTGTTCATGATGATGTGATTGACGATGCAAACACAAGACGTGGACAATTGACGGTTCGATCCAAATGGGATAATCGAATTGCTATGTTCACGGGGGATTATATTTTTGCCAAAGCTTTAGGTGTCATTACTCAAATTCATAAGCCGGCAGTCCATCAAATTATGTCTAAAGCCATCGTAGAGATGTCAATTGGGGAAATGGAACAAATTCGTTTCTTTTTCCAATCAGAGCAGACAATTCGAGATTACTTATTACGGATTAGACGTAAAACGGCACTGTTAATTGCTATTTCATGCCAATTAGGGGCTATGGCGGCGGATGCACCTGACTGGATAAGCAGCAAGCTGTATGCTTTTGGCTATAACGTAGGTATGGTGTTTCAAATACGAGATGATATTCTGGATTTAATCGGTACGGAAAAGCAAATCGGTAAACCGCCGGGCAGCGACGTCAAACAAGGAAACATAACGTTACCTGTCCTGCTCGCGATGCAGGATCCCTCCTTGAAGCCGCTCATTTTGTCTGAATTAGACCGTATACATAAGCTGGATGGACAAACGGATGTCAGTCGATTCTTGGATATGATCCGTGGCAGTGAAGGGATAGATAAAGCAGAAATACTTTCTCAGAAGTATCTCGATAAGGCCATAGCCTCTCTGGACAAGCTGCCAAATGTACAAGCCAAGAAAGACCTCATTGAAATTGCACATTTTATTGGAAATCGTTCTTATTAATGTATTGTTTCTTCGATTTGAGAAAAGCTGCCAAAAAGTGTAAACTAGTGGAGAATACATAGATTGAAGTTGAATAAGTTTATGCACAAGTTTTCTTGCGAAAACTATAAGGAGGAAGTCCTTACATGGAAAAAACATTCTTAATGGTTAAACCGGATGGCGTACAACGCGGCCTTGTAGGCGAAATAGTAAAGCGCTTTGAACAGAAGGGCTTTCAATTAATCGGCAGCAAGCTAACTGTTATCTCGAGGGAGCAAGCCGAGCTTCACTATGCGGAGCATAAAGGCAAAGATTTTTTCGAAAGACTTGTGACGTTTATTACGTCTGGACCCGTATTCGCGATGGTATGGCAAGGGGAACAAGTCATTGCCCTATCCCGAACAATGATTGGGAAAACGAATTCTCTTGAAGCCGCTCCGGGAACAATACGCGGTGACTTTGCGGTACATACGCATTTAAATCTCATTCATGGTTCGGATTCACCTGAAAGCGCTGAGCGCGAAATTAGCAATTTCTTTAAATCGGACGAGCTTTTTGAATACAATAAAGTCATTCAACAATGGATTTAGTTAACAAAAATCAAAGAACCTGACATCTTTAATGATGTGGGTTCTTTTTTTTGTCGTATTATAAAGGATTTTGATATTTGCTTACAGAATGTATGTTACTTCAGGATAAACGACTACGTCGTCCCTAGGGACGAGCGCGGTTGTCAAGGTTGATGCGAAGCAAAAGTATATAACGTATACTTTCTTATCAACAGAAATTGACCAGGGTGGGTGGACAGCATGGAAGACCAAGATTTTTTGTTATTTATAAAAAAAGTAAAAGACCACACGTCGATTGATCTTGCTCTTTATAAAGAAGCGCAAATGAAAAGACGTCTAACAACTCTACGAATGAAGCGTGGTTATAATACGTTTGTCGCTTTTTTTGATGCGATGATGAAGGATAAAGAGCTGTTCTATGAATTTTTGGATCGTATGACGATTAATGTCTCTGAGTTTTGGAGGAATCCGAATCGTTGGGAGCTCGTTGAGCAGAAATTTGTACCCGAGATGTTGAAGAAGAACAGACGCTTAAAAGTATGGAGTGCGGCTTGTTCAACAGGCGAAGAGCCTTATACCCTAGCGATGATTTTGGCAGAACAGGGAGCGCTGAATGAAGCTCATTTACATGCGACGGATATTGACGATGGCGCCTTGGAAAAAGCGCGTAAAGCGATCTACCTCGATCGTTCATTACGAGATGTGCCTGAAAAGTACGCGAAGAAATATTTCCGACAAGAGCAAATGATGTATCATATTACGGACGATCTGAAAAAGTCCATTAAATTTCAAAAGCAAAACCTGCTTGTTGATACATTTGATACGGGATATGATCTGATCGTTTGCCGCAATGTGATCATTTATTTTACGGAAGAAGCAAAACATGTCTTGTACCAGAAGTTTTCTAAAGCGTTGAAACCAGGTGGGTTGTTGTTCGTTGGTTCTACAGAGCAAATTTTCTCCCCAGGGCAGTATGATCTAGAACCGGCGGATACTTTCTTTTATCGCAAAAAGGGTGTATAAGATCTTCCATATATTCCAATACTAAGATGTAGCAGAAACTTATGCTTATCATGCAAGATTTCACGCTACAGAATCTTAGTAACGCTTACGATGCAAGTTATTGCTAAGGCAATAACTCTTAGGAGGCAATTATGGACAAACGCAAAGTGATTACCGCTTATCGCAGGGGAATGATCTCCATTCAGGAATGTGCGCAGATATTGGGAGTCGATTCGTCACAAATCGTGGGTCTTATGAATGATCCACAGCTCTCCGAACTCCCAAGAGTCGTCCAAAAGCAGCCTATGCACGGGTAATCTTTGCTCATGACTAGATGTAGACACGCTCTCGCTAAGGGGATTCTCCCTTAAGTGCGAAGCGTGTTTTTGCGTTTGTGCTGTTGCCAAACCCGAGTACCTATACTATAATGACAAAAGATAATCGCGCGTCAAAGCGCTAAAGTGTTTAAACGAAAGCAACAACTCAAAAGCGGATGCTTATGAAGTTCGTATTGCTAAGCAAATCTTTATAGTTAATACTTACGAAGTTAGTATGATTTTGTAATACTCAAAAGTGTATGCTTACGAAGCTAGTGACGCTTCGCAAAACTCATAGGGGGTAACAGATTGTGAGATATTTAACAGCAGGTGAAACGCACGGCCCGCAGCTCACTGCGATTATTGAAGGGTTTCCAAGTAATGTAACTCTAAACTTTGAAGATTTGAACTTCCAATTACATAGACGTCAAAAAGGCTACGGCCGCGGTCGTCGGATGCAGATTGAGAAAGATACAGCAACCATTGCAGGCGGTGTACGCCATGGCAAAACCACAGGAGCTCCAATCGCGCTTGTAGTTGTTAATAACGACTGGAAGCATTGGACAACGGTAATGGGGATTGAGCCGGTAGAAGAAGATAATGAAGGCAAGCGTCGTGTAAACCGTCCTCGTCCGGGACATGCAGATTTAAACGGCGGTCTCAAATATAATCAAAAAGATTTACGCAACATTTTAGAGCGTTCAAGTGCGCGTGAAACGACGATGCGTGTAGCTACAGGAGCAGTAGCGCGCCAATTGTTGGCTGAGTTCGGGATTAAAGTAGCAGGACAAGTCATTCGTATCGGTGATGTAGAAGCAAAGCGTCAAGAACTTCCGCTGGATGAGCTTATTCGAATCACGGAAGAATCTCCAGTACGAGTCGTTGATAAAGAAGCAGAAGCCCAAATGATAGCAGCGATCGATGCAGCCAAGGAAGATGGCGATACACTAGGTGGGATCGTTGAAGTTATCATTGAAGGTGTTCCTGTGGGGCTTGGCAGCCATGTCCAATGGGATCGTAAGCTGGATGGTAAAATTGCGCAAGCAGTTCTCTCCATTCAAGCCTTCAAAGGTGTTGAGTTCGGAATCGGCTTCGAGGCTGCAGAGCGTAGAGGCTCCAATGTACATGACGAAATTTTATACACCAAAGAAGATGGCTTTAGCCGCAGAACGAATCGCGCAGGCGGATTCGAGGGTGGTATGACGACAGGCGAGCAAATCGTCGTACGCGGTGTGATGAAACCCATCTCAACACTCTACAAACCGCTGCAAAGCGTTGATATTGATACGAAGGAAGTATTCACGGCACAAGTTGAGCGTTCTGACACTTGCGCGGTTCCGGCTGCAGGCGTAATTATGGAAAATGTAATTGCTTGGGAAGTAGCGAATGCTTTCTTGGATAAATTCGGCGGCGACTCGATCGAGGAAATTCGTGCGAACTTAACCAACTTCTTAGCCCAAGTGGAGAGCTACTAATATGAGAGAGCTCACCGTAGATCTTGGAGAACGGTCTTATCCTATTTATATCGGCCAAGGCATTCTTAACGATATCACGGCTCTGTTTGACCGGGCGAAGCTTAGCCGCAAGTCGCCACTACTCGTCGTCACCGATGAAGCGGTGGCTGCGCTGCACCTGGAGCGCGTCTTGACGATGCTCCGTGAGGGCGGCTTCGCCGCCACGGCCTGCGTCGTGCCCGCTGGCGAAACGTCCAAATCCCTCGCGCAGCTCGAGGGAATTGTTACCGCCGCCCTCCAGGCGGGCCTCGATCGCAGTTCTGCGATCGTCGCCCTTGGAGGAGGCGTGGTCGGCGATCTCGCCGGCTTCGCTGCGGCGAGCTTCATGCGCGGGATCCGCTTCGTGCAGATCCCGACAACGATCCTTGCCCACGACAGTTCTGTCGGCGGCAAGGTCGCGGTCAACCATCCGATGGCGAAGAACATTATCGGGGCGTTCCACCAGCCCGAGCTCGTTCTCTTCGACATCGACTTGCTTCTAACATTGCCGCCCCGCCAGGTGAAGGCGGGCCTCTCGGAAGTGATCAAGCATGGCTTGATCTGGGATGCTGTTTTCACAAAGTGGTGCGACGACAATGCGGAGAAGCTGCTTGCCTTAGATCCGGAAGCGCTTATTTACGCGCTTTACATAGGTTGTAAAGTCAAGTCTATCGTTGTATCCCAAGATGAGCGCGAGAATGATTTACGTGCCATATTGAATCTCGGCCATACGATTGGTCACGCTTTGGAAGCAGTCGCGGGTTATGGCGAACTGCTGCATGGTGAAGCAATTGCAATCGGCATGGTGGGTGCTGCTAAGTTAGCTCAGCAGTTCGGTTATGCCGAGGATATCCATACAGTGACGAAGGGTCTCTTCGAGAAATATGGATTACCTGTCAGCATTCCGTCTCATTTGGACACGGATAGCATCATGAGCGCCATGATGCACGATAAGAAATTTAAAGAAGGCACAATGGTCTACATCATCCCGACGGAAATCGGCAAAGTAGAAATCCGTAAGGATGTTACGGTAGAGCAAGTCAGACAAATTGTTGAGCTTTTAAAAGGGGAGAGTTAGCCGATGTTCTTAAGGGGAATTCGTGGAGCGACGACGGTTGAACACAATGAGGCTCAGGAGATTTTAACCGCTACCGGTGAACTGCTTGCAGCAATTGTAGACGCCAATGATTTTCGTCCTGAAGATATTTGTTCAGTTTTCATTACAGTAACAGAGGATATTACAGCTACATTCCCGGCTCGGGCGATCCGTACGATGATCGGTTGGGAACTAGTCCCGCTAATGTGTTCACTGGAAGTTCCAGTTGAGAACTCATTGTCTAAGTGTATCCGATTAATGGTGCAAGTCAACACAACCAAAAGCCAAGCTGAGATCAACCATATTTATTTGAAGGAAGCTAAAGCGCTGCGGCCTGATATTGTTAAATTGACAAATGAAGCAACACGGTAGTATAGTGTGATTAGATGAGTTTAGGTAAGTAGAGAAGCATTTAGTCGAGTAGAGCTTAGCCCAGTTGAGATGAGAAAAGGTAACATAGGTTTGTGTGAAGATAAGAGCGACTCTATTCGAGGGCGTCTGTTTATTCATACGTAGCCATGGCTTCTTTTTTCATATTCTATTGAACTTCTACTTTCACTAAAGTCAACCTCTACTTCGGTAGAGGTTTTTTTGTTATTCGAATAGAGTTTTGTGCACCACTGAGATCGACGAGTCGCACAAGCTGAGAGGGGATGTTTCCATGTATACACCTGAAATTCAAGAAGTTATTCGTTTGGCTAAAGATTATAATCTCATTCCTGTTGTGCGCCATTTATTAGCAGATACTGAAACCCCGATACGAGTATTTCAGCATCTTTACCAAGAACCGCGTGCGTTCCTCTTAGAAAGTGTTGAGGGCGGCGTGAAATGGGCCCGATATTCCTTTATCGGCAGCGATCCCTTCTTGATGATTAAAGCGAAGCATGGGAAAACCATGGTTGAAATACAATCTGAGAATAAGGTTTTGGACGAGAAGCCAATCGATGTGTTGAAAGCCTATCTGAGATCCTACTCCAGTCCTCAGCTTGCGGACTTGCCGCGTTTTACAGGCGGTGCTGTCGGATTCTTCGGATACGATCTGCTTCAGTACTATGAGAATCTCCCAGCTCATCAAATTGATGATTTACAAATGAATGACATTCAATTCATGTTCTGCGATCAAGTCATTGTTTTCGATCATTTCAAACAGCAGATCAAAGTGATTGCCAATGTTCACGTAAAACCTTTTGCAACGGATGCTGACATTGTAAAAGCGTATCATGCGACTTGTGAGAAAATTGATGCCACTATCGAGAAGATCAAGCGCCCGCTTGGCTCCGAGACGATGACGCACAACCCGATAGTATCGGAACCGGATCTCGGTGATATTCGATCCAACATCACAAAAGAAAAGTATATTGCCAATGTGAATAAAGCAAAGGAATACATTCGAGCCGGTGATATTTTCCAAGTCGTGTTGTCGCAGCGTTTTGAAATGGAAACGACCGTTTCGCCTTTGCAAGTGTACCGTGTATTGCGTACGATGAATCCTTCTCCCTACATGTATGTACTCAAAATGGATGATGAAGTCGTCGTTGGCACATCGCCGGAGCTGTTGGTTCGCGTTGAAGAAGAGAAGGTAGAGACGCGCCCCATTGCTGGTACAAGACCGAGAGGAAAGACACCAGAAGAAGATCTTGCTCTGGAAAAGGAATTGCTCGCAGATGAGAAAGAACGCGCTGAGCACTTGATGCTGGTTGACTTAGGTCGCAATGACATCGGGCGTGTATCGGAATTCGGAACTGTGAAGTGTGATACGTTCATGGACATTGAACGGTATTCACATGTCATGCATATCGTTTCAAATGTTTCTGGTAAAATTGCAAAAGACAAAGATTTCTTCGATGCTTTTCTTTCCTGTATGCCTGCAGGGACGGTGTCTGGAGCGCCAAAGCTGAGAGCTATGGAGATTATTGCTGAGCTGGAACCAGAATCTCGCGGTGCTTATGCCGGAGCGATTGGTTACCTAGGTTTTTCGGGGAATTTGGACACTTGTATTACGATCCGTACGATTATTTTCAAAAATGGCAAAGCCTATGTGCAAGCCGGAGCCGGTATTGTATGGGATTCTGTTCCTGAAAGTGAATACCAGGAGACGGTTAATAAAGCGACAGCTTTGCTTAAATCAATTCGGATGGCAGAGGCCATGTTCAGCCCTGAGCCAAGACCTGTTAGCGATATTAACAAAGATTACTTTGTTAACTCTTAAGGGAGAGAAGGAAAGGAGACTCTAGTCATGAGTAGACTTATTCATATACAGCAAGCGCTCGGGAAAGTCATTAGCGGTAGTCATTTGTCGCGTGAGGAAGCGCGCGGCGTCATGTCTGAAATCATGGACGGTGCAGCAACTTCGGCTCAAATCGGCAGCCTGCTTACAGCACTCCGGATCAAAGGAGAGACGCTGGAGGAGATTACGGGCTTCGCAGAAGCGATGCGGAGCAAAGCTGTTCAGGTTAACGTACTGCAGAATGATCTACTGGATACATGCGGAACTGGCGGAGATGGGGCAGAGACGTTCAATATCTCCACAACAGCAGCGATCGTCGCATCCGCTGGCGGGATTCGCGTAGCGAAACATGGCAATCGGGCGATGTCGAGCAAAAGCGGAAGCGCAGATGTTCTTGAAGCTCTTGGCGTAAAGATTACGTTAAGCGGTGAACAAGCGGCTAAATGCTTAGATAAAACAGGCATTTGCTTTATGTTTGCTCAGGCGTACCATCAATCCATGAAGCATGTGGCGGCACCTCGGCGTGAGTTGGGCTTCAGAACGGTATTCAACTTGCTGGGACCATTAACCAATCCTGCAGGCGCTGACCGTCAAGTGCTTGGTGTGTTCGACAGTACGAAGACAGAGCTGATTGCGCAAGCGCTGCAAGCTCTTGGACTGAAACGAGCATTGGTCATTGCAAGCGAGGATGGTTTAGATGAATTCAGCATTTCAGCACCTACGAAAGTAACGGAACTGAAAGCTGACACCATTAGTACTTATATCATTACTCCGGATGATCTTGGTTTACGCGCACATAGCATCAAAGATGTAGCGGGTGGAGATGCGATACTAAATGCTGAAATCATTCGTCATATTTTTGCTGGTGAGAAGGGCCCTTATCGCGATATCGTACTTGCAAACGCAGCAGCCTGCTTCTATGTGACTGGGCAAGTCGGAACCCTTCAACAGGGTGTGAAATTAGCCGCTGATGTCATTGATTCAGGTCGTGCGGAACAAAAATTGAACGATTTAATCCAATATACAGGAGAACTATGCCATGTTTCTTGATAAAATTGTTGCCACTAAGCGGGCTGAGGTTGAAGCGATGAGCAGCTTTTCGATCACGGATGCTGAGAGGTTAATTTCGGACCTGCCTCCGTGTTTAGGCTTTGAACAAGCGTTAACTACACGGAAAAACCGTGCGATGGGTCTAATTGCCGAGGTGAAGAAGGCTTCCCCGTCCAAAGGACTGATTCGTGATGATTTTGAACCGGTTCTATTAGCGCAAGCCTATGAAAGGGCTGGGGCAGATTGTATCTCCGTCCTGACGGATGTGGACTACTTCCAAGGCAGTAACGAGTACTTGAAAGCTGTTCGTAAGGCAGTGAATGTACCATTGCTTCGTAAGGATTTCACCATTGATCCGAAGCAAATTTATGAAGCACGGTTGATAGGCGCAGATGCAATCTTACTGATTGCTGCCATTTTAACGACAGATCAAATGAAGCAGTATCTGAGGCTTGCTAGTGATCTAGGTCTAGATGCACTCGTTGAGGTCCATGATCGTGAAGAGCTGGAACGTGCGCTGGAATTGGATACGCAATTGATTGGCGTCAACAATCGGAATTTGAAAACATTTGTTACCGACTTAGGTACAACTGAGGAACTGATTCAATTCATTCCCGAAGGGAAAACCATTGTCAGTGAAAGTGGCATTTCTACCGTTAAAGATATGGCTTATTTACAGCAAGTTGGTGCTCAAGCCGTTTTAATCGGCGAGCATTTCATGCGACAACCTATTGTTGAGCAGGCCGTTCATGATCTTATGGGGACGAGGGTTCAAAGGGCGAAGTAGTTGAAGAAGAAAGAGGCGAATTTGATGGCTGTGGGGACGGTTCCAACGGTAAAAATTTGTGGACTTCAAAGCGTTGAAGTGTTAAAATCAATCGTGCATTTGCCGATAGCACATATCGGTTTTGTTTTTGCACCGAGTAAGCGGCAAGTTACGGCAGAGAAGGCTGGAGAACTGATTTCTTTTTTGAAATCAGAAGAGGCTAAAGGGGTAGCTATCCCATTAACTGTAGGGGTATTCGTTAATCCGAGCAAGGAGCAGTTAACCAACATTCTAGCGGTGGCACCTCTTGATGTCGTACAGTTACATAGTCAGGAAACACCTGATTTTTGCCGATGGGTTCGTGAACATTTTCAGGTGAAAGTGTTCAAGTCCGTTTCGATTTCCAAGACAGAAAATAAAATCCCCAATTTGGAGGATGTAGCCGCGCAGCTTGATCCTTATATAGGGACTGTCGATGCTGTTTTGCTGGATACATTCGACCCTGTTTATGGTGGAGGATCAGGCAAAACTTTTGCTTGGGACTGCATTCCTGTTTATCAGGAGTGGGCGCGCTCAGCAGGAGTGGCGCTGCTAGTAGCAGGCGGGCTTCAACCTGATAATGTTGATCAACTAGTAACAGCCTATTACCCCGATGGCGTAGATGTTTCCAGCGGCGTTGAGACCGATGGCGTAAAAGATATAGCCAAAATTACAGCATTTGTGGAAAGGGTGACTCGAAAGTGACGCAAGTACCTGATCAGCATGGCAGATTCGGCAAGTTCGGCGGCCGTTATGTACCTGAGACGTTGATGAACGCTCTGATTGAGCTTGAAGAAGCATATGAACAATATAAAGATGATCCTGAATTTATTGCCGAGGTGCGCTACCTTCAAAAGCAATATTCAGGCCGGCCAACACCGCTTTACTATGCAGAGCGACTTTCTGAGCTTTTGGGCGGAGCCAAAATTTATTTGAAGCGTGAGGATTTGAACCATACAGGTGCTCACAAAATTAATAACACCATTGGGCAAGCGGTTCTCGCTAAACGAATGGGGAAGAAGAAGATTATTGCGGAAACTGGCGCTGGGCAGCATGGTGTTGCATCAGCAACTGTAGCTGCTTTAATGGGATTTGAGTGTAAAGTATTCATGGGTGAGGAAGACACGAAGCGTCAACAGTTAAATGTATTCCGCATGAAATTGCTCGGATCCGATGTCATTCCTGTTACGTCTGGTACACGTACGTTGAAAGATGCTTGTAATGAAACGCTACGTTACTGGGTTAGCAATGTTCAGGATACTTATTATATCCTAGGGTCCGTTACAGGACCGCATCCTTACCCTATGATGGTGCGTGATTTCCAACGTGTCATTGGCGATGAGTCACGCGAGCAAATCCTTGAAACCGAAGGCAGATTGCCGGATGCTGTAATTGCTTGTGTAGGCGGAGGCAGTAACGCGATGGGTATTTTCTACCCGTTCGTCCAAGATGAATCCGTGAAACTCATTGGCGTGGAAGCGGCTGGCCGCGGTATTCACACCGAGGAACATGCAGCTACAATGACCAAGGGAACTCCTGGCGTTTTCCAAGGCTCACTTAGCTATTTGCTGCAGGATGAGTATGGTCAAGTACTGCCGGCTCACTCAATTTCAGCAGGCTTAGATTACCCTGGGATTGGACCGGAGCATTCCTACCTCAAAGATATTGAGCGAGCAACGTATTTTCCGATTACGGATCAGGAAGCACTAGATGCACTTCAACTGCTTAGCCGTACAGAAGGAATAATTCCAGCCTTAGAGAGTGCACATGCCATTGCTCAAACGGTTAAAATAGCTCCTACCATGTCCAAGGATGAAATTATTATCGTAAATCTATCTGGACGTGGCGATAAAGATGTTGAATCCATTATGAGTTATCTCGGCATGGGGAGGGAATAAGCGATGAACCGTATTGATAGTCGATTTGCCGAGCTCAAAGAGCGCGGGGAAACAGCGATGATTCCTTTCTTGACCATCGGAGATCCTTCCCTTGAAGCATCTCTTGAGCTTATTCTGGAAATGGAGCGCGCAGGTGCCGACTTGATCGAGCTAGGTGTTCCTTATTCCGATCCGTTAGCTGACGGTCCTGTGATTCAACGTTCCTCTGAACGTGCTTTACAGCGCAAAATTTCAATCTTTGATGTCATGGATGTCGCTCGTCAGGCGAGAAGCAGAGGTTCTAAGCTGCCTTTCATTCTTTTTACGTATTATAATCCAGTTTTACAAATTGGACTGGATCGCATTTTCAAAGCGATGCAGGACAATGAAATCAGCGGTATTATTATTCCTGATCTTCCGTTGGAAGAAGACAGTGAGACAAGAGCGATTGCTGAAGCTAATGGGATTCATCTAATCCCGTTGGTTGCGCCAACATCCAATGAGCGCGTGAAGCGAATTGCTGCTGGAGCTCGCGGATTCGTCTATTGTGTATCATCATTAGGAGTAACAGGTGAGCGCGCCGAATTCTTCGGAGGCATTGAGGAATTCCTTGCAACGGTACGGGAAGCTGCTAGTGTTCCGATTGTCGTCGGCTTCGGTATTTCGAATCGCGAGCAAGTTAAGCGCTTTGAGAAGCTCTGTGATGGAGTCGTAGTAGGAAGTGCCATTGTACGAACGATTGAGAACGTACTGCCTCATCTAGAAGCCAATGCTGCACATCCGGAAGGACTCTTGCAAATTCGTAACTTTGTGGGACAATTAAAACGTTCGGACATATAATTGACGAGGTGACTATCATGAAACCGAAACAAACGATTGTACATTTACCTGTCTATCAACCAGGTAAACCTATTGAAGAAGTGAAACGTGAGCTAGGTTTGACAGAAGTAATAAAGTTGGCGTCAAACGAAAACCCTTTCGGCTCCTCGCCTAAAGTAAAAGCAGCAATTGAAGCGGAAATATCCAACATCAGCTTGTATCCTGATGGGGGAGCTGTGCAATTGACAGAAGCAGTTGCTGAATCACTTGGAGTGGCAACGAATCAGCTTATTTTTGGCGCAGGCTCTGATGAAGTCATTCTGATGCTCGCGCGGGCTTTCCTTGTGCAAGGTGACGAATCCGTTATGGCTACTCATACGTTTCCCCAGTACAAACATAACTGTGAGATCGAAGGCGCAGTGTCCATTGAAGTTCCTTTGAAAGAAGGAACACACGATTTGGATGGCATGCTTGCAGCGATTACGGAACGTACGAAGATCGTTTGGATTTGTAACCCGAACAATCCGACAGGAACGATGAATACCGATGCGGAGATTAAGGCGTTTTTGGCCAAAGTTCCAGATCATGTTTTAGTCGTTCTTGATGAAGCTTACTGCGAGTACAACACGACGGGGGAATTCCCGGATAGCATAGAACTAATTGGTCAATACCGCAATGTCATTGCGTTGCGTACTTTTTCAAAAATTTATGGGTTGGCTTCCCTGCGAATTGGTTACGGGATCGGACATCCTGATGTTATTCGATCGATTAATCAAGTGCGGGAACCTTTTAACACGACCAGATTTGCTCAAGCCGCAGCGCTTGCCGCAATTAAAGATCAAGATTTTATCCAAAGCTGTCGAGAAGCGAACACGGCTGGCTTACACTACTTAACAAAGCAGTTTGACAAGATGGGTCTGCAGGCATTTCCGGCACATGGTAACTTCATCATGGTGAATGTCGGACGGCCAGCAGCGGATGTATTTAATGGTTTGCTGCGCCGAGGTATCATCATTCGTGGAGGTCATATGTTGGGCTTCCCAACGTCGCTTCGGGTTACAATTGGCTCACGTGAACAAAATGAGAAATTCATCGCCGCTCTAACACAAGTGCTTGCTGAGGTTGCTGTTCAGGCCTAATTTAAATCATAAAGGTTGATTTCATGACGAAAATTGCGATATTCGGTGTAGGGCTGATCGGTGGATCACTTGCCTTATGCTATAAAGGAAAACCTGGTTTTACAGTCGTTGGCCACTCACCGAATCCGAAGTCAGTTGAAAAGCTACTAAAACGGAATGTTGTTGATTTGGCTACAACTAGCATGGCTGAAGCGGTAGAAGGAGCGGACTATATTTTTCTATGTGTGCCAGTTGGTATGTTAGAGGAATATGTGCAGCAGCTCATGCAGCTCCCTCTGAAAGATGGTTGCATCATCACAGATGTTGGTAGTACCAAAGCTTCAATCACGGAGAGCGCAGCATCCTTTGTCAAGGAAAACGTCTATTTTATCGGCGGTCATCCAATGGCAGGCTCTGAACGTCATGGGGTGGAGGCAGCTTCCTCGCACCTTTTCGAAAATGCGTTCTATGTCCTGACACCGGCAGAGGGTACACCACAAGCTGAGGTTGATCGTCTAACGGAGCTGCTCAGGAAGACGAAGGCTCAAATTGTCCAAGTAGGCGCACGTGAACACGATGACATCGTAGGAGCGATCAGCCATTTACCGCATATTATCGCGGTTGCATTGGTTAACCAAGTAAGAGGCTATAACGAAACAAATCCGTTGTATCAAAATCTGGCCGCTGGCGGCTTCAGGGATATCACACGTATTGCATCCAGTGAACCGATGATTTGGCGCGATATTCTTGTTAACAATAAAGATGTGCTGCTTAAACTGCTCACGGATTGGAATCTAGAAATGTCGCGCTTTATTAAGTTGCTGGAACAAAGTGACGGCGAAGGGATCGCTGAACAATTCCGTGTTGCAGGTGAGTTTCGCAGTCAATTGCCTGAACGCAGAAAAGGTATGATTACGTCCTTATTCGATATTTATGTTGATATTCCCGATCACCCTGGTATTATTGGCCAAATTACAACCTTACTTGGTAACGCTAGAATTAATTTAAGCAACATTCAAATTATTGAAAGCCGTGAAGATGTTCCTGGTATACTGCGTCTTTCCTTTCGAAATCAGGAAGATGCCGATCGGGCATCTGAGCTGCTCAGTGGGCCATACGCAGTGCATGTTTAATGCTCATAATTGTAGATAAATAAGCTGCTTTCTTTCCTTTTTTGGACAATTCGAAAAGAGGGAAGGGATCAGCTTATTTTATTTTTGTTAACAGATTCTCAAAGAAAAAGCTTCGTGATATAATGATATCTATTCATATATATATTACATATTTTATTGTGGGGCGAACGTGATGAAGATCCAATTGTTATGGAAAAGTATGCTTATTTTGTTAATCGCTTTCATGAATTTTTTGCCATCCTTAGTGCGAGCAAATGATGTTGTTTATTCAAATGAAGTTGTTGTACTTGTGTATCACCATATCGATGATCAGGTACAGGGCTCCGTGACGATTTCGACTAAACTGTTCGAAAAGCAGTTGGAAGCTATGCAGCGGAAAGGTTATCATTTCATTAGCATGGATGAGTTTAAAAGCTTCAAGTCAGAAGGGACGGCAATTCCTGACAATGCGGTGCTTGTTACGTTTGATGATGGCTACAAAAGCTTCTACACCAATGCTTTTCCGATACTCAAAAAAATGCGAATACCTGCTGTGAACTTCGTTATTACCAAAGATTTGGACAACCCGGGAGGAACACCTTTGCCTTCCTTGTCTAGAGAAGAGATTAAGAAAATGCGAAAAGAGTTTGCTGGCATTGATTTTCAATGTCATTCGGATGCGCTGCATGCGATGAGCAATGGCAAGCCGCTGTTAACCAACAAAATAACACAAAACGGTATAACAGAAACAGACGACGAACTCAAACAAAGAGTTCTGAACGATACCCGTACAGGCCTTTCTAAACTCATTGAAGTGAATGGCTCAAAGTCCGTCGATTCCTATGCGTACCCTTTCGGAAGCTATGATGATGTTACGATTTCATATCTTCAGGAAGCTGGAGTTAAGTTTGCCTTTACAACTAAACCAGGTATAACTATGAAGGATACGGATCCTATGCAAATCCCACGAATCAATGCAGGCAGTCCATTCATTCGACCACATTCCATAAATAATTTGATTAAGCAAGCCATGAGGCATCAAATACAACCCCTTCAATCCTAAAAAAATGAGTTAGTAAACGTTTTCAAAATAAGTATTGACAGAATGAAACCGTATACATATAATAAAAGTACAGTATGGTTTCTCTCCACTCCTATCCGATAATCGCACCATAAGTGCAACCGCCGATTCGGCGGTTTTTTTTTGTGCTTATGTACCATATTTTTCTGATTTTATTATATAATGGGAAGGACAGTCTGTTGTTTGCATCAGACACGCTGCAAATTGAACTTTATCCAACAATTTGTCGAATCTAGCAGGAATTTCGTGATGAATCAAGAAGGTTTTATAGGCTCGGATTTTATTCATACATAAATTCATAATTTTTTTACAAATAACCGCAACTTTTCACTCCTGCCGCAGTACAACATGTATGAGCAGTTGGAGTGGTACCCGGGATCGTTAGGAGGGCCGCCACGTAATGACCGATTCCCAATTGATCAGAGAAATCAAGGATGGAAATGTTCAACTTTACAATGAACTTATGCGTCGTTACGAGCGTAAAATCCTTGCATTTATATTTCATATGTTAAAGAATACGCAGATGGAAGCCATCGCTGAAGATCTGTGTAACGAAACTTTTTATAAAGCGTATCGCAGTTTGCATTCTTTCCGTGAAATCGAGGCATCCTTTTCAACTTGGTTATACACCATTGCCCGGAATACGGTTCTGAGTGAGCTGCGCAAAAATAAAAGCGTTCAAGTCTCGTTGGAACAAAGTGGACTTACGCCACATGCATCTTTTGATGCCATGCCAGAGCAAGCTATGCTGCGTAATGAGAAAGTGTCTATGGTTCGCGAAGCGATTAACAGTTTACCAGAGAAACAACGATCGGCTTTGATACTTAGAGAGTACGATCAGATGGATTATCAGGAAATCGCGAACATTTTAGGCCAAACGGTAAGCTCGGTGAAGTCACTCTTGTTTAGAGCAAGGGCATCCGTTAAATTACAACTGGATCCTTATTTCAGTGAACCGATATTCGAAGAATCGAAGGGATGAAAGAGCATGAAGTGTAGTGAGATCCAGGAATTATTTGGGGTATATTGGGATTTGCCGAATGATGACCTGCGTCGTGCCGCGGTAGATGAGCATATAACAACTTGTGCCGAATGTGCAGAAGAATTTCAAATATGGGAAGAAAGTACGATACTCATTCGGACTGCGGCGATTGAGAGTGAGCTGCCTGATTATGAGCCAATGGTTTCGGGCAAGGTTATGAATCGAATTTATGAAAATGAGTCATGGCGAATTCCAGTATCTGAACGTATGTATGCCATCTCTTACACACTTAGACGGAATCTTACCGCTGTTATTGCTTTTTGTTTAGCCTTATTCGTATTCAGCTTCTTATTTGCAATCGTATACGATGGAACGCCACAATCTTCAATAGCAACTGCGGATAATTCCTTGTTTGATCTTCAAGCGCCGCAAGCCCTGAAGACCAGCGGTGCTGAATCGATGAATGGCCATAAGATGGGGGACGCGGTAGCGAGTCTGAATCCTAGTTTCATGGAACCTTTGCGCTTCCACGTAGGACCTATTCACTCCTATCCGCATTACTTACTGGTCGTTTCGATACTAGGTCTAATTGCTACAATCATTATTATGAATTGGTTGTCACGAACAAAAGCATAATGCTCCTGTAGGAGCATTTTTTATTTTATAGAGATGGTGGAGGGCAAGCGAATGACAACAATCGGATTCATACGTCATGGGAGTACAGAATGGAATCGACTTGGAAAGCTGCAGGGGCAGCTTGATACAGAATTAACCGGGGAAGGCAGAGAGCAAGCTCGGTTGCTTGGACTAAGATTAGCTAAAGAATCCTGGGATGGCATCATAAGCAGTGATCTAACGAGAGCAAGAGAAACTGCGCAAATCGTTTCGGATCTGTCTGGGATCCCCTTTATAGGCACGGACAAGAGGCTAAGGGAGCGTAAATATGGGCAGGTAGAAGGAACTACCGTTGCAGAAAGAGAAGAGCGCTGGGGACCCAATTGGAAGCTTCAGGAACTAGGTCAAGAGTCAGATGAAGATCTATGGAAAAGATGGACAGAGCTAGAAGCAGAATTGATTCAGGCATATCCGAGCGGGAAAATATTATTGATTTCTCATGGAGGTTTTATCGTACAGATTCTTAGGGTTCTTCGCATGGATAGTGAAGATTTTCTGCAGAATACATCGCTGACCATTCTACTTCGTCAAAATGAGGGATGGGAGCTTCAATTGTATAACTGTTTAACTCACTTACAATCTATAACTGAATAATAGCAATAAAGTAAAACATGACTTTTTTGAAAGAGTCATGTTTTTTTATTTCGATTGGAATATTTTTGGTGAAAAATCCCATAATGGTTACTAGAAACCTCGGAGCTGAAAGCTTCGCTAAATGGGGGATGTAGGATGGAAATGAACCTAGCGGATATGCTCAGTTATGCCGATATCCATGAATTAGGCCGAATTGCTCATACCTACGAGTGTGAGTGTAATGGACATTCGAAGAATGAATTGATTCAATCGATTTTGAGCACAGCTCTGCGCAGAGAGATTTTCGAGAAGCATATTCAAGGCCTAGCCTTGGAGGATATTCGATTTTTGAATTCACTGCTTTTCGATCCTCGCAATGCTTTCAGTATTGAAGAACTTGTCGCTAGAGTTCAACAATCACGATTTCAGAAGGAGGATTCGGAAGAATGGAATCCTCGGGATATGATCATTAAATTCAAGAAACTTGGATGGCTGTTCAACGGCTATTCACAACAGACTAAATTTTTATTTCATGTTCCGCAAGATTTGAAGCGTAGATTTCGCGATGTTCTAACTGGTCAGTTCAAACAAAGCCTGAAAACAACAAGTGAACCTAATGTATACCGGGATGAGCAATTACTTATCGTCGATGACATCTTTCATTTCTTGACGTTCGTCTCACAAGAGCAGGAGATACCGCTCACAGCGGAAGGTTCTATGTACAAACGACAGCTTCAACAAATTCTCAATCGATTATCGGTTCAAGAAGAGATGGTATCCAAAGGGACATGGCGCTTCGGCTATGGCCGCATGTTTAAAGAGTATCCGAACCGGTTTTCATTCATCTATGATTATTGCTACTACAGGCAACTGATTAGTGAGCATTCACAAACTCTTCGCTTAACAGAAGATGGAAAAGCAAGGCTGGTAGAGGGCAAGAAAGAAAACCTAGCAGAAGTTTATAAGTTCTGGTTGAGGCTTTATAAAAATCCGATTCCGAATGTCCAAAGCATTGTAGCCTGGATTGATCGCCTAGGTGGGCAATGGGTAACCATGGCATCGCTAGGAGATGTGCTGTGTAAGCTTGTTAAACCCTTCTATTATGATAGTTCTGAATCGATCGTAGAACAACGTATTCTACAAATGATGATGCATTTGGGCTTGATTCGGATCGGGGAAGATCAGGAGAATGGAGTTGTCATTCAAGTCACCAAGCTGGGAACGAAAGTGATTCAAGGAACATTTGTTGCTGAAGAAGATAAGGTCGTCCTCTTTCTGGATAAAGAAAGTATGCGTTTCAAAGAAGACATCAAGTAGATAGGTAAAGACACATTCCTATTGAATCGGGCGATTGAATGAAGCGCAGGTGTGCTGAGTGAATATGATGGAGTAGGGGCATACACAAGGGATTGGCATACACCAAGAAACAGACTTACATGTTTTTGCGAAAAAGAAGCTCCTGACAAACCGCGGACAACATTTGGAGGTAGGTCTCATGGGAAAAATGAATGTATCTAACGATGCGCTGCTGGCACTTTTCGCGGAAATGGTTTGGGATAATGCCATACGCAAATATAAAGAAGAAAATCTTTATAAAGAGATTGACCGCGCTTTAGCCAAAGGAGATCAAACTACGTTTCTGGCTCTTACATCAGAGCTTAAAACGTTACAATCTTTGGGTTAATTACTTATTTGGTGGCGGGCATAAACACGTAAAAGAGGGCATGTGAATCCTATTCACGTGTCTTTTTTTGCTGCATATCGGGTGGAAAAAGAACTTATTCGTCGCCTCATGCGTCTCTTTAAATGAGCATTATATCCAAACATAAGGAGACTACGAATGAAAAAAATGATAAAAAACCCCCGAATTCGTAAAGTAATGACGTCCGTTCTTTTAATCACAGGTCTAATTGCAGGAGCTGCGTCTGTGTATGCAGCTTTTCTATATAACAAGGTGAATCAGACGCTGGATCATATTGCTGCGCCTGGAGCCACTACAGCATCAAATCTAAATGGCGAAAGCTTTGCGCCTGTTACGCAAGCAACCAATTCCATTGAAAGGCCGCTAACGTTCCTCCTAACAGCAATAGATGAACGAGAAGGTAATGAGGGATCACGGAATACGGATGTCATGATGCTTTTCCGCATTAATCCGAAAACCCATCAAGGAACTGTGGTATCCATTCCAAGGGATCTGGAGATTGAAGCTGATAAGTCGGGATTAGACGGTTCTCATAAAGCTAATTATTTTTATGCTTATTATTACAATAAAAATAGAGACACAGCCCTAAATGAAACCAAAAAGCTGTTCAGCGATGTATATCAAGTTCCAATTGATTATATGGCTGTTATTAATTTTGATGGCTTTCGGAAGCTCATCGATCAATTAGGGGGAATGACCGTCGAAGTTGATATGGATATGCGCTATCAGGATGAAAGTGATGGAACGGATATTCATTTGAACAAAGGAAAACAGCAGTTGAATGGCAAACAAGTATTAGATTTTATCCGTTACCGGAAATCCAATTTAGGCACGGCAGAATCCTCAGATATGGAACGGAATCAAAGAGAACAGCTAGTACTTAATCAGTTACTAGATCAATTAACCACATTGAATGGTTTGACCGCTTGGGCGGGTGTGCTTGATATCATTGGAGGATCAATTAAAACAGATATACCAGCCGATGAGCTTCGTACATTGACGAAATCCTACCGTGACTTGAAGCCGGCGACCGTTCGCTATATTCAATTAAAAGGCGAATGGGAGAGCCCCTATCTGGTTGTGAAGCAGCAGGATCTGGAGGAAGCGCTTGGGGCGTTGCGCGGTCAGCAATCGGGTGAGCAGATTGACAGTCAGATAAGGACGGATTAAAGTACAAGATGAGATTCGTGACATTACATAGCAAACGTACATTTGGCAAACAATAGGGGAGGACAATTCATTGAAGTTTAATGATATATCAGCACAAGATTGGTTTGAATTGAAACCGTATTTGGACACCTGTTTACTTCCAATAACGGGGTTGACGGGGTTTGAAGATCCTGCACAAGTGACACTCGCGTTAGAACAGCTTCGAGATGCTCTGGAAACGATTGAAATTCCTTACAAGGGCAGAGTAGTAACCTATCCAGCTCTTCACTACATAACGGGTACGGATATGAGAGAACAGTTGAATACCATCTCACTTCATTTGAAAAGAATGGGGTTCCGTTATGTCATCGGTCTTACCATACATACAGAAGCAGCTCTTTGGAAAGCAGAGCAAACGGACTTGCTGATTGTTGTCGATATGGAGCAGTGGACAAGCCAATCCGAATTAATCAAATCAAGTATTTCCAAACAAGTACAAGAACTATGGCAGCAGAACGATTAACTTTAAACGAACAGCGTATTAATGGAAAAAAAGTTGTGCAGGATAAGGGGAGAAATTAATTTCTTTAGCTGCCAAAAAGTTGTGACAATTTCGTTAAAATTTGTCCAATGGCCGAGATTTCAACCGACGAAAAGGAGTTATGGATTCTTGACGACCTAGTAGACGTAGGCTATTATTAGTAATGTCCTAGTTATGTAGTGTAATGTCGAACGACACGTGATAGAGGTAACTGACGTCTGAGAGGGTTCGGACATCGGCCAATGTAGGAGGGTAGACCTGAGAATGAGTGATCATAACAATCACAAAGAAGAACAGCATGGGAAGAAACCCGGGACCAAACGCGAAATGTCTCGTCGACAATTTCTTTCTTACACCCTTGGTGGCGCTGGAGGATTTATGGGAGCCGGTATTATTATACCGATGATACGGTTTGCAATTGATCCTGTCCTTCAAAAGAAGAGTGCTTCGGATTGGGTTAAAGTTGTCGAAGAAAGTAAAATTACAAATGTTCCACAAGCGTTTACGTTCCAAGTCCATCAGGTTGACGGCTGGTACGAAAGCGATGCTGAACTGGTTGCATGGATTTCCAAAGACAGCGGCGGCAAGCTCTTTGCATTGAATCCAACTTGTAAGCATCTTGGATGTACAGTCAACTGGAACGATAATCCTGCTTACAAAGATCAGTATTTCTGTCCTTGTCACGGTGCTCATTATACGCAAGATGGTAAGAACCTTGCTGTAGCACCAAAGCCTTTGGATGAATACACGACCAAAGTAGAGAATGGTTTCGTTTATGTGGGACAACTACATGCTAACACAAGAGTATAAGGAGGCGTCAGCATCAGATGTTTAAAAACGTATACAACTGGATTGACGAACGTCTTGATATTACGCCAATGTGGAGGGATGTAGCAGACCACGAGGTTCCAGAGCACGTAAACCCTGCTCATCATTTTTCCGCTTTCGTATATTGCTTCGGCGGATTGACGTTTTTCATTACAGTTATTCAAATTTTGTCAGGTATGTTCTTAACCATGTACTACACACCTGATATTATCAACGCGTATGCCAGTGTTGACTACTTACAACATAAAGTGGCTTTCGGTGTTATTGTCAGAGGTATGCACCACTGGGGAGCCAGCTTAGTAATCGTCATGATGTTCTTACATACCCTGCGCGTGTTCTTCACAGGCTCTTATAAAGCCCCCCGTGAAATGAACTGGGTTGTAGGCATGCTCATTTTCTTCGTTATGTTAGGTCTTGGTTTTACCGGGTACCTGCTCCCATGGGATAACAAAGCGTATTTCGCAACACAAGTAGGTATGAAGATCGCAGCAGCGGTACCGTTCGCGGGACCATATATTGAAACATTGCTGCAAGGTGGAAGCATTGTTGGCGCTCAAACATTGACTCGTTTCTTTGCCATCCACGTATTCTTCCTGCCGGGCGTTCTGCTAGCTTTGCTTGCTGGACATTTCTTCATGATTCGCAAACAAGGTATTTCCGGACCGCTATAATTGAAAGGAGGGTCAATGCGTGGCGCATGGTCATAAGTCTGACGAAAAAATCGTTTATGTGGGAGATTCCCGCGTAATAAAGAAATCACAAGAGCAACGACTGATTCCTAAAGATTATTCTGCATATCCGGGGAAATCAGAAGCGTTCATACCAAACTTCTTGTTGAAAGAATGGATGGTTGGTGTAGTCGTATTGGTCGGTATGTTAGTACTGGTCATGTCGGATCCAGCTCCGCTTGGATATCCTGCGGATCCTAAGAACACAGCGTTCATTCCAATGCCGGATTGGTATTTCTTATTCATGTATCAATTGTTGAAATACCCATATACATCAGGAGATTACGTTGTTCTTGGTGCGGTTGTAGTACCTGGTTTACTGTTCGGCGGCTTACTGCTTGCTCCTTTCTTGGACACAGGTAAAGAGCGTCGTTTCTACAGAAGACCTATCGCTTCAAGCTTGATGATTTTATCTCTTATCGCTTGTACGTACTTGACGTATACATCTTGGTCTCATTACCAAGTAGAATTGAAAGAGAAAAACATCGTTCCAGAGCACATTAAGCGTGAGGAAGAGATGCACGCGAAAAAAGGTGCAGCTGATGGCGGCGGTGCGAAAGAGACGAAGAAATCTGCTGCAATCGTTGCAGCGGATGATCCAGGTGCAGAGATTTACAAGAAAGCAACTTGCTTATCTTGTCACGGTGCTGGACTTAAAGGGATGCCTGCTTCTGGTGTGCCTGCCTTACTTGGTGTTGGTGATAAACATCCTCAAGATGAGATTCTTGGCATTATCAAGAACGGTAAAGGCAATATGGGTAAGCAATATCAAGCTAACATTGATAAAGGCTTAAGCGATGCTGATATTAATAAACTTGCTGAATGGTTATCCAAACAAAAAGCTCAATAAAAAAGGAAACCTGATCGCGAGAGCGGTCAGGTTTTTTTAGATAAGTTGGCACAAGAGGAGGAGCTTACTTGCAGCATGGGTTGTCCGTTTCCTATTTTTGGAGCAAGGATTTTCTGCTCAGCAAAAAGATGTTGTGGGCGTTTTTCATTTCAAACCTTTTAGGAACCGTTTATGGCTATGAGTGGTACTGGGCACAAATGGTCGATACGATTGCTAATTACCCTCTTTGGTACGTATATTTTGTTCCAGACAGCCCAACAGCCAGCTTGTTTTTTACTCTATCAATCGGCTTCCTGCTTTTTGACCGTTCTTCGGATCAACAACCTAATAAGCTTTATCGAGCTATTCGCGGGTTTGTTGAAGCATTCGCATTGATTACTTCGTTTAAATATGGCATCTGGGCGGTTGCCATGATTTGGACAGGTGCGTGGCAGGGAGTTCCCGTCGGTTGGGATGGTTGGATGCTGACAGGTTCCCATTTGGCAATGGCTGTGGAAGCACTGCTATTTGTTCGATGGTATAGATACTGGCTAACAGCTATTATCATTGTCGCCATCTGGACATTTTGGAACGATTTCATGGATTATGAAAGAGGAATTTTTCCGCGATTACCTCGAGAACTTGAAGACAATCTACATACAATAGAATGGTTCACAGTAGGGTTAAGTATGACTGGCATATTGATTGCAGTCATATGCCTGCTTACCCGTAAGAAAAGAAGTACATAACCGCATAGCTGCTGGTCTAAATTGGGACAAACCTCCATATGATGATGGTGAAGGAGGGGATGTCCCATGTTTAATTATTCCGGTATGAAATGGTTAACGACCACACTTCTGCTGGCAGCCGTTATAGTTATAAGCTCAGCTTGTGGAGTTAGCACGAGTACAAACGGACAAGCCGCTAAGCCTATAGATCCTGAACAACTAGAGCGAATAGCGTTTTTGAACCAAATTGCCGATGATATGTACAAACAAACCATGGATGGTCAAGTCACAGAGGCGAGAAATAAACTGCTGCAAATGTCTGATCAAATTCCTAAGATTCATTTTGAGGGGATTACATCTGTTGAGGGTTTAAATGCTTTAACGGAGACGATTACACAAGCGAAAAGGGTCTATAATGCCGCAGCCTATTCACCGGAAGAAGGGCAGATCGCTGTCGCCAAAATTCGTTTAGCCACGGATGCACTAACACATAAGAACCAGCCTATGTGGCTGCAATACTATAAAGTACTGCAAAATGATACGAATAACCTGAACCAGGACGTTAAAGCGAATAAACAGAAGGAGGCGTTGGCGAATTTCGGTAAGCTGTCGCAGCATATTGCCATTATTCATCCTTCCTTGCTGATTAGCCGAGATGCCGCTTCCGTCGAAAAGCTTGATTCACTGCTTACTTTTATCCGAACGAATGTGAATAGTCAGCCTATGTCGACTCGACAATTGGAGTCGGGACTTGACCATCTAAACCAAGTTTTGGATGATTTGTTTCAAAAGAACAAGGATGCGATCGCTTTCGTACCGATTACGGATCCTAAACAGCCAATTATCTGGTCGTTAGGTATTGGTCTCATTATTGTCAGTGTGCTATCCTTCGTTGGATGGAGAATGTACCAATCAGGACGACACATTGTGCAGGTGAAGCAATCAAGAGAAAGCGAAAATAGGTAAAACATAAAAGTGGGTTGAGCAAGCTTATATAGCTGCTTAACCCACTTTTATGTTTTACTGTGTTTTGAATCCTTCACCAATAACATCATGTACATCACCAATGATGATGAATGCCCTAGGATCCATTGCATGAATGAGCTCTCGAAGTCTTCTGGTTTCGTGACGGTAGACGACACAATAAACAACTTCCTTATTATTACCGGAGTAGGCCCCCCTAGCTGGGAATAAAGTCACTCCTCTGTCTAGTTCTGTCGTAATGGCTTGTGCTAATTGACTAGGTTGATCACTAATAATGGTAAATGCTTTGGCCGCGTATGCGCCCTCGGAAATATAATCGATGAGACGAGAGCTTACGAAGACGGCAACAAGTGAATATAAGACCTTCTCTTTTGGTAAATAAATTAACGAAGAGCCAATGACGATGACATCAATAATGAGGATAACTTGGCCAACACTCCAACCTCTCTTCTTATTGCCGATATGAGCCAAGATATCAGAGCCGCCCGTAGTACCTCCGAAACGGAAGACAAGTCCCAGTCCAGTCCCGAGTGTAATACCCGCATATAGAGTTGCTAGAAAGTAATCCTGAGAGGTGTGAAAAGGGATCAGCCATTCTTTTTGAATGAGCAACTCCATGATCCATAGAAAGAAAGATAAAGCCACGACACCGAAGATGGTGTATAGCATCCGTCCTTTACCGAAATTTTTCCAACCGATATAAAACAATGGAATATTAATCAATAGGGTAGATATGGAAGGCGGGACGTTTAGTACGTATTTGAGCAGCAAGGAGACCCCAGTAACACCGCCCTCCATTAACTCATTGGAAATAACAAAATAGTGCAAACCAAACGCATAAATAGCCGTGCCGATCATAATTGCAACAACATTCGTAAATCGATCAGCAAATCGTTCCTTAAATCTCATTCCTGTTCCTCCAAATACTTGATGGTATCGCCAAAAAAATTTGTCAACTTTTCTTCAATAGTTTAACATAGTAATGATAGCTCGGTGAAGATGATGGAAAGAAGGGTGAACATGTCCGAACGTACTCTTAAAGATATACAATTAGAGGTTGACACTTATATTTCCCAGTTTAAGGAAGGTTATTTCAGTCCTTTATCTATGCTGGCCAGAATGTCAGAGGAAGTTGGTGAATTAGCCCGAGAAGTGAATCATACATACGGTGAAAAGCCCAAAAAAAGCACGGAAGAAGACAATTCTATTGAGCTCGAATTAGGTGATATTCTTTTTATTACCATCTGTTTCGCGAACTCTTTGGGCATTGATTTGACGGAAGCACACGATAAAATCATGCATAAATTCAACACGCGGGATGCGGGTCGATGGACCAAAATTAACACCGAAACTACATAAGCTTCATAAACTATACCATCCCCAATAACGGGAGACTCGATTTCGGGTGGAGGAGGATGGGCAGATGAATGGAGAAACTCAAATACAGAAAGCGTACGAATCCATACTTGGTCATGATTTTGAAAAAGCCATTGAATGGTTTGAAAAAGCGATAGCTGAAGAACCAAACAATGCTGCCTATCACTACAAGCTATCGATTACTTTCGCAAGAAGTAACAAATTGTTAAAAGCCATAGAGCATGCTTCTAGGGCACTTGAGTTGGTTAAAGATAATGAAGTTTACCGTTATCATTTGCAAGTGCTGCATGCAAGAGAATTAGTTGAACAAGCACAAAAACAGCTGAGTACCCAGTCTGTGCATTCGGAAAGAGCGATTTTCTTATTAAAGGAAGCGATAACTCTTGATCCTTTGGCTATTGAAGCGTATCTTATTCTAGGAGAAGCATTTGCTTTTCGAAAGGATTATGGGAGAGCTTATCAAACCGTGATGGAAGCGGTTCGTTTGGAGCCTCACCATGAAATTGCGAAACAGCATGCGGCGCTATATAAACAAAAGATGAAATTATAGGCTTGAAACATACAAAAGGAGATTTGCTCAACATGGATCGTAAAATTCGAGTAGCCGTTATTGGTGCAAGTGGAAGAATGGGGCGAGAGGTCGTGAAGACCGTTCTCACAGAGTCCGATATGGAACTGGTGGCGGGGGTTAACCGCTCCTCTGGCCCAATTGATTTGGGAAGAATGGTAGGATTTGAAGAATGTGGGGTTAAAATGAGCAATGACTTGGAACAGGCTCTCACAGAATCCAGACCAGATGTTTTAGTAGATTTTACAGGTCCGCAAACAGCGGTTTCACATACAAACCTGGCTATTCGCCTAGGAATTCGCCCAGTAATGGGAACAACGGGATTTACGCCGCAAGCTATTGCTGAATTGGACAAGCAGTGCCAAGAAAGTGGAATTGGCGGAATAATAGCTCCGAATTTCTCAATAGGGGCAATACTTATGATGAAATTTGCTGCTCAAGCGTCTAAATACTTCCCTAATCTAGAAATCATTGAGTATCATGGGGATCAGAAGCTGGACGCGCCTTCAGGAACGGCAGTGAAAACCGCGGAACTTATCTCCGAAGTTAGAGGAGAATTGCGTCAAGGTAATCCGAAAGAAGAGGAAACAATTGAAGGTTCGCGCGGTGGGTATTACAATGGATTTAGAATACATAGCGTTCGTCTGCCAGGAATTTTTGCTCAACAGGAAGTGATTATGGCGGAGCAAGGCCAAGCGCTCAAAATTAGACATGACTCCTATGATCGTGCAGCCTATATGCCGGGCGTTGCGATTGCTATACGTAAAGTGATGACATATAGCGGAATGATTTATGGATTCGAGCATTTTATAGATTAAAGAGCCCTAGGGGAGTGGAAGACAAGATGTTAAAGATAGCGTTAATTGCCCATGATCGTAAAAAAGATGAAATGGTGAACTTCGTTACAGCGTATGAACATGTATTCGAGGGTCATAAGTTATATGGAACAGGTACGACAGCACAGCGGATTATGGATGGCACCAAATTAGACGTACATCGATTTATGTCAGGTCCTCTTGGGGGAGACCAGCAAATTGGCGCACTGGTAGCTGAAAATGAGATGGATTTTATTATTTTTCTTCGAGATCCATTGATGGCTCAACCACATGAACCGGACATTATTGCTCTGCTGCGTCTGTGTGATGTTCAGGGAATTCCTTGCGCAACGAATGTAGCAACAGCAGAACTTCTTGTCAGAGCGCTTGATCGCGGTGATTTCGGTTGGAGAGAGTTAGTACATAAATATAAGCCAGGTATTGAATAAGATGAGCAAATCTCTCGATATTCTTATATTTGGCGCACATGCAGATGATGCTGAGATTGGCATGGGGGCCACCATTGCCAAACATACGAAGTCTGGGCTTAAGGTTGGACTTTGTGATTTAACCTATGCCGAAATGTCTTCTAATGGCACCGTAGAGACAAGGATCGAGGAAGCTGAACAAGCAGCTAGTATTCTGGGCGTGAAGGTTCGTACGAATCTGGGACTACCGGATCGAGGATTATTTGCCACACAGGCGAATATTGAGCGAATTACACAAGAAATTCGTAAATTTAAGCCGAGAATCGTGTTTGCACCCTACTGGCAGGACCGGCATCCAGACCATGTGGCCTGTTCGGGGTTGGTTCAGGAAGCTGTTTTTAACGCTAAGCTTCGCAAGTATTTACCTGATTCTGAGCCTGTGAACGTAGAGCAGATGTATTTTTATTTTATAAATGACGTTTACGAAGCTGATCTTATGGTGGATGTAACCGATTGTTATGATGAAAAAATTGCAGCACTGAGCGCGTATCGCTCACAATTTATATCGGGTCAAGGTTCGGTAGCCACGCCCTTAAATCAGGGCTACATCGAACGAGTTGAAGCTCGAGACCGTTTATTTGGTCAAAAACGCTTGTTAACTTATGCAGAAGGTTTCGTTTCTAAGCTGCCCTTGGTGGTAGATCGATTCGTTTGATCGGAAAAGAGGTGTACGATGAAAGATAAACTCAAGATTGGAATTACCTGTTATCCAACTTTAGGTGGTTCAGGTGTTGTTGCTACTGAACTTGGCAAGCTGCTTGCTGAAAAAGGACACGAGGTTCATTTTATTACACACAGTATGCCTTTTCGTTTGGGTAAATTTCATAAAAATATTTTTTATCATGAAGTGGAAGTCAGTCAATATTATGTTTTTCGGTATCCGCCTTATGACCTTTCTCTCGCCAGTAAATTAGCGCAGGTCGCCAAGATGGAAGAGTTGGATTTGCTGCATGTTCATTATGCCATTCCTCATGCCGTGTGTGCACTTTTGGCGAAACAGATGGTTGGTAGTAAGCTCAAGGTTGTCACGACACTCCATGGAACGGATATAACTGTACTTGGACAGGATCAATCGATTTCCGACTTAATTCGCTATGCGATTAATGAAAGCGATGCGGTTACAGCGGTCTCGAAAGATTTAATTAAAGAAACAAGAGAATTATTGGACATCGACCGTGATATAGATCTAACTTATAATTTCGTCGATAAACGGGTGTATTACCCGCGTGATATTTCAAAGCTTAGAGGCGAGTTTGCCCGGCCGGAAGAGAAGATTCTTATTCATATTTCTAATTTCAGACCTGTTAAACGTGTGCAGGATGTTATTGATATTTTTGCAAAAGTCAGCCAGGAGATTCCGTCGCGTCTCTTGTTCGTGGGAGAAGGTCCCGATTTATCCAAAATGATTTCTAAGGTAAAGGAACTTGGCCTTTCTGATAAGGTAACGTTCTGTGGTAAACAAGATGATGTAGCGCAGGTGATTTCCCTTGCCGATGTGATGCTGCTTCCTTCGGAAAAAGAGAGCTTCGGTCTAGTCGCCCTAGAAGCGATGGCATGTGGGGTGCCAACGGTAGGCTCCAATGCCGGCGGGATTCCCGAGCTCATTACGCACGGTGAAACCGGTTATTTAGCAGATGTTGGGGATACGGATAAAATGGCCGAACATGTCGTAAACTTGCTTAGTAATCAAGTATTGTACGAACAAGTGGCACAAAATTGCTTAACTCGTGCTCGGCATACATTTTGTAATGACATAACGACGGTTCAATATGAGGAAATTTATTATCGTGTGCTGGGAAGAGAGCTTCCAGAATCTCATCGCATTACAGCTTCGTCCTGTCAATAAGAGGATGTTAGCAGGTTAGGAGTAACATGTCGGATGTTGTTAATTTAAAAGTAATAGATCGTGGAGCTTCCTTAGTTCTCTCTAAGCTTACAGAAGCAGGGTATGAGGCTTATCTTGTAGGTGGCTGTGTTCGTGACGCTGTGCTTGGTCGACCGATTAAGGACATCGACATTGCGACGTCTGCATTGCCGGAGCAGGTGATGTCCTGCTTCCCGCGGACGGCGCCGACAGGGTTGCAGCACGGTACCGTAACCGTGATCCTGTCACAGGGGACCTATGAGGTGACGACGTTCCGAAAGGAAACGGAATATGAGGGCTTCCGCCGCCCGACATCCGTCGAATACATTTCGGATTTGACGGAGGATTTGAAGCGGCGCGATTTTACAATGAACGCTATGGCGATGGACGCGGCGGGCGTTGTATTGGATCCTTTTTCAGGGCAAAAGGATCTTGTGGACGGGGTGCTCCGCTGCGTAGGGGCTGCGGAGGAGCGATTCGGCGAAGATGCGCTGCGCATGCTTCGCTGTGTTCGTTTTGCCTCGACCTACGGACTGGAGGTCGAGTCGAGCACGTGGCAAGCGCTGCTGGCGCAAGCCCCGCTGCTGCGCCACATCGCAATGGAGCGCGTGCGAAGCGAGCTGCAGCGCATGATCGAAGGCCCAGCCCCAGCGCGGGCTGTGCGGTTGGTGCTGGCGAGCCGTCTCACGGCGCACCTCAAAAAGCAGCTGCCGCTGCCTTTTGAGCGCTGGCTCGCATGGGATGACGCGCTGGACGCTGTCAGCGCGCTGGAAGGGCAGCATGACCGCTGGGCCATGCTGCTGATGCTTCTGGAGATGCCGGCGGACACGGTCCGCACGGCGCTCCAGGAGCTGACCTTCTCCCGCGCCGATTGCGAAGCGGTCGTGGCTGTGCTGGCCCTGCGCGAGGCTGTGGCCGCGCAGCTAACGAGCGGCGCTTCGCAGGACGCCGCAATGGTACAGGACCCGGCTCCGCTGGAGCGGGTCTGGAAGCTTGGCGCGGTGCGCAGCGGTGAAGCCGCTGCCCGCGCTCTGCTGCGGCTGCTGAGCGTGCTGCCGCAATGCTCTCAGCAGCGCGGCGAGCTCGCGCGCTTCCTGCAAACTACCGCGCCGGAGCTGCTGTGGCGCGGAGAGGCTTGGCTGAAGGAGGTTCCCTGCTTTAGCCTGAAGGAACTCGCCATATCCGGCACGGATTTGGCGGAAGAGCTTGGCCGGCAGCCGGGCCCATGGATGGGCAAACTGCTGCAGCAGCTGCTTGAACGAACCGCGCTCGGTGAAATCTTGAACGAGCGAGAATCACTTTTACTTGCCGCGCGTGCTGCTAAGTAGCAGCGCAGCGCGGTTTTTTTAATAATTTGAATGATGATATCATGGGAGTAAGCCTGTTTTTCATCGCAAAAGTTACTTAATGAGCAGAAATGTCAGTTAACGCTATTTCCAATCTTACAGATAAGGTTACCAGGCAGTTTCTGAGGTAACAGGGGCAAAGATGTTGTAAAATGTACAACAATTACTGCCTAGATCTAGCTTTTGTACTTCAGTTGTTGCATGATGTACAACAATTGGGTCCGAAAAAGGCCATTTCTCAACAAAAGGGTTAAAAATGTTGTACGATCTGCAACTTCAACTTGCAAAATAGCCAAGGGAGGATGAATTGTTGTAGTAATTACAACATTCTGTATCCACAATAGCCTATCTACCTTCACAGCGTTGCTGAATAACTCTAAAATCGAATTTTGGAGTTAATCTTACCGGTTGTGAGGAGGCATTTATCCCCGAAAAGATTCACGAACTACAACAACTGCAGCATGATCAGAAGAATCGACATCAAAATAAATTCCCGATAGATCGTGAGTGAAATCGTATGAACAAACGTATATTAGAGCTGTTCCAAGAGTCCCCGGAAGCTTACGTTTCCGGCGAGGAAATCAGCCGGCGTCTTAACGTTAGCCGTACCGCGATCTGGAAGCATATTGAAGAGCTTCGATCAGCAGGCTATGAATTTGAAGCTGCGCCTCGTAAAGGGTATCGATTGTTGAGCAAGCCTAATTCATGGCAAGTGAACGAACTGTTGAGCGGATTGAAAACCAAGGTTCTTGGTCAGAAAATTCATGTTTACGGGGAAGTCGAATCTACACAAACGATTGCACACGCTCTCATTGCATCAGGTGCTCCTGAAGGCACGATTGTGCTGGCAGAGGCACAGACAGCGGGAAGAGGCCGAATGGGGCGCACGTGGCATTCTCCGGCCGGTAAAGGGATCTGGATGAGTCTAGTGTTAAAGCCGCGCATTCCTGTCTATTTTATGCCTCAATTAACGCTGCTTAGTGCGGTGGCGCTATGCCGCTCCATCCAGAAAGTTTGTCAGGTAGACATCGGCATTAAGTGGCCTAATGATCTTCTAATTAAAGGCAAGAAGGTAAGCGGCATCTTACTTGAAAGCAGTGGGGAAGATGAACGGCTCAAGTATGTGATTGCAGGGATTGGTATCAGTGTGAATTTGAAGAGGGAGGATTATCCTGAGGAATTACGGGATATTGCGACCTCTCTTGCAATTGAATCGGGCGCTGACATCCCAAGAGAAAGTTTGGTACAAGCTTTTCTTTTAGAGTTTGAAGATCTCTATGCGCTATATATGGAGAAAGGCTTCGCTCCAATCCGTTTGCTATGGGAGGCTCTTAGTGTAACTTTGAAGCGTCCAATCCGCACGCATACACCTTCAGGTGTCATTGAAGGTCTCGCTGATTCGTTGGATGATTCCGGTGCTTTAACGGTAATAACGCAAGCTGGAGAGAAAATAAAGATCTATTCCGGAGATATTGAACTGAAGTAGAGGTATCAAATGGAAGCAACATTTGGTATAATAGCAAGACAAGGCGGTATCCTTAAAGGAACTGCACTTGCAGCTTGACGGTGGTAGTTTATTTACAAAGGAATAGGACTTGAAACAAGATGTTGGATTCTGCTCTGAGCCTTATGGGACCGAGACAGAGGGATCATTGGATTCTTTCTGCATGCGATCCTTTTAGCTCTTAGCTAAAAGGTTTTTTATTTTATATGAGGAAGCTGGGATAACAATGGAACAACGTAAGCCGCTTACGACAGCTAAGATGAGAAAAATGAAGCAAGATGGCGTTCCCATTACGATGGTAACTGCTTATGATTATCCCTCAGCCCGCTTGGCGGAAGAGGCAGGCATTGATGTTATCCTTGTAGGAGATTCTCTAGGGAATGTCGTACTAGGCTACGATTCAACCCTGCCGGTCACACTGGATGATATGGTTTACCAGACGCGAGCCGCGGTGCGTGGAGCTTCGAATACGTTCATTGTAGCGGATATGCCTTTCTTGACTTACCATGGAAGCTTGGACTCTACTTTTCGTGGCGTTGCCCGATTAATGCAAGAGGGTGGAGCCAAAGCGGTTAAGCTGGAAGGCGGATCTGAGATTGCGGCAACCGTCAAAGCGATCACGGAGGCTGGTGTGCCGGTCGTCGGACATCTGGGTTTAACTCCGCAATCTGTTCATCAACTTGGTGGATTCCGTGTACAAGGACGAAGTTCCGAACAAGCGGAGAAATTGCTCAGTGATGCTAAAGCACTTGAGGAAGCGGGAGCTTTCGCGGTGGTCTTAGAACTGGTAACTGATGAGCTGGCCGAATGGATAACGAAGCAGCTATCGATTCCTACGATTGGAATTGGTTCTGGGGTTCATTGCGATGGCCAGGTGCTTGTTTATCATGATCTTCTCCAGTATGGTTCTGACAGTGCTGCCAGAAAGTTCGTAAAAGCATACGCGAATATAGGGGAAACTATTCGTGCAGGCATAGGGGAATATGTGAAAGAAGTGAAAGCACGGGCATTCCCTGCACCAGAGCATACGTTTCATATGGACAACGATGTTGTTGAATACTTATATGGCGATAAGGAGAAGTGAGAGGCATGGAAGCGATCCAGACAATGGAAGTGATTCATTCAATTGCTGATTTGCGTTCTCGCATAAGAGACTATCGACGCAAGAACGACCAATCTGTTGGGTTTGTACCCACAATGGGCTATTTACACGAAGGTCATGCTAGTTTGCTACGCAAAGCACGTGCTCAAAGTGGACTTGTCGTGCTAAGTATATTTGTTAATCCGCTCCAGTTCGGTCCAGGTGAGGATTTCGAGCGATACCCGCGCAATACGGAGCGGGACTTGCAATTAGCCGAAGCCGCGGGCGTTGACCTAGTGTTCATGCCATCTGTAAGCGAAATGTATCCATCACCGACGCGCACTACGGTCAGTGTAACTGGTCTTACCTCCAGACTGTGCGGAGCATCACGTCCTGGACATTTTGATGGGGTCGCAACTGTCGTTAGCAAGTTGTTTCATATTGTGCAGCCTGATCAAGCCTTTTTTGGCCTTAAGGATGCCCAGCAGGTTGCTGTCATTGAGCAAATGGTGCAAGATCTCAACCTAGGCATCGAGATTGTTCCCTGTCCTATTTTGCGTGAAGCAGACGGGCTGGCCATGAGCTCGCGCAATGTGTATCTTTCTGAGGAAGAGCGTAAGCAAGCTTTAGTTCTGTCTCAATCCTTGCAAAAAGCAAAGTCATTTGTGGAATCACATCCAACTTTCACACCGCAGGAGCTTGAAACCTTGGTCAGCCAACATATTGCTACTTCACCTTTAGCCGTCATTGACTATGTAGAGGTACTAGCTTATCCGACATTAGAACCTTTTGAAAAAAGCCATCATACCGATTCTATTATTATTGCTTTGGCTGTCAAATTCGGTAAAACGCGTTTGATCGATAATTTAATTTTACAAGTAGGGAAGTGACTTCCATGTTTCGAACCATGATGAAAGCTAAAATCCACCGGGCAACTGTTACGGAAGCGAATTTGAATTATATCGGAAGCATTACGATTGATGAAGATTTGATCGATTTAGTTGGTATGCTGCCGAATGAGAAAGTGCAAATTGTGAACAACAATAATGGTGCACGTCTCGAAACTTATATTATTCCCGGGCCGCGCGGCACAGGTGTGATTTGTTTAAATGGGGCTGCAGCTAGGTTAGTTCAGACTGGTGATACGGTTATTATTATTTCTTATGCGATGATGACCGATGAAGAAGCGAAGAACCATCAACCAACGATTGCCATTATGGGTGAAAATAATAAAGTTGCGCAGCTTCTCAAGGCAGAAGAGCATTCCACCGTCCTTTAAGAGGTATCACTTCCATGCATGAAATCGGCGCTGTTTACAAAGAATGAGGATAAGCTTTCGAAGCAAAGGTGGGATGCCAAATGTTTAAGCATTTATTTTCCACAATGAACGAGGTTTTGGAAGAAATCCAAAAAGAATATCCGAATAGTGACGTGGAAAAAAAGGCGGAGCTCGACGAACAATTGCAGGTGTTGAAAACGATGAGCGATGAGTTCATCGAAGCGTGGCTGCTTTTTGAGGAGAAGTTGGGAAAGTTTTATGGGGCCGTACCGATGAGTACCCAAACCCTTCATGATGAGCTGATGGATCTAGATGTGACAGGGAAGCAGACGGATGAATTCATGCGGGGCCAGGGATTTTACAAACTTTATATGTACGATCAAGCGATCAAAGAATTCGAAGTTCTGATTCAAAGGCAGCCAGATTTCTTGCTAGCTCGGGTGTATTTAGCGATGGGTCATTTGCGCAAAGGGGAGTTTGGAGAAGCGTACCAACACTTCAAGTTCCTTCTGCCCTTGACCGACAATTCCAAGATGAAGGCCATTTCCTACAACGCAATGGGCTGCATACAAGTACAAAATCAGAATATGGAAAAAGCTTTTGAATATTTTCAAAAAGCGTATCATACCGATCCTTCTTGCATGGAGCCGCTGATCAATTTGGACGAATCCTAAAACGGAAGCGGCTAACTGGGTATTCCCTTTTCCTAATAAGATTTGGTATGCTAGGAGAAGTGCAGGACGAAAGGATTGAAGATACACGTCATGAAATTTGCAGTTTTGGATTTTGAAACGACAGGAAGTCAGCCTGCGGATGAAATTATTCAGGTTGGACTCGTCATTATAGATCAATTTCAAATTACTCACAGGTATACTTCTCTGGTCAAACCAGGGATAAGTATACCTTCTTCGATTACAACACTTACAGGGATAACGGAAGACATGGTTGCGGATGCTCCCTCGCTTGACCAAGTCATGGCGGATATGTTTCCGCTGTTGTTTGATTGTGTGCTTGTGGCGCACCATGCGGCTTTTGATTTATCCTTTTTGCAAAAAGGACTAACGAAAACAGGATACCCGCCTTTCTCAGGACGTGTGCTGGATACGATGGATTTGCTGCGCATCTTATTTCCATCTATTTCGAGTCTTCAGCTTAGCATGGTGGCTGGATTGTTCGGTATTGATCATGAAAGGCCACACCAAGCGGATAGTGATGCAGAAGTAACGGCAGCCATTTGGATTATTTGTATGGAACGCTTGCTGGGGCTGCCGCTTCTTACCGTTCAACGCTTGCAGCATATTTTCGAAAACGGCAACAGTGATTTGGGCTGGTTCCTCGATGAAATATGTGTTTACAAAGAGTCTATAACCAGTGTGGATATGGATACGAATCGATATTTTCGGCAATTTACACTTAATGTCACTGATTGGGGCGATGAGGAAGATACGCGCAGCGACTCCGATGCGGATGGTTTAGGTTCTTCCTTTACGGAGTTTCATCAAGGTTTGAAAACAGCCTTACGTGAAAAATTCGAGATCTTTGAAGACCGTGAATCCCAAGAGCAGATGATCCGGGAAGTTGAAAAGTCACTAAGGGCTGATCAACATTTGATGATTGAAGCGGGAACAGGAACAGGGAAGTCGCTAGGGTATTTAATACCATCCATTTATTATGGCATCAAGTATGAGAAGAAAGTGATTGTCTCTACACACACGATTAACTTACAAGAACAGCTCCGTGAGCGGGACATTCCTCTCTTGAAGGAGATTTTCCCTATCCCTTTCAAAGCTGCTGTACTTAAAGGCAGAAGTCATTACTTATGCCTTCGTAAATTCGAGACAAAGCTAACAACACGTGATTACGAGAATGGCAAGGAAGATCCGATCACGGCAGCACAGATGGTTGTATGGCTTAGTGAGACGGAGCATGGAGATGAAGAGGAGCTGCATTTTGGCAATAAGGGTGCGCAATTTTGGTATTCGGTTGCAAGTGACACTGATTCTTGTTTAAATCGCATGTGTCCTTGGTACAAAAAATGCTTCTATCATCGCGCTAGGAATGATGCCAATACGGCCGATGTGATTATTACGAACCATTCCCTCCTCTTCACGGATATGAAGGCTGAGAACCGCCTTCTACCGTCTTACAAGCACCTTGTCATTGATGAGGCGCACCACTTTGAAGAAGTGGCCAGTAAGCATCTTGGAATTGAGCTGCATTCTTCCGCATTTTATCATTCGTTGCTATGGCTATATAAAGATAATCGCAGCGGCCAATTACCAATGCTGCGGTTTCGATTGCAGAAATCGGATGAGCAGCAGGAACGCGCGGCCGCTTGGAGTCAAACGATCGATGGGCTATTTCCCAAAATCGTGCAAATCAAAGAGGATTGGGATCGGCTTAGTGAAGCGCTCTATGAGCTGTTATCTTCTAGGAGCGATCCTTCGCAATCGGAAAACTCACAATACGTACTGCGGATGAAGCCTGAAACGCTTCCACCCGAGTGGCGAGAGCTTCTGATCATGGAAGACAATATTTATTTGAATGCGAATGATTTACTGCGCACGCTTGATAAATTGTTAAATGAAGTGAAGGACATGCAGGAAGTTTTTGGGGTCCAAGGTTTAGTCACTGATTTGAATGGCACGGTAAAGGAGCTGTATAACCATCGAGATGCCCTGCACTTTTTTATGAAAATGGCTGATGAGGGTTATGTGTATTGGATGGAAGCGGGTACCTATGCTAAATCGAAGTCACTGCAGCTCGTATCGGTGCCTACGGATGTAAGTGGCTTGCTGCAGCAGCATTTCTTTGAGACCAAAGACAGTATTATCCTGACCTCCGCGACGTTGTCTGTTAATAAATCTTTTCAATATTCAGCGGATCAATTAGGGTTAGTCATCCCTGAGGATGAAGAATCGGGCAAGCTGAAAACTGTTCAATTGCCATCTCCTTTTAATTATAGAGAACAGGCTCTCGTCGTCATTCCTCGGAACTTCCCAACAATCAAAGGTGCTGGTGATCCTGTTTTTATCAACGCACTTATTGAGTCGCTTAGCGATGTTGCGCGAATTACCAAAGGACGAATGTTGATTTTGTGCACTTCGAATCGTATGCTTAAGCAAATTTATGCCGGCATGAAGGATCTCTTGAAGCCACATGGGATCACCGTGCTCGGGCAGGGGGTAGACAGCGGTAATCGGAGTAAACTGACCCGGATGTTCCAAGATAACAAAATGTGCGTCCTACTGGGCACCAGCTCGTTCTGGGAGGGTGTCGATATTCCAGGAGATGCGCTAAGCTGTCTTGCTATTATAAGATTGCCGTTTCAACCGCCAAATCACCCTCTTGTTGAGGCTAAATGTGAAAATATTAAGAAGCGCAACGAAAATCCATTTATGAAATTTTCTGTGCCGCAGGCGGTCATTCGATTTAAGCAGGGCTTTGGCCGACTTGTTAGACGTGCAACCGATAAAGGCATCGTTATCATCTATGATACTCGTGTCATTGATACGTATTATGGCAAGCACTTCCTTTATTCATTGCCTGGTCCGAAGATTGAACATATGACGACCGAGCAAATGTTACCTAGGATTGAAGAGTGGATGGGGGAGGCATAGAGTTGAAAACACAAAAAATATCGGAAGCCGTCGTTCGAAGGCTGCCCATTTATTTACGCTTTCTGAATGAACTTGCAATGAAAAATGTATCGACGGTATCTTCGCAGGATTTGGGTCAAAAGCTCGATCTGAATCCGGCACAGATTCGTAAGGATTTGGCTTATTTCGGGGAATTTGGCAAAAAGGGAATTGGCTACGACATTGCTTACTTGATCGAGAAGATTAGACAGATCCTGAAGTTGGATCGACATATTCAAGTTGCTCTTGTTGGAGCGGGTAACCTAGGCCGTGCTTTATGCAATTATAATACTTACTTACGAAATGATATGAAGATTGTCGCTGTTTTTGATGCAATGCCAAGTAAGGCAGGGGAGTCGATTAACAATCTAATCGTTCAACCGATGCATGAGATGAAGAAGGTTTTATCCGAATTAGGCGTTCGTATCGGCATCATTACCGTTCCTGCGAACGAAGCTCAAAATGTAGCCAATCAATTCGTGGACTGCGGGATCGAAGCGATATTGAATTTTGCTCCGGTCATCATTAAAGTTCCTCCTGAGGTGCGTGTGCATCATGCGGATTTTACAACAGAATTGCAAAGTTTAGCTTATTATTTGGATTAGAAAAAGGCACGACCCAATTTACCTTGGGTCGTGCCTTTATTTTAGAAAATCAATCTGAACAATACGAAGTAGATCGAGAATGCGAGCGCGATGCTGATTGGAATTGTAATAACCCAAGTGATTAACATGCGGCCAACCGTGCCCCATTGAACTTCATGGAAACGCATGACACTGCCTGTCCCGATAATCGCGGAGGAAATAACATGCGTTGTGGACAATGGTTTACCCAAATGGGTAGAGAATTGAATAACGAGTGATGACGTCAAATCTGAGGCAAAGCCATTGATCGGCTCGATTTTAACAATCTTACCAGAAACGGTTTTAATAATTCGCCATCCACCGATGGATGTTCCAAGTCCCATGGCCAAAGCGGCAGCAATTTTCACCCACAGCGGCACTTCCAAGTCTGTTTGAACACCAGCTGCGACTAAACCAAACACGATAATGCCCATTGCTTTTTGTGCGTCGTTTCCACCATGGGAGTATGAAAGCAATCCCGCGGATAAAATTTGCAAGGTACGGAATACGCGATTTAGCTTCGATCTGGATGTATTCCCAGACCATAGAATGATGTACTTAATCAAGATCATAATTAAGTAACCTAGTCCGAAAGCAATAATGGGCGATAAAACCAAAATGATAATAATTTGAGTAAAACCACTCCAATTTACCGCATGAACCCCAGCGCCAGCGATAACAGCTCCAGCTAGAGAACCAAGGAGTGTATGCGAAGAAGAGGAAGGAATCGCCAGATACCAAGTCAACAGATTCCAAATGATAGCCGCAAGTAACGCAGCGATGACGATTTCAACGCCGTTTTCAATTTTGGCAGGATTGGCTATGCTTCCTCCAACGGTTTTGGCTACCTTAGAGGAAACCATGGCTCCGACGAAATTGAGTGTGGCTGCCATGGCGATGGCTACACGTGGACTTAAGGCACGTGTGGAGATCGAAGTTGCAATCGCATTAGCCGTATCGTGAAATCCATTAATAAAATCAAAAAGTAAGGCAAGTACAACGATAACGATTAAATAAGTTAACATGATTTCCTCCTAAGAGTTTTCCATTTGGAAAACTTTCTTCGTAGACATAGGACACGAGTGTGCCTTATGAATAGCGAAGTACAACGCTATCAAGGATATTGGCTACATCTTCACAAGCATCCGTTGTTTCTTCCAAACGCTCATAGATTTCTTTTAGTTTAAAATCTTCGTACGGGTCTTTACGTGTGATGAAAATTTGCCGAATCCCTTCACGCATCAAACGGTCTCCGTCATTCTCGAGGGAATTAATAGCAACCGTATGCTCGGGAATTTGCATATATTTTTTCTTAGCCAGAAGCTTGAAAGCATCCAGCATATGCTGGCAAGAGTCTACTATGACAGCCGAAAACTCTTTCATATAAGAATCTGTATGGGATACAGCAAGATAGTCGAAACGAGCAATTGTAGCTTCAATACCATCTGTTACATCATCAACTTTGGAGGCTAGAACCATAATGTCTTCACGATCAATCGGTGTAATAAATACTTTGTTTAAACCTTTAAAAATTTCGTGAGTAATGGAATCGCCTGCATGCTCTAAATCATTGATGGCTTTTACATACTCAATCGGCGGTTTATCACCCATCATAGCTGTGCGAAATAATTGAGCAGTTTGCAAGGCGTTCTCTGCAGCACGGATGAGAAGTTGCAAGAAATCAACTTCATTCTTTTTCGTGAATAACGTTGTCATATAATCCTCCTATATTTTGCTATATGTACTAAGTTTTGATCGAATATATAAGATAAACAGACCAAATGGTAGAAAAAACTCACAAAGTTAAAAGTATCATAACAATTGCATCGAAAGCAACGAAAATTCCGTGACATTTAACAATTTCTTAACATCTCTTGGCTTCCTTGATTTTACAAGCCCGAAGATGTAAAGTTTATAAAGCAATGTCATTAATAGAATGAGCATAGAGAGGGTTTTTTAGTATGAAAAAAACATTAATTATGAACGGTATTTTTATCTCAAATAATGAAGCGAAATCGTCCATCAAAGGCTGTATGGTTATAGAGGGCAGCCAAATTACATACATCGGTGAGGCAATACCTGAACCTCGGGAAAATTATGACGAAGTGATTGACGGCACGAACAAGCTTTATATGCCTGGTCTTGTGAATACGCATGGTCACGCAGCGATGTCACTTTTACGCGGATACGGTGACGATCTTGCGCTCCAAATTTGGTTAGAAGAGAAAATGTGGCCAATGGAAGCCAAATTCAGCGCCCAAGATGTGAAGTGGGGGACGCAGTTATCTATTCTAGAAATGATTAAAGGCGGTACGACGACTTTTGTAGATATGTATGACCATATGAACGAAGTTGCTAAGTCCGTTGAAGAGTCTGGTATGCGCGGTGTTCTGACTCGAGGAATTATTGGTCTTTGTCCACCGGACGTACAAGATGCTAAATTGAAAGAAGCCACCGAGTTCGCAAAAAACTGGCATGGCGGTGCGAATGGAAGAATCACAACCATGATGTCTCCACATGCACCCTATACATGTCCACCTGACTATATAGAGCGGATTGTTCAAGTGGCCCATGATTTAAACCTGCCCATTCATACCCATATGTCGGAGACAAGTCGTGAAGTCCAAGGAAATGTTGATCAATACGGTTTGAGACCCGTTGCACATTTAGAAAAGCATGGCGTATTCAGCAGACCGACGCTCATCGCGCATGGTGTTCATCTCACCGATGAAGAAATTAATATCCTTAAGCAATACGATGTTCGTATTTCCCACAACCCAGGAAGCAATCTGAAGCTTGCTAGCGGTGTTGCCCGAGTTCCTGAACTTCTTCGTGCAGGCGTGAAGGTTTCGCTTGGAACGGACGGAGCAGCCTCCAATAATAACTTGGATATGTTCGAAGAAATGAGACTTGCCGCGCTGATTCACAAAGGTGTTTCTGGCGATCCACTGGCTGTTCCTGCTGCAGAAGCGCTTCTAATGGGAACCAAAATGGGCGCAGAATCAGTATGGTTAGATAATGTAGGCCTACTTCAGGCGGGCATGAAGGCAGACTTTATCGCACTGGATATTGACCAACCGCATTTCCTACCGAAAACGGACTTCGTGTCCCATATTGTTTACTCTGCATGTGCAAAAGATGTAGTTGATGTGTGTGTAGACGGAAATTGGATTGTCCGCAAGGGTGAATGTTTAACACTTGATGAAGAAAAAATTAAGCGTGAGTTTGAACAAAGCTTTGATAAGCTCATTGGCTAAGTGATTTCCTTGTAAGTTCGTCTGGGGAGGTGAGCGGCGTTCATGAATGCAAAGCGAACAAGGATCATAACGTTCGGTGTGTTTATTATTTTGACACTTGGTGTAGTGCTTAGCCGCTTTTATTTAAATGTTCAGAATGAGCACTGGGACAATAAGCGCAAAGCGGTAGAAACAGCATATGAGAAAAGTATTATGACGAAAGCTACCAAGGTGGATTTCTTCTATGGAGATGAACCACTCCAAATCGTATATGGTGAAGATAAGTTGGGTCAAGGTGTTATCGTTTGGGTTTCAGACAAAGGTATACATGCTGAGATGACTGCTGAAGCTTTCACCGAATCGCAAGTACGTGACACCGTGTTAAAAAAAGCTCCAGAGATTGAAATAGAACGTGTGCTGCCAGGTAAGCTTGGCAATGATTATGTCTGGGAAGTCTTCTATAAAAAGAAAGAAAGCAGTAGCACTCGTTATTTCTATGATTATTACAAATTCAAAGATGGACTCTATATGGATACGTACCGGCTCAGCCTTCATTAGGCTGAGTTTTGTTGTTTCCACTCATTTCATAAAGCTAATGTATGTATCGCGTGATATACTCATCGTATAGCAATTGAGGCAACAAAATACGTATAGAAAGGGGGACGTTGACTGATGAAGCTGCGTCTCTTACCTGTCGTCCTGAGTGTTATTATCTCTGCTGGAGTTCTATTCGGAGGTTGGTTCGCTTACACAAGTTTAGCTATGGAGAATCCATTATCTGATATCATTAGCAAAGTTCCCGGTGTGACAAGCTCAACGATGAAACTGGACAATAACCAAGTTGACATACAAGTTAGTCTAAATCCAGAGGCGAATTTAAGAAATGTTGTCGAACGTATTCATACAGACGGTGCATCCATTATCGGTAAGCGTACTGTAAATATAGATGTGAAGAGCAACCCTTCCGAGAAGCTGGATCAGTGGTGGTCTAAAGCATTATTTGATGTAGCACAAGCGATGGAAACGAAGCATTATGCAGATATTCCAACAACCCTGCAAAAATATGCTGAGGGAGTTCCAACGATGAAAGTAGATAGCGAAATGGATCAAAATTATGTATATATTCGTTTAACAGATGGTGATGCCACTAAATTCATCATGCTACCTAGAACTTCCCAGATAGGAGTGTGGCCGAATGAGTAAAATATATAAAGAAATTGGGATTGGATTTATTCCGGTTCTCTTGATCTTTTTAGTTTTTCTAGGTGTGAATGTAATACCTATCTTGTTTGTTAGTGTATTGGGTGTTTCCTTGTTTTACATGATTAAAGGCCGCGGCGGTGCCGGGATATCTGCGGGCGGCAGTGATCGTAAAAGCAAAAATCGTACGCCCTCGTATTTGACGTTCGATGAGATCGGTGGACAAGATCGCGCTAAGAAAGAATTGATGGAAGCACTTGATTTTCTGATCAAGCATGAAGAAATTAAGAAATTAGGGATTCGTCCACTCAAAGGGATTCTGCTTACGGGTCCTCCAGGAACAGGGAAAACGTTAATGGCGAAAGCGGCCGCGCATTACACGAATTCTGTTTATATGGCTGCTTCAGGAAGTGAATTTGTTGAAATGTACGTCGGTGTCGGTGCAAGCCGTGTGCGTGACCTTTTTAAAGAAGCTCGAACACGCGCTGTTAAAGAAGGCAAAGACAATGCGATTATTTTTATTGATGAGATTGATGTTATCGGTGGTAAACGTGATGGAGGTCAACATCGTGAGTACGATCAGACGTTGAACCAGCTATTAACTGAAATGGATGGTATTCATACGAATGATGCTCCCCGTATTTTGATCATTGCAGCAACAAACCGCAAAGAAATTCTCGACAGTGCTTTATTGCGTCCTGGACGTTTTGACCGTCATATTGAAGTTGACTTACCGGATAAAAAAGGCCGTCTATCCATTCTTGATATTCATGTGAAAAACAAACCGCTGGCTCAAGGCGTTTCTTTGGATTTGATTGCTGATCAAACCTTCGGTTTCTCTGGTGCACAGCTTGAAGGCGTTCTGAATGAGGCCGCCATTTATGCCATGCGAGAAGATAAACTGGCTATCGAACAGCACCATCTAGCTTCCGCGATTGATAAAGTGATGATGGGGGAAAGAACGGATAAAGAAACGGCGCAAGAGGAAAAAGAGCGCGTCGCATATCACGAATTGGGCCACGCGATTGTTGCTGAAATTGTTCGCCCTGGCTCTGTTTCTCAGGTTACCGTTAGTCCGCGGGGGAAAGCGCTGGGATATGTGCGTCATAATCCGCCTAAAGATCATTATTTGTACACCAAGGATTATATTGAGCAGCAAATCATGATTGCTCTCGGTGGCGCCGCGGCTGAAGAAATCTTCTATGGTGGACGCAGTACAGGTTCGCGTAACGATTTCGAGCAATCACTTTCCATGGTTCGTAATATGATGGATTCCGGACTTACTTCCCTCGGTATCATTGACCGTGATATGGTGACGAAGGATCAGCTCATGAAAGAGAATACGATCATCCTTGATGCGCTGATGATTCGCACAAAGGAGCTTTTAGAGCAGCAGCGTAGTGTATTCGAACATTCCTTTGCGATTTTGATGAAAGAAGAAGTTCTTTCAGGTGACACGTTCCGCAATCTGTTTGATGCTTCTGTTTCGAAGAGTGCATAAGTTGACCGTTGGCCTTGTGGCCAGCGGTTTTTTCGTATTTTTACCATTGGGAGGAATTGATGTATTTTTTGCAACATTCGCGGGGAAAACGCGGTTCTGAAGGGTTCTAGACATAATTTGATCGCATCCCAACCCTACATGCCTGAATTGTGTCAAAGCTGAGATAATCTCGCGAATGTTTTGTGTATACTAATGAAATCGGAGAACAAAAATTGTATGATATGATTGAGTTTTCAAGACGAGGTTGAATTGATAATTCATTGAGAATGAGAATAATAAGTAGTTGGTAGTGAACGCAGCGTGGGAGAAGGAGAAACTTGTTATGGTATTCAAAACAATAGGTGTAATCGGTGGGGGAACGATGGGACAGGGGATTGCAGAAATGCTCGCTGCCCGTGGTTTGGACGTATTACTCGTTGAAAAAACAACAGATAAGCTCGATCGAGCCATGGAACAGATTACGGTCAGCTTAGATAAGCAAATAGAACGTTGGTCATTGACAGAGACTGAGAAGAAGCTGATTTTAGCCAAAATCAGAAAAGCCGATTCGCTGGAAGACATGGCCGCTTGTGATATGGTCATAGAGACAATTTCGGAAGACTTGAATGCTAAAAAGCATGTATTTTTCCAACTGAATCAAATTTGTTCGCCAGCCATAATTTTAGCAACGAATACATCCACCCTTAGCGTGACTGAGATTGCCGCGGTCACCACGAATCCCGAACGTGTGATTGGACTTCATTTTTTGCATCCCGTGGCGAAAATTAACCTCGTCGAAATTATTCGAGCGATGAAAACGTCAGACGAAACCTTCAATCGAACACGCCGTTTCGTGGACGAACTCCTTTTAAAGAAAAGTATTAAAGTCACGGAATCGCCTGGCTTCATTACAACGAGGCTTATCTGCACATTGATTAATGAGGCGCTGCACACACTGTCCGAAGGTGTGGCTTCCGCTGAGGATATCGATAACGCCATGCGGATCGGCTATGATTTCAAATATGGTCCTCTGGAAATGTGTGACCGATTCGGGTTAGATTCGGTACATGCAGCCCTAGAAGGTATGTTCCGCGATTATGGGGACATGAAGTACCGTCCATCCTTCCTATTGAAACAAATGGTACGAGCGGGGCACCTAGGAGTCAAAACAGGAGAAGGCTTTTTCCGTTATGACAAGGATGGTGATCGCTTGTGAATATTCTCGTTATAAATGCAGGGAGCTCTTCGCTTAAATACCAACTCTTCCAAATGGAAAATGAATCCGTTCTCGCCAAAGGCAAGGTAGAGCGAATCGGGATGGAAACGGCTATATTAACACATGAACCGACGGGAAAAGCGGAAGTTCATGAGGTTAGAGAGATTCTCGAGCATACGAAAGCTATTCGCAAGGTGCTGGAGCTGCTGGTGCACCCTGAACACGGCGTGCTGGCGTCAACGTCGGAAATCGACGCCGTCGGCCACCGAGTCGTTCACGGCGGCGAATCCTTCAAGGGCTCCGTCCTCGTTACTGACGAGGTGAAGAAGGAGATCAAGCGGCTCTTTGATTTGGCGCCGCTCCACAATCCGGCGCATATGCTCGGCATCTCAGCGGTGGAGGCGAACATGCCCGGCGTGCCGCAGGCCGTCGTCTTTGACACCGCCTACCATCAGTCGATGCCGGCGCACGCCTACCTATACCCGGTGCCGATGGCGCTGTACCGGAAGCACAAGGTGCGCCGCTATGGCTTCCACGGCACCTCGCACAACTACGTGAGCGAACGTGCCGCAGCCTTCCTAGGCCGCCCGCTGGAGCAGCTGAAGCTCGTTACCTGTCACATTGGTAACGGAGCTTCCTGCGCCGCCGTGATGGGCGGCAAGTCCGTGGATACGAGCATGGGGATGACCCCGCTCGAAGGGCTGATGATGGGCACGCGCAGCGGCGATCTCGATCCAGCCATCGTGCCCTATGCGATGAGCAAGGAGGATTTGACGCTGGGCGAGATCAGCTCCATGCTGAATAAGCACAGCGGGCTGCAGGCGATCTCGGGAATCTCCAGCGATATGCGGGAGATTGTCGAAGCATTGGAGGCGGGTGATAAGAACGCCGCGCTTGCTTTTGAGATGTATGAGTATCGGCTGCGCAAATACATAGGCGCATACGCCGCAGCGATGAATGGCATCGATGCGATTGTTTTTACAGCTGGCGTCGGAGAAAATTCCGAGCTGCTTCGTCAAACGGTGTGCGAACGGCTGACATTCCTTGGTGTGGAATTCGATGAAGAAGCGAACCGCAAGGGGAGAGGTCTGGAGCGGCGGATTACGAAGCAAGGATCCAAAGTGGAAGTGCTTGTGATCCCAACCAATGAGGAGTGGGTGATCGCTCGAGATACATTTGGACTCGTTCAGTCACAAACCATCTGATTTTTGAATGCCTTGATAGAGGTTTTCTTATGGAAATAGTGTACAATAAAGAAGTATTCAATAGGCTCGAGGTATCGGAATTTATTGAATAAAATGACGAAGTCTAGATTTTCACGAAAACTTTAAGGAGGTTCTAAAGCAGAATGAAAAGTACGATAAGCGAAGTTAAACATCATGTCGGCGAGTCGGTTACCATTGGCTGTTGGCTAAACAAGAAACGTTCAAGTGGTAAAATTCAGTTTTTACAACTAAGAGACGGTTCCGGATATATACAAGGTGTCGTGGTCAAAAGTGACGTAGGAGAAGACGTTTGGGAAGCTGCTTCTAAGCTGACGCAGGAAAGCTCACTTTACATAACTGGCAAAGTGAAAGAGGATACGAGGAGTAAAGGCGGCTATGAGCTTGATGTCCTAGGCATTGAAATCATCCAAGTGACGGAAGAATATCCGATAACTCCGAAAGAACATGGCGTTGATTTCTTAATGGATAACCGCCACTTGTGGATTCGAAGTCCGCGTCAGCGTGCTGTGCTCGTGATTCGCGCTCAAATTATTCAGGCCGTTCAGCAATTTTTCAATGAGCGTGGCTTCCATTTGGTCGATCCTCCGATTCTAACCCCTTCCTCATGTGAAGGAACAACGAATTTGTTTCATACCAAATACTTTGATGAGGATGCCTTCCTTACACAAAGCGGACAGCTCTATATGGAAGCAGCTGCGATGGCACTTGGCCGTGTGTACTCTTTCGGTCCTACATTCCGTGCAGAGAAGTCCAAAACACGCAGACATCTTATCGAGTTCTGGATGATTGAACCGGAAATGGCTTTTGTCGATCATGTTGAGAACCTGGAAGTGCAGGAGCAATTCGTTTCTTATATCGTTCAAACCGTGCTCAAAAATTGCGGAGCAGAGCTGGAAACCTTAGAAAGAGACACAACGAAGTTGGAGAAAATTCAAGGCAGCTTCCCGCGGATTACGTATGATGAAGCGGTAGACTATCTACAAAAGAATGGTCATGAATTCCAATGGGGCGAGGATTTCGGTGCTCCGCATGAAACAGCGATTGCTGCTCAATATGAAACACCGGTTTTCATTACGCATTGGCCGACAGAAATTAAAGCATTCTATATGAAGCCTGATCCTAGCCGCCCGGAAGTTGTGCTTTGCGCCGATATGATTGCGCCTGAGGGGTATGGAGAAATCATTGGAGGCAGCCAAAGGATTGATGATCCTGAGCTAATGGAGCAACGCTTCCAGGAGCATGAGTTATCGAAAGAAGCCTATCAATGGTACCTTGATCTTCGGAAATATGGCACCGTGCCGCATTCCGGTTTCGGACTTGGTCTGGAACGTACGGTTGCTTGGATTTGTGGTTTGGATCACGTGCGCGAAACGATTCCATTTCCTCGTCTCTTATACCGTCTGTACCCGTAAACGGGTTTATCGACCATGGGTAGAAAGGGGATCGGATGAGTAATGCAATCTAGTACACAACAGCAGATAGAAGCCGCCCTTGTGGCCGGCTTTCTGGAAGGGAATGTCGGAGTCCCAAGCCTTCTTCTCAAGAATTACCGCGCCCTTCAGTTGACCGAAATTGAAGTCATGACATTGATTCATTTGATATCATTTCTAGAAAAAGAAAAGAACGATTTTCCGACCACGGATGAGATTCAATTCCGCATGTCAGCTTCACCAGATCTGGTCATTGCCAGTCTGCAGAAATTGATTCATGAGCAGTTCATCGCAATTGATGAGGATACAGCAGAAATAACGGGGATACGCAGTGAGCGATACAATCTTACGCCGTTATACCAAAAATTAGCCAAACGGGTGGCTGAGCAGCAGATGGCAGAGTTAAGCACGATCCGCGCATCCATCCCGTCTGACGAGAGTGCTAAAAATATTTATACAACATTCGAAAAAGAATTTGCACGTCCATTAACGCCTATGGAACTGGAAACAATCAGCGGTTGGTTGGATAAGGATATGTACAAAGAAGAGCTCATTATGACGGCTCTCAAAGAAGCTGTATTTGCAGGTAAAGTGCATTTCCGTTACATTGACCGAATATTATTGGAATGGAGCCGCAATCGAGTTGCGACTGTGGACCAAGCCAAGGAATATTCACAACGGTTTCGACAATCTAGATAGTAAGAAAAACGTCCTATTCTTCTCACAGTTCTCAACTGGAGAAAATGGGACGTTTTTTCATTGGGGCTGCCAGTTTTTGTAATGCTTTTTAGCCAGACTATATAAGAGTGTGTTCAAACCAAAGGTTAAGAGATAGACAGGAAATGAGTAGATTAGCTGCCACCCATAATATTGAAACACCGAAAAGGTGACAGCAAGAGCTTCAAAGCCAACTGACGCAACCGACCAAACGAGGATATGTATAAACTGAAAAGGAGCACGAATTGGATACTTGTCATAAAAATACGCATAAAAATAACCAACTAGAGGAAAAGGAATCGTGTAAAGCAGAAAATCGAACAAATCATAGTCCGGGGTATCCATGATATCATACACATTATAAGGGTAAGAGGAAGACAAGATATTATCGACGGCTCGTCCCAAATAGGAGTCGAAAATCATCATGAGCAGTGCGATGGGAAGCGGAATTCGCTTAGGGAGCATGCAATACAGCAGGATCATTGCGATCATAATGATCGTAGCAAAGCCTTCGTTTGCGTCAAAAGTAATCGGTGGAATTAAGATCATACAGGTTGTTTGCCCCTACCTTTCAACCAACGAAGTGCGTACATGAGTCCCACAGTAGAAACGATAAAAGTTAACCATACTACAAAAGACCACCAAAATTTCCATTGCACGATATATACATAACCGGCAAGCTCCATAACAATAGGCATACTTGCTAAAATAAGGGTATAAATAATAGTCAGAATCGTGCGCAGCCCCTTATGATGCAATTTTAAATAAAAATGCAGAAACCAAATCATAGACATAGGAAATAGTAATAAATAATAGAACATAGTATCCCAAAATATTTGGTAAGTGCGATAAGGCACAATCAGGTGTAAATTCGTTACTACAATTTCAGAAAAATCTTCACCGAACAATGAGACCCAAAACCAATAGACTAAGACCTCGAAGAGATTCATGTTTTTTTTGACATATACATAAGAGATGAATAGAAGTAGAAATAAACTTGTATTAATGACTGAGAACATAGGCGTATTTGTATTCCTTTGCATACGGATTTAACAAGTAAAAGTAGTTTTACCCATCTTGCGTGATTCTATGAGACAAAAAAAGTCAGAGCCTCGCCCATTTGGGCAAGGACCTGACTTTTTATTCGTATACAGCTATTAAATGCCTTTATGCAGCAAGTGCGTGCGGTAAACATATTCGAAAAGGAACTCGAACGCTTCGAGATGGCGCTTAGCTTCAAAAGCATTCGCTCCCCAGGCATAAATGCCATGCTTACGCAGCACGATACCAGGAATTCGCGGAACAATCGCACCTTCCACCAGCTCTGCGATGCGAGGGATTTCAGCATAATTGGGCAAAATGGGAATTTCGATCTGAGCTTCTTCATCCCAAATATTGAACGCCTTAATAAGCTCAACACCGTCTACAGGTATGCTTTTACGTTCCCAATACAGTTCAGAGATCAAATTATTGAATATCGTATGTACATGAAAAATGGCGCCTGCACCTGTTAAGCGGTAGATTTCACTATGAATCAAGGTTTCTGCCGATGGCTTCAGGCTAGTAGCTTCCGTCGGTTGACCTTTCTCATTCACGAGTAGAAAATCCTCAGGTGTTTGTACGGATTTATCTCTACCGCTTGATGTGATAGCGAATGTGAATGCGTCAGGCTCGAAGCCGCCCACACGAACAGACAGATTGCCGCTTGTTGCAGGAAACCATCCTCTGGCCGCCAAGTTTGCTTTAATATCACGCAAATCAGCGAATGCACGCTGTTTGTCTTCCAGTAAAATACTCATACTACAGGTTCAGCCTCCAATTGCTTCATAATATCAAAGAAAGTCTCGAATGGGTAATACGGATAGTCAAGCTGCTTACACATATCGATGAGATGAGAACGAGCAAAGATCGTATCGACTAGTTTAGCGCCCTCGAAATCCGTTATACTATCACCGATGATAATTCGCTCATATCGATTAGCGTCATAAGAGCGAATAATGCTTGTTTTGCACATCCCACAGTCTGTTGTACAATGCTCGTCACATCGGTTTGGCCACAAAATCTCAATCGTGTTTCCTTCAAATGTGCTGGCATTGCAGTAGATATGCTCACTTGGGATTGCAAAAGGCTTCAGCAGTGGATAGATAAAAAAATCAATGCCTCCGCTCGTAATCAAAAGCTTGATATTCTGTTCTTTGCAATAATCTACGAATTCTTTGAATCCATCACGAATCACAGCGTTATTGATCGCATATTCGACAATCTCATCCTTACGGGAAGTAGGGAGGAGGGCGAACATTTCACCAACACCTTGACGTATCGAGATGCTTTTATCTAAAATTCGTTCCACGATGGCTTCCCAACCAGCTGGGTTGAAATGCTTCATGATGGCAACGATGTTATCGTTCACGGTAATAGTACCGTCAAAGTCGCAAAAAATAATGCGTTCCTTACTCATTCTCTGATCCCCCAAGTGTCAATAGCTGATTGTAACTCTGGATGTGTTCGGGCGTAGTCTTGAAGTGTAATTCCTTGCATAGTTGCATCAATCGCCTGACGGAAGGCTTGCCCACCTGCAATCGTTCCAAGCGGATGTCCATGGATGCCGCCACCTGCATTAACGATGACATCCTTGCCAAAATCACGCAGAATAAGCGGGACAAGTCCAGGGTGAATGCCTGCCGACGGGACAGGAAAGCATGAAGCTAATTTCAATTGTACATCGGCAGGAGCGTTATAGGTGTAATCTTTACGTAAATCAACTGTTAGAAGCGCGTGCTTAATCGCCATATTCTCTTCCCTAGGCATAACGACAGAGCCATAAGGAGAAGGGAATAGCACTAAATCTGCTCCGGCCAAACGCATAAGCTTGCCAAGCAGCACAGAAGCGGATATCCCATAGTGCGGTGACGGATAAGTAGCGCCTGCCATGGCTGGATGAGCCATGATCGGAATCGTTATCTCCGGGTCGGAGCTTAATTCATAAAGCGTATCGAAACCGTAAGCTAATACATTAAATAGTAAAGCGTTAGCTCCAGCACCGATTGCTTTCTTGGCTTGAGATGCAAGCTTGGATGTTGGTCCTGTTAAATTGACAGCATAGAGCAGCTTTTGACCTGTTTCTTGGGTAGCTTGTGCAGCAGCTTGCAGGCAAATCTCGATCCGTTTTTCCAATGGTGTTAATGGATTTTCAAAAAGAATCTCATCGTCTTTAATGAGATCCACACCGCCAGCTGCTTGCAAATAAAATTGTTCGCGTAATGCTGGAAGCTCATACCCAACTACCGATTTAAAGATGCTCATTAATAAAGGGCGATCATGCACACCAAGGAGATCTCGCACACCTTGCATACCGAATTTGGGACCGGAGAAGGCAGATAAGAAGTCAGATGAGAAAGATAAGTCAATTAGCTTTATTTTCCCGTCCATCGACAGTTTACCGAATACGGTGACCAACAAGGCAGGGATGTCCCTGCTGAAGTTCACATCTGGATATGCGATGGTGATATCTGCATAGCGATTTGAAATAGGTTCTCCCTGAGCGGGTTCATGGACTTCAACCGAAATCACTTTCCCTAAATGCTTCTCCATTTGCGCTTTTTGCGCTTCTGGCAGTTCGGTCCAGCTGCCAACCGTAAGGCCGACAGCGATGCTTGTTGCTTTTTTATGAAAATCGGCTTTCTCGTCGAAACTCCGATAGGTGGCTAGACAATATGCGTTCATCGTAAACATTCACCTGCTTTAGATAGAATTAGACCTCATGAAATTAGGAGGATTTCACTGCGGGGCTTGGCGCAGCTATTTGTTCGCCCATTTCTTTAGCTCGCTCTGCAGAACGGAATACAGCTTGTGAGATAGCTTCGCTAAACTGAAAACGATCCAACGCTTCAATAGAAGCTTGCGTAGCCCCATTGGGCGATGTAACCTTACGGCGAAGCTCAGCAGGATTTTCTTGTGTGAGCTGAACCATATGCGCGGCTCCGAGCACCGTTTGAAGTGTCAATTGATGGGCATCTTCTGCGGAAAGACCACCCTCAATACCAGCTTTGATCATAGCTTCCATGAAATAGTAGACATAAGCAGGACCGCTCCCAGACACGCCTGTCAGAATTTCTAATTTCTCTTCTTCCACGATCGTTACGATACCAACGGCTTCAAACATTTGGGTAGCAACTTGTTTGAATGTAGCATTGACCTTGGAGGAGAAGCTCATCCCTGTAGCGCCTAGACCAATTGTGCTGGACGTGTTCGGCATCGTGCGAACAATCGGCATATTGGTTTGCAGCAGAGCTTCTGTTTTCGCGATAGAGAGCCCTGCGATTACCGAAACAAGAAGCTGCTGTTCGTTCAAAAGCGGCTGCAGCTCGGCGAAGGCATTCTCCACATCCTTAGGCTTCATGCAGAGAACGACGACATCGGCTTCACGCAGATAGGTTTCCTTTGTTAACGGGTCTGACGTTGCTTGCAGACCGTATTCCGATCGCAGAAAAGCTAACCTGTCTTGATCCGAGCGATTCATCACATATATATTTTGGGGATCAGCGACTTTTGTTTCAATGAGTCCGCGGATGATCGCTTCCGCCATCGAACCAGCGCCGACAAAGGCAATTTTGGTTTGGGATAAAGTAGTGGACATCGTACATTCCTCCTTGAATATTGAATCGTTATTCGCGTATTTGTCCGCTTCCATAAACGCGGTATTTGGTTGAAGTTAATGCGGGTAGACCCATCGGTCCGCGAGCGTGAAGCTTTTGGGTGGAGATGCCGATTTCCGCGCCGAAGCCGAATTCAAAACCATCGGTGAAGCGAGTCGAAGCATTGTGATAAACAGCCGCTGCATCCACTTCTTGTAAGAATCTTTCGGCATTGGCCGCATCTTCCGTCACGATACACTCGGAATGCATCGTGCCGTATTCACGAATGTGAGCAAGGGCTTCATCGAGATCTTTCACAACTTTGATGTTAAGAATGTAGTCCCCATATTCGGTTTTCCAGTCTTCGATTTCGGCAGCTTGCATACTAGGCACTAACTCACGAGCTCGCTCGTTACCTTTGAGCGCTACATGAGCACCTTTGAAAGCTTCTGCTATGGCACTCAAATGCTTTTCTGCAATAGACTCATGCACAAGTAATGTTTCCATGCTATTGCAAACAGAAGGACGCTGAGCTTTGGCATTGATACCGATGCGAACGGCCATATCGAGCTGTGCACTTTCATCTATAAAAGTATGACATACACCCGCACCTGTTTCAATGACAGGAACAGAGGCGTTATTGACAACATTTTGAATAAGCGAATGTCCGCCTCTTGGAATGAGTACATCGATGAGTCCATTCAATTTCAGCATTTCATCAACGGAACTGCGGTCTGAGCTTAGAATCAATTGAAGCGCATCAGCGGGAATGGCAGAACGGCTTAATGCACCGTGCAGAACTTCAACGATTTTCTCATTGGAAAATAGAGCTGAAGAACCGCCACGCAGAACGACTGCGTTGCCTGTCTTAAGACACAAACCAGCGGCATCAACGGTGACGTTAGGTCTTGCTTCATATATAATGCCAACTACACCAAGGGGCACACGGATTTTGCGAATGCGGAGTCCGTTTGGACGTTCAAATGCTTCTAAAGTATCCCCAACAGGATCGGGGAGATCGGCGATTTGGCGCAGACCTTCAGCGATCGCTGCAATGCGGGATTCATTTAGGGCTAGACGGTCGAGCAGGGAAGCGCTTGTGCCTATTTCTTTGCCTCGCTGCAAATCTTTGGCGTTCGCTTCGATAATCGCCTGCTGCTCCGTTACAAGGCTATCCGCCATAAGGAGCAGTGCTGCATTCTTTTGTTCAGTTGTAAGATTACCCATGATCTGGGCAGCTTGTTTGGCTAATTTAGATTTTTGAACGACTTCACTCATGGGAAGATCGACCTCCTGTTTGGAATAAGGAATGACAATGCGTAAGTATATGCTCGACAGATCGTTCATATTGACTGCCATCTCGGCGTTCTTTACATTCTACAACTCGCTCACTTGCTTTCTTGCCGACAGTTATTCGCAAAGGGAAGCCGAGCAAGTCCGAATCATTGAATTTAACGCCAGGACGCTCATCTCGATCATCCCATAGGACAGAGTAACCTGCCCTAATTAACGTCGTATAAATCTCTTCGGATAATCTCATTTGAACTTCATCCTGAACATGAACGGTCAGAAGATGAATAGTAAAAGGTGTAATGGACTCAGGCCATATAATGCCTCGTTCATCATAGTTTTGTTCGATAATGGCAGCCAGCACACGTGAGACACCGATGCCATAGCAGCCCATAATGATGGGCTCGGAAACCCCGTTCTCGTCGCTGAACGTTGCGCCAAGAGAACGGCTGTATTTGGTACCAAGCTTAAATACGTGGCCAAGTTCTATCCCTTTCGCAAAAGAGAGCTCGTGCCCGCAATGGGAACATAACTCACCTTGGGCGACATTGCGCACATCATGATAAGATATCGTTCCTAAATCGCGTTCAACCTCCACATGCATCAAATGGAAATCAGACTCATTGGCTCCAACGACAGTATCCTTCATGCCCTTAATAGAGGAATCAGCGATGATTCTCACATTCTGGAGTCCAATGGGACCGATAAATCCGGCAATGGATCCTAGCTTCTCTATGTCATCTTCGGAAAGCATGGAAACCTCGTTATTAGTGCCAATGGCTTGCTTCAGCTTGATCTCATTTAATTCATAATCGCCTCGCAGGAGGACAATAACAGGCAATCCATCTGCTTGTAAGGCAACCGATTTAATGATTTGATTGGCGTCTATTTGCAGAAATTGACTAAGCTGCTTGATGCTTGTCACTTGCGGTGTGTGAACTTTCAATGGTTGCGAAGCTGGTAAAATGTTATTCACTCGCTCGGATATCTGTTGTTCCGGTACCGTTCCGATTGCTTTTTCAATATTCGCTGCATATTGACAGGAGGTGCAGTGGACGATTGTATCCTCACCAACATCAGCCAGGGCCATGAATTCATGGGTATCTGTCCCGCCGATTGCGCCGGAATCGGCCTCAACCGCTCGGAATTGCAATCCGCAGCGTGTGAAAATGTTAACATAAGCGTTAAACATACTTTGATAGCTAGCATCAAGTCCGCTTTCCGAACGGTCAAAGGAATAGGCATCCTTCATAAGGAATTCTCGTCCGCGGAGCAGACCGAATCGCGGTCTGCGTTCATCGCGATACTTCGTTTGAATCTGATATAGCGTGACAGGCAGCTTCTTGTAGGAATGAATCTCGTCCTTCACGATCGTCGTGATGACTTCCTCATGGGTTGCTCCTAGTGCAAACTCTCGGCCGTTCCGATCTTCCAGACGCATCAGCTCGGGACCATAGACATCCCATCTACCTGAGGCCTTCCACAGTTCGGAAGGGTGAAGAGCTGGCATTAGCATTTCCTGTGCACCGGCTGCATCCATTTCCTCTCGGACAATTTGTTGTATGTTTTGCAGGGCTTTAAGACCTAAGGGTAAGTAGGAGTAGATGCCACTGGAGAGCTGTCGTATTAATCCTGCACGCAGCATCAGTCGATGGCTAGCGGCTTCTGCATCTCCCGGAACGTCACGCAGGGTTGGGTTAAGCAATCGTTGTTGTCTCATAGCCCAGAGAGCCTCGCTTTCTTCATTAGGTTAAAGGAACCCATTCGTCACGGTGAATGACTTCGATTCGAGCAACTTCCACACGCTTCTGGACCTCATCGGTCGATAGACCTGCGGCGGCTTGCACTTGCCAAGCCGCGTAATTGACGACGCCGCGTCCTAGCAGCGTGCCTTCAATGCTGATCACCTCGACAACGTCGCCGGGGTGGAAGTCTCCTGCAGCGCCTGTGATGCCGGCAGGAAGCAAGCTCTTGCCTCCGCTGAGCAGGGCCGCCTTCGCGCCTTGGTCAACGATGATTTGCCCTTGGGGCAGCGAGTGGAAGCCGACCCATTGTTTCTTCACCGGCAGGTTGTTCAGCGCCGTGTCGAAGTACGTGCCCTTGCCGCTGCCATCCACGGCATGCGGCAAATCACCGGGCTCGAGTACGCGCCCGATGAATACCGGCACGCCCCCGCGCATCGCGATGCGGGCGGCCTCAACCTTCGAGCGCATGCCGCCGGTGCCGACCGCGCTCCCAGAGCCTCCAGCGAAGCTGAACAGCTCATCGCTGATGGCGTCCACGCGATCGATACGCTGTGCGTTCGCGTTTTTGCGGGGATCGTCCGTGTACAAGCCGTCCATGTCCGTAATGATGATCAATTTGTTCGCTTTGACCAAATTGCCAACCAAGGCTGACAAGGTATCATTGTCGCCGAATTTCAGTTCATCCACCGCGACGGTGTCGTTCTCGTTAATGATCGGCACGACGCCGCGCTGCAGCAGTTCGTCGACGGTCATTAGCGCGTTCTGCACGCGCTTGCGGTTAGAGAAGTCGTACCTAGTGAGCAAAATTTGCGCCACACTAATGCCGTGGGCCGCAAATGCTTCGTGGTACGCCTGCATGAGAAGCGCTTGTCCGACAGCGGCTGCGGCCTGCTTCTCGTGCAGTACCTTGGGCCGCGTACGGTAGCCAAGGGAGGTGAAGCCTGCGGCAACTGCGCCGGAGGTAACCAGCAGGACTTGATGGCCGTCCTGTTTCAATTGCGCCAGCTCCGATGCGAAAAAGCGTATTTTATCCGGGTTGAGGCCCCCGGTATCTGAAGTTAAAGAGCTGCTGCCGATTTTGACGACGATTCGCTGAGTCATATCGATCCCATCCTTTGATTTACATGTATGTAGATACAAAAAAGACTCCCGTCCTCAACACATAAGGACGAAAGTCTGTAGCTTCCGCGGTACCACCTTAGATTGGCGCACACCGATAGCGGCTGCACCCAACTCTAGATTCCCTAAATAACAGCAGGGCACTGTTCAACTCATCGTTGACTGTTCAGGGGCGGGTTCGGAGTCGGTTCACGGCAAGCTCTCTCAGACTATGGAGCTTACTCTCTGGTTACGTGCTTAACGGTTCCTACTATTCCCATCATAACGTTGCGATATAGAAGTTTTTGAGGACTTCCTTTTTTGATTCTATCTAGAATAGCACGCTGCACAAGCGTTTGTAAAGTAGCAGAAGCCTCTATATTTTATGCTTATCCAAATAGATTCAGCTTACCGATTCGTTGCACGGCTTCTGCTAATCGTTCTTCGGAGGATAAGAGGCCAAGCCTTACATAGCCTTCTCCGTGCATTCCAAAGCCAACGCCTGGTGCGACGACAACCTTCGCTTCTTGCAGAAGCAAATCGGCAAGACTCTGTGAGGTGTGTCCTTTTGGAACGGGCAGCCAAGAGAAGAAAGACCCTTGTGAAGGGCGTGCATGCCAGCCGATATTGGAAAGAGCTGCATAAAGGGCATTGCGGCGGCTCTCGTAAACATCACGAAGCTCAGTAACACAATCTTGTGAGGCTGTGAGAGCTGTTGCGGCTGCCGCTTGGATACCGCCGAACAGTGAGCAGTAGTAATGATCCTGCATCAAGTTAATAAGGCGGATAACTTCTTTGTTCCCTAGGGCAAAGCCTACACGCCAGCCAGCCATGTTGTACGTTTTGGAGAGGGTATAGAACTCGATACCGACTTCTTTGGCACCTGGTGTCTGCAGGAAGCTGACCGGCTTCTGACCGTCGAAGCCTATGGCACCATAGGCGAAATCACTTGCGACGACAACACCATGCTGGTGCGCGAATTCGACCGTTTCTTCATAAAAGGAAGCAGGAGCCGTAGCACCTGTCGGGTTGTTCGGATAATTAATGAACATCAGCTTCGCGCGGTTCAAATCGGATTCTTTGAGCTGTGAGTAGTCAGGCAGAAAGTTGTTTTCTTCGCGCAAAGGCATGAACGCCATTTCGGCGCCGGCAAGAGCAACCCCTGACCAATAATCCGGGTAGCCAGGATCAGGAACCAGACAAACATCGCCGGGATTTAGTAAACATTGAGCTATCTCAATCAGTCCTGTTTTACCGCCAAAAAGAATCGCAACTTCCGTTTCAGGATCAAGATCTACGTTGTGATCCTCCTTGTACCTTTGAGCAATGGCTTGTTTCAAAAATGGAAATCCGCTGAAGGGCGGATATTTATGATACAACGGATTAGCAGCAGCTTCTTGTATGGATGACACGATATGCGGAGGCGTAGGGCGGTCAGGATTCCCTTGGCCGAGATTAATGACGTCATGACCCGCAGCAATTTGCTCATTTGCTTTGCGTACGAGTGTTGCAAAAAATTGAGTTGGAAGTCCATTCATACGTTCAGCAGGCTGTATCGTAAATGGGCTTGTAGTTTGGGATGTTTTTGTCACGATTTAATTCACACTCCGGAGGTCGGGATTTTAATTAATAACCTTAATGTAACATGATTAATCTTTTTTTCATAGTGATGAAAATAATCGATTTTACATCGAGCGGTCAATATCATAAAGTTAGTTCATTAGTTACGGAAAGGTGCTGAAGGCCATGTCGGACAACACATTAGTGGCGCAAGTTTTTTTGCAGGAATCCATACGTGCATTTGAAAATATGAAGAAGTTGGCGGATAAAGCTTTCGCGCAAACGGAAGATGCTCATTTTTACCTAACGTTAGATGAAGAGTCGAATTCGTTAGAATTGTTGATTAAGCACATGCACGGGAACATGTTGTCACGGTGGACAGATTTTTTAACAACGGATGGGGAAAAGGAAACGCGCCAGCGTGACAGTGAATTTGAAAGCAGCCAATACACACGGGAAGAGCTTATTTCCTTATGGGAGGAAGGCTGGAAGGTTCTGTTTGATACACTGCACGCACTCACTCCGGATGATGTTCTTAGGACCGTCCAAATTAGAGGAGAAGGGCATTCTGTGCTTCAAGCTATTCAGCGACAAGTGTCTCATTATGGCTACCATGTGGGGCAAATCGTTCTGCTCAGTAAACATTGGGCCAATCATCATTGGGAGACTTTAAGTATAGCAAGAGGACAGTCCAAAGCGTTCAAACCTTCATGAGTTCCATTGAGTTCAAACTTAAATTAGACTACTATAGAGAGATATTGGTAATCTGCCGCCCGAAAGGAGTCATCTTAGTATGTCCGAATCACAATTACTTCACATTGCACTAATTCAAATGGATATTCAGATCGGTGAACCTGATACGAACTTTGCTCAATTGGAGAAGCTTTTACATCAAGCGGTGAGTGGAGATCAAAAGCCTGATGTGATCGTATTTCCAGAGATGTGGAATACAGGTTATGCCTTAACTGAGATTCAGCAGTTGGCTGATTCTAACGGTGTTAGGACGAAAGCCTTTTTGAGTGAGTTTGCCCGGACTCATCGTGTCAATATCATCGGCGGATCCATTGCTGATAAAAGAGACGATCGTGTTCTGAACACGATTTATGCGTTTGATCGTGAAGGCGCGGAAACAGCCGAGTATTCCAAAATTCACTTATTCCGGCTTATGGACGAGGAAAAGTTTCTACATAGCGGTGATCAGCTTGGCCAATTTGAGCTTGAAGGCGTTCCGGCTGGCGCGATGATTTGCTATGACATTCGTTTTCCTGAGCTTGCGCGCAAATTAGCGCTGGATGGGGCAAGGATTTTGTTCGTACCTGCGGAATGGCCACACCCGCGTTTGCACCACTGGCGTACGCTGCTCATGGCCAGAGCCATTGAGAATCAGATGTACGTCGTTTCCTGTAATCGTGTTGGGACTAGCGGAACGACGAATTTCTTTGGGCACTCGATGGTTATTGATCCTTGGGGCGAAGTGTTGGTGGAAGGCGATGAGAGCGAAGCGATTTTGCATGCAACCATCGACCTGACTGAAGTTGTGCGTGTTCGCGCTAAAATTCCGGTCTTTGAAGACCGCCGTCCACATTTGTATTAGTCTAAAATAAAATATACCTGCACCTATTTGATTTTTTGTCGGTTTTTCTGTAAACTAAAGCCAATTGAATGATCAATTGTGGCTGTGAAGGATGAATAGTACTTGAACAACTTCAAGTTCAGCGAGCTGGGGACGGTGAAAGCCCAGATTGAAGCTCAAGGAAAAGGCTATCCGGAGCCAATACGATAAAGGGGATACGCTGCTTTACGAGTGTATCAACTAGGGTGGAACCGCGGGTGCGTAAGGCTCTCGTCCCTAGGCATTATTTGATGCCTTTGGATGTTGAGCTTTTTTGGCGTCTGCTCATATCCAAATGGTCGTCAAAGGTCATTGACCTATAAACGAGAAGCTGAAGGAGCGAATGAACAATGAGCGTTACTATGGATCAAGTTGTAGCATTAGCGAAGCACAGAGGTTTTGTATTCCCAGGTTCAGAAGTGTATGGCGGTTTGGCTAACACATGGGATTACGGTCCGCTTGGTGTCGAGCTGAAAAACAACATCAAGCGTGCTTGGTGGAAAAAATTTATTCAAGAATCCCCCTATAACGTGGGTCTTGACGCAGCAATTCTGATGAACCCGCAAGCTTGGGTAGCATCCGGTCACGTAGGTAATTTCAACGATCCAATGATCGATTGCAAAAGCTGTAAAGCTCGTCACCGTGCGGATAAATTGATTGAAAATAAACTGGCGGAGAAAGATATCGAAATCATCGTTGATGGCATGACGTTTGACGATATGATGAAGCTTATCGTTGAGCACAACATCGTATGTCCGGATTGCGGCAGCAAGGATTTCACGGAAATTCGTCAGTTCAACCTGATGTTCAAAACCTTCCAAGGCGTAACAGAAGCTAGCTCTAACGTCGTTTACTTGCGTCCGGAAACCGCACAAGGGATTTTCGTCAATTTCAAGAACGTTCAACGCACGATGCGCAAAAAGATGCCATTCGGTATCGGCCAAATCGGTAAAAGCTTCCGTAATGAAATCACACCTGGTAACTTTACATTCCGTACTCGTGAATTTGAACAAATGGAGCTTGAGTTTTTCTGTAAGCCCGGCGAGGACATGAAGTGGTTCGAATACTGGAGAAGCTTCTGCCATAACTGGCTGTTGTCCCTAGGTGCCAAAGCGGATAACCTTCGCCTTCGCGATCACAACGACGATGAGTTGTCCCATTACAGCAATGCGACGACGGATATCGAGTACAAATTTCCGTTCGGCTGGGGCGAGCTCTGGGGTATCGCGGATCGTACGGATTTTGACTTGAAGCAGCATATGGAGCACTCTGGTGCAGACTTCAACTATATTGATCCAGAAACAAACGAGCGTTACATTCCATACTGCATCGAGCCTTCGCTTGGCGCAGACCGTGTTACGTTAGCGCTTCTGATTGATGCTTTCGAAGAGCAAAAGCTGGAAGGTGACGACAGTCGTACAGTTCTGCATTTCCATCCTGCACTGGCACCGATTAAAGCGGCTATTTTCCCGCTTTCCAAAAAGTTGAATGAAGGCGCGCAGGCTGTATTCGCCGATCTAGCGAAGCATTTCATGGTGGATTATGATGATACGGGTTCTATTGGTAAAAGATACCGCCGTCATGATGAAATCGGCACACCGTTCTGTATCACATACGACTTTGAGTCCGAAACAGATGGTCAAGTAACGGTGCGTGACCGTGATACCATGGAACAAAAACGGATCCCAATTTCTGAATTGAAAGCATTCATTGAGAATTCACTTCAATTCTAATACCAATTTAACCCAAGCCCCCTGTGAGAACGTCGATGGACGTGATTACAGGGGGCTTTTTTTTAGATGACATAATCCAAGATTTCGCTGTAAGGTAAGTAGCGTGTTACTCCCTGGAGAGGCGGGCTATATACATGGATGGAAACAGCAGGCTCATGAAAAGGGTTGCTTAACTGATGAATTTGCTCGCAAGGTGCTTCAAAATATTCACCTGACCCAATATAGTCATCTGTCTGAGCGACGGGATAACCCTCTGCGTCCAAACGATACTTGGTATTGACTAACGTTCCCTTAACTAAACAAGCGGAACCGATGGACGAGCCATGGTTATGAATCGCCGTTGCCTCAGATGCAGGAATGTGAATCACAATAACTTCCAGATCTTTCGTGTTATAAACGACATTCCGACCATAGGGTAGTTGTTTGGGCTCTGTTTTATATACAGGCACCTCATGAAGTAAGTTGTCTAAGGATTGTAGGGCTGTTTTCAGCTGTTCTAATGAAGGTTCTTGCAATTTACAGAATGTCTGCTCAATTGCTCTTAATAATGTCATGGTTTCCGCCTCCTAGGCTAATGCTATCTTTTTATCATTTATTATTGGGGAATGGATAAGTTTTATTTATATATCGTATGCTTTCTGAGGTCAAAAGGTTAGAGCGATCTGTGGAATTTTAATCAATATGGTATGTAATCGGTCTGTGGACGGGGATAATTTCCTACCCTAGTGCGATTTCTTGAAGAGGTTTTTATGTCAAAATTGAGCTGTGTGGTGGGACGCTTATTTAGCGGAACCAGAAGGCGCTATTTCTTAAGAAATGCTCGTTTTTCTCGCCAGAGGGAACCACGAGTCGTTATTTAGCCAAAACGGGGTGAAAATACTTCGGTTTTTAAAGAATAGCGGAATGACGTTCCGCATTGATGCCGAATTCGAGCAAAACGAAACAAATAGCGGAATGACGTTCCGCGAAAGCGCCATAATCCGGTAAATCGAGACCAATAACGGATTGATGTCCCGCAAAAGTGCTTAAACGGGTAAAACGAAACAAAGGAATGACGTTCCCTCCGTATGCAAAAGTTTCAATAAACCGCGAAAATAACACTACATTTAAGAGAGGATGAGGCTACTGATGGTGGATGTTAAAGAACAAGACACGAAAGCGATACTCGCCATTTTCGAGGAGCTTGGCAAAGCTTGGAATGAGCATAATGGGCAAGCGTTCGGCCAATGTTTTACAGTAGATGCGGATTATGTGACCTTCAACGGACAGCATATAAAGGGGCGAAAAGATATTGCGGAAATTCATCAGAAGCTGTTTGATGGTGTGTTAAGAGGTTCGTCAATGGTGGATGGCGGTTCAATCCAGATCCGATTTCTATCTCCCGACATGGCTGTTGCTCATTGTGTTGGTGCTATTAAACTCAGATGGCAGAAAAAAGCGCCAAAGAACAGGGATTCCATCAATACCAATGTGATTGTCAAAGAAAAAGGCGATTGGAAAATTGCGGCTTTTCACAACTGCCGCATCCAACCGCCGAATTTTATTCAAAAATGGTTTATTAAATAATCACATTTGCACAGCTTAAACCCGGAACGGAGGCAACCGTCTGCCATCGATATCCGTGAAGCCATACTGCTCCGCTAGGGTACCTACCTCGAGAAGCTGACCTGCCTTTATACTTACAAGAGGATCGGTTGTCAAAGCGACAACTGCGCGACCGATATATTCCACAGATTCCGTCGTATGAAGTGCTTCCACTTTCATGAAATCAGGATCACCTGGTTCTAAGCCATAATGTTTATAAACGGCTTCCGTTCGCATCCAGCCAGGTGCTAAAGTAAGCGCGGTTACATCGATATGGTTTGCTTTCAGATTTTGAGACATGGCGCGCGTCATATTCGCAACCGCTCGTTTAACTGTGTCATAAAAAACGTTGATAGGGTAGTCGCCGCCAATGTCAGAGTAGACGCCTGTATTAATCAGAAGACCACGATTTTGCTCTAGAAAAAAGGTGGACATCGCATATCGGCTTGAAACCATCTGAGCACGCAGCCCAGCTTCGAACATTTTGTCCCAACGCGACATCGGCTGCTCCCAAAAGGGAACGGAGAAATCGACATCATCATAACCCTCGTAACCGCCCCAGGCATTATTGACCACAAGATCAAGTGTTCCTTGTTCTTGTTGAATACGTTCGTACAAAGTTTTGACATCTGCGTCGATGGTATGGTCACAACGAACGGCGATTCCTAATCCACCGCGCTTTGTAACAGCTTCAGCGGTATCTTCAATTGTACCCGTGAGATCTGTTCTCGTGGACTTCGTTCTCGTACTGCGTCCAGTCACATAGACAGTGGCCCCAGCCTCCCCAAGTGCTAAGGCAATGCCGCGGCCGCCGCCTCGACTGGAACCGGTAACCAAGGCAACTCGACCTTGCAGGTTTTTTGTATGCATCGTTGTACCTCCTTAGAGTTTTTCGCCAGAAGAACTGGCAGCATCATTCGCTTCGTGAGCTCAGTTTTAATGTTACATCGAATCCTTGACAATTCTTGTCATAGTATTTAAAGCGTAGTAGAGAGATGTACCTCTTAAATCAGGGAGAGGATGTTTAAAGTGAGTAGGCAAATAGAAGATCTCGGATAAGAGGGAGATGTAAAAAGTACATCAAAAAATGGTTGAATGATCGTTTATTGCAGAATTGATGCATTTTGTGCATCTAATATGTCCGTTATCGAGGGAATTTTAATATATTCGTTCATTTATATGTACTTTTTGCATGCATTCTCTTGAATACGCCTAAATGGTGGGAAATAGTTGCGCTTTTTGCAACAAAATGTATGGTGCCTACTATTGCAACGGTAAAAATAAATCCGCATTCAAGTCAATTCATTCCCATATGCATGCTGCATAGCACGAATTTGCTCACGAATCCAATTCACCATCTCCAAGGGCTCTTCGACTAGGGCGTCCGCACCCAAACTGAGGAAATATTTCGAAAAATACATTAAATTGCTTCTATGCATGTCTGTCACTAATCGTGCACTGCCATCGTCATGCAGTTTCAAGTTACTGTCCATTCCATTATTGCGTTCATAAGTTCTAACACCAGCTGGAGACAGCTTCACCCGAAGCCTCATGGTCATAGGGCCTGCCTCACGCTCTTGCCCTGCTAACAGCCAATCGCCAATTGTGTAGTGTTTGAAGTTTTTGCTCGAATGAGAGGATTCGGCTCGTTCCAAGCGGTGTATGCGATCAGCGCGAAATAAGAGGAATCCTTCTTTTTGAAAGCAATAGGAGGGGAAATACCAGAAACCATTAGACGCGTAAATGCCAATTGGCTGCACGACTCTCTCTGTGGTTCCATCTTGAGACGCGTAGGTTAAGCGTAAAGGTATTTCATCAATTGACGCTTCCAACAACTGCTCCAAGAAGGGGGAACCTTGCGTACGCGTTGGCGTCCAGAAGGATACCCGATCTTTAAGTGCATCGATTCTCACCTTCGTATCCGTAGGGAGATAGTGATAGAACTTATTAAGAGCAGATGTCGATTCCGCGGCAAAAGGGAGCGCTCCATAATATTGGAGCGACTGAAAGGCGAAGAACATCGCAACAGCCTCTTGTTCGGAGAATAGAATCGGAGGGAGCATCCGCTTCTTTAATAAGCGATATCCCCCGTGTGGGCCAAATTCGGTATAAAGCGGCATACCAAGCTCACTCAACTCTTGTAAATCGCGGTGCATCGTGCGTTCCGAGACGCCGAATTCATCGGCCATCTCTTTTGTAGTGAACTGCATACGTTCGTTTACTGCCATCATCAACTGAATAAACCGTTGAGTTTTATTCATTGCTGGGTTTACCTCCTTATGCTAACTGATTGTTCGCATAACTTCTTTCATTGTGGAAACGAAAGCTTCGGCAGCTTTGGAGATGTATCTGCCTTTACGATAGGCAATAACGAGTGTACGAGTAGGTCGACCTTCAAGGGGAAGGTGAATCGGAGATAACTCACTGAAGCTTCTTTTTGAAATTAAATAAGGGACGAAACCGATTCCCATGCCTGCAGCGACGAGGGACTGAACCGTTTCCATATTGCTGGATTCGAAGACAATATTGGGGGTAATGCCAGCTTTTTGACATAGTTCAAGTGTTAGCTTGCGAAACCCTTGTCCTTTTTTCAAAGCGATGAAAGCTTCCTTCTCTAATTGTTCGATTCGAATTGGTTCTTTACTTGCTGCTAATCGATGCAATGGAGGTACCGCGAGGACGATTTCTTCCTCCAGCAAAGTCTCATAAACGAGAGAATCCTCTCGTAATGGTAATGAGAGCAGCGAGATATCGGTTTGTCCATTCATCGTAAGTGTTTCTAAGTTAGAGGATGTCTCTTCGACGAGTGTAATTTCAATATCCGGATATGCCGCTTGAAAGACAGGAACAACGAAAGGCAGGATCGTTGAACCCGTAATTGGCATACTGCCTACGACAAGGCGACCCTTTTTCATTTGTGAAATGTCTTCCATTTCTTTCTTCAGCTGTTCGACCATGTCGAGGATTTTTTGTGATTTTTCAACAAAAAGGGACCCGGCGTGAGTAAGCTCAACGGAATTGGTGCTGCGCTGGAAAAGAAGGACGCCGATCTCTTTCTCTAGCTTGGATAGCTGCTGGCTAAGGGAAGGCTGTGCAATATGAAGCTTCTCCGCGGCCCGCGAGAAATTTCGTTCGATCGCAATTTGAATCGCATATTGAAGTTGACGTAGTTCCATAGTGGGGCTCATCTCCTGGAATGTAATAATCATAGCTTGTTTTATTGATACAGCCTATAAAGCATAAAGATAATATACCAGATTTTAAGCTTTGATATGAGAAAAACTCGTTTGGTACTCTCAATAGATGAGCATCCGTGTTTAGAGGTAAAAGCAAAAGCAGCCTGCGGACAAAATCCACTGACTGCTTTTTGGAAATAAAGTATAGGATCATCAGTTAAGTAATGTTAACTACCTCTTCTGCCTGTAACCAAATTGAATACCAAAGAGATGACGGCCAAAACGAGCAGTAGATGGATTAAATTTCCTCCGATATCAAAACCGATTCCTAAAGCCCACAAGACAAGAATCACTACAAAAATGGTCCAAAGCATAAGTAACACATCCTTTTCAAAATGTCATAATTGCTTATGCAAGATACTAACCACCTTTTTCAAATTCGAATCATCCTATAGGAATAATCTATGAAGCTTATAGTTATTATATCTTGGAGCTATGACGTTATCCGTGCTAAACTACGTTATGAGGGTAAGACGTTAACAATTAGAGCGGATAATGACAAGAGGTGACTGGATATGAGTAAAAAGACAATGTTTCAGAAGATTTGGGATAATCACGTTATTAACCAGGAAGAAGGCAAGCCCAGCGTAATCTATATTGATTTGCATCTTGTGCATGAAGTAACATCACCGCAAGCTTTTGAAGGCCTTCGTTTATCGGGTCGCAAAGTTCGCAGACCAGATCTAACGTTTGCAACGATGGATCATAACGTGCCAACTAAAGATCGTTTCAACATCACAGATCCTATTTCCAAACAACAAATTGATACACTTTCCCAAAACTGTCGTGATTTCGGCGTTACGTTGTTCGACCTAGACAGCCTTGACCAAGGTGTTGTACACGTTATGGGACCTGAGCTGGGACTTACACATCCAGGTAAAACAATCGTTTGCGGCGATAGCCACACATCGACTCATGGCGCATTCGGCGCACTTGCTTTCGGTATTGGAACAAGTGAAGTGGAGCACGTTCTTGCTACACAAACGCTGCAACAATCCAGAGCAAAATCATTGGAAGTACGCATTACAGGCAATCTGAAACCAGGCGTAACTGCAAAAGATTTGATTCTTGGCGTTATTGCTAAGTACGGTACAGATTTTGCAACGGGCTATGTTATTGAATATACCGGTGAAGCGATTCGTGGACTTTCCATGGAAGAGCGTATGACGGTTTGTAACATGTCCATTGAAGGTGGAGCGAGAGCAGGTCTTATTGCACCTGACGAAACAACATTTAACTACCTGCGTGGTCGTGAATACGTTCCACAAGGTGCTGACTTTGACGCTGCAGTTGCAGAATGGTCTAGCCTTGTTACAGATGAAGGCGCTGTGTATGACTGGGTGCTGGAGTTTGACGCTGATTCCTTGATTCCGCAAGTAACCTGGGGAACTAGCCCGGGGATGGGGACAAGTATTACAGCATTAGTTCCGGATCCGCAAAGCTTCGAAACAGAAAATGAACGTAAAGCTGCTGAAAAAGCGCTTGAATATATGGATTTAACACCAGGAACGCCAATGACAGAACTGAAAGTTGATTATGTTTTCATCGGTTCTTGCACAAACGGACGAATTGAAGATCTTCGTGCTGCAGCTAAAATTGCACAAGGTTACACAGTAGATCCAAGCGTTACAGCTATCGTAGTTCCAGGTTCCGGACGCGTTAAAATTCAAGCTGAAAAAGAAGGCTTGGACAAAATTTTTGAGGGTGCTGGCTTCGAATGGCGTGATGCGGGCTGCAGTATGTGTTTGGCTATGAACCCAGACGTGCTGCAACCAGGTCAACGCTGTGCATCGACATCCAACCGTAACTTCGAAGGTCGTCAAGGCCGCGGTGGACGTACGCATCTCGTGTCTCCAGCAATGGCTGTTGCAGCAGCAATCAAAGGTCATTTCTACGATGTTCGTGATTGGGAAATCAAAGAATACCAACAAGCTTAATTTGGGCTGATTAAGGCAATGCTTACGATGCTAGTTTTGCTTAAGCAAAACTTTAAGGAGAATGAAAATATGGAAGCTTTTAAACAACATACAGGCCTAGTCGGTCCTGTGGATCGCGTGAATGTAGATACAGATGCCATTATTCCTAAGCAATTTCTAAAAAGAATTGAGCGTTCCGGTTTCGGTCAATTCCTCTTCTTCGAATGGAGATGGGATGAGGCGGGCAACGTTATCGAGAACTTCCCATTAAACCAAGATCGTTATCAAGGGGCTTCCGTTCTGCTTTCCAGAGCGAACTTCGGCTGCGGATCTTCCCGTGAGCATGCACCTTGGGCGATTCAAGATTTCGGCTTCCGTGTTATTATCGCGCCGTCTTATGCTGACATTTTCTACAACAACTGCTTCAAAAACAGCATTCTGCCAATCAAGCTATCGGAAGAGCAAGTGGATGATTTGTTCGCCCGTACAGCGAAGCATGAAGGCTACAAGCTGAATGTCGATCTTGAGAACAAGACACTCACAGATGAATACGGCTTGAAAATTCAGTTTGATTTGGATGAGCACCGTCGTCAGTTCCTGCTGCAAGGCTTGGATGACATCGGCTTGACACTTCAACATGAAGAGAAAATCACAGCCTATGAGCAAGCTCACCAAAAACGTTTGGCATATAAATAAAAATGTGATCATAAAAGACGCAATCCAATGAGTTTTTACATGGATTGCGTCTTTTTTTGTTCTTGTTGTAACAGCTCTGACCTAGCCAATGGCTAGGTTTTTTTATTCTTCTTTTTTTGCAACTTTTGGCAGTTTTCCGCGTCTAATAGATTACTAGATTGTCGATTGAACGGAGGTTTTGCTGTCGGGCATATGATTATTTTGATACAATGGACACCTTGCTGCTAGTTTTTAAAAGATAGATTTTAAGAGTTTGAAATTACAACCCCAATTCCGACATTACATAGAGGTGAATGATGAAATTTCCTGCATTTTGTTTAATGCTGCTAGTTTGCATGCTGCTTCTCCCTACTTATGCAATGGGAGCCGAATCCCCAAGTGTAATTAAGCTCTATATGAATGAAAAAAAACTGGAAGCTAACGAAGTTCAGCCCCGTATAGTTAGTGGCAATACGATTGTTCCTGTAAGGATTATCGTTGAAGAAATTGGTGCCAAGGTGAGTTGGGATGAACCCACACGCAAGGTAACCATCGTCAAAGGCGATATGAACATTCAATTGGTCATCGACAGTAAAACGGCCTTGATTAAAGGCAAGAAAGAAAGTTTGGAAGTAGCGCCAATCATCGAAAAGGGCAACACGATGCTCCCACTTCGTTTCATTGGCCAACTTATGGGTATTGAATTTAAATGGGACTCTTTAACCTCTTCCGTTCATATGTTCAAAAAAGATGATTCGGATTCCAAACCTGTTACAGGACCCATCGATGTTGTAGATGGCCACAATCCTGGCGAAGTAACACCTCCAAAACCGTCAGTACCGGGTACAGGTACAGATCCAGGAACGAAAACACCCGATGCTAATGCCCACTTGTTGACTTCGATTGTGCTCTCTGAGAAGGAGTTAGCGGTAGCCGCGAAAGACGGCTCTTTAGTTCCGACTATGATGAAATTATCGAACCCGAATCGCATCGTATTTGATTTCCCGAACACATCTTTAGATCCTTCTCTCCAAAAATTGCTTGTAAATAATGCGGGGGAGCTGCCCTCTAAGCATCCTCTGGTTGAGAAAGTGCGCTTTTCTAACTTTGCAGATAATCCGGCTACCGTGAGAATTATTTTGGATTTGAAAGGTTCAGCTGACTATCGCGTACAGCCTTCTAAGCTTACGAATCAATGGACAGCCGCGATTGTGGAGCATCAGTTAACCGTGGTGATTGATGCAGGACACGGGGATAATGATCCAGGTGCATTATCCATAACTGGCAAGCATGAGAAGGATTTTACACTCGCTACAGCGAAGAAGGTAGAGAAGCTGCTTGTTCAGGACAAGCGTATTAACGTCCTTATGACTCGCTCTGACGATACGTTCATTCCACTGGATGGCCGGGTTTCTTTTGCAAACGACATTCAAACAGATCTTTTCCTATCGATTCACGGGAATAGCGCCAAAGCTACGGTATCGGGAACAGAAACGTATTATAACAGGCCGGAAAGCATAGCTTTTGCTAATACAATCCACAAAAATGTGGTTGCCGCTGCTGGATTTCCTGATCGCAAGGTACGTCAAGCTGATTTCAGGGTCATCACGAAAACGACAATGCCGGCTGTTCTAGTCGAAGTGGGATATTTGTCCAATAAGAACGATGAATCTGCCATGTTCAAGGAAGCTTTCCAAGACAAAATAGCGGCTTCTATCGTTGCTGCCATCAAAGAATACCTGAACCTCAAATAAGAGACGAAAGCTTTAAACGTATGCTTTCGAAGTTCGTTTTGCTATGCAAAACGCTAAGGAGTGAGTGAGATGACCAAAACAAGTCGCCTAATCCATGGGGTGCTTCTTGTAAGTGCCATCACGTTGTCTGTAACCGCCTGCGGTCAGAAAGGTCAACTCGTCGGCGGAGCAACACCTCAAGCTACAACCGAGGTGCCGACCCCTACAACGGTGGTACAAAGTCCTGCACCAACCCCAAAAGCAACACCAGAACCTTTAAAACAAAAAAAGGTCAAAGCTTTTTACAGTGATCAGGACGAAATGAAACTTATAGAAAAAGAAGTAACAATCAGCTACAAACTGGAAGCTGACGTGTATGAAGCCGCACTAAACGCACTCAAAAAGAGTGATGATCCTAAAGCAATTCCTTTATTTGATGATCTTACTTTCACAAGCACTTCGTTTGATAAAGCTAAGGGTGAATTGAAGCTTGATCTCAAATTTGGTCCCAAAACGCAATTAGGCGCTCCGGGTGAGGAGTTGTTTTTACAAGCCTTGAAGAAAACCGTGTTTCAATTTCCAGAAGTGAAGGCTGTATATGTACTGAAAAACGGTAAAGAAGTGGATAGCTTAATGGGGCATCTAGAGCTTCCGTATCCAATTAAACGACCTAATTAAATGTAGTAGCAGAGGAGTCTAAATCAACGATGAATAACAAGAAATTAGCAAGTGCAATTGTTAGCTCTTTAATTATTACAAGCCTGGCGGGGACCCCAGTTTTGGCGGCAGAGTCAGTAAATACGACATCAACAAGTAATGTAAAGCTTTCTTTCCCTGACGTAAAATCGGACTATTGGGGTATTCGACATATATCCAAACTTGCTTTGGAAGGCATTATTGAAGGCTATGAGGATGGCGCTTATCGGGCAGAGAACTCAGTTTCACAGCAAGATGTCCTTATTATGGCTACTCGTATGATGGGCTTGCAAGGCGATGTAGACGCAATGACGACAGCAACGGTGTTTCCCGATTTCATGCTGGTTGATAACTATGCGCGAAATTATGTAGCAATTGCTCTTCAGAAAGGCTTAATTTCCAACGAGGAAGAGAAAGTGAGAAGCCAAAGCGATAAGTCCAAAGATAAATGGGGCCAGCGGAAGGCAACGAGAGAATGGGTAGCTGAAGTGGTGATTCGCGCTATTGGGAAGGCGACCACTGCACAAAGCTTATCGTCAACACCAACGGCTTTCAAAGATAATAATGACATTAGCAGCACAACATTGGGATTTGTTAATGCAGCTGTTGCTTTGAAGGTTGTTGACGGCTTTGAAGATGGCACGTTCCAACCTAAGGGGGCAGTCACGCGTGCTCAAATGGCAGCTTTTTTAAGTCGCTCGCAAAAAGAGCTTGCAACATTGCCTTCACGTGCGGTGAAAGGGTACATGACAAGCTTAACGAGCGGCACGATTGGTCTTATGGACAAAGACGGGAATACGAGTACATATAAGCTTTCGCCGAACACAGTGTTCTATGGGAATAAAAATGATACGGCAATAGGCGCGAAAACGCTGCAAGAAACGTTTGAAGTTTCGCTCGTTCAAGTGAATGGAACAGCTTACTATGTTGAGATTCTTAGCGATGAGCTGCAGCTAGATATTCATGAAGGTAAATTGTTGAAATTGAATATGAGCAGCCTCAAGGCGACATTGGATGACTTTGAGAGCTATGATTTAGCAGCGGATGTCGCTGTGACTGATACGGAAGGACGCGGTCTTAGTCTAGGTTCTATTGTGAATGGAAGCACGATTGAATTGCGTAAAAGCAAGATTGTCAAAACCGATAAATATACGTCGATCATAGTTAAACAGGTGCCCGTTAATAAAACAGCAGAAGGCGCGATTCAAACACTTAACAAAGATGCGATGCAAATTACGCTGCTAGACACCGTATCAGGGCAGCCTGAAACGTACGGTTTCTCGAGTAATTTGATTGCGACTTTACCAGATAACAGCCTCGTAGATATCAATTCACTTCACGTTGGAGATTCGGTCGAGTATACGGTCAAGAACAGTGAAATTGTGAAGATTGTAATTAAAAAGCAAGCAGATGTTGGTGTGAGTGTTGAGGGGACTTTGAAAGCACTTGGCGATGACAAAACATTTTTAACGATAACCAAGACAGCAGGCGGGGCATTAGCATCCTATGTTCTTAGCGATAACGTGCAAGTCAGAATTAATGGTTTAGCCACGGCTAGTATTTATGATATCGCTCCAGGAGATCAGCTTAAGCTGGATGTGTTGAATAACAGAGTAACTTTAATTACTGTAACCAACCGTTCTATTGAGAACTTATACTTTGCCAAAATTATTTCATACGATCAAGCTTCGAAATTATTAACCGTTATAGATAATACAGGTAAACCGCATGCTTATATTTTAAAAGATACAGTTTCTATTTCATATGCTGGAGTGAAGCTTCCTTTTGCAAACTTTAGCAGTACATTTACGGCTGGTAAATATGTAGATCTACTTGTTTCAAAAGATAACGTCACTCAAATTCAAATGTCCTCCCAATTGGATGGCGCATTAACACAATTAAATTTACAAACGAATGATATAACATTGAAAACGGACAGCGGTCAAAGTTTGACGTTCAAGCTTAATTACGCTCCACAGGTTGAGCTAGCGAATAAGCCTAACAGTACACTTTCCGATCTTAAAGTTGGGGATAATATTAGTCTTTTACTAAGCTTCGATCAGGGAATTGTAACGAAAATTGTAACGAGTAAAACGGCACTTTATAAAACAATTTTATCAAATGTGAACAGCAAGCAAATTACCGTGACGGATCAGTCGAACACTTCGTATGCCATTTCCCTAGAAGGTGTGCCAATCGTCAAAGCGGATCAAAGTGTAGGTTCAATAACAGATTTTGCTATCGATGACTATGTGAAGCTGACGTTCAAGGGTCTGGCTGTTGTAAAAGCAGAGCTGATTAGTCCTGTGCGCGGTAAAGTTACAGCTGTGAATGCGGCTAGCTCGAGCCTAACCGTTCAAGATTTCTCAGGTAAAAGTCAAGTGATTAACGCAGGCAGCAATTATGATGTTAAACTTAACGGCGGCGTAGCATGGAGCTTCACTTCCATCAAAGTGGGCGATCGTGTTCAAGTGATGAAAGACGCGAGTGACAAACTTCTTATTCAAGTAGCTGTAGGATCTAAGCGGGAAGTGGATAACTACAATAATGTCGTAAACCAATTTTACTTCAAAGCTACAAGCTCCGGAGAAAAAACGGCGTATAGTATTTTCCCAAGAGCCTATTTCCATAAAGGAACGGACGTTGTGTCGGCATCATCTTTTGCAGCAGGAGATCAAGTAACACTTTATGTGTTAGACGATAAAATTGTTGAGATTGAGAAATAAATTTGAACGAAAATTAAGTTCATCCGTCTGTATATTAGGAGCTTGACTTCTAAGGCAGGCGGTTTTTTTTCTAATTTTAAAAATAAATATGGCAATTTTTTAGAAAATGTTCGCATTTTGACGCTTTCAAGCATTGATTCTAACGCCACAATTCGCTACACTGGAGATTATTACGACCCTAAGGAAGTAAAGACATGACACAGAAGTTAGTAAGGCATATTTTGGATACAATCGGTGAGCTCTTTCCGGATGCACATTGCGAGCTGCGCCACAGTAATCCGTTTGAATTAACGATTGCTGTATTATTATCAGCTCAATGCACCGATGAAACCGTGAATAAGGTGACATTGGATTTATTTCAGAAATATAAGCGTCCTGAAGATTACTTGGCCGTTCCGCTTACGGAACTGGAGCAAGACATTCGACGGATTGGTTTATTTCGAAATAAGGCAAGCAATATTCAAAAGCTGTGTCAATTGCTGCTGGACAAGTTTGAAGGCGAAATTCCAGAGAAGCACGAACACTTGGTCGAACTGCCCGGCGTAGGCCGTAAAACGGCAAATGTCGTCGTATCGAACGCTTTTGGGGTGCCTGCTATTGCGGTAGACACTCATGTTGAGCGAGTCTCCAAAAGACTAGGATTAGTTGGCTGGGACGATTCGGTACTTGAAGTAGAAAAGAAGCTGATGAAGAAGGTTCCGCGTGAAGAGTGGACACAAACGCATCATCGCCTTATATTCTTCGGTAGATATCACTGCAAGGCTCAGAACCCGCAGTGCATGATGTGTCCATTGTTGGACAATTGTCGTGAGGGTAAGAAACGTATGAAACCAAGTGCAACTAGGAAAACTATTACAAACAAATGATATGCAGACAAAGGATGGGATTTGAAATGAAATGCATCGCCGTATACACGAATAGCTTTGAACTGTTCTCCGATATTTATGAGCAAGTGATTAACACGCCTCTAGCCGATAATGAGGAAAAAGTCATTGAAGGTGTAACAGTCAGTGAATCCGGTGAAGTTCCTCAGAATTACATAGACAAGATGAAAACGAAATCCGAGGTCGTGGTTATGAAAGTAAAAGACTCCGATATTACGATTTTGCAGCATCGCGATGTCTTTGAGATTTTCTTGCCGGAAAAAGAAAAAGCAGTAATGTCCTAAAACCTAAATCTCCCTTTGGGAGATTTTTTTTCTGTTAGGTTGGATAGAAGAACGGATCATAAGGAGCGGAATGGACGAATGACGCAAATGGTGGATATAAGCATCTCGGTCATGCCGGATGCGATCAGAAACATGCAGATTAATCTGCAAACAAAAGGGGATTACGACAACGCAAGCAAGCTAGGTCAGCTGCTTGATAAAATAGACGCTGGGCGGATGAATATAGCGTTCTGCGGTCATTTCTCAGCGGGGAAATCGACCCTGATTAATCAGCTTTGTGGGCATGCCTTGCTGCCGTCCAGCCCGATTCCAACAAGTGCAAACATCGTGAGTATTCGTAATGGATCACCGGGTGCGCATGTTACGCATCGCATGAAGGATGGCACAGCAAACAATCAGGTAAAACCGAAAACGATTGCGCTTGAAGAATTAGAAGCGTATTGCGTTAATGGTACCGACATTGAAACAGTAGAGATTACGTATCCAATTCCATTTCTGGGGAGTCAAACGGCACTGCTTGATACTCCTGGGATTGATTCTACGGATGATGCTCATCATCAATCTACGGAGTCGGCTTTACATCTAGCCGATGTAGTTTTCTATGTTATGGACTACAACCATGTTCAATCCGAAGTCAATCTCGCATTTACGAAGAAGATGAAGGAGTGGGGAAAGCCGCTCTACTTGGTTGTAAATATGATTGATAAGCATAAAGAATGGGAACTTCCTTTTGCACAGTATCAGGAGGGGACGAAGCAAGCGTTTCTAAGCTGGGGCATCGAGCCGGACGATTTGCTGTTCGTAACCATGAAGGAGCCGAACCATCCGCATAATGAGTATGCGAAGCTGCAATGGCTCCTAAGCCGTTTGATTGAGCGCGGTGATGAACTGCGAAGCTTCAGCATCGACGCATCCGCGCGTTATCTTGCAGCAGAGCACGGCAAATGGTTGGCTGATCAACATGAGCCGCAGAAAGCGGCGCTTATGGAGCAAATCAGCCAGGAAGGTGACGTGCAAGAGGTTCAGGCGCAAGCTGCTGCGAAGCAGGAAGAGCTTGCGGTGTTGAAGGGACGGCCGGAAGCGTTAACGGCGGCGCTCCGTAAGGAAGTTGGCATGATTATCGAGAATGCCAATATCACACCAGCCTTGACCAGGGATCAGGCTCATGCGTATTTGGAGAGCCGTAAGCCTGGGTTCAAGGTAGGCTTTTTCTCTAGAGCTGCACAAACGGCTCTGGAGACGGAGAAACGCCTGGGAACGTTTCAGGCGGATTTGGCTGAGCAGGTAGAAGCGCAGCTGGATTGGCATCTGAGGGATGCTCTGAAAAAGGCCGCTCAGGAGCAAGGCCAGCACGACCCTGCCCTTATAGCGCAAATTGAGGCGCTTAAGTTTGACGTGACGGCACAGTGGCTTGCAGTACAAGTGAATGCTGGCGCAACCTTCGGCGGCGAATATACGCTCAACTACATGAAGCAGGTGTCATCTGATATTAAGCAGCAGTACCGCAAACAGGCGTTTGCGGTGATTGATCTACTCGCGGCTGCAGTCCGCGAGGGGGGTGCGCAAGCGGCTGACGCGCTTGCGGCAGAGCTCGAAGCGCTGGGCGTTCGCCTCAGCGCTTGCCGGGAACTGCAGCGCCTCGAGGAAGCCGAGGCGGAGGCAGAGGCCCAGCTGCTGCGCATGGCTAGCTGGCCTAGACCGCCTGCGCCGGCGCTGCCGGCTGCGCAGCAGTACACGGCCATGGAGGAGACGGCAGCCGCCCCGCTGAGCGGGGGACTGCACGTGACCTCCATGGGCACGATCCTGCAGGCCGCTGCCACGGCATCGGCGGCCGCAGGGGTTACAGCTGCCCCTGTGGAGGCAGCGTCATCAGCGCCTACCGCGTTCACCTCGGGTGAACACGGTAAGCGCATGGAGCGCAAGGCCGCCGATTTGCAGGCGGCCTCAAGCCTCATCGAGGGCCTACCGTCGATGAGGTCGATTGCGCGCTCCATGCGCGAGAAATCGGAACGTCTGCGGCAGCGGACGTTCACGATCGCCCTGTTCGGTGCCTTCAGCGCCGGCAAATCCTCTTTCGCCAATGCGTTGATTGGTGAAAGAGTGCTGCCGGTCTCGCCGAACCCAACGACGGCGGCTATCAATAAGATCATGCCGCCGCAGGAAGGTTGGCCGCATGGCACAGCCAAGGTCAAAATGAAGAAGACGGACGCGATTCTGCAGGACGTTCTCTATTCTTTGGACATACTCGGCGTGCAGGCGACAGACATGCTATCTGCCCTCAAACGCATAAGCGCCCTTTCTCCAGCGGACGTTACGGCCAAAGGGAAGCCGCACTATTCTTTCCTGAAGGCAGTGGAGAAGGGTTGGGCCCTAACCCAAGATCATTTAGGGACAGAACTGAAAATAACAAAAGATGAGTTCCCAAGCTATGTTGCAGACGAATCTAAGTCCTGTTTTGTTGAATTTATCGAATTATATTATTCCAATCCATTGACTGAACAAGGTATTATATTCGTTGATACGCCAGGGGCAGATTCCATAAATGCTCGTCATACCGGGGTAGCTTTTAACTATATTAAAAATGCGGATGCTATTCTTTTCGTAACTTATTACAATCACGCCTTCTCGCAAGCAGATCGAGAATTTCTTTTGCAGCTCGGACGTGTGAAGGACAGCTTTGAGATGGATAAAATGTTTTTCATCGTCAATGCGGCTGACCTTGCCGCTAGTTCGGAAGAATTAAATGGCGTGATTAAACATGTGGAAACGAATTTGCTGCAGCACGGCATTCGGAATCCGCGTATTTATCCAATATCCAGTTATTTGGCCGCAGAAGGTAAAATAACAGGAAACGAAGCGTTGGTTACCCAATCTGGCATTCATCCATTTGAGCAAGAGTTCGTGAAGTTTACGTTCAATGAGCTTAGCGATGTCGCTATCCATGCAGCTAATTTAGAGCTGAATCGCGCCATTGCTACCATGCAACAATGGCTGGAGCGAGCGCAGTCCGGGGAGGAAGAACGGAAGCTTCAGTTAACCAAGCTAGGACAAGAAGAGAATGCCGGAAAAGTGCTTCTTGAAAATACCCTGTATGACGCAGAGCTCAAAGAATTAAAGAAAGAAATTCAGGAGCTTTTGTACTACGTCAAACAGCGCACGATGTACCGCTTTGGTGAATTATACAATTATGCGTTTAATCCTTCGACCTTCAGGGATGATGCCAGAGATCCGAAGCAAGCTCTACAATCTGCATGGAGTGAGCTGCTGCGAATGATTGGCTACGATTTATCCCAAGAGGTATTAGCCACAACGCTTCGTGTTGAAAATCGCATGAATCTGATTAGTAAGAGCCGTGTAAAGCGCTGGGAAGAGCAGCTTGGTGAGTTGATGGAAGGATTCGAAAGTGGAACGTATGAATCAAATAAATTCGTGACACCTGAAATTACGTCTAAACTTGATGTTCCAGATGTAACCTTGAAGCTGCTCCAAAGTCATTTCAAAAATGCGAAGCAATTTTTCGAAGGCGATGGCAAAAGCAAGCTTAGAGCAGATTTGGAAAATCGGATGAACGCGCCAGTTGCCGAATTTATCGAACAGCAAACCATGGAGCTTGAACAAGCTTATGCGAATCAGTTGGAAAATTGGCTTGCAACTCAGAAAAATCAGATGCTGCAACAGCTGAATGAGCATGCAGAAGGGCTTCGCGATGCGCTCGAAATGAAGATTGATTTGAACGAACTTATATCCAAACAGCATCAATTAAAGGCTTTTGTTTAATGATTAAACAAAAGGGTTGGTCGGGTTCTATTGAACTTGGCCAACCCTTTATTACGTATTGCCATGTAAGGGCTTACATCTATGGTTATCGGGATGATTTTAAAGAATAGGGGGGATTCCTGCAAGTTTTTGTGAAGTTATGGGCATTTAAGCGTTTAAATCCTCGTATCCTCTGATTGCTCGCTAATAGGGATGGTGTTAAGATTCATTAGGTAATAAAACGCTTTCTAAGCTTTTCCAATTTATCCTTCTTGAGGAGGGGGCCCCAACGTGGAAGTGTTCAGGCAACTGAAGCCGTATTTTTGGCCAGAGAAAAAATTATTTTTTGGAGCAATTGCATGTTTAGCGGTGGCAACCGCGCTCGGTCTCGTTTATCCGAATTTACTACGGTATTTAATCGACGAGGTGATTACGAAGAAACAATTTGAGCTCGTTCCCCGACTGGCGCTTGTCGTCGTACTAGTCGTTTCAATGAAGGGGATGTTTCAATTTCTTCATGGCTTATGCGGAGGCCGTTTAGGTAACCGCGTCGCGTATCATTTGCGTAATGCGCTGTACAACAAGCTCCAGTACTTATCCTTTCAATACTATGATCAGGCAAGAACAGGGGACTTAATGTCAAGATTAACTGCTGATTTGGAGGCCATTCGACAGTTTATCGGCTTTGGCTTCGCTCAGCTCCTAAACGTGATGTTGATGCTGGTTTTCGGTATGGGAATGATGTTTTCGATTAACTGGAAATTGGCTTTACTTACGATGATTACAATGCCTTTTCTGGCGTTTACTGCCATTCGTTTTGAAGGCAAAATTCATCCGGCTTTTCGAATGGTACGTCAATCCCTCAGTACTATGACTACTGCGGTACAAGAAAATATTACAGGGGTTCGAACGGTGAAATCGTTTGCGCGTGAACCTCATGAAGTAACGAAGTTTTCAGCACGCAATGAGGATTATAAGGCCATGAATATCGAGACCTCAGGGATCTGGGCGAAGTATTTTCCAATCATGGAGATATTGGCGAATTTAAGTGTCGTCACTTTGCTCGGAGTTGGCGGATACATGGTGATCGAGAATACCATTACATTAGGTGAACTCGTCGCTTGCTTCAGTCTTATCTGGTACATCATTGGACCGATGTGGGGTTTGGGCTTTCATATTAATAACTTCACACAAACCAAAGCTTCGGGTGAGAAAATTTTGGAAGTTTTGAATCATTACATGCATGTGAAAGATCAAGAAGGTGCGATTGCTTTGAAAAGTGAACATGTAAAAGGTCATGTACGTTTTGATCATGTCACGTTTTCATATCCGGAAAAACAGCCTGCACTCCATGATTTCTCAGTTGATGCTCCACCTGGTTCTGTTATAGGTCTTCTAGGCAGCACAGGCTCGGGTAAAACAACAGTCATTTCCTTGCTAATGAGGGCTTATAACGTTAAAGAAGGCAAGGTTATGTTAGATGGTCAAGATATTCGTTCTTTGCAAGTAGAAAGCTATCGCAATCAGATCGCTACAGTTTTCCAAGAAACATTCTTGTTTTCCTCTTCAATCCGAAACAATATCTCTTATGGACGTAAAGATGTGACGATGGATGACATTATTCGAGCAGCTAAGCTGTCCAAAGCGCATGATTTCATTATGGAGCTTCCGGAAGGTTACGACACGGTTGTTGGTGAACGCGGTCTAGGCTTGTCCGGAGGTCAAAAGCAGCGGATTGCCATCGCTCGGGCGCTGATCAAAGATCCTAAAATTCTCGTTCTGGACGACGCAACTAGTGCGGTTGATATGGAAACGGAACATGAGATTCAAGCAGGCTTCGGCGAGGTTATGAAAGGGCGTACAACATTCATCATTGCTCACCGGATTTCTTCCTTGAAGCATGCTGATGAAATTATTGTTCTGGATAAAGGACGGATTGTACAAAGAGGCACACATCAGGATCTGTTGCAGCAGGACGGACTTTACCGTCAAACCTATGACATTCAGTATGCGGATGGGCCTCAGAGAACGGCTGCAAGCAGCCAAGCTGCGGCAACAAAGGATACGGATTTGGATTTGGATGCATTAAACCATTCTCCATCGCAAGAAAGAAGGTTAGCACATTGAGTACTAATTCGACGCAAGCCGAGGCATCTGCCAAAAGAGAAGATTCCCAAGCGGGGCAACGATTCGTATATCAAGATGATGAACTGATTGAAAAGCCTTTTGATTGGGGTCAGTTGAAACGTTTATTTAGTTATATGAAGCCTTATAAGAAACAAATGCTGCCTATCATCATTATCATGATGTTGGTAGGAGCAATCACCAAGCTGACCATTCCACTGCTCATTCGGGAAGCTATTGATAATTCCATCATTCCTAAGGATAAGAATCTGCTTTTCCTAATCGTTGGGATCATGCTTACGGTATATGTCATTCAATGGCTAGCCAATACATTCCGTATTAAATATACGAATATGATTGGTCAGCGGGTCATCTACGATCTGCGTCATGATTTATTTAGTCATATTCAAAAGCTGTCGTTTCGTTTCTTCGATACACGTCCGGCAGGCTCTGTGCTCGTTCGAGTAACTAACTATGTGAATTCTTTGCAAGATTTGTTTACGAACGGTGTTGTTAACTTATTAATTGATGTTGTGCAGCTCTGCGGCATTATTATTATTTTGTTGACGTTTAATTTCAAATTAGGCGCGTCGATTATCGTGACGGTTCCGATTATGTTCCTCATATCGACTCAGCTTCGGAAAAAGATTCGTCGTGCTTGGCAGGACGTGACGATGAAGCAATCCCGTCTGAATGCTCATTTAAATGAATGCATACAAGGCATCAAAGTTACACAAGCCTATACGCAAGAAAAAGAAAATATTCAATTCTTCACCAAAATGAATATGGTCAATCGGTTGTCTTGGAACCGAGCTTCAATGCTCAATCAATCGTTTGGTCCACTCATTGAAATTACGGGAGCCGTTGGCTATTGCATTCTGTTCTGGCTAGGCGCGCATTTAATTCAAACGGAAGAAATATCGGTCGGTTTATTAGTTGCATTCGCTACTTACATAGGCTATTTCTGGGAACCTATTACGCGGTTAGGACAAATGTATTCCCAACTGCTCATTGCAATGGCTTCAGCAGAGCGGATCTTCGAGTTTATTGATGAGGAACCAACTGTGGCTGAAATCGAAGGTGCAAAAGATCTATCAAGTATCCAAGGGAATGTGAAGTTTGAGAATCTCGTATTTGAGTATGAGCCAGGCAGACCTGCACTCAAGGGTATTAATTTAGATGTACAGGCTGGGCAATCCATTGCGTTAGTTGGTCATACAGGTTCGGGTAAAAGTACGATTATGAATTTATTATGCCGCTTCTATGACCCAAATGAAGGTAAAATACTTATCGATGGCCAGGATATTCGTCATGTAACCATCCAAAGCTTGCGTTCTCAGATCGGGGTCGTGCTTCAAGATACGTTTATTTTCTCTGGTACGATTCGGGATAATATCCGATTCGGTCGGCTAGATGCTACAAATGAAGAGATTGAGCTTGTAGCCAAGGCTGTTCATGCGCACGATTTTATCATGAGTTTGCCGGCTGGATATGATACAGAGGTTCAAGAGCGCGGTAACGTACTCTCGATGGGTCAGCGTCAGTTGATATCCTTTGCCAGGGCACTGCTTGCGAACCCGCGTGTTCTTATCTTGGATGAAGCAACGGCTAGTATTGATACGGATACTGAGCTCAAAATTCAGGAAGCTCTCAAAACGCTGCTTGCCGGTCGAACATCCTTCATCGTCGCACACAGACTTTCTACGATTCGGAATGCTGATAAAATCGTAGTGCTTGATCATGGGCGAATGATGGAGATCGGTAATCATGAGGAACTCATGAAAGAACAAAAGATTTACTTTGGACTTATTCAAGCCCAATATAAATTTTTGCAGGATGCGGTTTAACGTTCTGAGATAAAGCTGTTTAACTGCTGTGGCGGTTAAACGGCTTTTTTCGGTGAATAGAGGAAGTTTAGAGCACGGAAGTGAGTTGATTGGGTTGATGAAAAAGTCTTATCAGCCTACATTTTTTAGTATGACTTCGATTCTTGCTTACAGTAGGCTTAGATCCCTGGCCTATTTCAGTCATCCGCGCAGCGTGGAACTTGTAACGATGTTTTACATCGTTACAGAAGTCTCAGCCATGGCTGTCTCGCGCTGTAATGATGATTTTCAGCGTTGTAGATGAAAAAAGCGCTGACATCCGCTCTGGGTGTGGCTTGTAACGATGTTTTACATCGTTACAGATGTCCAACTAGCTGGTAGGGATCGAAGTACCTGGCTAATGGCCAGGGTTTTCTTAATATCATTACCAAGCGAAAGCCCGGAAAACGGCTCTCTGTCTACCATATACCAGCCTACTCCACGATTTCAGAGTAAAATAGGCCATTACAGCAGCCTATACGCTGTTGAACTACCAAGAGACATCCTAAACAATCGTCTCAGACTGCTGCCGCCCTCCCAAAGCCGCATTTTGTTAAAATACAGCCAGCTTCTTTGAAAGCAGCATGCTTTTTCAGAATAAATGAAACGGGTAACTCACGATCCTTTGTGGGCCCGTTCTGTATTGTAATGTTTGCAAATTTATTCAAGAAGCTATACTCTTAGAGTGAATTATGCCATTTATTCGCAGGAGGGGACTTCCTTGAGATCATCTCGTTTTATGTGGGGCGCAATTGGCCTTACAGCTTCGATATCTACGATTGTTTTCGCAGTAGGCTTTGCTTACGCGGCGAATCAAATATGGTTTCCCAAAGCAACCGGAGACCTCAATCTTGTAACGGCTGCGCCTAAGAAAGAAACAATGATTGAGAGTAAAAGTAAGCTTCAGATTGTTGCTCTTGGAGATTCATTAACTGCAGGAACAGGTGATAACACAGGCAAAGGATACGTTGGACGTGTCCGCGAAAAGCTGGAGAAGGAAAGCGGTAAGCCGGTATTCGTGCTTAATAATCTGGCGATTCCAGGCTACAAGAGTGACCAACTTCTCTCTGATCTAGCACTGAAAAAGACGCAGGACGCACTCGCTCAAGCGGATATCATTTTACTCACGATTGGCGGCAATGACATTTTTGCTGGTGGGGAAGGGCTTTTTAAAGGAGAAAATCAGACGGAGTTTAACCCAGAGGGTGCGCTGAAACGCGTAGAACCTGCGCTGGCCAAAATGGATAAGGTCATTCAAGCAATTAATAAGGCCAATCCGAATGCAACTGTGTTGTATGTTGGCTTATATCATCCTTTTCTTGATTTAGATCCCAAAAAAGAAGGTTCGCTTATTGTACAGCGTTGGAATAACAGTGTCTTTGAAATGATGAATCGTTATCCTCATATGGCCATTGTCCCAACCTATGATTTGTTTGAACAAAATTTGATCAAATATTTGTCCTCAGCCGATCATTTTCATCCAAACGGGGACGGCTATGAACGCATTGCCGATCGGATTGTTCAAATTCTAAAGTAGGGGAGGCCAAGCAGATGGCAGTAGCAGCAGTACCAACGACGGTTTTATCTGTTAAAAATTTAAAAAAACGAATTAAAAATAAAGAGATTATAAAAGGGATTTCTTTTGATGTATACGCAGGTGAAATCTTCGGTTTCTTAGGACCCAATGGGTCAGGCAAAACAACGACGATTCGTATGCTTGTTGATTTAATACGTCCGACTGAAGGGTCTATTCAGATTTGTGGGCACGATGTTCACAAGGAGCATAATCAAGCGATGCGCCATGTCGGTTGTATCGTCGAGAATCCTGAGCTATATTCTTATTTGACAGGTTGGGAAAATCTTGAGCATTTTGCAAGAATGCTGCCGAATGTCGACGATAAACGAATCCAAGAGGTCGTTGAGATCGTCTCCATGGATCAACGTATTCATGATAAGGTTCGTACTTATTCCCTTGGTATGCGTCAACGACTCGGCATTGCTCAGGCACTGCTTGGACGGCCTAGCTTGTTGATATTGGACGAGCCAACGAATGGTCTTGATCCACAAGGAATTAAGGAAATGAGGGAGTTCATTCAGCGTTTGGCCGCGGGTGGACTAAGCTTGTTCGTGTCCAGTCACTTGCTTAGCGAGATTCAACAGATGTGCCATCGTGTAGCCATCATTAGTCATGGTGAAGTCATTCAAGTGGGTGCTGTCGATGATTTGGTCGCTCAAGGCGGCAAAGTGGTGTGGTCCGTGTCTCCGGCCGACAAGGCCGAGGGGCTTTTAGAGGCGTCACCGCTTGTGCACGCCATTGAGGAAATTTCTCAAGAAAGTCCAATAGGCTTGCCTACAACAGTGAAACAAATCGTTACTCAAATGGACAAGGAAAACGTCCCGCAGGTAAGTCAGCATTTGATGGAAGCAGGAATTAGCCTGTTTGCTGTAGAAATCAAAAATCCAACACTGGAAGATTTGTTCTTGAGCCTAACCGAAGGTGAAAGAATTGAGTAGGGGAAGGTGAAAGAATTGCTTAGTTTATATGCCCTTGTCAAGAATGAATGTATTAAAATGATAAAGAAAAAACGTTTTTATGTTATCCTACTTATACTTCTTGCATTAATCCCTATGTTCACTTATGCTCAAATGCGAGTTGCCCAAAATACACAAAAGCAGTTTGGTACGACGGATTGGAAGGCGGACCAACGGCAGAAAATTGCTGACTGGGAAAAGCGTTTAAGCTCGGCTCGAACGCCAGATGAGTGGAAACAACAGCTTAGAGTGCAAATTCAAATCGCTAACTATTATCTTGAAAAGGATGTAGATCCGAGTACACCGAATGCAGTAACTTTTACACGCGAGTTTGTGAAAAATGCTGTTGGTTTATTCATTCCGCTCATTATCATGGTCATTTCCGCTGACATCGTATCATCTGAGCATTCTACGGGGACTATTAAATTATTGTTGACAAGACCGGTCCGGCGATGGAAAATCCTATTGAGTAAATTAATTACGGTTGTCTTCTTTACTTCGCTAACCGTATTGTCCACTGGTGTCTTATGTTATTTGATTTCTGGTGTTGTTTTCGGCTATAACGGTTGGACGATGCCTGTATTTACGGGTATTCAGCTAACTGGTACAGAAGTGGATTTCAGTCTTGTACGTGCAGTTGATCAATGGTTCTTTCTTATCATGGAGTTTGGATTGGTTTGGTTCTCAGCATTAGTTGTTGCACTCATGTCACTAATGCTATCCGTTCTCATCCGTTCCACTGCTGCAGGTATGGGGGTCATGCTTGCCGTATTAATATCAGGGACCATTCTTTCGAACATGGTGTCTTCATGGGAAACTGCGAAATATTTGTTTATGGTCAATCTGGACTTAACGAAGTATTTAACAGGTGGCCTTCCGCCAATAAAAGGGATGGACTTGACCTTCTCTCTAAGTGTTTTAAGTGTGTGGGCGATCGCTTCACTCATTGTTTCATTTACGGTATTTTCACGAAAAGATGTTTTGAATTAACGGTTATATTAGATAAAGGAGGGCTTCAATGTCCGAGCAGCTAGAATTTGCGAAAGGAATAGCCCCAACATCGAATTATGAGGCTGATGATATACAAGTCCTGGAAGGTCTTGTAGCGGTTCGTAAAAGACCAGGGATGTATATTGGTAGTACAAGTGCATCAGGTCTACATCACCTGATCTGGGAGATCGTGGACAACGCAGTTGACGAGCATCTTGCCAAACATTGTTCCAAGATTAATGTGACGATACATAAAGATCAGTCCATTACGGTTCAGGATAATGGCAGGGGGATTCCAACCGGTATGCATAAGACCGGCGTGCCAACTCCGCAAGTTGTATTTACTATTTTACATGCCGGCGGTAAGTTTGGCGGATCAGGCTATAAGAAGTCTGGCGGACTTCATGGTGTAGGTGCATCGGTAACGAATGCTTTATCCGAATGGCTGGAAGTAGAAATTTATCGAGATGGCAAGGTGCATAAAATGCGCTTTGAATATTGGGTCGACGATGCAGGAATCGAGCATGTTGGTGAACCGGTTACCGGACTCGAAGTCGTAGGGAATACGAATCGTACAGGAACGAAAGTAACCTTTAAGCCTGACAAACGCGTATTTCAAGGCGGAACAACCATAAACTACGATACTTTAGCTGAACGTCTGCAAGAAATTGCTTTCCTCAACTCAGGACTTCTCGTTAACTTGAAAGACGAACGGTCGGATAAATTAGACACTTTTCAATATGAGGGTGGCGCAAGTCAATTTGTTGAATTCCTGAATGAGGAGAAAACGGTTCTTCATCCTGTGATTCACTTTGCTTCAGAAAAAGATGAAATCGAAGTAGAGGTAGCTTTGCAATACAACGATGGCTACACAGAAACGATCGCTTCCTTCGTAAACTCAATCCCTACCCGCGGCGGCGGTACCCATGAGACCGGTTTTAAGACAGCTTATACACGCGTCATGAATGAATATGCCCGTAAAGGGGGCATTATCAAAGAAAAAGAAAAAAATCTTGATGGTACCGACCTTCGGGAAGGTATGATGGTTGTTATCAATATCAAGATGGGCGATGTTGAATTCGTTGGTCAAACGAAAGATCAGCTTGGAAGCGCTAATGCAAGAAGTGCTGTAGATGCGGTTGTTTCTGATAAAATGACTGTTTTCTTGGAAGAAAATCCGCAAATCGCGCAAATGATGCTGAAAAAGGCTGTACAAGCTTCCAAAGCACGAGAAGCGGCTCGTAAAGCGCGAGAAGAAATTCGCAGCGGTAAAAAAGGAAAGAGTGAGAGCTCGAACCTGAATGGTAAGCTAACCCCTGCACAATCGAAGGATTTGCAGCGAAATGAGCTGTTCATTGTCGAAGGGGATTCCGCCGGTGGCTCAGCCAAGCAAGGACGTGATTCTAAGCACCAGGCGATTTTACCGCTCAAAGGAAAACCGATGAATCCCGAGAAATCCAAGCTTCTCGATATTATGAAAAATGATGAATACAAAGCGATCATCGCTGCCATTGGAGCTGGAGTTGGCTCTGAATTCGAAGCAGAAGAGATGAATTACGGCAAAATCATTATTATGACAGATGCAGACACGGACGGCGCGCACATTCAGGTTTTGCTTTTGACCTTCTTTTACCGCTATATGAAGCCATTGATCGACCAGGGTAAAGTGTACATCGCACAGCCTCCGCTTTATAAAGTGACAAGAAAAGGCAAGAATGCTGGACACAAGTACGCTTGGACGGACGATCAACTACAGGTTGTTGTCAAAGAACTTGGTAAGAATACTGAACTGCAGCGTTATAAAGGTTTGGGTGAGATGAATCCGGAGCAGTTGTGGGAAACGACGATGAATCCGGAAAGCCGTACTTTGCTGCAAGTACAGATTGAAGATCCCGCTAAAGCAGAACGACGAGTAACAACATTAATGGGCGATAAGGTAGATCCACGCAAGCGGTGGATTATCGAGAACGTCGATTTTACCGAATATGTAGAGTAGACCAAAAAGAGTGGTGAATGAAAGATGAGCATATTAGAAGAGTTTTTACCTGCCTTTCTGGAGGAGATCGTTGGCGATCGTTTCGGGCGTTATTCTAAATATATTATTCAGGATCGCGCGATTCCAGATGTGAGGGATGGTTTAAAGCCTGTACAACGACGTGTATTGTACGCAATGTACGACTCTGGAAATACCCCGGATAAGCCTTATCGTAAATCGGCCAAAACCGTCGGTGATGTCATGGGGAATTACCATCCGCACGGAGATGCCTCCATTTATGATGGTATGGTTCGTATGGCGCAGCCGTGGAAGATGGGCCACACCCTTGTAGATGGCCATGGTAACTGGGGATCACTGGATGATGATCCGCCGGCAGCTATGCGTTACACAGAGGCTAGACTTTCTGAGATCGCGATGGAACTTCTTCGTGATATTGAGAAACGTACAGTCATGTTCAAGGATAATTTCGATAATTCCACGAAGGAGCCCGTCGTGCTCCCTGCGCGGTATCCGAATTTACTCGTGAATGGTGTCAGCGGGATTTCGGCAGGATTCGCAACAGAAATTCCACCGCATAATTTGCGTGAAATCATTGATGCCTGCACAGCCATGATCGACAAGCCTGAGATCACAGTCGAAGAATTGATGACAATCGTCAAAGGACCCGATTTCCCGACCTCTGGCATTATCATGGGTGAAGAAGGCATTCGCGAAGCTTATCGCACGGGGAAAGGTCGTATTTACATACGTTCCAAAACAGCGATAGAAGATATGCGCGGCGGCAGACAACAAATTGTAATCACGGAGATCCCTTATCAAGTTGTCAAATCTCGACTGGTTACGGCCATGGAGAACATTCGGCTTGAGAAGAAAATCGAAGGAATTGCCGAAGTACGTGATGAAAGCGGTCGAAATGGGTTGCGAATTGTCGTTGAGCTTAAGAAAGAAGCTGATGCGCAGGGTATTTTGGCTTACTTACTGAAGAAGACCGATTTGCAAGTGACCTACAATTTCAATATGGTTGCGATTGTGAATAAAGCGCCTCGTCAATTGGGTATTCGAGAAATTCTTGAAGCTTACATTGGTCATCAGAAGGAAGTCGTTACGTTCCGTTCCCAATATGAGCTTGAGAAAGCCGAAGACCGCGCACATGTGTTAGAGGGACTTGTCAAAGCCCTTAACATCCTGGACGAAGTTATCGCAACGATTAAAGCTTCAAAGAATCGGCAAGATGCGCAAAACAACCTTGTTGAGAAGTTTGGATTCTCAGAGCGTCAAGCAGATGCTATTCTTGTTTTGCAATTATACCGATTAACGAATTTAGAAATCACAACACTTGAAAAAGAGTTGAAAGATGTTGAGAAAACGATTGCTTATTTACGTGGAATTCTTGGCAGCTTGAAGAAACTGCTAGGTGTAATTAAAGAGGAAATGGGCGAAATCCGTAAGAAGTACGGCATCGACCGCCGCTCGGCTATCCAAGGTGAAGTAGAGGAACTAAAGGTAAATCTTGAGGTACTCGTAAACGCGGAAGATGTCCTTGTTACGTTGTCCAATGAAGGTTACTTGAAACGGACGAGCAAGCTTTCCTACACACGTTCAGGTGGAGAGCTTGAGAATACAGGACTGAAGGATGGCGATTACTTGCGCTTCCTGCTCGACGTGAATACGATCGAAAGTTTGCTGATCTTCACGAAGAAGGGGCAATATTACTTACTGCCTGTCCATCAAGTGCCCGAGTACAAGTGGAAAGAGAACGGAACCGCGATTGTGAATGTCATTCCTATTGCCAAGGAAGATCGCATAGTAAACGTTATTCCAGTGAAGGGCTTTGAGGATCCGACCAAGTCGCTTGTGTTCGTTACACGCAAAGGACAAGTGAAGCGTACAGAGCTTAAAGAATATATGACGAACCGCTCAAACGGAATCGTTGCTTGTAAGCTTGGTGAGAATGACGAAGTCCTTCACGTACACCTAAGTGACAATACGAAAGAAATATTGCTTGTCACGAAGCAGGGCATGAGTATCCGTTTCCGTGAGGAGGAAGTGAACCCGATGGGCCGTGCGGCCGCGGGTGTGCGCGGCATCCAACTCAAGGAAGACGATGAAGTCGTCTCGGCCGAGTGGATTTATGGGGATGAGGGAGAAGTGTTGGTCATCTCGGACCTCGGGTATGCGAAGCGTTCCCTAGTTGTGGACTATCCCATCCAAGGACGAGGCGGCAAGGGCATACTTACCTTCGAATTTAAAGAAGGCAAGCGTGTGAGACCTAATGGTTCAGCGTTAATACGCACATTTATCGTGAAAATGGATTATCTCATTACGGCTGTCATGAGTAATGGGGAGAAGCTGCGTTTCTCAACAGAGACAGCACCTCTGGAGGATCGAAAAGCACAAGGTAAACAACTTATACCTGTTTCCAAAACAGATGCAATCGTAGAGATCTTGAGATTCCCTCAATCATAGCTGACTGTAGGTGGATCCAGCTTCTCAATGAGCATAAAAGCTAACTCCAATAGGACCCACAGGGGCATCGGTTCGTCTAATCGATCCAGCCACTGTGGGTCTTTCATTATGCCAGCCTCTAGTGCCTTTTTACCAAGCTCTATTTTCCAAGCTTCCACCTTAAACCACTCCTTTGAGTTTTCTTAAGAAACTATCATCGTAAAAATAAGACCTTTGAGATCGTCGATGTTGCAGAAAGTGCAACAATTGCTGCCTAGATCCGGCCTCTCACCCATTGATGTTGCATAATGTACGACAAAAGAGCTCGATATAAGCGATTTTGCAACAAATGGGCTCAAAATGTTGTACGAAATGCAACTTCAAGTTGCAAAATAGCCTTTTGGCGTGTGAATTCTTGTAGAAAATACAACATTGGTAATCACTATAGCCCATCTGCCCTCACGAAAGCTGATTGACTCTAAAATCTCATTTTGGAGTTATGAATACCAGTTGTGAATCAATCTAAAATCGAATATTGAGTTATGCTTATCAGTTGTGAAGAATGAATCGAAAGTCTCCTTTATGTGATACTCACGAGGCCGTAGAAAATGGTTTCGTATTTAGAAACTGTACATACCTGCTTCACAGTATATGTAAGTATTGGGCGAGGTGTTAAAAGAAGTCGAGAAGCATGGCCAATTTCTTGTTAAACGGACAAAGTAATGGAGGGATCGACAGCAAGCCACAGCATGTCTCAAGCGGTGCAGCTTTTGTCTGAAAATATTAATGGCATTAACCTTTAAACCAAAGAAAAGGCATGCTATACTTGCCTTAAGAGATGTTGGAAGCGAGTTGATGAGGATGTATTCCGATGATTTTGGGAAGCTATGGTTGAAATTGTCTAAGGAATTGAAAAACCAGATGGAGGTAGGATTAGCACCTACCATTACGGAAGGACAGCTTAATGTGTTAGAGCTGCTTATGACGAATGAACGGATGAAGCCTTCTGATTTAATCGAATATTTATCCACAACGCCTGCAGCTGTGACAACACTGTTAGATCGGATGGAGAAAAGTGAATTGATCGCAAGGGAGCGAGATGAAAAGGACCGCCGTATCGTTTGGGTCAACGTCACGGAAAAAGGAAAGGCGGAATGCGAGAGAGGTATGAGAATCCGGGAACAACTTTTGGATTCGTACCTGGGCCGCGTTTCCGCCCATAATCAGAAATTGCTTATTTATTTACTTGGGAAGGTCGCCAATTAAAAGCGACCCGGGGGGTTGAAACGAATTTACAACTCTGGGAGTGTAAATTCGCTCCAGGGCCGCTGCATCGGCGGTAGCGACCGAAAGCGCAGCGTCTCTTTGAGCGTTGGATGCTCAAAGGCAAGAGCCGTGGCCCACAGCGCAAGCTGCTGGCCGGGCTTGTTGACCGCGCTGCCGTAGCGCTGGTCGCCGTAGAGCGTGCAGCCGATGGCTGCCAGCTGCACGCGGATTTGATGCGGCCGCCCGGTGTGCAGCTTGATCTGGATCAAGCTGAGCCCGTCTTGGCTGCCGAGAAGCTTATAGTCCAGCACAGCCTCCTTGGCGTCCTGCTGGCCTTCTCTGACCACGCTGACAGTATTCGTCCGCGTGTCCTTCCAAAGCCAGTGGCGCAGCGTAGCGGACGACTGTGGCGGCTTGCCATGCACGACAGCGACGTACGTCTTGTCGAGCTGCCTCGTTCTCACCGCGTCAGATAATCGGGACGCGGCTTTTGACGTTTTGGCGAATACCATCACGCCGCCAACGGGACGATCCAGCCGGTGTACAAGCCCGAGGTACACATTGCCGGGCTTGTTATGACGGTGCTTCAGATCAGCCTTCAGCACATTCAGCAGATCAGGATCACGTGAATCGTCTTCCTGCGTAGGCATGTTGACGGGCTTCTCAACCACAAGAATGTGGTTGTCTTCGAACAGTATCGGAATTTGTGATGCTCCCGAGCCATCTCTAGATGCTGCCACCGTTACGCCTCCCAGCGTCCCAGAATACCGCAAGGGAGCATCAAGCCGGAGTGGGTGATCGGCAGGCCGATTTCGCCACTAGAGATCGTGCCGCCATGCTTGGCTTTCATCGCCATGCTTAAGATATTCTGGAGCACAGTGGCCGAGATACCCGTTGTATAAGAGTTGATCAACAGGAATAACGGATTGTCCGTCAGAATCGATTGGCAGGTCTGAATGAAAGGGAAGAGGTCATCTTCCAATTTCCAAGTCTCGCCATTGGGTCCGCGTCCGTAAGAAGGAGGATCCATGATAATCGCATCGTACTTGCTTCCGCGGCGCTGTTCTCTTTGTACGAATTTGAATACGTCATCCGTGATAAAACGAACAGGACGACTGCCTAGGCCGCTTAGATGCAGATTTTCCTTGGCCCATTGAACGACTCCTTTGGAGGCATCCACATGGCAAACTTCGGCGCCTGCGTAAGCGCAAGCCAGTGAGGCCCCGCCTGTATAGGCAAATAGGTTTAGTACTTTGATAGGACGCCCGGCTCCTTGGATTTTGTCCATCATCCATTTCCAGTTGACTGCTTGCTCAGGGAATAAGCCCGTATGCTTGAAGCTGGTTGGCTTAATATAGAAGGACAACTTCTGGTCATAGTTAATCGTCCAGCGCTCAGGAAGCTCTGCGTGCTGCTCCCATTGTCCGCCGCCGCTTGAGCTGCGGTGATAATGAGCGTCAGCTTGACGCCATGCCGGCGTTTCTTTTTGTAACGGCCAAATGATTTGTGGGTCTGGTCTTCTCAGGACGATCGTGCCCCAACGCTCGAGCTTTTCGCCGCCGCCTGTATCGAGGAGCTCATAATCAACCCAGTCTTTTGCATAAAACATGCTGCATTCCATCCTTCAACTTGTATACTTTAACAAACATTCATTGTACACCATTTATTGACCTAAATCGATCTTTTCAATCAAATCAGGCAGTTCTTTTTCTACAAATTGTTGAAATTGCTGTTGTTCAAGCGCAGCTTTCAGCTGCTCTTTTACAGAATCAAAGGATTTAACGGATCTGGCTTCTACTTTGATAACATGATAACCGAAATCTGTCGCGATAGGGTCACCGATCGTTCCGATCGTCTGCTCGATAGCTGCTTTCTTAAATTCAGGTACCCACTGACTTACATCGGCATCCGCATAAAGACCGCCAGCATCTTTGGAACCCGGGTCATCTGAGAATTCTTTGGCCAGCTTGGCGAAATCTTCACCGTTCTTAAGCTTCTGTTGTACTTCTTTTGCTCGTTTAAGTGCTTCCTCTTTCGTACGAAGAGCTTTGGTCTCTGAGCTTGTTGGGTCATTCAATCCAATCAAAATGTGTCGCACAGAGGCGATGGTAAAAGCATCTTTGTCTGCTTTGAGTGTTTCATCATATTTGGCTTTTAACTGGCTATCTGAAATACTGGACTTTATGTAATTTTGTGCACCGATGCTGCCTACCAGAAAGTACTGAAGATCCGTTACGGTCGTGTTCACTTTTTTTAAATCGTCCTGGAACTTCGCTTCGCCAAATTGGCTTTTCCAAGCAGCGATTTGTTTAACAGCACCGTCTTTGGCGGCGTTCTGGTCGGCCTCAGATGCTTTACCGAATAGAATTCGGTTTTGAATGAGTTGGGTGACCATACTTTTTTGGTACGCAAGGTCATCTTTAGAGGCAGCATGACCGCTATTAAAGAGTGCTTGCATAGCAAAGAAAGTATCAAATTCACCCTTTGTAACAGTTCCGCCCTTGTAAGTAGCTACCACATGCTTAGGATTGTTACCGATCCAAATCGTTTCATTTTCTTCGTCCCACTCGACTTTTTTCCCAAGTGCTTCACTTACAAATCTAAGGGGTACATAGGTAGAGCCTTCATAAATAAATCCTTTAGCTTCGGAAGGTGCTTTCTCAACACCGTCAAACATATACTTAAGACTTCGGAATGCGACTTCAATTTGACTGTTTGCTGCAAATGCTACGGTACCGCTTAATACGGAACCGATCGTTAAACCAACGATAAGTCCCTTTACTTTATCTTTCATTATTTGTGTTCCACCTCTCGATATAATGTCCCTCAAATAATTCACCAAGGGTTGAGTAATTTCCTTTTTTTTTTTAATGTAAAAATGAAGGATTCTTTGCCTGGTTGTTGTATTTGTAACGTAAGGCGAATATAAGTAAAATCCAGTTTTGACGAAATCAGGTTGATTTTAAGGAGGGATAACGTGGGGGCAAATGTTGGTATACCTAGCCCAGAAGATTTGTTTCTGCTTCATGAAGGATCCCTTTACCACAGTTATCGCATCTTAGGGGCGCATGTAAGCAAAACAAAAGGGCAAGAGGGAGTTCGTTTTGCCGTATGGGCACCTCATGCCAAACAGGTTAACTTGCTTGGTGATTTCAACAGTTGGCAATCTGGGACTCATCGTATGGAGAAGTTTAGTACTCTCGGCTTATGGCTTTTGTTCGTTCCAGAAGCAAGTGAAGGCGATTATTACAAGTTTGAAATTCATAGCGAAACGGGCCAGATTTTGTTGAAAGCAGACCCGTATGCCTTTTATTCGGAATTACGTCCGGGTACCGCATCGCGTGTCGTTGATCTCGAAGGTTACGAATGGAAGGATCAGGCATGGCAGCAACAGAAAAAGGAAATCCCCGCTTACAATAAGCCATTATCCATTTATGAGGTTCATCTGGGTACGTGGCGCAAAAAAGACCGACATAGTGAAGACTTATATACCTATGTTCAACTTGCTGAAGAGCTAGTCGATTACGCAGTTGATATGGGGTATACGCACATTGAATTAATGCCGCTCGCAGAACATCCGTTTGACCGTTCTTGGGGCTATCAAGCAACAGGTTATTTCTCCGTAACTAGCCGCCACGGTTCTCCCAAGGAGTTCATGCATTTCGTTGACCGGTGTCATCAGAAGGGGATTGGGGTCATTATGGATTGGGTCCCTGGCCATTTCTGTAAGGACAGTCATGGACTCAGGCTGTTTGATGGGAAGCCGCTTTATGAATATGAAGACCCTCGTAAAGCAGAGAAGCTGGAATGGGGTACACTTACTTTCGATTTTGGTCGTCCCGAGGTTCAAACCTTCTTAATCTCCAATGCTGTATTTTGGATGGACATGTATCATATTGATGGGATAAGAGTGGATGCTGTAGCTTCCATGCTGCATTTGAATTTTGGCAGATGGAATGAGGAACCGATCAAGAATCAATGGGGTGGGGATGATAATCCCGAAGCGATAGCATTCCTGCGCAAGCTGAATCAGGTCGTTTTCTCCTTCTATCCGGATGCGTTGATGATGGCTGAGGATTCTACCGATTGGCCGCTCGTTACTGCGCCTATCCACGATGGAGGACTCGGATTTAATTATAAGTGGAACATGGGTTGGATGAACGATATGCTGCGTTATATGAAATTAGATCCTATTAATCGCAAGTATCATCACAAGCTGATCACGTTCTCATTCATGTATGCCTTTAGCGAAAATTACGTATTGCCGCTTTCACACGACGAAGTGGTTCATGGCAAACGTTCGCTCCTACATAAGATGCCAGGCGATTATTGGCAGAAATTTGCTAATCTGCGCGTTCTATACGGGTATATGACGGGTCACCCTGGTAAAAAGCTGCTGTTTATGGGCAGTGAATTCGGTCAATTCGACGAATGGAAGGATCTTGAAGAACTCGATTGGTTTTTACTCGAAGGATACGAAAAACATAGTCAAATGCATCATTACGTCAAAGCGCTTAATCAATTTTATCTGGACCAACCAGCATTGTGGCAGTTGGATCATCATCCGGATGGGTTCCAGTGGATCAACCCGCATGATGAGAGCCAGAGCGTTGTAACCTTTATGCGCAAAGGGAAATTGCCGGAGGATGACTTGATTCTCGTATGTAATTTCACCCCTGTAGTACACCCGGATTACCGAATCGGCGTTCCTCGGTCTGGTGTGTACGAAGTCGTATTTAACAGCGATGCACCCGAGTTTGGCGGTTCTGGTCAAGGTAACTCAGAGCCTATATCCAGTGAAAAGCGTTCATGGCACGGGCTGCCTAATAGTTTAGCGTTGTGTATTCCGCCGCTTGCGGCTGTTTATATAAAATGTGTGAGTGAATTCCAAACTGTGATTGACGAAGTTGAAGGGGGAAATCAGATATGCGCAGTAAAGAATGTGTTGCCATGCTCCTCGCTGGAGGAGAAGGACGAAGATTAGGCGTTCTGACGAACAATTTAGCCAAGCCAGCCGTTCATTTTGGCGGGAAGTATCGTATCATTGATTTTACCCTCAGCAATTGTACGAATTCAGGGATCGACACCGTTGGTGTCCTAACCCAGTATCAACCTCTCGTACTCAATACGTACATTGGGATTGGAAGTTCATGGGACCTTGACCGCAAATATGGCGGTGTGACGGTCTTGCCACCGTTCATGGAGCAAAAAGGCGGGGATTGGTATAAAGGAACAGCGAATGCCATCTATCGCAATATCGGCTTTATTGAGCAATATGATCCTGAATATGTTTTGGTCATCTCGGGTGATCACATCTATAAAATGGACTATGATCTGATGCTGTCTTACCACAAAGAGAAGAAAGCCGACGCAACGATTGCTGTCATTGAAGTGAAATGGGAGGAAACGAACCGGTTCGGCATCATGAGCGTTAATGACAAACAAGAAATAACTGAATTTGCAGAAAAACCGAAAGAAGCGAACAGTAACTTGGCTTCGATGGGTATTTATATTTTTAATTGGAGCGTACTGAAATCTTATCTGCTCGAGGATGAGGAAAATCCTAATTCCAGTAAAGATTTTGGGAAAGATATCATTCCCATGATGCTGAAAGATGAGGCGAGAATGTTCGCTTATCCTTTTGAAGGCTACTGGAAAGATGTAGGTACGATCGATAGTCTATGGGAAGCGAACATGGATCTGCTGGACGACAATAATGAGCTTAATTTAAATGATAAGGACTGGCGTGTATACTCCCAGAACCCTTACCAGCCAGCTCAGTATGTGGCGCCAACTGCGAATATTAAACGTTCACTCGTTAATGAAGGCTGCGCGATATTCGGGGATGTCGATCATTCCGTTTTGTTCTTCGGTGTACAGGTTGGCGAAGGAAGCCAGATTCGCGACTCCGTCATTATGCCTAATGCCAAAATTGGTAATAACGTAACGATTAACAAAGCGATTATCGGCGAAAACACGGTCGTAGAAGACGGTGCTGTGGTAGATGGCAAAGGGGAAATCGTACTTATTGGTGGTAATGAACGGATATCAGCGAATGCCAATCAGAAGGGATGATGTCGAGTGAAGCATGTAATGGGTGTCATTAATTTAGTGAATGAACCGGATGATTTGGAAGAACTGACCTACTTTCGTTGCCCAGCATCCGTGCCGTTCGGTGGCCGGTATCGATTAATTGATTTTACATTGTCCAATATGGTGAATTCCGGCATTGATAATGTTGCAGTATTCACTCAACATAAATATCGTTCACTCATGGATCATTTGGGTTCTGGGAAAGAATGGGATTTGGATCGGAAGCGGGGCGGCTTGTTCGTACTCCCATCTGTGCTCAATGAACCAACAGGCATTTCACGTGGTGATTTATACCAATTCTATAGCCATAGAGATTATTTCTATCGTGGTAAAGAAGAGCTTGTTATTATTTCACGAAGCCACATGGTATGCAACCTCGATCTGCGTGACGCTGTACGTTATCATGAGGATACACAAGCAGACATTACGGTTATCTATAAGCAAACAGATGAGGATATTCAAGGAAAATTCCGTCGGTTAGCGGTCAAGGATAGCGGGCAAGTGACTCTCATGGAGGATCACACAGGTAGATTGCGTACAAACAACATTTCAATGGAAATGTACATCATGAGCAAAGCGCTGCTGTTGGATATGGTTGAATCTTGCTTAGCGCAAGGTTACGATCATCTGGTTCGCGATGGCATTATGAAAAACATTGATAAGCTCAGTGTGTATGGCTACAAATTCGAAGGTCATGTAGGGATTGTGAACTCGATTCAAGGCTACTACAAGCACAGTATGCAGCTGCTTAATCCGGCGATTTGGAGAGAGCTCTTCTTCCAGAAAAACCTGATTTACACGAAGGTTAAAGATGAACCGCCTGCGAAGTACTTGGATACCGCAGCTGCTAAAAACGCGCTCATCGCAAACGGCTGCGTCATCGAAGGTAAAGTAGAAAACAGTATTCTGTTCCGTGGTGTGAAGATCCGTAAAGGCGCGTACGTGAAGAACAGCATCATTCTCCAAAACTGTGAGATTGAAGAGAATGTGATCATTGAGAATGCGATCCTGGATAAGGATGTCTTCATTAGTCGTGGACGTGTCTTAACGGGAGATAACAAAGCACCATTCATTGCTGCGAAAACGAAAGTGATCTAGATCAAATAAATTTGAAAAGTCAGCTTTCAGAAGCCTAGAAGCTAGAACGATTACCTAAGTTCTTGGCAGTTGTTCTAGCTTCGACACCGACCAATCATTCTGAATAAGCTTCGTTTTGCAAAAGGTGGCTTTTCAAACATCCATTGGAGGAGTAGGAAGATGAAAGTACTATTTGCTGCATCTGAGGCTGTACCTTTTATTAAAACAGGCGGTCTAGCTGACGTAATTGGCTCCTTACCGAAGGAGCTTACTCGTCAAGGACTGGATGTGCGGGTTATTTTACCTAAGTATGGCGATATCCCTGCTGTTTATCGGGAAGCAATGACGAAGGTAGCCACATTTGATGTGTACATCGGTTGGAGAAAGCAATACATCGGGATTGAGATGCTTCAGCATGAGGGAGTCACCTTTTACTTCGTGGATAATGAGTTTTATTTCAAGCGTCCAGGCATTTATGGTTATGGTGACGAGGCGGAGCGTTTTGGGTTCTTCTGCAAAGGGGTTATTGAGGCGCTCCCCTTACTTGATTTCCAGCCGGATGTGATTCATTGCCATGACTGGCAATCGGGTATGATTCCTGTGCTGCTGAAGGCACATTATCAACACCTCCCTTTCTATAGCGAGATGAAGACGATGTCTACCGTTCATAATTTGAAATATCAAGGTGTGTTTGATCAATCCCTATTAAAAGATTTGTTCGGTTTATCAGACGATCATTTCACAGGAACTGCACTCGAATTGCATGGTGGTGCAAGCTTTCTCAAAGGCGGGCTTCTCTATTCGGATTGGATAACAACGGTAAGTCAGACTTATGCGGAGGAAATTCAAACTCCTTTTTATGGTGAATTTTTGGACAGCCTGCTGCGTCATCGCAAAGATCAGTTAACGGGTATCGTGAATGGCATTGATTATGACGTATTCGATCCAATGACCGATTCACATCTGGTTGTGAATTATCGAGATTCCTTACCGAAGAAGCAGCAGAATAAGCTGGCTCTGCAGGAGCGCTTGGGTCTGCCTGTGAATGGTGATGTACCGATGATTGCGTTGGTCACTCGCTTGGTGCAGCAAAAAGGACTTGATCTCATCCAGCATGTTATTTCGGAGATTCTCGCTTTGGACATTCAACTTGTCGTTCTTGGTACAGGCGACTATGGGTATGAGCAAATGTTCCGATATGCGGCTCAAACACATCCAGATAAGGTGTCTGCTCAAATCTACTTCGATGAATCATTAGCACATCAAGTCTATGCGGCTTCTGACCTGTTCTTGATGCCGTCTCAGTTCGAGCCTTGCGGGATTGGGCAATTGATAGCACTTCGTTATCGATCTGTCCCCATTGTAAGAGAAACTGGCGGACTGAAAGATACCGTACAGCCTTATAATGAGTTCACGGGTGAAGGAACTGGATTCACATTCAGCAATTATAACGCGCATGACATGCTGCATATCATTCGCCGCGCTGTATTTTTCTACAAGAATGATAGAGAGGCATGGCTGAAAATTCAGCAAAATATGAAAAAAGGCGATTTCAGTTGGAAAAAGTCGGCCCAGCAGTATATCGCACTTTATAAAATAATGGTTACTAACTAAGTTTAAAAGGAGACTGGAGGCACATTGCTTCCAGTTTCTTCTGTCAGTTCCTCTTCATTTTATCCTTAATTGTGTCGATAAAGACATTAACCGGATGAAATTTATTAGGAGAGGCAGTTGTTCATAATGAGCCGGACTGAGGTATGTTTAACGGATGCAGATATGTACCACTGCATGTTGTTTCAAACACCTGTAGAGGTGTGGTTTGATGGCGAATTGGAAGACGCAGGTTCATTGATCGAAGCTTATTCGGATGATGTCATTAAAGTAGGCGGCGTTTACTATTTGAGAAAACTGTGCCTAATTAAGAAAATAGCATAAACGGTAGCTTGTCAATGACCTCTTATTCACTTTGTGAATAGGGGGTCTTTTCCTAATTTGTCGAAATTCAGGTATAATAGCGAAGAGTTGATATAAATGGTTTGGAGTGATGTTATGGACTGGATATCGCATGTACTAACTGTCGTCTTTGTGATCAATATTTTACTCGCCATAACGGTGGTGTTCTTAGAACGTCGAAACGTGGCAGCAACATGGTCGTGGCTTATGGTGCTCTTATTCATCCCGATTCTCGGATTCTTGCTCTATGTGATGCTAGGCCAAAATTTGAGCCGTAGAAAGCTGTATAAATGGAACCGCCGTATGTTGGAAAGAGTGCAAACTGTCATTTCAGAGCAGCGGGAACAGCTGATCGACGGGACGCTGCCTTATATTGATCCGATGGTAAGTCAGTATCGAGATTTGATTTATCTGAATGTCGCAACGAACGATGCGTTCCTCACGCAAGATAATGGTGTACATATTTTCACAGACGGAGTGGCTAAATTCAGTGATTTACTGATGAAAATTGAAGCTGCTGAGTCCCATATACATATGCAGTATTATATCGTTAAGAATGATTCGCTGGGTCACAAGATCATGGAAGCCCTCACGAGGAAAGCGGAACAGGGTATCCACGTTAAATTTTTATATGACGATATTGGCTCAAGGTCCTTGAAGGAGTCCTTTTTCCGAGATTTCCTAAAAGCGGGCGGGCAAAAAGCCGCATTTTTCCCATCGCGAATTCCATTTCTGAACTATCGGGTAAATTATCGCAATCATCGTAAATTGGTTATCATTGATGGTCAGATTGGGTACATGGGTGGATTCAATGTCGGTAACGAGTATCTGGGTTTGGATCCGCGATTTGGTTACTGGCGAGATACGCATCTTCGTTTGACCGGAAGCGTTGTTCGCGCTTTGCAGTCGAGATTTATACTGGACTGGAACTTAGCATCCGTGCAGCAAATGGAAGTTGAGCCGCAGTATTTTCCCGATACTATGGTGGAAGCCAATAGCTTGGAACACGTGCCTATGCAAATTGTGGCAAGTGGACCTAATGAAGCATGGCCGCATTTCGTGTTTACATTCCTAAAAATGATTCACATGGCCAAGAGCAGAATCCTCCTGCAGACTCCTTATTTTATCCCTGAAGAAAGCATGTTGAATGCGCTGCGCATTGCTGCTTTATCGGGCATAGATGTTAGAATCATGATCCCTGAGAAAGCAGATCATATGTTTGTTCATTGGGCTTCCTTGTATTATGTAGGTGAATTGCTTCGAGCTGGAGTGAAATGCTACTTATATGATCAAGGCTTTCTTCATGCGAAAACGATCATCGTCGATGGCCAGGTAGCCTCTGTAGGGACGGCCAACTTCGATATTCGCAGCCTTCGGCTGAATTTCGAAACTAACGCCTTAATGTATCATGCAGAGACGGCGAAAAAGTTGGAAAACACGTTCTGGAAGGATATGGAGGGCTGTATGGAGTTGACGTTGGAGGAATATGATAAGCGTTCTTTACGGATTCGTTTTCTGGAGTCCATATCGAAATTGGTTTCTCCCATATTGTAAATGAAGGTATAGTCCCATGCAAAAAAAGGATATCCAATCCTTTCTTGAGAAAGAAAGATTGAATATCCTTTTTGTATGGTGAAAAGATTAATTAATAAACCGTTTCACCATTGTCATAATTAAACTGCCATTGAATACCGAATTTATCTTCTAAATTGCCGTAGCATTTGCTCCAGAACGTTTCTTGAAGCTCCATGCCTACTTTGCCGCCTTCTTTCAACTTATGAAAGGCTGACTTCACTTCATCCATATCTTTGCTGACTAAGGAAAGGCTAATGTTGTTCCCGGCAACGTAAGGCATGCCTGGGAAAACATCGGAGAACATAACAGTACTTCCAGAAATACGAAGACGTGCATGCATAACTAAATGTTTGGCTTCCTCAGGAAGAGGATAGGATGGGTCGGGTGGAGTATCACCAAAGTCATGATTTGTGGCTTGTCTAGTCCAAATACGTCAGCGTAAAACTCAATGACTTCACGAGTGTTTCCATTAAAATTAAGATATACATCAATAGCCATTAATTTCACTCCTTCGGTTTGATTGTCTATCATTTCCATATTGTATCATTTAAATGTTCTTAAACCAATATACCTGCTCATGAAGAAATATAATAATTATATGATTATCGGTGATAAGTACGCATTTCTGCGGAGATTGAACCGACTTGACACTTTGTATAAAGTTAGGATATTATAGTTTTGTAAAATTATATTTTATGCAATTTAATTTGGAGATATCGAATTAATAGCATATCAAATAAATGAATGAAGGAGGTTGGAGATGACAGCCATGTCTATAAATGAATCCAATCGAGCATTTGGTGAAGCACTTGTGAAATCATTAGTTGGAGAGCGCGGACATATTCCGATAACTAGAGCATTGTCCGATATTAATGCTGAGCTTGCAGGCACTCGTATTACGGGTTCGCCTTACACCATTTATCAGTTGTTGAAGCATATGAGCTACTGGCAGGAATTTTTGTTGACTTACCTTGAAGGAGGCAAGCCTGAATTGCCTTCACACGTCATGGACAGTTGGCCTACCGCTGATCGTCCAGAGAGTGATGAGGAATGGGAGACGATTGTTCAAAGCTTTCTTCGAGGAGTTGAGAGAGCTTGTGAGATTGCTCGAACGTCACAGCTGGATGAAACTCTTGAAAAGTTTCCGACGGAGACGAAAGCGGGTATTTTGCGCAACATTGCCTCACACAATTCTTATCACTTGGGAGAAATCGTTTTGCTCCGCCGAATGAATGGAGCTTGGCCGCCACCTGGCGGAGGTTACCCTGCATAACATGTAGAAGCGGAGCTAACGAAGAACTTACTTTGGTCATTGACGTCCAGGATGCCGCGGATGCAGGAGTATGCGGACTTATTCCAAGCGGTGTAAATATTTCCTTAGGTATGCTGCCTATTCGAGCGGATTTAGACGTCCCTGAGCGGTTGCGTGATGAGCGGCTTGCCGATAGGAACCGCCCCATCTTGGTTACATGCGGAGCTGGCGGACAAGCTTCCTTAGGAGCCTACTTGCTTAAGCAAATGGGCTTTCAAGACGTGGCTTATATCGATGGTGGAACAGCCGCTTGGAAAGATGCGGGTTTTGATGTTGAATAACTGATGATAGATAAGATAAGGTTTACATATATCATTGAAAGAGGCTGTCCCAAAAGGGTAATAGACCTTGAGGGGTATCTAGCTTAATGATGGTTACACGTATCCATAAGGACTAAGGAATAAGGACTTTCGCCAATAGGGGGAGGTCTTTTTTGGTGCAGTGTTGTTCTTAACGGAACGACACGCCTATAAAGTGGATGAAATGAGCTATACATTGAATTAGCGGAACGAGAGGGCTCTATTTATTGAAATTTGTGCAATTCGAAGCTAAAAACAACGGAATAGCGTCGCTACGTTCCTCGTTTACTTGAATGAAGCATATTTCACGAAATTAGCGTCGCTACGTTCCCTTTCTGGATAGACGGATCCATGTATCCATGGGTAAAAGTAAGAATTAATATAAAATGCTCTGAAATAAACCTACTCCGATCGAGAAGGTGTATGGTAAAATATTCCCATTCCTAGTTGAAACGTTTTAATGAGGGGAGGTTGGTATCATGCGTAAAAGCAAGCTTTGGGGAATTTTCGGGAAAATCCGATCCTTATTTTCCAAAATCCGTATCGTTCTTCTCTTCAGTTATTTCATTATTATTTTTATTTGCATAGCATCGGTAGGAGCTATTTCCTTCTATATTTCTTATCGCTCTGTATCGGAGCAGGTAGAATCGTCAAGTTTTCAAATCGTTCGACAAATTGAGAAAAATATGGATAATGATTTTCAAAACAAGCGAAATCTTCTGCTGGCGCCTTATTTCAGTCAGGAGTACATAGATGGAATTAATGCGTATGCGACGATGGATAATCAGGATCAATTTCTGTTCAGGCAAAAGATAGGAAACTTATTTCTGAAAAGCTTTAACATTACACCAATCAGAGATTTTATCCGGGTTCAAATTTATTACAATAACGGAGAAATGCTGAATGCTTCGGATAATCAGAAGCCTTGGACAGCCGATGAAGTTCAGCAATCCGATTGGTTCCAGCAGACGGTAATCAATGACGGTCGTGTGCATTTTACCGGTCCGCCCAAAGGAGCGGTTTCTGGAAGTGATGAGACCGCATATTCATCGTCCATTTTAATTCGAGATTTTGCTAATCCCGACAATTTTATTGTGGTACGCGCAGAATACAATGTTGAATTGTTTCTCCATATGGGTCAGAACGATAGCCTTTCCACGAACAGCAAATTGCTCATTTTAGATCAAAATAATCAACAAGTATACGCCTCTTTTAAGCAGTCTGATGCTGTTCTCCGTAAAGATATGCTATCACGTATCACAAACGGCAGCGGAAAGTTCTGGTATGGCGGCGAGCAGGACAACCTGCTTGTTACCTATACACAGTCGGATTATTCCAATTGGAAAGTCGTACTTGCGATGCCTAAGAATGAAATGTTCGGTTCTCTGGATCGAATCAAAACGGCAACACTACTTACAACGCTGATAGCCTTTTTGGTTACAATAATTATTTCCTTTTTGTTCGGGCAAAGAATTACCAATCCAATTCTGGACTTATATAGAACGATTAATCGAGTGAAAAGAGGCGACTTCTCGGTTCGAGTCCAAGTTAAAAGTAGCGATGAAATCGGAAGAATCGCGAAGAACTTTAACGACATGCAGGTTGAACTTCAAAACTTAATCGAATCCAAATATATATACCAAATTAAGCTTCAGCAAGTCGAGCTTGCTATGCTCTATTCACAAATTAATCCGCATTTTCTATACAACACGCTAGATAGCATTAAGGCAATGGCTGATTATTATGATGTTGAGAAAATCGGAGATATGGCTCAGTCACTTGCAGATATGTTCCGCTACAATATCAAAAATAAGGATGAAATGGTTACCCTTCGTGAAGAGTTGGAACAAATTGATTCTTATATGAACATTCAGCGAATCCGTTTCGAAGACAAAATTACGTATATTCAGGAAATTGAGGACAATTTACTCGATTACCCGCTGCTGAAAATGACACTGCAGCCACTTGTGGAGAATGCGGTGTTCCATGGGGTGGAGCCGAAGATTGGGAAAAGCACGATCCGAATAATTGCTCACAAAGAAGGTGAATCTTTGCTCATCACAGTAAGTGATGATGGGGTCGGCATTTCGGCAGAGAGACTGAAGGCGTTAAGAAACGAGCTCAGCAAACAGCGATTGTCAGAAGATATGCCTGTTTCTTCTGCTGCGGGAGGGGGCATTGGTATTCGCAATGTCTATGCCAGGTATGCAATCCGCTTGGGCAAGCAATTCGAATGTAAAATAGAGAGTGAAGTGGGGAAAGGGACCCGTGTAACCCTCATCATTTCATCATGGAACTTTGTAGAGGACGTCTCAGGGTAAGAAAATTAAACATTTTTAGTCGAAATCGTGAATAGAGTCACGGAAAACGTTTTCATATAATTAACTTGTAAGCGATTCCTAAAGGAGGGTACTACAAAAATGAGAAAAATGAAAACGGTTTTGTCGATGTTAACGGTTTGTCTGGCAGCTAGTTCATTTACAGGATGCAGTAGTAACAATGGCACTAAAGGAACGCCAGAAGTAAGCAAATCAGCTACAGCGACGAACACGCCAACCAGCACAGTAGCTCCGACGAAAGATCCTGTCACCCTTACGTTTGTAATTCCCAATACAGTGGACGCTGTTCCATTTAACAAAATTTTCGAAGCTTATCAAAAGCAAACCGGCAATAAGGTCGAATTACAAGCGTTACCCGGCGGTGACTTCGATAATATGATGAAAACTCGGTTTTCAACAGGCGATTTTCCTGATTTATTTTTGATGCAGCCAGGTACGAAGCAAAACGTCAAATTAAGGGCTGAAGAAACGCTTCATGAATGGAGTTCAGATACAGCAGTATGGGATCGAATCATTCCATCAATGAAAGAATTCCAAACAACGCCGGATAAAAAGATCTATGGTGTTCCATTCGGGGCTACGGGTATGATGGGCGTTTATTATAACAAAGATGTATTTGGTAAGGTTGGCGTTCAGCCGCCTAAAAACTATGCAGATTTAATTGAAACAGCCAAGAAGATAAAAGCATCAGGCGTGACACCTTTCTATGAAGGAGTGAAGGATGGATGGCCGGCGCAAATCTTTTATTTGACAGGTTGGGTATCGGGTGTAGATCCGGCAATCGGCGATGAAGGCGTTCAGAAATTGGAGAAAAATCAACTCGGTCTTGCTGATATACCACAGGTGAAAGATTTATTTACGAAGCAGAAAGAATTGAAAGATCTCGGCTTATATCAAGATAATTTGATGGCAGGAACGTATGACGAAATGCAGAGCAAGATAGGTGATGGTAAAGTAGCCATGGTGTTTATGCTCGATGGCATTATTCCACAACTGGAGAAAAAATTCAGCAAAGACTTTGTGAAAGATCACATTGGGTTCTTCCCATTCCCTGCGGCGAATGATGCGGGTACGGCGTTGATTACGCCTCCTAACCAATTAATGGTGCCTGAAAAAGCAAAACATTCGAAAGAAGCTGTCGATTTAATCAAGTTCATGGTTACTGCTGATATGGTCAATCTGTATTATCAAACAGCGCCTGGCATTCCTATCTTTAAAGATGCTAAAAGTGATTTGTATCCTGTGCAGCAAACGGTAAAAGGCTTAATCGATTCAGGCAAGGCAAAAATCAACGTCCAAAACCGTCTAACCCCGACATTTGCTGATTTCCAAAAAACGCTGCAAAACTTCTTCATCAATGGGAATGTAGATGCGGCAGTGAAGGAATTCGATGCCAACTATAAAAAAGACGGCAAATCCAAACGGTTAGCTGGATTCGAATAGCCAACTTGAAAGAAAAGGAGGGGGAGGCATTGGGAAAAAGCAAGTATCCGCTCTATTTTTCATTTCCAGCTCTGGCTGTTTTTCTGGTGTTTTTTATAACTCCAACCCTCATCGGATTTTATTACAGCTTCACCGATTGGAACATCAATGCCAAGGATATTCGGTTCATAGGCTTTCAAAACTATGCGGCGATCTTTCAAGAGCCGAGACTACTAACTGCCTTGTTCAATACGTTAATCTTTGCGGCTGCTGTAACGGTACTGCAAAATGTATGCGGGCTTGGCTTGGCGCTCATTCTCAATGAAGCTCTTGTGCTGCGCAGTGTGCTGCGGATGATATTTTTCCTTCCTTATGTGATCGCTCCGATCGTCATTGGTTATATTTTCCGAGCTATTTATCATCCTGAGCATGGGATTGTGAATCAAATTCTGGAGCAGGTGGGGCTTGCCGCACTTGCGCATGATTGGCTGAACGATCCGAAATATGCGCTGTTTTCCATTATTGTGACGGATATATGGCGTGTAGCTGGATTTTCTATGGTCGTTTATTTAGCGGGACTTCAGTTCATTCCCAAAGATTTGACGGAAAGCGCTTCAATCGATGGTGCGCAATACTGGAGCCGGTTCCGACATATTATTTTTCCGCTGCTAGCACCGGCTTTTACCGTAAATGTGTTACTTTCCATGATTGGTTCTATGAAAGTGTTTGAAATGGTTATGGTTCTGACTGAAGGCGGACCAGGATATACGACAGAAGTGTTTTACACCTATATTCGCAGCATGTTCAGTTCAGGAGAGTTCGGTTATGCGACAACGGTTAACGTTGTGTTGTTCATCTTAGTTACTTGCATTGGTGTGCCAGTGCTGATGAAGATGAAGAAACGGGAGGTGGAGATGTGAGACAACGGCGCAACATGCTTATTGTGCTTGAATTGGTGACTATCTGTTTGGCACTAATGATCCTCATCCCCTTTTTGATGATTCTCGTCAACTCGTTCAAAGATATCCGTGAATCAGCGCTGTTCGGCTTGTCCCTCCCCACAGAGTGGCAGTTCAGCAATTATAAGGACATCTTTGCTCAGGCGCATATTGTACGCGGGTTCATGAACAGTTTCCTGATTTCGGGCTGCGTGGTGCTTTGCGTCAATGTGTTTGCATCTATGGCTGCGTTCATTATTCAACGAAGAGACGACCGCTTTTTGCGTACGGCGTACTATTTATTCATCATGGGCCTAATCGTGCCTGTTTCTATCGTACCCACCATTAAGCTAATGGGTGATTTGCACATTCGAGGAACGTACTTCAGCCTTATCATGTACTATACGGCCGTATTGCTCCCATTTGCCGTATTCCTGCTGGTAGGATTCATGAAATCCATTCCACGAGAGCTGGACGAAGCGGCGCTTTTGGAAGGCTGCGGTTATTTCCGATTGTATGTTCAGATCATTCTTCCGCTCATCATAACTGTGCTTGTAACGGTTGCGATCGTTGTCATGGTATCCGTTTGGAACGATTTTTTCGGTCCTTTCTATTTGATGACAGATAGCACGAAGTGGACGATTGTGCTCCAAATTTTTAATTTTGTTACAATGTACAGCACGAATTGGGGCGTTGTGTTCGCATTTATGGTGGTCGTCATTGCTCCGATATTACTTATTTATTTATTTCTTCAAAGGTATATTATTGACGGTTTGACCGCTGGCTCTCTGAAGGGATAACAGTGGTGCAATCAAGCATCGGGAGGGTTTGGTTCATGCGAAAGGTAGTCATTGTCGACGATGAAATATGGATCCGGAGGGGGCTTATTCAATCTATACCTTGGGATCGTTTCGGTTTCAGGCTTGTTGGAGAGGCTGGAGACGGGGAAGAAGCGCATAGGATCGCGCTTGCCGAGAAACCGGATCTACTTTTTCTGGATATGCGGATGCCTGGGCTGGATGGCAAACAACTGCTCGGAATGCTGAATCGTGATTTACCGGATTTATTGACGATCGTCGTAAGTGGGTATTCCGACTATGAATATATGAAAGAAGCTATCCGACAGAAAGCATTTGATTATTTATTGAAACCAGTTAAAAAAGATGAGCTAGTTTCTGTGCTGGAGAGAGCAGTAGCAAAGATGATACAGCAGGAAACAAAGAAGAGAACAGGGCAGTTTGACAGTAGAGGAGACTGGCTTCAAAGAGTTTTGTATCATGCGGTCACAGATGTAGAAGCTCGTGAGAATGAGGAAGAAATTCCTCTTCCTGAAGGATGGACTTGCGGCGAAACCTATGTGATGGTCGGGCAGCGGGATACATTTCGAGATGGATGCGAGACAAACAAACTTGTTGGGCAACTGAGGGAACAGTTAATCCGGAACAAACCATTTTTGTTTGGGGGAGAATGGAACTTCGTCGTAACAACCGCCCCGGAAGCAAACGGGGAATTCGTTATCGCTATCGTCGGTGAGCAGCTGCAGCTAGAGGAAATGAATAAATTATGCCAAACCATCCAAAGGTTGCTCAAACAAAAGGAAATGGGCAGCTACAGCTTGGGTATCGGATTGAAAAAAGAGGATGCCCACTATTTACGGCGTGCTTATCTGGAGGCCGGGCAAGCACTGAAAAAGAAAAGGCTGGGTGTGTCTTGTACCGTCCTTTGGGCTGAGAATGACCTGAGTAATGAGCGATTTAATTATCCTCAAGAGAAGGAAAATGCTTTTCTCCTTTCCCTTCAAATGGGCAACAAGGAAGAGGCTGAGCAAGAATGCGATATGCTGTTTGCTGCAATTAGTGAGGATTCAATGACTGTAGATCATTTGCAGAGGAGCGCCTTTTTGCTTGTCCACTCTATTGAAAAACAGCTTAGAGGAACGGAAAATCGGCTAGAGGAAGTAAGCGGTAAAAATCCACAAATGTATACAGAGATGATCCAGCAACGGAACGATGCGGCAGCTGTGAAACGGATTTTCGATGAAGAGATCATTCCCTCTGTACTCGAGTACTACAAACGTTCACATGAAAAACAAGGCAAGAAGATTGTGCGTATCATTCAGAATTTGATAGAAAACAACTATGATCAGCCGCTTTCCCTACATCAGATTGCTGAAAGTCATTACATGAACACGGATTATGTAAGCCGTTTATTTAAAAAAACGACAGGCCACAATTTTGTTGATTATATGACTGAATTCCGAATTAATAAATCGAAAGAACTAATGAGGTTGTCTAGCTATAAAAATTACGAGATTGCGCAAATGGTTGGCTACGAGGACTATCGATATTTTAGTCAAATCTTTAAGAAAAAAACAGGAATGACCATTGGTAAATACCGGATTGCCGCCGAAACTACATCAATGATGACTAAGGAGTGAATACAGATGGAAAGACGACTAATTCCCGATACACTGATGCTGGAAGAACGAGCAGGACATGCCATTAATGCAATGGTGGGGATGGCTGACAAAGATCACAATTATATTCCGTTTTTTAATGCGGATTTGTTACACAAGCCTGCCTTTATGACACATGGTGATTGGGATTACGGCTCTTCGCATGGCAGGATGATCGATGGCTTGATTCTTGCAAGGCATATGTCGGGGGAAACTTTCGGTAAGGATGTAGAGGAACATTATCGTGCTAACTTGCTCTCCTTCTTTAAAGAGGATGGCATGAGCTACCGACAAATAAATCCCTCCCGTAATTGGGAGCCAAACGCTAATCTGATAGATCAACGTGCCGTAATTTTATCCTTGACGACATGGTTTATGGAAACAGGTGATCCGAAAGTAAAGGAAGCAGCAGACCGTCATGTGGCAGCGTTGAAAAGAATTGCTATCAAAGAGCGCGATGTGTGGTACTATCCGGCATCCGAATACAAAGAAACAGGTTGGCCTTCCGCCAATGGCGTGCAGCTGAGGCTCGCTCCAGATCCGGCTGCATTCTGCGGCCGATTAGTCATGCCGCTCTTGAAATATCACGAATTGACAGGGAATCAGGATGCTTTTGATTTGTGTCAGTTTTTCACGGCTCTGATCATAGAGCGCAGCGGCGTCTTTCATCCCGATGGCAGCTTTAACGATTCATTGGCTTACCGCAGCGGTCATTTCCATACGCGCCTGGGCACACTCGATGCGATCGCCCGATTCGGCGCCTTCACGGGCGATGCAGCGATGATCAGTTGGGTGAAGAAGTGCTACGATTGGGCGCTAACTAAGTGTACGTCATTTGGCTGGACGCCAGGCGATTTGCATGAACAAGCATATGAACATGAAACCTGTTCACTTGTGGATCTGATTGCGACAGGAATCACCCTTGCTAAGAGTGGTTATGTGGAATATTGGGGAATGGTAGAGCGCTTCCTACGAAACCACCTGACGGAATCACAGCTTCTGGATCTGGATTGGGTTGAACAAACAAATGATAAATCGAATGACATTCCAGCTAACAAATCATTTTACAAAGTGGCTGAGCGTACACGGGGATCTTTTGCCGGCTATTCAGCTCCTAACGATTTCATAAGCGATGTGAATGAAGGCAGAGGACATACGAGCGATTTGCAATTATGTTGTCTCGGTTCTGGTACACGCGGATTGTTCATGGGCTGGAGCAACAGCATCACGGAGAAAAATGGGTCAATCAGCATCAACTTCCTGCTGAACCGAGGTTCCAAATGGCTTGATGTCAGCAGTTATTTACCGCATGAAGGCAAAGTCGTTATTGATGTTCATATGGATGTTCAACGACTTCAGATTCGAATTCCGGAATGGGCTGGTTTTACGAAAATTCGCTTCACTCGCGAGCTTCATGGTCAGGTTACGGAAGGTAAAGGCAGCGAGGAGAGCAGATGGGTTAATAAGCATTTCCTACTGCTTGGTCCAGCAACCGCCGGGGAAAAAATTACGGTAACTTTCCCGCTCAGCTTCCGCAAAACATTGGAAAACGCTGTTGGCCAGACGTTCGAAGCGGAATGGCGCGGTGATGATGTCGTGAATATTACGCCAAAAGGCGAGAAGAAGCCGCTCTACAGCGGGCGTAAAGTATATAATGAGGCACCGATGCGTGAAGGCGATTACCGCAGGCTGGATAAAGAGTTTGTGTGGTAGAGGTTTTATTGAAGGAGGAAGAATGATGAAGACGGTTGTAGCTGTCTATACCGGCCAGGGTTTGGCCGACCCGCTAAAAGCGGTGTTTAAGGAATTGCTCCCAGATTGCAGGCTTGTGAATATTATTGATGATAGCTTGATTGGCGATGTGGTGCAAGCAGGGCATGTTCCACCCGGAGTGGCACGAAGGTTAATCCAGTATTTTCATCATGGTGAAGAAATAGGAGCTGATGTGATCTTGAATACTTGCTCCTCCGTAGGCGAAGTGGTTGATGATGCGCGCCGACTCATAGGTGTGCCCATTGTGAAAATTGATGAATCCATGGCAGCAGCGGCTGTTAGCTATGAACGCATTGCGGTGCTAGCGACGCTGCCATCGACACTTACACCTACGATGCGGCTCGTACAGAAGCAAGCAGAGGCAGCAGGCCGACAGGTAACGCTCGTTAATGGACTTGCTGAAGGCGCATTTGATGCGCTTGTTGGCGGTAAACCTGAGGAACATGATCGTATTTTGTTGGAGACGGCGAAGCGGATTGCAGATGCGGCTGACGTGCTTGTACTAGCACAGGGTTCGATGGCACGCATGGAACAGAAACTCAAAGAAATAACCGGTAAGCCGGTGCTTTCTTCTCCTCGAATGGGCATAGAAGCGGTTAAAGCTTTGTTGGAAAAAGCGTAACAGTAGCAAGCATAGGGGGAGAGGCAGGATGAATCAAGAACGTGTTAGAGCTACCTATCTGGTAGAAACGCCATATTCTTTAGAACGTGCAGCGGCTACGATTGCTGGGGAGCAATCAACGGGCACCTTTACATCCGTCCCAGGGGAAACGGATGAATTAAAAGCGAAGTTCGGTGCAATCGTCGAACATATTGAACAGCTTGCAGAAGTAGATACACCTTCCTTACCGGGAGCGAAACCGCCTGTTGGACATGATGGCAAGTACCGTCAAGGACGCGTAACAGCCTCATTTCCGCTGCATAATTTTGGTCATTCGATTCCTAACTTGCTATCTGCTGTAGCTGGAAATCTGTATGAACTCCAGGAACTCTCGGGACTGCGTCTTTTGGATCTGGATCTGCCTGAATCATTTACGACCCGTTATCCTGGACCGAAGTTTGGCATTGCAGGCACAAGAAAGCTGACAGGGGTGTATGATCGACCCATTCTAGGCACAATTATTAAGCCCAGTATTGGGTTATCTACGGAAGAATTGTCAGAGCTCGTAAAGAAGCTTGCTCTAGCAGGGATGGATTTTATCAAAGATGACGAGTTGAATGCGAATCCTCCGTGTGCTCCCTTGGAGCAAAAGGTGAAAGCTGTTATGGAAGCCGTCGAACGAGCTGCTGACGCAACCGGAAAGAAGCTGATGTATGCTTTTAACATTACTGGCGACATTGACGAGCTTCGCCGCAATCATGATCTCGTCGTGAAATCAGGCGGCACATGCGTTATGGTCAGCGTATTGAGTGTAGGATTGAGCGGCCTTGCTTACTTGAACCAGTACAGTGAAGTTCCGATTCATGGTCATCGCAATCAATGGGGAATGCTGACAAGGAGTCCCTTGCTCGGTATAGAATTTACTGCCTATCAGAAGTTATGCCGTCTAGCAGGTGCCGATCATCTTCATGTCAATGGCTTTAACAGTAAATTCTATGAAAGCAACGAATCCGTATTGCGTTCTATTCAAGCTTGCACATCGCCGTTATTAGGCGGGTATCATTCGATGCCTGTCATTTCGTCTATGCAGTGGGCGGGTACAGCTCCTGTCACCTATGAAGCTACACGTTCCGTTGATGTGATGCACTTGGCTGGTGGCGGCATGTTGGCGCATCCAGATGGTCCATCAGCAGGCTTTGAGAGCATGAAGCTCGGCTGGGAGGCCGCTGTGCAAGGGATTTCTCTTGACACGTATGCTAAGCAGCATCCACCGCTTCAACGTGCGATAGAAAAATACGGGAGAGGTTGAAACGCCTATGAACGGGATGAAGCTAGTGGATAATCAGGATCAGGATCAAGAACAAGATCAAGATCAAGATCAGGATCAGGATCAAGAACAAGATCAAGATCAAGATCAGGATCAAGAACAAGAACAAGAACAAGAACAAGAACAAGAACAAGATCAAGATCAGATCAAGCGATTGTTATGTTACTATGGTGACGATTTTACCGGATCAACTGATGTACTCGAAGCTTTGTTCCAGGCAGGGGTGAAAACGATCTTGTTTCTGGAGCCACCTTCGCCGGAAATGCTGCAGGAGCAGTTTCGAGACATGGATTGTTATGGGGTGGCGGGTGTGGGACGGTCTTTATCACCTGAGGAGATGGAGAGGGAATTACGCCCTCTATTTACAACGATGAAGATGACCGGAGCGGTTGTTGTGCATTATAAGATATGCTCAACATTTGATTCTTCACCTGATATCGGAAGTATCGGAAAAGCGATGGAGATCGGCAGGGATGTATTCGGTAGCCGTTATGTACCTTTATTAGTGGGGGTGCCCTATTTACGAAGGTATACACTCTTTGGTAACCATTTTGCGGCAGCAGGAGAGCGCATACATAGGCTCGACCGCCATCCTACGATGTCGCAGCATCCCGTGACTCCGATGGTAGAAGCGGATATACGGAAGCATTTGCAATGGCAAACGAAAATGCAAACTTCACTGTTTGATATTTTAGCGCTAGAAGGACCCGATGGAGAGGTGCATGGGAAATTAGAGCAATTAATTGAAAACGAACAGCCCGATGTCGTGTTATTCGATGTTCTGGATGAGCCTCGATTAGAAAAATCAGGCCGTTTGATCTGGCAGGAAGCGAATGATGGCGAGGGATTGTTTGTAGTCGGCTCATCAGGTGTTGAATATGCGCTCAATGCTTGCTGGAAAGCAGATGGTATCTTACCACCCGCAGAGCAGGATGTAGTTACGATTGAATCTGTCGATCGTCTTTTAGTGGTGTCGGGCAGCTGCTCACCAGTTACAGAGAAACAAATTCAGCGTGCTTTGGAGGCAGGATTCACCGGAATTCGGGTTCCGATGAATGAATTGATCCAACCGGAGCTGGCTCAGGAAGCGCAGTTGCGATTGCAGCAAGAGGCGCGATCGGTGCTGGAGAGCGGTCGAAGTGTGGTGCTGTATACGGCTACGGGACCTCAGGACCAGACGATCGCTCTCATCCGTGAAACACTTGTTGCACAAGGGCTTAAGGCCGAAGACAGCGGGCGTCTGCTGGGCAAGGCGCTTGGTATGCTGACCAGAGAACTAGTGGTAGAGACAGGTCTGTCTCGCATTCTTATCGCTGGCGGGGATACATCAGGTTATATAACACGTGAGTTGGGTATCTATGCACTAGCCTGTAAAGCGGCGCTTGAGCCTGGTGGACCTTTATGCTGTGCATATTCGAAAGAGCTGCAGTTTGACGGTCTGGAGCTTGTGCTGAAAGGCGGACAAGTCGGCAGTGAGAATTTTTTCGAAAAGGTAAGAGTTGGCACGACATTGTAAAAATTGCGATGCGGTATGACGTTCGGGTGGCGAAGGTCGTGGAATTGCATAAATACTTGGGAGGTATTCATGAATAAAATTTGGTTTCAGCAGCCAGCTGCCGAATGGAACGAAGCGCTGCCGATTGGGAATGGCAGGCTGGGGGGCATGATTTTTGGCAAGGTTGCCAAGGAAAAAATTCAGCTGAACGAGGATTCGGTTTGGTACGGGGGACCGAAGGAACGCGACAATCCGGATGCCCTGCAGCATCTTCCGCAAATCCGTCAATGGATCGCGGAAGGGCAAATCCGCAAAGCGGAGCAGCTTGCGGTAATGGCACTTTCTGGCGTCCCGGAGGGGCAGCGCCACTATATGCCGCTCGCCGATTTGACGCTAGCGTTTGCTGATCACGAAGATGAGGTCGAAGATTATGTGCGGGAGCTTGACTTAAGTACTGGCACCGCATCCTTATCTTACCGGATGGGCGGTGTTCGTTATACCCGCGAGATGCTTTCAAGTCACGTCGATCAGGTGTTGGCGGTACGGCTGGAGGCTGAAAGGCCTGGCGCCTTATCGTTGACAGCGCGTCTGATGCGGGGAGAGAAAAATAAGTATGCGGAACAAATAGGCAGGCTGTCCGATCACAGTATTGCGATCCGTGGTAATTGCGGCGGCGGTGGTTCTGAATTTTGTACCGTATTGTTTGCGGAGACTCAAGGAGGCGCCGTCAACGTTATCGGTGAACATTTGATCGTGGATCGAGCCGACAGTTTGACACTCTATGTAGCGGCAGCCACCTCATTCCGTTACGAAGATCCGGAGGCAGAATGCGTCAGACGGGTAGAGGAAGCGGTATCGAAAACGTACTCGCGGTTGAAGGACGATCATCAGGAAGACTTCGGACGTCTGTTTGACCGTGTTTCCTTTAAGCTGGAACCCCCTTCGGAAGAAGCTAAGGATTTACCGACAGATAAGAGGCTGGAGCGGGTTCGCGAGGGCGGCGAAGATTCAGGTATCATTTCGCTCTATTTTCAATATGGCCGGTATTTGCTCATATCCAGCAGCCGTCCAGGCTCCTTGCCTGCCAACTTGCAGGGTATTTGGAATGATAAAATTGAGCCGCCGTGGGACAGCAAATATACGATCAATATTAATGCTCAGATGAATTATTGGCCTGCCGAAACATGTAATTTGTCGGAGTGCCACGAGCCGCTATTCGACCTGATCGAGCGAATGCGCGAGCGCGGACGGAAGACCGCACAAATCATGTACGGCTGCCGAGGATTCGTTGCGCATCACAATACGGATATTTGGGGCGATACTTCTCCGCAGGACATATATATTCCGGCAACGTACTGGCCGATGGGTGCTGCATGGCTTTGTTTGCACCTATGGGAGCATTTCGAATTTGGCGGCGACCGCGAATTTTTGCTGCGAGCATATGAAACGATGAAAGAATCGGCATTGTTCTTTCTTGACTATTTAATAGAAACTCCGGACGGCAGGCTGGTGACCTGCCCATCCGTATCGCCGGAAAATACGTACGTGCTGCCGAACGGGGAAAGAGGCTGCCTCACCATGGGACCGGCGATGGATAATCAAATCTTACATGCTTTGTTCTCAGAATGTATTCGGGCAAGCGAATTGTTGGAAGCGGACGAAGGGCTGCGGGAAGAGTGGATTCATGTCCGTGGTCGGCTTCCGGAGCCGCAGATCGGCCGTTACGGCCAACTTCAGGAGTGGCTCGAGGATTACGAGGAGAAGAAGGCCGGACACCGGCATATTTCCCATCTGTTCGGACTTCATCCCGGCAGTCAAATTAACGTTCGGAAAACACCGGCATTGGCCGAGGCAGCGCGCAAAACGTTGGAGCGCAGACTTGCACACGGAGGCGGGCATACCGGTTGGAGCCGGGCATGGATCATCAATTTCTGGGCTCGTCTAGAAGACGGAGAGGCCGCTTATGAGAACGTCATGGCTCTGCTAAGCAAATCGACGCTTCCGAACCTGCTTGATAACCACCCACCGTTTCAAATCGATGGCAACTTCGGGGGAACTGCGGGCATCGCCGAAATGCTGCTGCAAAGCCATGCCGGAGAACTTCACTTGCTGCCGGCGCTGCCAATGGCATGGTCGGACGGAGAAGTGAAAGGACTGAGGGCACGCGGGGGCTTTGAGGTGGATATCAAATGGAGGAGCGGAAAACTCGAAACGGCTGAGGTGCGATCGCAGCTCGGTGGTATTTGCCGTGTTCGAACGAGTGTCGAAGTTCGTATAGTTGGAGCTGAACTCTTGAAAGATTATTCGCAATTGGATCAAGTGGTAGGGTTTAAGACGGTCCCCGGAATGGCTTATGTCATCGAGTCGGTCTAAATCGTAATCCTATGTTAAAGAGTTGTCCACCGTGTAGTCCATACATCGGTCGGAAGCTCTTTTTTTTGTTGAAGGTTCCCAAAAGTAATATAACGGTTGAAATTGCCCATTTGAAGCGAAATTGACACGAACCATTGTACTTTTGAGACTGTTGATCAATATAAGACTCAAAAAGGTTTTTAAATATGTCAATTCAATTGATTTTCAGTGAGATTTAAAGAATATGAGTCCCTTTGTAAGGTTGTTTTACATCGTTACAGACGCTAGGGGAAGCGGAAGCGCGTCTGTAACGATGTTTTCAATCTTACAGACGAGAAAAGAGCGGACCTGTGAAATGTTATATTTCACTATTAAAACAGTACTGTCCCGAAGATACGCGAAGGACGGCATACCCGGCTTCATAACCGATGATCTCGACGCAGTGTGCTTTCTCAATCCTAGATCCGCTTTCTGTAATCGCATCCATAGATAATGCTGGGACGTATACATATCCCGAGCAGTTTGCAGGAATTACCACATTAAACACCAATTGCGTTTGATTACTGCGTTTCCATTCGACACAAACACATCCGACAGGCAGCCAGTGCTCAGCCTTGACTTCTTCCAATCCTGGGGGTAATGCCGGTTTAATCGTCACCTTATAACTTTCAAAGTCAGGGTCATATCGATAATCGATTCCAGCCAAGCCGGCGTATAACCATTCCTCCAAGTGACCGAGCATAAAATGGTTTTGCGATTTGCCAACGGTCGGACCGTCCCATGCTTCTGTCAACGTCGTCGCACCGTGCGCGATTTGATATCCGTAGCTCGGATGATCGGTTTGTCGAGTCATTTCGTAGATGATGTCCGAACGGCCATTCAGGGCGAGTGCAAGCAGCACATAACGATGCCCGACATCGCCCGCTGTCGTATGATAACCATGCAGACGAATGTCTTCGACTATTCGGGATAGTACGGTTTCCTTATTCGGCTCATCGACGAGCCCCAATACAAGCGGCATGGCGTTCGAGGTTTGACTCCCTGTCGCATAACTGGATGTTTCCCGTTCAAAAAATGCGTCATTAAATGCCGATTTGATCTTCTCCCGCAGGGCTGCGTAGTTGACGGCGTCCTGACTGTTGTTTAACAAGCTTGCGATTTGTGCGAAAATATCTACGATATGGTAAAACATCGCGGTTTCAGTATGAGAGACTGGCGTGTTTTGTACGAACCCGGGTCCTTTTTCCCCGACATCATACCAATCACCAAGCCCTTGACTGACGATTAAATGATCGGAGCTTTCAGTTACGTAGTCGATGTACGCTTTCATACCCTCATAATGCTCGGCCAAAACCCGAGTGTTGCCGTACATACGAAATAGGTTCCATCCTGTCAACACATACGCACCGCCCCATGAAACAGAATCGCGGAAGCAGCGCCACTTATCTGAAAACACGACGTATTCGGGTGCCGTCGTCGGCACCATCCCGCTGGGCAGTTGGGCATCTCTGATGTCTTCCATCGTTTTCGTTAACAAGGGTTCAATCTGATAATTGAATGCTACGGCGGGGCCCATCAGATGGACTTGTTCCAACCATCCGAGCTTTTCTCGATGGGGACAATCCGTAAACAGGCTTTTCATGTTGCTGAGAATCGCTTGATTAATAATCTTGTGCGTCTGGTTCAGCATAGTATCCGAGCTTTCGAACCTTCCTAAAAATTTCGTATCTGGGTAGATCATCTGTCCTTCAATGGCGACAAGAACGGGGCAATCCGTAGGGGACACGGACGAATCTGCGGGAATAGCGCCTTCGATTTGTACATAACGAAAACCGTAATAGCTGAACCGAGGCGACCAGATTTCTTCTCCGTTTCCTTTCAGGATATAGGAAAATCTGTAGGGGGAACCGGTCCATTTTTGATTGGCCGTACCATCATCCTTCAATAGTTCTGCTGGGGATAGGGTGATCTTGGAACCTTCCTGACCAACAACGGATATTTCAACCCATCCTGAAAAGTTTTGCCCGAAATCGGCGACGTACACGCCTGGTGTAGGTTGCGATATGCTCACTGGTTTGTAGGTTTGCATGATTTTCAAAGGAGAAAGCGCTTGTGATTTCAGCTTTCCAACAGGCGGGGCAACTTCGGCAGCGTATCCCCAGGCTTCGCGTTCCGTGAAACCGGGCAAATCCCAACCCGCTTGCACACGGCGTGCGTCAAAGTCCTCGCCTCCATATATGCATGAAAAGGTGATCGGTCCCGCAGAAGTTTCCCAGTCCTGATTACTGACAATCGTGACGGTCGTTCCATCGGTATGCGTGATTTCGAGCTGGATCATACATCTCGGGGTACCAAAAGAGTGTTTGAATTTGCTGTAACGGCCGCCCGTCACGTTGAAAAACCCATTCCCCAGCATAACGCCCACCGCGTTAGCGCCTTTTTTCACTTCGTCCGTCACATCGTAAACACAGTAGAGACAAGTTTTGTCAAAGTTAGTCCATCCGGGCGTAAGCACATGGTCGCTGACCTTGTTTCCGTTTAACCGAAGCTCGTATTGTCCCAAACCGCATATGTAAGCTCTTGCACTTTCCACAGATTTATCTAGGTTGAATTCATATCGGAACAAAGGAAGCGAAGCACGTTCCTGCGGCTCTCCGTCAGGTTCACCAATCCAGCGGGCTGCCCAATCGCTTTCTTTTAAAAGTCCCATTTCCCACCACGATACCGGACTTTCTGTCATCTGATCGGTTTGATCCCAAAACTGAAGCCTCCAATAATAGCGAGTACGGGACTGTAGCGGAGGGCCTTCATATAGAACATGTACGTTTTTCCTGCTGGCCATTTTCCCGCTATCCCATACGAAGCGCTGCACACATTCCTCTTCAGTTGACACCACGATCCGGTAGGCTGTTTGCATTTGCGAGCGAACGAGACCAGATTTGAAGCTCCAGCCGAAAGCAGGGCGTGTGACATCGACCCCAATAGGGCATATTTTGCTTTCAACAAACATTTCATCCAGTTGCATCGGTTTGAGTCTCCTTTTAACCATCCTCTAATTGAAATTCATTGACGAAAGACATCTTGCGAGGCGGCCACGCTGATCGTTCGGAACTCTTTACCGTAATTTTTTGTCGGATCGCCATCCTTATAGGGTCTGCAGGAGCAATAGAAGTGATAAAGCACGCCATTATGAGTAATGACGGAAGGCTTATGGGCAAAAATGGAATCGATGGTTCCCTCTTCTCCAACCTGAATGATCGGATCGGGATATTTGTCCCAATGTAAAAGATCCTGCGAAAGCGCAATCCCTTCTTGTGCTTGCTTGTAATTATAGCCAAAGAAATACATAACCCATTGGTCTTTATCCTGTAAAACACAAGGGTCGCTGACAAAACCAGAGTCCCATCTTTCCGGAGAGACATGTAATATGGGGTTTTGCTCGTATCTCTGCCACTCAATCAGGTCAGTGGAGAGAGCAACGCCTGTCTGTTCGATCCATTTCCCCTTATTCGTGTTTTTGGCATTATAAAACAAATAGAAAGTATCGTCATGTTCAATTAGGCATTCCTTGTATAAACCGCCTTTTTCCCAATCCGCACCTGCCTCCGGGGTTAGAATCGGATCAGAGTATCTGTGCCACTCCAGCAACTGTTCATCTTCCGTCCATGCGATTCCGATTTTTGCCGAACCTTCTTCGTACCCGAACTCCGGATAGGCGTGATAGAGCAGCCAGTATTTGTTGTTCCATTTCTTAAGTATTGGAGGAGCATCGATCTGATTTTCCTTCAAGATCCATGTTCCTGCTATATTTTTCGAATCCCAGCCTGAACCTTCATCTCGTCGTAAAATCACTCTTAGGTGATCCCAGTGTAACAGGTCTTTGCTTGTGGCCAAGGCTGTTTGATAACCCGTACCGTCAAACCCTACATACATCATGTAAAACTTATCGTTATGCTGAAAGACAAAGGGGCAATCAACAGCACGTTCATCAAAATGACCAGGGATGCCGGATCCGACAAGCACCGGTTTACCCAATTTATATGGTGTTACATAGGGCCCAATATTCATCGTTTTCACACTCCTCAACTGTTGTTAGAACTTGTGATAGATGTAACTTTTTTTAAGATTACTATTATACTTCTTCCTATTGAGGGGGGGATTGAATCCGATATATAGGGCGATTGCATCTTCAACCTACAGCTGCATTGACATCGCCTGTAAGCGGGCGTAGGATGGGGGGGAATTATGGAAGTTTCGTTCGGAAGGGGGACTACAGTGAAAGCCGATTATGTATCCAATCCGTACATGTTTCAGACAGCTGGCAGCATTGTCGCTGGACGTAATACCATCGCCCAACTGATTCCGCGAATCAAGTTGCTCGGCGAATTTCGGCATGCGGTGATCGTTACACAGCCTTCTATAGTAGCGCTGGGGATTATCGAGCAAATCGGCGTCGAGCTCAAGCGAGCGGGTATATCCAGCCGTTGTATAACGGAGGTGAAACCGGAACCGACGGTAGACAATATACGCGAAGTATTCGCTAATATATCCGCAGAACCTGTGGATTTGTTAATAGGTATTGGTGGAGGAAGCGTTCTCGATGCTACGAAAATATTTTCCGTTTTGCTGACGAATCCAACGGACGTGCAGAGTTTGATCGGCACCGATCTCGTTTCGCAACCGGGTATCCCGACAGTTCTAGTGCCGACGACTTCGGGAACCGGTTCCGAAGTGACGCCCAATGCGATTGTAACCGTTCCCGAAGAACAGTTAAAGGTCGGTGTGATTAGCAGGCACTTGCTGCCTAAACTGGTCATTATCGATCCTGTTTTGACGCTAAGCCTGCCGCAACCGATTACGGCAGCAACAGGAATGGATGCTTTTACACATGCCTTGGAATCGTATATATCCAATAAGGCCAACCCGATAAGCGACATGTTTGCTTTGGAATCCATACGCTTGATTGCAGACAGTCTGGTTCATGCCTATCATAATGGCTCGGATCTCGGACCGAGGGAGAAAATGCTGCTCGGGTCGATGTACGGCGGAATGGCATTGAGTGCGGCAGGCACAGCAGCTGTACATGCGCTTGCTTATCCGCTCGGGGGCAAGTTCAACATTTCGCACGGAGTCGCCAATTCAATGCTGCTGCCGCATGTCATGGCCTATAATATGGATGCCATATCTGGGCGGCTTGGAAATGTAGCCCATGCTATGGGACTGCAGGTGGAGAAAGGGGGAGGGAAGGACCCATCTGAACGGGTGATCGAGCAGATTTTTGAGTGGACATCAGAGATGCATATCCCGCAAAATTTGCGTGAATTCGGCATTGCGGAACGGGATGTGGAAGATCTGGCGATCGCTGCATCAAAGGTCACCAGGCTTTTAAATAATAATCCAAAGCCGATGGACTTGGAATCGATTAAGTCTGTTTACCGGAAACTCTTTCCATGACATTTGGGGAAGTTAAGCAGCTTGTAAATGAGAAAAACGGATGAGCGGATGAGCCATCGTTCAGTAAATAAGAGCTTCTAGGGACTTCTAATTCTTTGACATAAGATTGATTCCTAAAAATAGCAGTCTCCAAAGACCTCTATCTGTTTGAATTTCACCGAAATGAAGAAAAGTCTTAAGAATAAGAGCCTCTACGGGCTCCTATTTCCACTATATGCGATAAAAATGGCAGAATAACAGCTTCTAAAGACTCTTATTCGCAAGTATGCCCCTCACCAGATAAGCAAAAGCAAAACTCTAAGGAGGAAACCGCAATTGAAAATTGCCGTCATAGCCGATGACATTACGGGAGCGGGGGATACAGGTGTACAGTTTGCCAAATGCGGGCTGCAAGTATCCGTGCTTCTGCAATTGATGTCCGAGACGGGAGCGGTGTCTGAGAGGGATGTACTCGTACTGGAGACCGATAGCCGTTCCCTAGATGCTGAATCGGCATACCAAAGAGCTGCGGAGGCATCGAGGTGCGCTCAAACTTTTGGAGCGGATGTTGTGTTTAAAAAAATCGATTCCACTATGCGAGGTAATCTCGGTTCCGAAATTGATGCCGTTTATGACACATTTCGTCCCGATTTCGTCATCATCGCCCCTGCCTATCCCGAAACAGGGCGTCTGGTTCGGGAAGGCAGATTGTATGTGCATGGTAAACCGCTGCATGAAACCGAGTTCGCAAACGATCCGAAAACGCCGGTCACCGAATCGTACATCCCCGACTTGCTGCATCGGCAGACAAAGCAGCCTATTGAAGTCATCCCATCCGCAATATTAGCGGGTGGAAGTAGCGCGTTGGAGCTGGTTATGCAAAGCTGCATGTCTCGTGGAATCAGCTACTTACTCGTCGATTCGGCCGATGATGACGACCTGCGTCGTATCGTTTCCTTAGTCGGGGAGACAACTTACTCGGCCATTTGGGTCGGTTCAGCCGGCTTGGCGCGACAACTGGCTGTTCAACATTCGTCTTTAACACAGCCCTCGCCACAGGAATGTCGCAAAACGGACGGACCCATACTTATCGTGATTGGCAGCGTCAGTCCTCGGTCGCGTCGCCAATTGGATGTCCTTCTCAGTAATCCGGAAGTACGGGGCATCCAGTTGGAGGCTTACCGGCTCGTATCGGGCAAAACCGAAAGGGAGCAGGAATTGGCGAAAGCGGAGGAAGAAGCAGCGCTGACCTTAAGCGCAAACCTTCATACGGTGTTATATTCGTCAGGTGACCGGGAAGCTATACGACTCGCTCAGGATGCTGGCGTAAGAAACGGCATGGATGCGCAAGATGTCAGCAACGCGGTATCGCAAGCTTTGGGGGAATCGGTGTCCCGTGTACTGAGACGAGTTGGGGTTGGAGGGATCGTCATGACGGGAGGAGATACTGCAAAACATATTTGCTCAGCTCTCCATGCGATCGAATTCCATGTGCTTGACGAGGTGGAAAGCGGCGTGCCGATTGGACTGCTCATGATGGACGAACCGCTTCCAGCGGTCACTAAAGCGGGGGGATTTGGATCGGATCAAGTGCTGCTGCGAGCGTTGGAATCATTGAATGGAGGAATCGGGAGGATATGAAACCAATAATTGGAATCACAATGGGCGATGCATCAGGCATCGGGCCAGAAATAATCGTGAAAGCGCTACATCATGCTGCAGTTTACGAAATCTGTCGTCCGTTCGTGATCGGCGACCCCGTTATGTTGAAACGGGCTCTTCAGATCGTAGGAGGATCGGCTTCCATACATACAGTGTCAGGACCGCAAGAGGGGCGTTACGAATACGGCAGCATTGATTGCATGGATGTACGTCTACTCCCACCGAATCTTCCGTTCGGTAAAGTATCTGCCGAGGCTGGACACGCCGCTTACAAGTTCGTTGAGAAAGCGGTGGAGCTGGCGTTGGCCCGGCAAATCGACGCCATATGTACCGCCCCGTTAAACAAGGAGGCTTTGCACAAAGGCGGTCACCTCTATCCGGGTCATACGGAAATATTGGCCGGATTGACGCGTACCGAAGACTATTCCATGATGCTCACTGCTCCGAAGCTAAAGGTCATACATCTGACCACACACGTCGGATTGATTCAGGCGATCGAGATGATCGATCCGGAGCGGACATACAAGGTGATTAAGCTGGCGCATGAAACGTTACGTAGGGCTGGAAATGATAGACCGCGTATCGCCGTTTGCGGGATTAATCCTCATGCAGGGGAGAATGGCTTGTTTGGGAACGGAGAGGAAGAACAGAAATTGATTCCCGGCATCATGCAGGCAGCGGAAGAAGGTGTGGACGTTACCGGTCCTTATCCTGCGGATACCCTATTTTATCGGGCTGTTCGCGGGGACTTTGACATTGTAGTGGCTTGTTATCATGATCAAGGACATGTTCCGATCAAAGTGCTCGGCATTGAAGCCGGTGTCAATATCACGATCGGGTTGAACGGAGGCATCATCCGCACTTCAGTCGATCATGGAACGGCCTTTGACATTGCCGGTACAGGTAAAGCGGATGAACGAAGTATGTTGGCAGCGATCCGCTCTGCGGTAGAGCTTGCGCCCAAACGGATTGACAACCTTTCACAAAACATATAACCGATTCATTCTACCATCCGTTCTAAACAAGGAGAGATACGATGTTAAAGCCCGCCGGCATTATTCCCGCTATGATTACCCCTTTTGACGAAACTCAAAACATCAACGAGTCCGCATTACGACTATTAGTCCGTAGGTTTATCGATGCAAACGTTCACGGTCTATTTTGCCTAGGTACCAATGGGGAGTTCTTTTCTTTGACTATCGAAGAAAAGCTGCGAGTTGCCGAGATCGCCATAGAAGAAGCGCAAGGAAGGCTTCCGGTTTATGTGGGAGCAGGGTGCATCGGAACAAAGGAAACCGCCCAGTTGGCAGCACGCCTGGAACAAATGGGAGCCGATGCGTTATCCATTATTACTCCTTATTTTTTGACGTTTACACAGCAGGAGCTGATCGGACATTTCCGTACGGTTGCAGAAGCGACGGCACTGCCTATTATTTTGTATAACATTCCGGCGAGGACCGGAAACGCGATTTTACCTCGGACGGTCATGGAGTTAAGTAAAGTGCCTAACATTGTTGGAATAAAAGACAGCAGTGGAAGCTTCGATAACATTTTGCAAGTTCTAGAGCTGTGCGAACCGGATTTTGCCGTATTGGCAGGGACGGACTCGGTCATATTGCCGACACTGATGGCTGGCGGACATGGAGCCATTGCAGCTACAGCCAATGTATTCCCGAAGGTCGTCAGCTCCATTTACGATTTATGGATGCAGGGTAAACCGGAAGAAGCCGAATTATCGCAGCGAAAGCTGCGCGCTTTGCGCAGTGCATTCTCGCTTGGCACCCTGCCATCTGTTCTGAAGGAAGTGATGAACATGATTGGTTTGCCTGCGGGAGAACCGCGACTGCCGGTTCAATCTCTCACTCCATCAGCTAAAGAGGAGCTGAGAATTGTGATGGATCGATATATGGGCGAAGGGGTCATAAAATGATCAGGAAGAGGTGCTGAAGATGAAGGATGTAAACATTCCGAATGGCGTTTGGCCAACGATGCTGACCCCGTTCACAAATTCCAACGAAGTGGACTATGGCGCATTAGGGCAATTGGTCGAATGGTATATTGCCCAAGGTGTTCACGGCCTTTTCGCGGTCTGCCAATCGAGTGAAATGTTTTACTTATCCTTGGAGGAGAGAGTAGCGATCGCGGGGTTCGTTAAGGAGAAGGCTTCTGGACGTGTGCCAGTGATCGCTTCTGGCCACATCTCAGACGGATTCGATGAACAGGTGGAAGAGCTTCAGCGGATGGCTGACACGGGAGTTGATGCGGTCGTGTTGGTCAGCAACCGGCTTGCCGGGCCGGAAGAATCGGACGAGGTATGGTTGAACCGTGCAATGGAGCTGCTGGATCGAGTGCCGGATGTGCTTTTTGGTATTTACGAATGCCCCTATCCTTATAAAAGGCTGATGACCCCGAAACTGCTCAAATGGTGCGCGGATACGGGCAGGTTTGGGTTTCTCAAGGACACGAGCTGCGATCTTAAGCTTATTGCCGAGAAACTCGATGCGGTTAAAGGAAGTCCATTGAAAATATTCAATGCTAATTCTGCAACACTGCTTGAATCGCTATGCTTGGGCACAGCTGGCTTCAGCGGCGTAATGGCCAATTTTCATCCCGAGCTGTATGTACAACTGATGGAGCGTTGGGATTTAGAGAGCAATACGGCCGAAATGATACAAGCATTTGTAGGACCGGCGTCCTTGATCGAACTGCAGATGTATCCCGTCAATGCGAAATATCATCTGCAAAAAATAGGCCAACCCCTAACGATACACTGCCGTACCAGAGATTCTAGTAATTTCAGAGAAAACCAAAGGTTTGAGGTGGAGCAGCTCGATACACTGTATCATCTGTTCAAGCAGCAGCTTATGACAAAACAAAATGTAAACGTTTGAAAAGAACAGCTGACCCTTTGGCGAATTCGAAGCTGCAGCATGCTGCCTCAAGGCCGTCGATCAGGGAATGAAAATACGAGGGGGCGTTACAGTGCCATTTAAAGCAAAGGACAAAATCGTATTTATCGGTGACAGTATAACGGACAAAGGAAGAAAAAAGGACCCCTTAAAGCTGGGCTCGGGTTATGTAAGGCTGCTGCATGATTATCTCACTGCGGTATATCCGAAACTGTCGTTGAAAATAATCAATGAAGGTGTATCCGGAAACCGCGTGATTGATTTGGAGAAAAGATGGAGAATCGACGTAATGGATCACCAACCGCAATGGGTTTCGATTTCTATCGGAATCAATGATGTATGGCGGCAATTGGATTCGCAGGATGCTGATCAGGTGTACCCCGACAAGTTCGAAGCGGTGTATCGCAGCCTGCTGGATCAAACGAAACAAGTACCCAATTGTCGTGCGATTCTCATGCAGCCTACGGTCATCAAGGAGTATCCTGATTCTACAGGGACCCAGTTACTGAAGCCTTACGTGGACATTGTTAACCGTCTGACGGAAGAATATAGTGGCATCCTTGTGCCGACGCATGAAGCATTCATCGATTTCTTACACTGTGAAACAGGTCAGGACTTAACGACTGATGGCGTACACATGAACACGCTCGGAGATATGCTGATGGCCACTACTTGGCTGAAGGCGGTTACGGGCACCCCCAATAGGAATTAGTCCGGATCTATTAATTAGACTGCATGCCATTCACCATGGATGCAGTCTTTTTCATGACTTTTTTCATGAGATTCATGGAGAGGTGGAAGGCGTCGCCTATAAAATAGGTGAATTCGCCCTATAAACGAAAGTTGAATTTTAGATACACTTGACTCAAGCATCCCGGTGAAGGGAGTCTGTCTATAGGAGGAGAGGACTATGAAAGTTTCTGAACTAAAAACGGAATACATCGAAAATCCGTTAGGTATCGTTACAACCGTTCCCCGCTTAAGCTGGATCATGGAATCGGAAGAATGCGGTCAAGTCCAGTCGGCCTATCACGTATTGGTAGCATCTCGTCCAGAGTTGTTGAATGAAAATAAGGGCGATCTATGGGACAGTGGAAAGGTTCATTCCGACCAATCTATCCATGTCTCTTACGGAGGAGCACCTCTAGAATCCAAGCGAGTTTATTATTGGAGGGTCAGGGTTTGGGATAAACGCGATATGGTGTCTGAGTGGAGCAGGTCAGCTCACTGGTCGATGGGATTTCTAAACGAAAACGAATGGCAAGCACGTTGGATTGGCAGAACCAATCCTCAGAATACGGAGCTTTTGCCTTCTCCCTATATGAGAAAAAGATTTCGAATCGAAAAGCCGGTCCGCCAAGCTTTCATTTATGCAACTGCATTGGGCTTGTACGAACTGCATATGAACGGTGAAAGGGTAGGACGAGACTATTTTGCCCCCGGATGGACAGATTACAACATTAGGGTACAGGTCCAAACCTATGACGTAGCGGCGTATCTGAGTACGGGAAGTATGGCTATAGGTGCGATCGTAGGCACCGGATGGTATGCCGGTCACGTGGGTATGTTCGGTCCGAACAGGTACGGGGACACCCCTTACTTGCTACTTGAACTGCATATCGAATATGAGGACGGTTCCTCTGACATTATTGTGACAGATGAATCATGGAAAGTGTTTGCAGGTCCTATCCTGTACTCGGATTTACTAAAAGGCGAAAGTTTTGACGCCCGTCTGGAACCGAAGGGATGGAGCCTGCCTGGTTTTGATGATGACTCTTGGGAGACGCCTGTTGTTTTGGAACGTTACGAAGGGATTTTGACTGCACAAGTAGATCCTCCTGTTCAAGTTATGAAGGAACTGCTGCCGATCAGCATGAAGCAAACATCCCGTGGCTCTTATCTATTTGACATGGGACAAAATATGGTCGGTTGGGTTCGTCTTCAAATTGAAGACGGGCAAGAAGGTCAGGAAGTTACTGTCAGCTGCGCGGAAATGTTGAATGAAGACAATACGTTATACACCATAAATCTGCGCGAAGCCATTCAGCAGGAGACATACATCTTGAGAGGCGATAGGGAGGAATGTCTGGAACCTCACTTTACTTTTCACGGCTTCCGGTATGTGGAAGTAATAGGATTGACGAGTTCGCCCACCCTGCAAACGGTCATCGGCAGAGTGGTTCATTCGGCGACGCCGCAAACGGGTTGGTTAGAAACTTCCAACGTCATGCTGAATAAGCTTCTAAGCAATATTGAGTGGGGACAACGTGGCAATTTTCTCAGTGTGCCGACGGACTGTCCGCAGCGTGACGAACGGCTAGGTTGGACGGGGGATGCGCAAATTTTTGCTCGTACAGCCAGTTTTAATATGGATGTCGGACGCTTTTTCAATAAGTATATGATCGATGTTATCGATGCCCAACGGCCCTCCGGAGCTTTTCCAGATGTGGCGCCGGATGCCGGCTGGGAAGCGTTTAAGCATAATCATGCGGAACTTAACTGGCATGCTCCCGACAATGGCGGATGGGGGGATGCGGGGGTTATAATTCCTTGGACCGTTTACCAGGTATATGGTGACTACAGAAATTTGGAGGAATGCTATCCGGCGATGGTCAGATGGGTGGAGTATTTGCAAGCAAACACGGTGAACTTGATCCGACCGGGTTACTCGAATTATGGTGATTGGCTCTCCATCCATGCGGACACGCCAAAGGACGTGCTTGATACTGCTTATTTCGCTTACAGCACCTTACTGTTGTCCAAATCTGCGAAGGCACTCGGCAAGGAAGAAGATGCACGTAAATACGCGGATTTGTTTGAAAAGATCAAACAAGCTTTCGAGGATGCGTTTGTGGATGAGGCCGGACGGATCAAAGGAGATACGCAGACCGTATACGTGCTTGCACTGAAGATGAACCTGCTGACAGAAGAGCAGCGCAAACTTGCGGTTCGACATTTGGCGGGGAATATCCAGCTGCACGGCAATCATTTGACGACAGGTTTTCTCGGCGTCGGGTATTTACTTCCTGCTTTAACGGAAGGGGGGAGAGAAGATCTTGCTTACACTTTGCTCAATCAAGGTACTTTCCCTTCGTGGCTTTATTCCATCAAGCATGGAGCTACGACTATTTGGGAACGGTGGGACGCCTGGACAGAAACAAACGGATTCCAGAATCCGGGTATGAATTCGTTTAATCATTACTCATTGGGTTCAGTCGGCGAGTGGATGTATCAAAATATGTTGGGGATCAACACAGATGAGGACAGACCGGGATATAAGCATATTGTGATTCATCCGCGTCCAGGGGGCGGGCTCCATTTCGCCAAGGGCGAATTTCATTCTGTATACGGCAGGATCCGAGTAGAGTGGAAATTGGAGCGGTCGTGCTTCGTTTTGAAAGTCCAAATTCCTGTGAACACAACCGCCACGATCTATGTGCCAGGTGCCGTCCTGAATGAGGATGGGCACGTAACCGAGGGATTGCATTATGTAGGAATGGAAAACAATAAATCCATTTACAGCGCTGGTTCAGGAAGTTACACATTCGTTTCTCGGTGGACAGATGTCGGATTGAGTCTGGGAGCGGAGACAAATGTCACGCATGAGATTGGAGCGTAAAGTAGCTGTTGTTACCGGGGCAGCTTCCGGTATTGGAGAGGCTGTTGCACGGCGATTCGCCGAAGAGGGAGCCTGCGTGATCGTCAATGACATATCCGAAGAGGGAGTTCGGGTCGTCGAAGAGATCGTAGAGGCAGGTGGGAACGCCTTGTTTGTCCATGCCGATATTCGCGCCGAAAACAGCGTAATTGCCTTGATGGAAGCGGCCAAAACATATTTCGGCGCCCTGCATATTCTCGTTAACAACGCCGGGGTTACTTTCAGTTCGAACGTCGTGACAGCTGACGAAGCAGCTTGGGATCACGTGATGAATTTGAATTTGAAAAGCGCTTGGTACTGCTGCAAGCACGCCATTCCGTTCATGATGGAACAGGGTGGTGGCAGCATAGTCAACATCGGCTCGACTCATGTTATCCGTACACAGCGAAATCATTTCCCTTATCACTCTTCCAAGGCAGGCATGCTTGCGATGGCGCAAGGGATTTGTGTCGATTTCGGAGGTCAGGGAATCCGTGCGAATACCATTAGCCCGGGGTTTATTGAAACCCCGCTTGCCGAGACCTACATGCAGTCCTATCCAAACCGGGAACAGAAACGCAGTGCCATGCTGGCAACACACCCTGTCGGGCGATTCGGTAAGCCGGAAGACGTGGCGAATGCGGCCGTTTTTCTTGCTTCTGATGAAGCGGGATTCATTGCGGGAGCGAATCTCGTTGTTGACGGAGGCAGGTCTGTTCTGCAGGTCTTCGATTAAAGATCGAACGGTTAATCATAACAAGGGAGAGAGACTATGACATTCGAAGTTGAGAAAACCGCAGGAGACAGTGAATGGTTTACACATGACCGATTCGGCATGTTTATCCATTGGGGACTATATTCGCTTGCAGCTAGGCATGAATGGCTGCAATCCCGGGAAAAATTGAGCGGGGAACAGTACAGCCAAAAATATTTCAAAAGATTTGATCCCGATTTGTACGATCCCGATCTTTGGGCACAGCTCGCTTCTGACGCGGGCATGAAGTACTTCGTGGTGACGACGAAGCACCATGAGGGTTTTTGCTTATGGGACAGCAAGCTTACTGATTATAAAGCGACGAATTCTCCGGCTGGGCGAGATTTGCTAAGACCTATGGTAGATGCGTTTCGTAAACGCGAGATGAAGGTTGGTTTATATTATTCCCTGCTAGACTGGCATCATCCCCATTATACGGTTGATCCGAAGCATCCGCTTCGTTTCGATCCTAATAATATCGCTGGGAACACAACGCTGGACTTCGCCAATTACCGGAACTATTTGTATGGACAAACGAAGGAATTGCTGACTGATTTCGGTCAAGTAGATCTGTTATTTTATGATTTTTCGTTCCCGGAAGAAAACGGGTTGGCGGGTAAAGGGAAGGAAGATTGGGGCAGCGAAGAGCTGGTCCGAATGATCCGGACCTTACAGCCGAATATTTTATTGAATGACCGCTTACAGGTTGGGGGCGATATTACAACTCCTGAACAGTATATGCCGACCAAATGGGTCCAGGTAAACGGTAAGCGCGTCGTATGGGAAACATGTCACACCTTCAGCGGTTCGTGGGGCTATCACCGGGAAGAAGAGTCATGGAAAAGCGTCGAGTTGCTGATCAAAATGATGATTGATACCGTAAGTAAGGGTGGCAATCTATTATTGAATGTCGGCCCAACCGGACGCGGTGAATTCGACGAGCGTGCCGTAGACCGGTTGAAGGGAATGGGGGAATGGATGAAGCGGCACAACCGTTCCATCTACGGATGCACACAAGCTCCGGATACATTCGTTTGCCCCGATGATTGTCGGTTAACTTACAATCCGCAGTTGAATCGCATGTACGTGCATGTGTACAGCTGGCCTTTCAAAAATATCCATCTTCACGGATTCGCCGGCAAAGTGGCGTATGCCCAATTCCTTAATGACGCATCGGAAATCAGATTTAAAGAAGGCTTTGTGCCAAGCGGTATGGATAACGGAGCCTTCAAGGAAGGGCGAGATGAGCATACAGTGACCTTATCGCTTCCTGTCAAGAAACCGAATGTTACGGTGCCGGTCATCGAACTATTTTTAAAATGAAGTGAGAAGAATGGAGGTTGGGTATAAAGGATGAAAGCTATCACTCTTGGATACGCACCGAATCCTGCCCCGCGGGTGGAAAATGGCATCCGGCTGCTGAAACAAGCATTGCTGGACTGCGGATATGATGTGAAAGTTGAAGAAGTTTCATGGACGTGGGATAGCTATCGGTCAGTAACGGGGAGAAAAATCTTTGTGGGAAACCGTATTGAATCTGACTTGCTGCGGCAGTTGGAAGAACGTGACGTACTCTTGTATCACACGGAAGCTCCGGAAGGAGAAGGGTTTTATATTGCTGCTTGCCCGGGCAATCTGATGACGGTTTCCGGAGGCAGCGATTCCGGAATATTATACGGCTGTATGGAGCTTGCGCAGCGTGTTCGCGCTGCTGGGCTTCTGCCCGAAGATATCGCCTACGGGGACGCTCCGCGATTCGCACTTAGGGGGCCGGCGATCGGACTGCAGAAAACAACTGTCGAACCGCCTCGTCAGACGTATGAATATCCGATTACCCCCACACGCTTTCCCTGGTTTTACGACCGGTCATTGTGGCAAGATTTTCTCGACATGTTACTGGAGCAGCGGTGCAACATTGTCTATTTGTGGGCCGGTCATCCCTTCTCCTCATTAGTGAGATTAGAGGAGTACCCGGAGGCGCTTGAAGTTACGGAAGAAGAGTTCGCGCTGAACGTTGAGACGTTCCGCTATGTGGCGCAGGAAGCGGATCGACGAGGCATATGGCTCGTATTGAAGTTTTACAACATTCATATTCCGCTGCCTTTTGCGGAAAAGCACGGGTTGAAGCTGCATCAACCGAAGCCGCTGCCGTTAACGAGCGATTACTATAAGAAATCGATCGCCTCTTTCGTTCGATCATTCCCTAACGTGGGGATGATGGTCTGCCTCGGAGAAGCACTGCAGGGACAAATTTACGGAGTAGAATGGTTTAACGAAACGATTCTCGCAGGCTTGTTGGAAGGGCTTAAGGATTCAAATGTGAAGGAAAAGCCACCGATTATTCTACGTTCGCACGCGATCGAGCCGCAAAAAGTCATTGAGGCGGCGCTGCCTCTGTATCCGAATCTGTATACGGAGGCCAAATATAACGGCGAATCGTTGACCACATATACACCTCGAGGCAAATGGCAGGACATTCATAACCGTCTAGGGTCGTTGAAGACGATTCATATCGTCAATGTACATATACTTGCTAACCTGGAGCCTTTCCGATTCGGGGCGCCTTCGTTTATCCAAAAATGTATGCAGGCGGCTAAATATCGGCTGAAAGCGAACGGGCTGCATCTGTATCCGTTGTTTTTCTGGGATTGGCCGTTTTCGCCGGATTTGGCGGAGCCAAGGCTGAAACAACTGGACCGCGATTGGATTTGGTTCGCAGCCTGGTTCCGTTACGCTTGGAACCCGGATCGTGATCCAGCAGCCGAACGGCATTACTGGATCGAAGTGCTTGACCACAGATACGGCAGCCCGGAAGCAGGCGAAGCAATACTGGACGCATACGAAGCGTCCGGAGAATGTGCGCCCAAGTTGCTGCGACGATTCGGCATTACCGAAGGCAACCGTCAAACGATGAGCCTGGGAATGACCATGAGTCAATTGACGAATCCGGAACGGCACATGCCTTGGCCAGATTTATGGGAATCACAGTCGCCTCAGGGTGAAAGGCTGGAGGAATATGTGATTCGGGAGTTGAAAGGCGAACCGCACGTCGGAGAGACCCCGCCTGAAATTATCGCTGATGTCAGTCGGCATGCGGAAGATGCCGTGCAAGCGATCGAAAGGGCGCGCAAGTTGGTGAAACGAAACTGGGATGAATTTGATCGCTTGTTCGATGACATGCAGGCCATTCGTCTCATGGTCAATGTCTTTGTGCATAAAGTTCAAGCGGCATTGCTCATTTTGACTTACAAAGGCAGGGCTCAAGGGGAGTATTTCACACAGTTGGAATTGTTGGAAGAGGCCGCTGGGCAGCTTGAGAGCTCCTTGAAAAGCTACCGCGCATTGACGACTTTGACGGAAAAGACCTATTTATTCGCCAACAGTATGCAAACGCCGCAGCGGAAAGTGCCGATTCGAAACGGACTTGAATACAAGCATTGGACGGGGTGTTTGCCAGTCTATGAGTTAGAATTGGAACGCTTCCAGTTCCATCTGAATGAATTAAAGTCTGGCACCCTGCCTGAGGCGTTGAAGAATATGAAAGAACCGATTGTTCCATATCGGGAGGTTCCGTTCACCTTGCTGTCCGGAAACGCGGAAACATTCCTGATTGAGAAGGAAGCACAAGTGTTTGTGGATGGGGACATTCACATCGTCGGTTGTGCGGAGGAGCTGGATGGTTTAACGGGAATCCGGTTCAGCCAAATGGAAGCGGGTCTGAGCGGAGTGACGATTGATATCGAATTGCAGCAGCCATCCAAGGTGTTGATCGGTTATTTCAATTCGAAGGATGAGCAGTGGCTTCAAGTTCCCAGCTTGGAGGAAAACACACACGCGGATGACTTGGGCGGGTATGCTCCGGTATTGCAAAAAGGATTGCGTTTGTACGCGTATCCATCTGTCAATGTCCATACGTTTCGTTACGAAGCAGGGCGGCATTCGCTTGATTTTGGCAAGGGAGCTTACTTGATCTTGGGCGTCGTACCTGCTGATCTAGACATTCGGCCAAGGAATGTCGAGCACAAAAACGATGGCATCAACACATTGGATTGGCTGTACGAGTAAGCAAGTGACAGATGGGGAGAGAGTCTATGTCCGATAAGAGATCCACACTCTGGTATACCCAGCCGGCCAAGGATTGGTTCGAAGCGCTTCCTATCGGCAACGGTCGGTTTGGCGGTATGGTGTATGGCGGCACGAACCGGGAACACATTCAATTGAACGAGGATACGCTTTGGTCGGGGGAACCCCGGGAGACGGTCCGCTATGATGCGGAGCGGCATTTGGACCCTGTGCGTGAATTGATATTTTCGAAGAAGTACGCTGAAGCGGAGCAGATTATTGAACAGTACATGGAAGGGCCGGATATCGAGTCCTACATGCCTCTCGGGGATTTGGAGCTTATCTATGACGAAGAGGGCGAAATATCGAATTATCACAGGGAATTAGATCTGGAAGCTGGAATTGTACGGGTGCGTTACTGTCAAAATGGCGCTGTCTTCACACGTGAAGTGTTCGTATCTGCCGTTGATCAAGTGATGGCGATACGTCTGCACAGCGAGAAAAAAACCAGTTTTACTGCCGTCCTTCACAGCCCGCTGCAGTTTTCCGTAGGCAAAACTTCTTTAGACCGGGTGACGCTCTCCGGCCGCTGCCCGTATCATGTTTTGCCTAACACGGTCAAATCATCCGATCCCATTCTCTATGCCGAGGGGAAAGGAATCGGCTTCGAAATCCACCTTCAAGCAGCAGCGGAGAGCGGAAGGGTGGAAGTCAGCGGCGGGCGGATTCGCTTCAGCGGGAAAGGATCAGTTACTCTGCTGCTGGCCGCTGCTACCAGTTACAACGGCTTCGAGAAAGATCCGGTCGTACTGGGCAAAGATCCTTCAGACTTGTGTACTGCATGGCTTACGAATGCTGTACGACTGGGGTACGATCGTCTGAAAGAGCAGCATATGAGCGAATACGCCGCACTATTCGGCAGAGTTGCTATCGACCTTGCCGATAGCGGCGAGGACAAAAGCCTTCTACCTACGGATGTTCGCATCCAAGCGGTCAAAAACGGGAATGACGATCCTGGTCTCGCTGCACTGTTCTTTCAGTTCGGGAGATATTTGCTCATATCCAGCTCCCGTCCTGGTACGCAGCCGGCGAATCTGCAAGGCATTTGGAACGATAAGATCCAACCACCGTGGTGCAGCAGCTGGACAACAAATATTAATGTTGAAATGAACTATTGGCCGGCGGAGGTCGGCAATCTTGCGGAATGCCACCGACCGCTGTTTGATCTGATCGAAGATTTAAGGATCACAGGCCGGAAAGTGGCCAGTATCCATTACCGCAGCAGGGGATGGACTGCTCATCACAACATTGATTTGTGGCGGACGGCGACGCCGGTAGGCGGATCGCCCAGTTGGGCATTTTGGCCGATGGCCGGCGCTTGGTTATGCCAACACTTGTGGGAGCATTACGCTTTCAGCCAGGATGAACAATTTCTTAAACAAGCGTATCCGGCAATGAAAGAAGCCGCGCTGTTTTGTCTGGACTTTCTTATCGAGGATCCGGATGGCTATTTGGTCACCTGCCCGTCTACGTCCCCTGAAAATTTCTTCATTACCCCGGACGGGCAGCGAAGCAGTGTAACAAAAGCAACGACGATGGATTTGGCGCTAATCAAGGGATTGTTTGCCCACTGCATGGAGGCCAGCCGCATTCTAAATCTAGATGACACGTTTAGGGGACAACTGGAAACGGCACTGAGCCGAATCCCCCCGTTCCGAATCGGAAAATTCGGCCAGCTGCAGGAATGGGACGAAGACTTCGAAGAGTTGGAACCGGGACACCGGCATATCGGACATTTGGTCGCTCTTCATCCACTGGATCAAGTTACACGACGTGGACAGCCTGAACTGTTCCAAGCCTGCAAGAATACACTCGAACGCCGTCTTGCCCATGGCGGAGCGCACACGGGCTGGAGCTGCGCTTGGACAGTCAACTTTTGGGCACGGTTGGGTGAGCCGATAGAAGCGCGTCGATTCTTAAACGACTTGCTTGCTGGTCTGCACCCCAATATGATGAATGCTCACCGGCATCCGAAGGTGAAGATGAATATTTTCCAAATTGACGGTAATTTTGCCGGTATGTCAGGCATTGCAGAAATGCTGCTGCAAAGCCATGCAGGAGTGATTCAGCTCTTGCCGGCCTTACCGCTCCAATGGAGGCATGGTAGCGTTAAGGGATTGAGAGCCCGCGGTGGGTTTGAAATCGATATGGAATGGGAGGATGGAAAACTATCACGTGCTTTCATTAAGTCGATTGCTGGTAAGAAGTGTCGGCTATGGACCGCTCAGCCGGTTCAAATCCTCCTAAATGGACAAATCTACCGTTCGTCTAGTGACAAGTCGGTGTTTGAAACTGGCGAAGGATTCTATTACGAAATCGTTCCTGTATCGGAGGTTAAAGGATGAGATACGTCAATACCGTAAAGGAATTCATTTTTGAGGAGGAGAGACCCTTCCTCAGCTGTCACGCATCCACTTTGGAACTGCTGCCAGGGGGCGATGTGATTGCCGCATGGTTCGGAGGAACACGAGAGAAAGCTGGGGATGTTGCGATTTGGATATCGCGCAGGGGAGACAAGGGATGGACACCGCCCGTGAAAGTGGCGGATCAAGAGGATCTTCCTCATTGGAACCCCGTCCTTTTTCGAACGAATGAAGGCATTCTATTTCTTTATTATAAAGTCGGATCCAGTATTGCCGATTGGGAAACCATGGTTATTCGCTCTACGGATAACGGAAACACATGGACATCTCCGGTTCCTTTGGTTGAGGGGGATAAGGGAGGAAGGGGACCTGTCAAAAACAAGCCGATTGTGCTGCACGATGGAACGATTGCTGCCCCTGCTTCACTGGAACCAGCCTGGGATGCATTTGTCGACCTCTCGTTCGATGGAGGCGAGACCTGGACTCGCAGTGAAATCGTCCCTTTGGAACACAGCCGTATGAAAGGAAAGGGCATTATTCAGCCGACCTTATGGGAATCTGTCCCTGGAATCGTGCATATGCTCACCCGAAGCACCGAAGGGTCTATATACCGCAGCGATTCGATGGACGGGGGAAGAACGTGGTGTCCTGCATATCCCACCGAATTACCCAACAATAACAGCGGAATTGATCTAGTTAAGCTTAATAACGGCACAATTGCGCTGATTTACAATCCGACTCGTCCAGAAAATGGGAAGAATAAGGGACCGAGAACGCCGCTTGTCATTCGGCTTTCACAAGATAATGGCCTTACTTGGGAAAATGAAATTGTACTGGATGAAGGTGAAAAACAGTATTCCTATCCAGCTATAGTTGCAAGCGGTCTTGACCTATATGTGACCTATACTTGGAAGCGTGAACGCATTGCCTTCTGGAAAATCACTCTTGCAGATTTAGCATGATTGACCTATAGTTTGAGCGGATAACCACCATCCATCTCTCAGATGAATTCGATATAATAAACAGGGTAATACAATACACCCATAAGCAGTTATGGGATGGGAGGTCATCCATGCCAGCTGGCAGCCGATTGGACGAAAAATTGCGCGCGGGAAAAAAAGCGCTTCGTACGCTCCCCGGTGCACTCTTGCTCGGTTCGACCGGAGCGCGGTTGTGGGCCGATTATTTGGATCCCGTACCTGGTTTTTCTGGACGGTTCGATTTTATTCACAAAGTCAATATTCCTTTGTTGTTTAAGATAACGAACAATTTGGAAGAAAGCTTTGAGCCGTGCCAGACCGAATGGTTTCCGAGTCACTTGCTCATGGCATATACAGGTAACCGTCTTTCATTGGTTGAACGCAAGTTCATCTCTTGGAACGACTGTGCAGTTTCCTGTCAGACTTGGACGAATCGAAGCAGCGAGGAGCTCGTATTACGATTGGAGACGTATGGAGATGCGTTCTCGGAATGCAAAGGGAATTATCTATATGGAATGTTTAACATCGAGCATTACAGCTTTGACATCGCAGGCGTAATTGCCGTCAGCGATCCCGCATTGTTCGAAGAAATGCGTTTGAAGCCAGGAGAATCCAAAGATATTATCGTCTCAGCGGCATTTGGAATTTCCGGTCAGGATCATACCGACTTGCTGAGGGAACGGGCTTCGGCGTATGCGGAAAGCGTTTACACTACCGATCAGGTCATAGAAAATCAGCGTAATGAATATCAAATCTGGTTTGAAAAAACACCGACATTTACTTGCAGCGACCCTGTGTTAAACAAGACTTGGACCTATCGGTGGTTTCTGCTTCGGCACAATTTGGCCGATCCACAGTACGGTCACTTGTCCTATCCATTGTTTTACGAGGGAAGATCTCATAAAAAAAGCAAAAAGCCCTTCAGCAAAGGAGGATGGGAGTTCAGCAAGCTGATCAATCTGTCCGTTCCCCTGCATCTGATGGATGCCAGATGGTATCACGATCCGATATATAGTGAAGGTCCGTTGCGAAACATGAAGAATGCACCCGGCGAAGACGGCATGTTTAGCTGCTTAACGGTAGATACGATCATGCATTCGTTTGCGAACTTCTCTTGCTGGGCCGCATATCAGCTCTATCTCGTGCATCGAAACACCGAAATGATAGCGGAGATACTGCCTGCCATGAAATCGAATATTTCGGCATGGAAGCTTGTGAACGGAAATGATCAAGATCATTTGATGATCGAACACAAACATACGCGGACGGGAAAAGAATATCAACCAAGCTATTGGTATTTTCACCAATTTCCGAAAAATCCCAAGGACAAGGCAACCTACACCCATCTCAAAAGGGTGGATCGCGCCATCTATCACTATTTAAACACGCTCGGCGTTGCTAAATTGTGCGAGGTCACGGGTGATCCGGAAGCGGAAGAATTTTATCGACAAGCCGACAATATCAAGCAGGACATTCTTGACAAAATGTGGAATGAAGATACAAAGTTCTTTTACGATCTACATTATCAAACCGATGAGAAAGCGTTTGTCAAAAATATTGTCGGGATTTATCCCGGTTGGGCAGAAATCCTGGATGATCGTTTCAATGGGATGATCGAGCATCTGTTCAATGAACAGGAATTTCATACGAAGTGTCCGTTCCCGTCTGTTTCCGCCGATTGTCCTGCCTATTCGCAAGAAGGGGGCTGGATGGGCCATTTTGTCAAAGGACGGAACGGCTGCGTATGGGACGGTCCGACCTGGCCTTATACCAATTCGATTGCGCTTGACGCGCTCGCAAAGGAAAGTAAACGGAGAAATCATCAATTCGATCGTCAGTTTGCCTATTATCTGCGCGAATATTCGTTTCTCCATTTTATGCAAAGAGATTTAAACCAGCCTGGTCTTGTTGAGCATTACAACAGTGCAACGGGCGAACCGTTAAGTGACGAACAGGAATACAATCACTCGTATTATATCGATCTAATAATTTCACATGTGGCGGGATTGACCATTGAAAAAGATGGGATAGTCCTAGATCCACTGAATACAGGATTGGATTATTTTTGCTTGGACCGCGTGAAGGTAGCAGGCACGGAAATTCGGATCACTTACCGGAAACCCGATATGTTATCAGATATTCCGAATATCGAGGAAGGCTATTGTTTGTATGTAAAAGGCAAACTTGTTTTCTCAGATCAAACACTTTGCCGAACAGAGCTAACATGGAAGGAAATGAACTTATCGTGAAATGGTTTACCATGCGGACAAGGAGTGTGTTCTAATGAAACGTTTCAATGGAGTTGTTGTACAGTCGGAGACGGATCCGCATCTACAAGAAGCTTACCTTCCCATTCCGTATCCAAATGACAACCATGCAGCCAATTTACTGGAACTGGACAACGGCGACCTGCTCTGCGTTTGGTTTTCGGGAAGTGGGGAGGGTAATCCTGATACCAATGTTTTGATGGCGAGATTACCTGCTGGAGCCAAACAATGGACTTCTCCCGTGCAGCTTTCGGGTGATCCCGAACGATCCGAGCAAAATCCGATCCTGCATCAAGCGCCAGATGGTAAACTATGGCTGTTCCATACGTCCAACGAGCCCCATAATCAAAAAACATCGAGGATTGTTTATCGCGTATCGGAAGACCAGGGTTTTACTTGGAGCCCTACCGAGGTTTTGTTTGACGGTCTGGGTATATTTCTGAGGCATCCTCTGCTCGTTCTCAAAAATGGCGATTGGCTGCTCCCGACGTATTACTGTAAGCTTGACGGGCACTACAGCGTTGTGCAAATTAGCTCAGATCAAGGGAAAACATGGCAAGAATTCGAAGTGCAGGGCAGCACCCACCGGGTTCAAATGAACGTTGTTGAATTAAACGATGGTACGCTCTACGCGATGTTCCGGAGCCGCCAGGCGGACCGTATCTATACAAGTGTTTCTCGCGACAACGGAAAAAGCTGGACAGTTCCTGTCAAGAGTGAACTGCCGAACAACAATTCCTCGATGCAGTTCATTAAGATGCAAAATGGCCATCTAGCCTTGATCTATAATAACTCCACCATGGAGCGTGACCAATTCAGGTGGGTCCAAAGGAAGGGCGAGTTCCGCAAGAAACCGCTGCGTACGCCGCTTACGTTAGCCATCTCAGAAGACGAAGGAAAAACATGGCCTTATTTCAGAAACGTACAGATGGCGGATTTGGAGTACAAGGATAGCGAAATCGGGTATTCCTACCCTTCGATTATCTCTACGCGTGATGGTAAGATTCATATTGCTTTTTCATATTTACGAAAAGGAATCAAACATGTTTGTCTAGCGGAAGAATGGGTAAAAGAGGGTTGAAATCATGTGCTGGAGGTGATGGTCATGAATGGTAGAATTGGTCATTTAAGTGGAGACTTGTTTTTTGACGGAAAGATGGATATTTTCATAAATCGTGAATTGGAATCGTTTACAACCACCCAGCACACGCATGATTTCGTTGAAATCAGTTATGTGGGGGAAGGAAGCGGTTATCACTACATTGAAGATCAAGTGATTCCCATTAAACAGGGAGATCTGTTTGTGATTCCAATTGGAACATCACATGTATTTAGGCCGTCATCTCCGACGCAGGATAAAATGCTCGTCATATATAACTGCATTTTCCGAGTTGGGCTAATGGAGAACTGGATGCATCTTCTGCAGGAAGAATCTCACACCTACAATTCCATCACGTTTCCATGTAAGTGTCCGGAGCGGTGGCTGCATTTTCAAGATAAGCATGATACATTCTCAACGATCGTTGACAATATGTACCGTGAATATTTGAAGCGGAGCACTGGCTTTGAGACCATTCTGACCGCTTTGCTGATCCAAATGCTGGTGATGCTGCAGCGCTTTGAATTGAAGAATGAATCGGAGGCTGTTCCTTTTCGGATGTTGGAGGAAGTCGTACATTTCATCAAATCCCATTACACACAAAACCTTACGGTTCAGCATGTGGCGGATTACTTTTTTTTAAGTGCCAGTCATTTTCAACGCTTATTTAAAAAATCAACGGGTCTGTCGTTCACGCAATACTTGCAAAACGTACGCATTCAAAAATGCTGCGAACTGTTGAAATCTTCCGATATTCCGATTTATCAAATCGCCAATCAAGTCGGTTATCAGGATATGAAGTTTTTCCATGCTCTATTCCGTAAAAAAACAGGGGTAACGCCTCGGCAATACCGACAAAATTTCCAAGAGTTCGAAGATAAAGCTATAACGTATTAATTTGCGCGGGGGCTGACCATAGCTATGGAACAGCTCTTTTTTTAATTTATTAAAGTGGAGGAATAATCGATGTGGAATCCGGATGATTACTTGGAACATGTATATAACAACTTGAATGATGAATCTAGGCTAGCAATCAAAAAGCCATGGAACGAAAGAAAAGCCGATGTACGGTCAAAACTGCTTGAAAGTTTGGGGGAAATCCCCGATACGATAGGTGAATTGAATCCGGTTGTACTTGAGAGGATGGATAAAGGAGATCACTACCTAGAGCGTGTCATTTATACGACAGATATAAACCTTCAGGTTGCTGCATTCGTATTGATTCCGAAACGGCTCATGGGTAGAGCGCCAACCGTGCTTGCATGGCACGGACACGGATACGGAAGCAGGGAGATCGTCGGTTTAAAGCCAGACGGAACCACGGATGATGCGCCTCCGGGCATCCATCAGCATTTTGCTTTGAAACTTGTACAAAGGGGCATGATCGTCGTAGCGCCCGAGATCATCGGGTTCGGTGATCGTAGGCTGTCGGCGGACAAGGATAAGGATCCGAAAAAAAGCAGTTCCTGCTTTTCGCTCGCCTCTCGCTTGCTGCTTTATGGAAAAACGTTAGCCGGCCTGCGAATTTATGAAGCAATCAGATCACTTGATTATTTGTTAACGCGAGAGGATGTAGATCCGAATCGGATCGGATGCATGGGATTTTCCGGTGGCGGTTTAATTGCTTCGCTCAGTTCCGCTCTGGACGAACGTATTAAGGCTACCGTTATTTGCGCGTTTACAAGCACTTTTAGAGGAAGCTTATTAGCAATGAATCATTGCATTGACAATTATTTACCGTCGATTCTTCCTTACGCGGATCTTCCAGAGTTGATCGGACTGATCGCACCGAGAGCGCTGTTTGTCGAATCGGGAATCGAAGACCCGTTATTTCCAGTTGCTTCCGTAGAGGAAGCTATCGTCAAACTCAAGGAGATTTATCATACCGAGGGAACCGAAGGAAAGTTTGAAGTTGATCTTTTTCCAGGAAAACATGAAGTGTCGGGGAGACAATCATACGATTGGTTAGCACGTCAGTTGAAAGCATGATTCACCTATAGAGTAAGCAATCATCACCTATAAGTTAAAAAGTAGATGGATGTATAATGAACTGAAACCGTTATCATCGGGAAGTTTGAAACAGACTATCGGAGGTGCCGCAATGGGGCGCATTCTTTTGAATCACGTGGAAAAACGTTATGGTAAAGATGGTGGATATGCTGTCAAAGATTTCCATTTGGAAATACACGACGGAGAATTTCTTGTCATGGTAGGTCCGTCTGGCTGCGGTAAATCAACGACACTCAGGATGATCGCCGGCTTGGAGGATATAACATCAGGAGAACTTTATATCGGAGATCAATTGGTCAACCATTTGCCGCCGAAGGATAGGGATATTGCGATGGTATTTCAAAATTACGCCTTATACCCGAACATGAGCGTGTACGAAAATATCGCGTTCGGTTTGCGCTTGCGTAAGATGCCCAAACACGAGATCGATCAAGCAGTCAAAAAATCGTCGAGGATACTGGAAATCGAACCTTTTCTGGACAGGAAGCCTAAGCAGCTCTCCGGCGGTCAGCGTCAACGTGTTGCCCTCGGCCGAGCCATTGTCCGTGATCCCCAAGTCTTCTTAATGGATGAGCCATTATCCAATTTGGATGCTAAACTGAGAGTCCAAATGAGAACGGAGATCATTAAGCTTCACAAGCAGCTTGGCGTGACGATGGTGTACGTGACGCATGATCAGGTGGAAGCGATGACAATGGGACATCGCATCGTCGTCATGAAAGACGGCATTATCCAGCAGGTAGATACTCCGCAGAAGATTTACAATCATCCAAGAAATATGTTCGTTGCCGGATTTATCGGGACGCCGCCGATCAATTTAATTGAGGGCAAAATTATGGAAAGCACGGACGGCAAGCTAGAGTTTCATACTAACCGGTATTATTTGGAAATCCCTGCGAGTCAATCGAACATTTTAAAGATGAAAAACAAAGTAAACAGAACCGTCGTTTTAGGAATTCGCTGTGAGAATATCCATGTAAATCCGGCTGTGAGTGAAGCTACCTCCTATGCTCAAATTAACGGGATTCAAAAGATCAACGAATTGATGGGGGCGGATATGTATTTGTACATGGATATCGGAATGCCCAATCTACTGATTGTTCGAACCCGAGCCGATCACGACTTTGAGGAAAACGAGAAGCTTATTTTGTCTCTCGATATGCAGAAAGCACTATTTTTTGATAAAGATTCAAAGGACAATCTATTGTACTAAATAGACAGCGGAGGGATGAAGTTGAAGGTGTTTTTTCGAACCCGGGTATGGATTTCAACGATGCTGGCGATCGTATGTATGCTCAGTCAAACGCTTCCCGGTTTAGCGGATACAAGCCTTTCATCGGGGGTAGATTCGAAGATAACGAGCATGGAAAATCAGGCGAATTCATCCAAGCAACTGGATCCTTATTATTTTGAAAAGCTTGATCAGTGGAAAAAGGAAGGAGCTTCGACCGATCACATGGGGAAAATGACCATACCTGGCTCGAAGCTGGTTGGTCAGTCGGATAACGCGAATGTTTCTATAGGATCCTATAACGAGAAAAATGGCGTTTTGATCTGGAATGCCGCAAGGGATGAATGGATCGAATACGAAGTGGACGTGGCGCAAGGCGGATTGTATACGATCGAAATGTCATACAATCCTTTCGTCGGTACGAAATACCGCAAGCCGATTGCGTTAAATCTGACCGTTGATGGCTCAAGCCCATATTTGGAATCGAAATCGGTCGAGTTATACCGGCATTGGAAGGATAAGTTTCCCATTCGCAAAGACGATAAAGGCGATGAGATTCGCCCAACAGCGGATGACAAATCCGGATGGTTATCTTGGGTGCTGCGCGATTTGTCCGGCGTATACGAAGATCCGCTAACCTGGTATTTGAAACCAGGGAAGCACAGAATCCGGTTGGCGGGCAGTGATCCTTTTGCACTGGAATCCATAACGTTAAAAGCGCCAGACCAAACAACCGACTATAAAACCGTGAAAAGCAAGTGGCCAACAGGTGCTCCTACAGTACAAGCGGACCCGATCGTGATCGAAGCCGAACAGATGCAATGGAAGAACGATTCATCCATATCCCTGGCCTACGATAACGATATTGCTTCTACACCCAGTGTACGCGGCCATATTACTTATAATGTGGTAGACGGTTCCCGGTGGTCATCGAATAATCAAGAGATCAGCTGGAACTTCGACGTACCGGAAACCGGCTACTACAAAATTGCGATGCGCGCGGATCAATCGTACGTATCTAACCGCTCTTCGTTCCGTCAGATTATGATCAACGGTAAAGTGCCGTTTTCGGAACTAAAAGCCTATCGGTTTATGTATTCTTCCGGCTGGAAAGGTACAACACTGGCAGACGATAAGGAGAATCCATATGAATTTTACTTGGAAAAAGGGACTAATACGATCTCGATGCGCGTCACATGGGCTCCACTCGGTTCAATTTCTTCCGATTTGGATCATACGATAAGTGAATTGTCGAAGCTATCCGCTGATTTAAGAACGCTGACCGGCGGGGTGGACGATAAAAACCGAACATGGGATTTCAAAAAAGACCTCCCTACTTTCGTCGAACAATTACAAGGCGTACATGATGATTTGGATGGGGTTCGGGCACGTATGGCAACCATCAATGGCCGTCCAGATGCTGTTGCGCAAGCGCTTGTGACTGTTCAGAAAGATATGGAAGACTTGCTGAAAAACCCAGATGAAATTCCGTATAATCCAAGCATCCTGAACAGGCTGCAAGGCAGGGTGGCGGAACAAATTAAACAGCTCTCCTATCAGCCTCTCCAATTAGATCGTATTTATGTCGTGCCTGCTGAGCAGCCGCTTCCGAAGATGTTACCGACCTTCTACGAAAAATGGGAAGGGGCAATCATCAATTTTATCGATTCCTTCAAATCAAAAAGAACGACAAACAAGGAAGAGATGGTGCTTGATGTCTGGATGCTCCGAGGGCGGGATTACGTTAATATGCTGCAAGGTCTGGCGGATGAAATGTTTACACCGCAAACCGGAATCAAAGTCAGAGTGAATCTGCTCAAAGATGAGAAACTGCTTGTCATGATGAATGCCGCAGGAATTGCGCCTGACGTTGCGTTAGGCTTGCAGCAGCAAATTCCGTTCGACTATGCGATTCGCGGTGGGATCTATAATCTGAAGCAATTTCCGGACTTCGACGAGTACTATAAGCAATTTTCCCCGGGTACGTGGCCGGCTTTCTATTATAATGGCGGTTACTACGCCGTACCGGAAACACAGGAGTTTCGGGTGATGTACTATCGGAAAGATATTTTACAAAGATTAGACCTGAAGGTTCCGGACACATGGGATGATCTTTACAAAATGCTGCCTGTGCTGCAGCAGAACGGTATGAACTTCACACCGGTTAATGATCACGGTATCTTCCTGCAGATGCATGGGGCAGAATACTATCTGCAAGATGGCTCGAAAACTGGGCTGACGACAGAGAAAAGCTTCAATGCGTTCAAACAATGGACCGAGCTGCAAAACAAATATGCGATCGATCAACAAATGGATAGCTTCTACCAGCATTTCAGAGACGGGTCGTATCCTCTCGGTATTGCCGATTTGAATACGTATCTGCAATTGAATGTAGCGGCTCCCGAACTGAATGGATTGTGGGGGGTAGCTCCTGTGCCCGGTGAACGGCAGAATGATGGAACGGTAGCCAGGTGGATGGGTGGAAACATGTATTCTTCGATGATTATGAAAAACGCCAAGCATCCGAAGGAAGGTTGGGAGTTTCTGAAATGGTGGACTTCGGCGGAAGTACAGGAAAGGTTCGGCACAGATTTGGAAACGCTCAACGGCGTGACATTCCGCTGGTTTACATCGAACATGGATGCGTTTACTCAGCTTCCCTGGAAGGAAGATGATCTGCAAGCGATTTTGGAGCAATGGAGATGGTACAGGGAAGTTCCGAATGTACCAGGCGGCAGCTATCTAATGGAGCGCGAATTGAAAAATGCATGGAACCGAACCGTGATTGACGGGATGAACTACCGGACTTCGCTCGAACTGTCCGCGAAAGAATTGGACCGCGAAGTCCAAAGAAAACTGCAGGAATTTAAATTTGTCGACGGAAACGGAAAAATGGTAAGGTCATTGGACTTGCCGGTTATTACAAAGCCGTGGGAAGGGGTGGATAAGTATGTTAAAAAGTGAGCCGCTAGTGCTGCCTAGTGTTCATACTTCCACAAAACGAGTGAAGAAAAAGGATCGTACGCTGCTGCAAACGATTTGGTCATATCGGGTGTCTTATTTATTCATAGCGCCATTTATGATCTGTTTCATTCTTTTTATCTTCCTTCCTGTTCTTTCTGCGATCGTACTTAGTTTTACGTATTATAATTCCATTGAACCTCCTCGATTCGTTGGCTGGGACAATTTCCGTTACATGATATCCCAGGATTTGATTTTGCTCAAATACGCGCTGCCGAACACCATTACATTTGCGTTACTCGTCGGACCAGGTGGATATATGGCAGCTTTTTTACTAGCGTGGCTGATCTCGATCCTGCCCGGCATCTATCGCAAATGGTTTACACTCGCTATGTATACGCCTTCCTTGGCAGGCACGATAGCAATTGGCATTATATGGGTTCCTATGTTATCTAGCGATCGAATTGGTTATTTAAATAGTGTTCTTCTGAAATTCGGATTCATTGCCGAACCCAAATTGTGGGCTACTAGCAAAGAGTATTTGATGAGTTCCATGGTCTTTGTCACACTTTGGAAAAGTATGGGGATCGGGTTCCTAGCCATGCTGGCCGGTATATTGAATGTGAATCCGGAGCTGTACGAAGCAGGCAAACTGGATGGCATTCGCAGCAGGCTGGAAGAAATTTGGTACATAACAATTCCCTCCACAAAGCCGCAAATGTTGTTTGGAGCTGTCATGGCTATCGTCGGTGCAATTCAATCCGGAGAAATAGGTCAGACGCTTTCGGGCATGAATCCGACGCCGCAATATTCGGGCCATGTTCTCCTGACTCACATGCACGACTATGGATACACCCGTTTTGAGCTCGGTTATTCGACGGCGTTATCCGTCCTTCTGCTTATATTTATTTACTTTGCTAATAAGCTATGCGAAAAGCTGTTTGGCACGAAGGAGGGCGAATAAATGAGCGTCGCGGGAACTCTTCGAAATTTCAATTCGTGGCGAAAACGGAAAAGGCTGCGCAGATTTAGTCATATGGAAAAGATTTCTATTATCATTCTCATTTTGATGAGTATTTTTTTGCTGCTGCCGCTGGTCTATATATTTAATCACGCATTTAAGCCATATGAGGAATTGTTCATTTATCCGCCGAACATATTCGTGAGACATCCTACTCTTCAAAGCTTTATGGAATTAGCGTCCATAACGAAGGGGACGGCAGTTCCAATCACGCGATATTTGTTTAATAGTGTGATTGCCACTGCACTGGGTGTTACTGCAATCGTTATTGCAAGTGCCATGTGCGCTTATCCGATTTCCAAGCATGAATTTCCTGGTCATAAAATGATATTCGCGACGATACTTTTGACACTGTTGTTCGTTCCTGAAACGGTTTCGATTCCCAGATATTTGATCATCAGCCAATTGGGTATTTTTAACACGTACTGGGCACATGTCCTTCCGCTCGTAGCTGTGCCAACAGGTGTTTTTCTGATGAAGCAGTTTATCGATCAACTCCCAGATGAATTGCTCGATTCCGCTCGGATGGACGGAGCCAAAGAATTTACGCTTTTTTTAAGAATCGTCATACCCGTCGTTATGCCTGCGATTATGACAGTCAGCATCATTGCATTTAACTCGGCATGGCTCAGCACGGAAGCATCGGAAAACTTTATTCAGGATGAGGAATTAAAAACGTTTCAGTTCTATGTGCAAACTTTGACCTCCGGTTTGGCGAACAGTGTGTCAAGGCAAGGTGCTGCGGCTGCGGCTGCGATGATCCTATTTCTACCGAATTTCATCATGTTTTTGACGTTCCAAAGTAAGGTCATCGCGACAATGGCACATTCCGGTATCAAGTAATGATCATAACGGATTGAGGGGGATAACGTACCGATGGGCATTCATCAGAACGGGCGAGAAGTGGATAAATGGGGACGGTTTGAGTTGACGTTAAAAGGACCGTCTGAAGGCAATCCGTTTCAGGAGGTTCAGCTATCCGCCCGATTTCAATACAAGAACCTCGTTATAGAGCCTGATGGCTTTTACGATGGAAACGGAACGTACCGGATCCGCTTCATGCCTGATCGAGCTGGCGTTTGGCGCTATGTTACCCATAGCAATCACAATGATCTTGATGGTCATTTCGGCGAATTCGTATGTGTCGAGCCGTCTCCCGAGAATCACGGTCCCGTGAGGGTAAAGGATCAGTATTTGTTCGCTTATGAGGATGGTACGTCATATATGCCGTTCGGCACTACCTGCTATCATTGGACTCACTACAATGAACAGCTGGAGGAGCTTACTTTACAAACGTTGAAAGATTCTCCATTCAATAAAGTGAGGATGTGTCTGTTGCCCACACGGGATATGAAGCCTCCTCTTCAGTTAGTCTTCGATGGAGCGTATCCAGAAGATGTGGATAAAACGCGATTTAATACCGAATTTTTTGCCCATTTGGAGCAGCGGATCGACAATTTGATGCAGCTCGGCATAGAAGCTGATCTCGTCTTATTCCACCCTTACGATAAAGGGTTTTGGGGCGTCGATAATATGGACGCGGAATCCGATATCTTTTACTTACGCTACGTGATCGCACGTCTTTCCGCTTTCCGGAACGTATGGTGGTCGCTTTGCAATGAGTACGACTTTAATTCCTTCAAAACGGTCGACGATTGGGATCGTCTGATCCAATTCGTACAGCATAAGGACCCGTACCAACATCTTCGTTCGATCCATAACGGGACGAAGATGTACAAATCTTCCTGGTTGTACGATTTCTCCAAGCCTTGGATTACTCATCAAAGCATACAGCACTGGGATGCGGAGCTTACGACAAGCTGGCGGGAGGCGAATCCGAAACCGATCGTCATTGACGAAATATCCTATGAAGGCAACAGCTCTAGACGTTGGGGCAATATTTCCGGAGAGGAAATGACCCACCGATTTTGGGAAGCCATGTCCCGAGGCGGGTTTGTCGGGCATGGTGAATCGTTCATCGACAAGCAGACCCGGGCGTGGATATCCTCGGGGGGTAAACTGTACGGAGAGAGTACGGAGAGAATTGCCTTTTTGCGAAAAATTATGGAGGAAGGTCCTGCAGATTGGATGAAAGCTTGGCAGCAAAGAAATTATGGGCTTAAGTATTTCGGTCATCACCAGCATGCCTATAAGTTCATTGATCTCCCTGAAAATGCTTCCTACCATATCGAGATTATCGATACTTGGAACATGACGATTACACCGGTTAAAGGCACGTTTCGCGGACGAAGCAGGGTTGACCTCCCCGGAAAACCTAATCTCGCATTACGCATTTTGAAGGTTTGAAGAGAAAACCCGGAAGGAGGAGGTCAGACTGATAGTAACCAAGGAAGTTGAACGCTGGAGTGTGTTTGAGCTGACACTGGAAGGTCCCTCAGATGGAAACCCGTTCACTGACATACGTCTCTGCGCCATATTCAAGAAGGAACTGCATGTTGCTGAAGCGGAAGGATTTTACGATGGCAACGGGAAATACCGTATCCGGTTTATGCCGGAGGAAGAAGGCGTATGGTCGTATGCAACGTCAAGCAATTGTTCGGATCTGGACAGGATATCGGGAGAGTTTACTTGCACCATCTCAGCAGCCGGAAATCACGGACCTGTTCGGGTAAAGAATGCTGCTCATTTTCAGTATGCGGATGGAACTCGGTTCACCCCGTTTGGCACGACGTCTTATGTATGGCATTTGCAAAGTGATGAACTTCAGGCGCAAACGCTGCTTACGCTGCAGAATTCGCCATTTAACAAAATTCGCATGTGTGTGTTCCCGAAAAACGATGGGTTTAATTACGCTGAGCCAAGTTTCTATCCTTTTGAAGGCTCGTCAGAACAAGGATTCGATTATAGCCGTCTTCGCCCGGATTATTTTGCCCATTTGGAGAAAAGGGTAAAGGATTTGGCAGATTTGGGCATAGAGGCGGACCTCATTTTGTTTCATCCGTACGACGAGGGACGTTGGGGCTTCGATGAGATGTCTTCGGAAGAGGACGATCGTTATCTACGTTATGTCATCGCACGTCTTAGCGCATACCACAACGTCTGGTGGTCGCTTGCCAATGAATACGATTTAATGAAGTGTAAAAGTCTTGAGGATTGGAAGCGTTTATTTCGAATTGTTCAGGAATACGATTATGGCGGACATTTGCGCTCGATCCATAATTGTCAAACCTGGTATGACTTCGGAGTTCCATGGGTGACGCATGCGAGCATCAAACATACCGACGTGAGAATTGCATCGGAATGTACCAAGCATTATGGAAAACCGGTCATTATCGATGAATGCGGTTACGAGGGAAATCTGGATACCCAGTGGGGCAGTTTGACCCCTGAAGAGTTAGTTTGCCGGATTTGGGAAGGAAATTGCCGTGGAGGCTATGTTACTCACGGAGAAACGTATTTGAATGCGGAGCAAGTTCTTTGGTGGTCGCATGGAGGGGAACTTCATGGACGAAGCGTTCGGAGAATCGAATTTATGCGCGGCATTCTTGAGGATGGGCCGGCTCATATGACTTACAGCAGTGATCGGCTTGACGCCGCAACGTTGGAGGTAAGAGGCGAATTTTATTTACAGTACTTTGGCCCGCATCGTTTTGCATTCCGCGAATTTGCACTGCCAGATGGGAAATATGAGGTTGATCTGATCGATACATGGAACATGACCATCACGCCGCTTAGTGGGATATATGAAGGTCGATTCCGAATTGATTTGCCTGCAAAGCTTTATTACGCATTGCGAATACGAAAAATGACCGATTCGTCTAATAAATAGCTTAATCAAGGAGAGATGTCATTGGAACATTTGCGGAAATCAACTGGTGTTACAAAGCTGTGGTATGAAAAACCGGCAAAAACGTGGAATGAGGCATTACCGATCGGCAACGGACGTCTGGGTGCGATGATATTTGGAAAAGTAAATCAAGAACGGCTGCAATTGAATGAAGACTCGGTTTGGTACGGCGGACCGGTGAACGGAGACAATCCGGATGGTCGGCGATATTTTCCGGAAGTAAGGCGTTTATTAAGTAAAGGGAAACAAATTGAGGCAGAAGAGCTGGCGCAAATGGGGTTAATGTCCAATCCCAAATCCATGCGTCCCTATCAACCGTTGGGTGATTTGCATTTCTACCACGACGGGGAAAAAAAGATGATTTCCAATTATTACAGGGACTTGGACATTGAGCAGGGTATCGCCCATGTTAGCTATTGCCTAAACGATGTCCAGCATGAGAGGGAATTGTTCAGCAGCGCGGTCGATCAGGTGATGGTTATCAGGATCACGTGCAATCGGCCTGCAACATTGAATCTCAGGATGCATTTGAGCCGAAGACCGTTTGATGAAGGTACGCAAAGGATAGCCAACGATACATTGGTAATGAGCGGAGAAAGCGGAAAAAACGGAGTGACGTACTGCACGGCTGTAAAAGCTGTTCCAGAAGGCGGAACGGTGGATGCAATCGGTGATTTCCTCACTGTTCATCAGGCGGAAGCTGTTACTATCTATCTTTCGGCTGCAACCACATTTCGGCATGAGGACCCTCAAGCCGAGTGTATGCAACAGTTGGTTCATGCGGCAAGTAAGGGATACGAAAGGGTCAAGCAGGATCACGTTTCGGATCATACTTCTAAATTTGGACGTGTAAAGCTGGAGTTGGGACGTCCTAAAGATGCCAGTGAAATCGAAGTACTGCCTACTGATGTCAGACTTCAACGGTACAAAGACGGTGGTGAAGATCCGGGGCTCATTTCTCTGTTTTTCCAATATGGCCGTTATTTGCTTATGGCTAGTTCCCGCCCTGGTTCAAACCCTGCGAATTTGCAGGGCATTTGGAATGAAAGTTTTACACCGCCATGGGAATCAAAATACACAATCAATATTAACACAGAGATGAATTACTGGCCTGCGGAAGTTTGTAATTTGTCTGAATGCCATGAGCCATTGTTTGATTTGATCGATCGTATGCGGCCTCATGGCAGGAAAACAGCGCAGAAGGTGTATGCTTGCAATGGATTCGTCGCTCACCATAATACCGATATGTGGGGATCCACGCAAATTGAAGGGAATCATATTCCAGGTTCGATTTGGCCGATGGGTGCCGCTTGGTTATCCCTGCATCTCTGGGAGCATTATCGGTTCGGCTTGGATGAATCATTTCTCCGAGAACGGGCGTATCCGGTTATGAAGGAAGCGGTTGAATTCTTCCTGGACTATTTGTTTGAAGATGAAAAGGGACGTCTTGTTACGGGCCCTTCTACCTCTCCCGAAAATAAATTCATCGGTCCCGACGGAAGCGTAGGTTGTCTGACTATAGGGCCTTCCATGGATACCCAAATCATTTATACATTAATCAGTGCATGTATAGAGGCTGCCGACATTCTTCAAACGAATGAAACGATACGGCCGAAATGGGAAACTACACTTCACAAGCTGCCGCAGCCGCAAATCGGCAAGCACGGACAGCTGCAGGAATGGGTGGAGGACTGGAATGAAGTGCATCCGGGCCACCGTCACATCTCTCATTTGTTCGCGCTCCATCCCGGAGAAATCATTCATGCAAGGCATACGCCGGAATGGGCGCAAGCGGCCAAACGGACGCTGGAACGCAGGTTGGAGAACGGGGGCGGCCAAACGGGATGGAGCCGTGCTTGGATCATTAATTTTTTTGCGCGCTTGGAAGACGGGGAACAAGCCTATGAGCATGTTCGCTTGCTGCTTTCCCTCTCGACACTACCGAACTTGTTCGACAATCATCCACCTTTTCAGATTGACGGTAATTTTGGCGGAACGGCGGGAATTGCCGAGATGCTTCTGCAATCGCACCGTGGGGAGATTGCACTGCTTCCGGCATTACCGAAGGCATGGATGCGTGGTAAAATCAGCGGTTTTCGCGCCCGTGGCGGTTTCGAGATCGAGATGGAATGGGAGGAAGGCGAGCTTACGCGCTGTGTCATTAAAGCGACGAAAAGCCAATTATGCACCGTAACGTGCATACGCCCGCAGTCGTCTCTTATCGTGGAAATGGATGGGAAGCCGGTTGAAACCATAACTTCAGAGTTTTTAACTAAGTTCGATGCTGTTGAGGGTAAGACGTACGTGCTCGTAGCGGGGAAGCAAACACAGTTTAAAGAAGCGAAGATGGTAACCAACATTTAGCGCTGAAAAATAGGATCATGCACAAGGCCACCGTAATCGGTGGCTTTGTTTGTCGTACTGCCTATCACTCAGACATATTTGGCGACTTTTTGTCAGACTCTGCGTCGTACAGCCTTTCTCAAGACATCTCGGCGACTTTATGGGCAACCTATGTTGTTGCAATGATGTATTTCTCTTCGGCGACTTTTTGCACCGACACTTTTGCTGCAACGATGTATTTCATCGTTGTGTTACAGGTCGGCAAACTCTGTTGTTATGGAATGTGCTAAGTGATAGATGTATGTGCGTTGCTTACCGCGTCCGCCAGGGATTAGTATTCCCTTTGAGAGTAAGCTGCGAAGCAGGTTGCGTGCTTTTTGCTGCTCAACATTTAACGCCGAACATACGTCAACCGGTTTTACTTTTCTATTGTTTCGAAGCGTAATACGGATAACCTCTCTTTCTTCAACAGAATAGCTGCTGTACTGACCGGAGTGACTGCTTCCAAACCATTACCCCATGAATTGATGAATCATTTGCTCGCACATTCTAGGTTTGTCTTTCACATCGTCGAAGGAGAAGCGAAGTAATTTCCAGCCATCGAGCATCAAATGATTTTGTCGGATCCATTGATCGGAAAACTGAGATCGTGTAATCTTCTGCAAGTGAGGGCCGTAGCCGTCGATTTCTATTGCCAACCGGACATGCCCGCGAATGAACGCAAAGTCGATAAATCGTGTACCGTCGCGGAAGTCTTGGATTTCATACTCAGGCACCAGATTTTCAAAGTTTGAGAAGGCGGGCCACCATACTTGCTCCAAAAATAACTTTTCCGCATGACCGAGTCCTTCTTTCAAACGCTACCGCGCTTCACTTTTTCGCGACTTTACATGGTGTCTTATAAATTTCCGAATAAGCAAGTTCAACCTTCAAGCGTCATACCTCCTTAGGAAAAAATAAAGCCGCTCCCCAGTCAGGATAACCTGAAACCGGGCAGCGGCGTGTGCTTCACAACCGTATATCTATTGAAATTTTATAGCACAAAGCTGAAATCTATGGCTACTTTAAACTTTGTCTACTTTTGGAATAGATAAAGACAAGACCATAGTAATATACAGTAACAACCCCTCCAAAACTTTCCTTCAACGAACTCCTGAACTCAGTATCCATAGGCACATATCACACCATCAAAACTATCCAATCATTGTGGTCGAATGATCCCTAAAAAAAGCATGAACAGCCTATAAATGTTTTTTCGTAGTGATGTAATGTAGTAATTAAGAGGTGATACCATGGAATTTATTAGACCAGAGGATTATTTGCCGAGAAAGCAACATATACCGGACTTGAAGAAATACGGAATCGGCTTGATCGGCTGCGGGAGCATCGCGAATACGGCGCATTTACCCGCCTATCGTAAGTATGGATTGCATATTGCGGCTGTCTGCGACGTCAACGAGGAAGCGGCTCGCGCTACAGCGGAAAAATTTGATATTCCCTATTGGACGACCGATGTTAATGAACTATTGCAAAATGATGAAGTTGGGATTATCGATTTAGCGATCCATCCTGAACCGAGACGGGAAGTGCTGAAACAGATCGGCAAGTCGCCTCGGCCTGTTTTATGCCAAAAACCGTTAGCGTTGGATTTGGAGCATGCTCAGGTGCTTAATCAAGAGGCGAAACGGCTGGGAATCGTGCTTGGCGTGAACCAACAGGCTCGCTGGGCGCCTGCTCATAGAGCGCTGAAGATGGTTCTTGAGCAGGATCTCATCGGTGAGGTATACAGCATTCACCATGATATGCGTTCCTTCCAAGACCAAGCCGGCTGGTGGTGGACGAAAATGAAAAATTTCAATATTGTCGATCACGGCGTCCACTATGTGGATTTGTGCCGATATTTTAATCCAAATCCCGAAGAAGAGTGGTCCCGGGTACACTGCACGACAGCTCAGCTGAAGCAGCAAAACGCGGTTGACCCGCTGATCTATTCGGCAAACGTCGAGTTTGGTCCTAAAGGCGGACGAAACTCGCTCATGGCTTCGCTTCATTTTAACAATATTGCCAAAGCAAGCCGTTCCCATAGCAACACCTGGTGGGTTGACGGTACGGAAGGAAGCCTCTGGTGTACGCAGGATACGCTCTATATGGCGCTCAACAAACACAAAAACGTCGTTCATGAGATCAAGCTAAAAGGAACTTGGTTCCCTGACGCTTTCGCAGGATCTATGATCGCATTCATGACTGCCATGGAGGAAGGCGAGCGTCCGCCGGTTACTCCGGAAGATAACTTGCAGACTATCGCTATGACGACTGCAATGGTCATTTCCAGTCAAGAAGGATGCGTAGTGGAAAGAACGGACGTGTTGAAAGGAAGCGATTAATCATGAACAGACTCGGATTCATGAGTTACATATATCTAGGCTGGAGCGCGGAAGCAATCGCCGAGGATGCAAGTAAACACGGGTTAGCTTATGTGCAGATCGACCCGAAGCAAGCTATGCAGGTCATGGACGATGAGCCGTTTTCACTGATACGTGCTGAAAAAATCCGTACCATCTTCGAAAACAAGGGGATTTCCGTCGTAGGTTTATCGGGTTACACCAATTTGCTGAATCCTAACCTTCAGAAGCGGGAAGACAAGTTGAAACAGCTCGAAAAGATGATCGACCTATGTTCGGCTTACGGCACACGGTATATCGCGACGGAAACGGGAAGCCTTCACCCTACTAACGCTTGGCGTGATTTTGAAGGAAACCGGACGCCTGAAGCATGGGATGAGCTGCTGAAAATCATTGATCGTTTGCGGAACCGGGCAGTTAAGAACGATGCCATGTTGTTGATCGAAGGATTTGCACTTAATGTGCTAGCGACTCCGGAACTGGGTGTCCGTCTGATGGAACAGCTTGGAACCGAAGGGTTGGCGCTCATTATGGATCCTTTCAACTATTTGACGCAAGAAGATTTAAGCCGACAAGAAGAAGCAATGGCAAACATATTCGACTGCATTGCTCCACATTCTCCGATTGCGCATGCCAAAGACGCACTTTACCGTGATGGAGTATTTACAACGCCTAGGGTAGGAGCGGGACAAGCGGATTGGAGCGTGTATGCAGCGCTGCTCGCCAGTCAATTACCGGGTGTCCCGTTGATTCTGGAGCATGCAAAGCCGGAAGAAGTAGAGGAATGTTTGGATTTGATCCGAAAATCCTTTGAAAGCGCAGTTAGGACGTGAAGAATGTCTATGACGCATAAACCGAGATTGGGTATACAGGGTCCTGTTGTTGCATGGCAAGATCCGTGGGCAGGGGAAGCTTCAGAGCTTATTATGCGGACGGGAACGGGAAGTATTTGCCCGTCTCAAGACCGAAAGCCTGAGCCTGATGAATTTCTACACGTTTTGCGCGAGTTGGAAGCGGACTTTTATGTTCATCATGTGATTCCAGAAATGAAAGGGTATTCAGAGCTCTTGGCAGATATCGCGGAAGCGGGATTAGACATTTGTCTCGGCAACGAATATGGAAACATTAATGGGCCATGGACGGAAGGAACGAACCGGTATGACGTGCCCGATGAGACGATTATGCAAGCAGCACGCTCAGGTCGGTGCATCGGACTGCTGTATGATGAACCGGAGCATCTGCAAATAAACGCCGGACAGTATCGGCATGACGGGTGGTTTCCACATTGGGGTTGCACCGATGGTATGAATTTGGAAGAGTCGCGCACCAAGGTTGAACGGTCGGTTATGTCCCATGTCCAGCATGTACATAGCGTCTTGGAGCAAGTCGGATCACCCCGCAGTTCCATGCCTTTGATTGCGGAGCATGTGTTTCCTACCATGTTCCACACATTTGCCAGAGCGGGAATGGACATCTGCCCCAAGATTATGAAGGAATCGTTTCAATCTTTGCAGCTATCTACCGCATTGGGAGCGGCCAAACAATATGACAGAGCGCTATGGATTTGCGCCGATTTGTGGGGTCCGGATACAGGAAGGTGGTTCACCCGTTTTCAAGGATTTCCCGGTCACTCTCCGCAGGAATTTGAATCTGCTTTGAAAATGGGCTACTTGATGGGACCATCCCATTTGTTCGTGGAAAATATCGATGTTTTGATGAAACATCGTCAAACTGGATTTGAAACAACCGAATTCGGCGAAGTATGGAAAGAGTTCGTCCGTAAATTTACCCCTGAGCATCCGTTGACCTGGCACCATTCGCAGGCGAATCCGGATATCGCAATCATTCATTCGGATGACGGTAATTACGGTCAGAATGAAAGGTTGTTTGGCAATAGGACACTTGCTAATTCGAGCGGTTCCCAAAGCGTGTTTCACATCTGGCATTTGCTCAGCCGAGGAACGATACCAGCTCATGGCAGCTGCATGCATATCCCAGGCTACGATTTTCCAAGACACGAATTGAAAAGAGACGTAGCATACGAACAATTCCCGTTAGAACAAGGGTATGTTTCAAGCAACGGAAGAAGGGTGCATCCGTTATTTTATCCGGTTAGAAATGTCCTTGCATTTGACGATAAAGTCAGCGTAGAACAGCTGGGACGACCGAAATTGATTATGGTTGGAGGCTCCTCCCTTTCCGCCGAAACATTGTTTGCTGTTATCAAAAGGGCAGAAGATGGGGGAGTCGTCGTGATCGCAGAATGGCTGCTGCCTCCTAATTGTCCGGAAAAGCTAAGGAACAGTGGAAAAATGGGCTTCGGAAAGTGGATCGTCACGAACGATTTTTTGGATGAACGAGTGAAAGAAATCGTCGAACCCTTTTTGGGGGAGGAACGCTGCTGGATGCAGCGCTTTGGCACGACAGAAGTGAGGATGTACCCAAAGGACAGGGACGGGTATACACTCGATTTTGAGATCGCAGCTGTATGAAACGAATCCAAGCGTTAAGGTTTCGGAATAGGGGGAGATAAGTTTGGAGCAAAACAAACATCAGGATCCGTTTGCGGAGATTGCCTTTCGCGAACATCCCGGAAATAAAGACGAATTGCGGGAGATTCCTCCCGTGGCTTATGAAAAAAAATATTTCACTCCGGGATCGGAAAAAGCGACGAACGTATCTCATCACACCTACGAGGAACAAATCGCAATTTTCCATGAAGAGTTGGAGCTGCTGCGCGAGAAGTATCGCCCATTTATGAGAAATTTGGCTCCCTCCTCCACCATGCGCCGCAACCGACAAGCATGTAAGGAGTTTCAATTTCGCTATCAAACGTCTGTGGACGCCAACTTTACGAATGTGCTGGAGGGAGCAGGGGATTGGGAATCGGTGATGGTTCCTGATTTCCGCGGACCGACAGGAGAAAACGGTAAATGGACGGGGTTTTACCGCAGCGAGTTTCCTTATGCTCCCGTTCCCGAAGGGAAGAGAGTTTACCTCGTATTTAAAGGGGTTGACTATAAAGCGACCGTATATCTCAATCGCAAGTGTATTGGCAGCCATGAGGGGTTCTTTGCTCCTTTTGAATTCGATGTGACTGACGTGCTGCAGGACCTCAACACATTGGTCGTTGAAGTGGTTAACGATTATCCGATGATGGGGGTAGGCGGCACGAAGCTGGACGGGGATAAAATGTATGCAGCTACTGGCCCGGGATGGGACGATTCAGCTAGCGGCTGGAGCCACTGTCCGCCAGGTGCAGGCATTTACAATGCAGTCTATTTGGAAGAGCGGTCGTCGTTGTTTATTCAGGACATTTTTGTTCGGCCGAACATCGATGACGGCTTCGTGGAAGTATGGATTGATGTGATGAATACGACGAATAAGCTGAAGGAAAACTTCGAATTGTTTCTTGAAATCCTGCCGAAAAACTTCACCGGTCAAGGGATCCGGCCCATCTCGTTTCAAGCGGCTTACGCCGGTCCAGGTCTCAATTATTACCGCTACAAGGTAGATTTCCCATCTTTTCGGATGTGGGAACCGGAAACTCCTTTTTTGTACATAGCTCGCACTCAAATAAAGAACAGTACAGAATGTGTGGATATCCAAGACCGCACCTTTGGCATGCGGAAATTTCATATGGACGAAAAGGACACACCCAAAGGAACGCTGTATCTTAATAACCAACTGATTATATTAAGAGGCGCCAATGAAATGGGGCACTTGCAGCAATGTGTTATGAACAACGATTACGAGCAGTTAATGGACGATATTCTGATCGCGAAACTTGCTCATTTGAACTTTTACCGCATCACACAGCGTCCTGTTCAGGAAGAAATATATGACTATTTCGATATGCTCGGCATGATGCATCAATGCGATCTTCCAACGTTCGGATTTATCCGCCGCAACCAATTTGTCGAGGGAGTCCGGCAGGCGGCTGAGATGGAGAGACTGATCCGCAGTCACCCGTCTTCGATTATGGTATCGCTGATTAATGAACCTTCACGTACGGAAAAGAGGCGAAAAGGCCACCGTCACTTGCACCGGAACGAATTGGAAGCCTTTTTCGTTGCCGCCAGACAGGCGATTTTCATTGAAAATCCTGATCGTGTAGTCAAAAACGCGGATGGGGATTACAATCCTCCTACCCATGAAGGACTGCCCGATTTTCATTGTTATAACATGTGGTATACGAACAATACGATCTCTGTAGGTAAAATGTACAAAGGTTTTCTTCCCTCGATTAGGACGGGATGGAAGGCGGGGTGCGGCGAGTATGGCACGGAAGGTTTGGATAATGTCCAGTTGATGATGAATCGTTATCCGAAAGAATGGCTTCCATCCTCTGAGAATGAGCATTGGCTGCCAAACAAAATCAATGGAGCCCAAACCTACGGTCTGCATCGAGATTGGTACGCGGAGCAGTATACGATTCAAGAGTGGGTCGAGGCGAGTCAGAAGCATCAATGTTTGGGGACGAAGCTGATGACAGACGCATGGCGCAGAAGGGCCGATTTGGTGGTTTCCACCGCCATTCACCTGCTGATTGACGCATGGCCTGCCGGCTGGATGAAAGCTCTCGTTGGTGTTGATCGGATTCCGAAACCAGCGTACTTCACGTATAAGGAATGTCTAGAGCCGGTACGTATCCATTTAAGGTGCGACAGGTGGAAGGTGTATGAAGGAGAAACGCTGGAAATAGAAGCGTGGCTATTGAACGATACAGCGAAGGATTATGACCGGTGCCGTGTCGTCGTTACGCTTCGTGATGATAACCGGGATTACGGCAATTATGAAATGACAGGCCCTGTGCCTAAGGCGATGTCCAGATATGCAGGTACGATCAGCTTTTCGGTTCCATCGATATCAGATAGACAGAACTTGTACATGGATGCTTGCTTGCTGGATGAAAACGGAAAATTGATAAATAAGGAAAGATTTTCTTTCGAGGCATTTGCAAAAATGAGACATCCGAAATCGCAGAAGATCGCTTTTCTAGATGCGGAATCGGAGCTGCTATGCTCCTTACTGCACATAGAAGGCAAAACTTATAACGGAGATACGCATAAAGAGAGCTCGCTTGTCGTTTCTTCGAAAGAAGTCTTTGATCGCCATCGGCCATCCATCCTCGAGAGGGTCCAGAGTGGAGCCACAGCCGTTTTGATTCTACGTGGTCCAGGCAGTGACTCTTGGGATATCGAAAATACGACGGTCAGAACGGTCAAATTACGTGGGATGTACACATTAGCCGTTCAAAAAAATGACCAGCACTTGCAGTGGATGAAAGCGGACGATTTCTCCTATTTTTATCATTTGACGAACGATAGGATAGATGGGATAACCAATTGTTACCTGCAAGGAGAAGGGATCGAACCGATTGTGTTCGCCTACGACACTCAGGTTGAACCATGTGGTAAACAAAAGCTCCCTGTAGTGGGAAAGAAAACGCTCGGAAAAGGCCAAATCTTCTTCGTATGCTTACCGTTGTCGGGTAGAGTGGGATTCAACCCAACGCTAGATCGATTCTTGATTTCCTTATTGAACGAGAGAGGAGGGGATGATAATTGTACGCCATTGTTAGCCGAGACAAGCAAAAGCGGGCAGAAATAGCGGACACAAGTAATGGAGCACAGCTCATTCTGCGAAACGATGGCGAGCAGTCCCCTCATTTCGCGGGACATTTGGATGAGATGTTCATTTGTTCCTTCGGAAGACCATGGCGTTCAGAATTTGTGCGGTTAGAGGATGTACAAATCACCTCCGAGCCGGATTTGATCCGAATTCGCGGGAAAATGGAAGCGTTAACCTTCACGATGGAGCTAGCCTTCGACGAGCATCATGTATTGAAAATAAACGCGACTTGGGAAAATCGGACGGATCGAACGCTGCATGAAGTCGCTGCGGGATTCCTATTCGTACTGCCAAGGTGGAGTAAGGAAATAGTTACGATTCCCCACATGATCTATAACAACAATCCTTCCGCTGATCCGAGCCGGGTAGTCCCTCGTCTTGGACTAGGGCCTGACAAAGGATTTATTTGCGAAGAACACCGGTTGCCGATCCCTTGCGTGAATGTGGAGTGGACGGAAGCTGCCGAAGCCCGCTTCTTCTCCTTGTTTTCGGTACCTGCGTACATGGAAACGTCGGATGGAGTCGTGCACTACGGCTCACTTGGAGCAATTCAAGAGGAAGACCGGACTATGCTGGCAGCGATGAGCGGAGTCTTGATGTTTAATGGCGAGAAGGATTTGTATTATGTGGGTAAAAACAAAACAGGGCCTTATCACGGCGGTTATTTGGACTTCACACCTGGGTTGTCATTAACCAAACAGTACGCTCTGGATTGGGGAGCTGCTGCTCATCACGGGCAGGGCTTTCGCGAAATTGTTCGCAAAGGCTTGGAGCTGTTTGCGCCGATAGGGGCAAAGCCGCACTCACTCGAAGAGATGATCCAGCTGAAGAAGAACGCTCTGGACGATAGATGGAGGACTGACGAACATGGTGCCGCCGGATATGTGAAATTTTCCGATTCGAATGAGTTCGGCAACATCTCTAAACGTCCGCTGCACTATATGTACGGATGGACGGGACAATGTTTGAAGCTGGCATGGTGCGACGCCAAGTTAGGGTTTATCCAAGGCCTGGAAGAACGGATCTCCCATTGCGAACAGGCCGTAGACTTTTATTTGCGCGAAAGCCGAGCCGATGTTGCCGGTATCAGACATGGCGCGTATCGGCTCACGGAAGGGCAATGGGATGACTTCAACTGGAATAAGCAGGCTGTCGTTTCCAGCCGTGCTCTCGGGGAAACCATTGCCGATTTGGCGGAAATCATTCTTTTGTTCCGAGAAATGGGCAGGGAAGTTCCTGCTTACTGGGTGGAGGCGCTGCACGAATCGGCTGATTTCTTTCTTGCCGGTGCCCTACCGTCAGGCATTTTTCCGGCAGCTTGGCTGCTGGATGGCAGTTCGGCAGAAGATAGGATTACAGCGGCCGGATTGCCTTGCCTGATTGCAGTTGTGAAGGCTTATCGGGTTACAGGTGAAAAGCGGTATTTGAATGCTGCCGAAACGATGATGCAGCGTTATTATGAGCAACACGCCCTGACATTCGAACGGCCATTTGCACGCTCAACACTCGATGCGAACTGCGAGGATAAGGAAGCTGGCATGTACTTCTTCCTGGCCGCTTATGAATTGTATGTCTTAACAAAAAATGAGCGCTACTGTGAATGGGCCGAAATTTCAGGGGATTGGATTCTTACTTACGTTTATATGTGGAACCCCGTGTTTGATCGGGGGTCACAGTTCAGGAACGCGGGGTTTACAGCCACTGGATGGCCGGGAGTAAGTGTGCAAAATCATCATCTTGACGTGTTTTTTCCGACCTTCGAATTTTGGCATTTCGGTCGGTTAACCGGCAAAATGCAATACGAGCAATTCGGACGAATGGTTTTCGATGCCATGGGGCAGGGAATATGTACGAAACCAGGAGAATGGAATTTCACCGTGGTTGGCGAACAGGGAGAAGGCTTTTTCCAAACGCATTGGCATCACCGGGGACATAGTAACAAATGGAATCCATCCTGGGTGACTGCGCTTGTTCTGCATAATGCCTTACGATTCCGAGATGTTGTTGAATGATAATAAAGATTGGGGGACAATCACGTGAACGATAGAGCTATTCCGGATTGGGAAAATCTAGAGATTCTTGGGCGGAATATGGAGCCGCCGCATGCCGGATTTATTCCCTACGGCGATATGGAGACAGCGCTCGATAACGAACGGGCTGTGTCGCCTTATTTTCAATCATTGAACGGCAATTGGAAATTTTATTATGCAGAGAGCCCATCCCAGGCTCCTGAACGTTTTTACGATTCGTATTTCTCGTCTGATGACTGGAATACGATACCTGTGCCTGGCAATTGGCAGATGCATGGATATGGCCGTCCGCATTACTCCAGCAGCTACTATCCTTTTCCGATCGACCCGCCGCATGTGCCGAATGATAATCCGGTTGGGTGTTACCGTAGAAGTTTTATCATTCCCGATTCGTGGGATGATCGGCAAGTATTTCTTGTCTTCGAAGGGGTCGACTCGGCCTTTCATGTGTGGGTGAACGGACAATTCGCTGGGTATGGACAGGGTAGTCACATGCCTTCGGAATTTCGGGTCACCTCGCTGCTGCATCCGGGAGAAAATATAGTTGCTGTGCAGGTATATAAGTGGAGCGACGGCAGTTATTTGGAGGATCAGGACAAGTGGCGGTTGAGCGGCATCTTCAGGGATGTCTATGTCAAAGCAACCCCTCATGTCCATATCCGTGATATTGCGATACAAACTAGCTTCTGTGAAAATCATGAAGATGCCGTGATCGGTCTTCGGCTTAACTTGAAAAATTATGCGGACTTAGATTCCGGTCAACATACATTACGGATATCGCTTTTGGATGAAGCTCGACAATACGTTAACGAAGAAACCGTCATTTCTTCCCTTCTGATGAGAGCGAACGAAGAGAACGTGCTTGATTTGGTAATCGCGGTCTCAGCTCCGCGTAAATGGTCGGCTGAGGAGCCGAATTTATACACTCTCTTGTTCATGCTGGAGGATGATCAGGGGAATTTGCTGGAGGCGGGGAGTGTGGCTATAGGATTTCGTGACATCGCCATCCGTGACGGTCAACTCTTCATCAACGGCAAGACGGTGATTTTGAAAGGGGTCAACCGCAACGAATTCCATCCAGATTTCGGGTTTGCCATTCCCTACGAATCCATGATCGAAGATATACGCTTGATGAAACAATACAATATGAATGCCGTTCGTTCTTCCCATTATCCGAACGATACGCGTTGGCTTGATCTGTGTGATCGTTACGGGTTGTATGTGATCGACGAAGCGGATCTAGAAACTCACGGCTGTCATTTTATCGACAACGAAAGCCATTTGGCCGAGGATCCTCAGTGGAAAAAGCCGTTCCTTGACCGCGCCATACGGATGGTTGAAAGGGATAAAAATCATCCTTCCATCATCATTTGGTCGCTCGGAAACGAATCGGGCTACGGTCCCAACCATGACGCCATGGCTGAATGGGTACGTCAGGCCGATCCCACGCGCCCCATTCATTATGAACGTGCCAAGGATGCTCCGATGGTCGATATTGTCAGCTGCATGTATCCCTCCTTGGAAGCTTTGATCGAAGAGGGGGAGAAATCAGATCCCAGACCTTTCCTGATGTGCGAATTCGCTCATGCCATGGGGAATTCCGTCGGCAATTTGAAGGAATACTGGGATGCCATTTACAAATATCCGCGATTGCTAGGCGGCCTAATCTGGGAGTGGGCGGATCTCGGAATCCGGCAAAAGCTCGATTCGGGTGAAGAATGGTACGCTTATGGCGGTGATTTCAATGATCATCCGAACAGCGGACATTTTTGTATAGACGGATTGTTATTCCCTGACAGGAAAATCAAGGCTTCGATCATTGAGTTTAAAAAAGTGATCGAACCAGTAAAAGTAGAGCCGGTCGATGTACGGGCCGGAATTGTGAAAATCCAAAATCGATATGACTTTATTTCCCTTGAACATATTGTCGGGTCTTGGTCCATTCTGTGCGATGGAGTAATTGTGGAACAGGGTGAACTGCCTGAACTTGATGTGCCCGCCAGAGGAGAGGCTACCGTCTTTATCCCTTGGAAAAAGAAATTCGGGCAATCAAGCGGCGAGTTTTGGCTCCATATCCGATTTACTTTGCGTGAAGCTTCTCGTTGGGCGCCGCAAGGGCATGAAATTGCTTGGGCCGATCTGCCGATTCCAGCCACACATCAGGCCGTTCCGTCCATCAAATTGGAATTGATGCCTAGCTTGCAATCTTCCGAAACGGATAGGTTCCTTCGGATAAAAGGGAACGATTTCACCTTTGAATGGAGCAAAACTCGCGGTGAACTATCCGGACTTGAATATAACGGCATACCGCTTTTAATCGCCGGTCCGAAAGTTCAAATCTGGCGGGCAACGATCGATAACGACTCACGTCAATCAAAAGAGTGGAAGAAGGCTGGATTCGATGCACTGACTCATCGCATGCACGATATGTCGATTCAATTTCAAAAGCACGCTGCGCAAATTACGGTAAAGTCGACGCTTGGCGCGGCTGGTCTGGGAAACTGTTTTACAACATGGATGACCTATACCATCTACGGATCTGGTGATGTCATCATCGAGACCCGCGTCATACCACGCGAAGGACTTCCCCCGCTGCCGCGGTTGGGATTACAAATGACTATGCCTGACGGATTCGATCAATTTTCGTGGTTCGGCCTCGGCCCGCACGAGTGTTATATCGATCGGAAAGAAAGTGGGCGGCTCGGCGTGTACAGCGGATCAGTACAAGATCAATTCGTCCCATATATTAAGCCGCAGGAAAACGGTAATAAAGCGGATGTGCGTTGGGCGGCAGTAACGAACGCTCTGGGAACTGGTCTGTTCATTGGTGGAATGCCGAAGCTGGATGTCAGCGTGAGTCATTATTCCACCGACAATTTGACCAAAGCAAAGCATACCTTTGATTTAATCCGTCTGAACGAAACCATTGTGAATATGGATTATCGCCAAGCACCGCTCGGCAATCATAGCTGTGGAGAAGCTCCCCCGCTCGATGGGTATTTACTTCATCCTGCGGACACTATGTTCTCATTACGGCTGAAGCCTTTTTCCACAAGAGATCGTTCTCCGATGAATTTGAGCAAACGACAACCGGAGCCTTATAGAAGGGAAGAACGTGAGCAATCCGTACCGATATCGAAACAGGAGGTGAACCTATGATCAGCCGCAAGTTTCCAAAATTTTTATTTGGCGGTGATTATAACCCTGAACAGTTTCCAAAGGAAATATGGGATGAAGATATGCGGCTGTTTCAATTGGCCGGAATCGACATTGCCACACTCAATGTCTTTTCATGGTCCTTGAATCAGCCGGATGAGGAGACTTATAGATTCGATTGGCTGGATGAAGTGATGAGTAAGCTGCATAAAAACGGAGTCCAAGTATGCATGGGTACGAGTACGGCTGCGCATCCGGCTTGGATGGCGAAGAAATATCCGGACATTCTGACTATGACCTCCGATGGAAAAAGAAGAAAATACGGTAGAAGACACAACTCTTGTCCGAACAGTCCGACCTTCCGTCATTACGCCGGACTCATGGCGCGGAAGCTGGCACAGCGGTACAAGAACCACCCGGCTCTGCTTCTGTGGCATGTAAACAATGAAATTGGAATTCGCTGCTACTGCGACAATTGCGAGAAGGCGTTTCGCGATTGGTTAAAGATGAGGTACGGGACGCTGGAGCAGCTGAACCAGGCATGGTATACCCGTTTCTGGGGTCATACGTTTTACGATTGGGATGAAATTGTACTTCCCAGCGCGTTAAGCGAAGGATTGTCAGGAGGGAATTCCGATCAAACCGCTTTTCAAGGCATCACTCTCGATTATTATCGATTTAACTCTGACAGCTGGCTGGATTGTTATCTCATTGAATACAACGCAATTAAAGAGGAAATACCCGATGCAATCGTCACGACCAACTTCCAAGGAAATGGGACTTACAAGCCACTTGATTATTTCAAATGGGCGCCCCACTTGGATATTGCGGCGCTCGACATTTATACCGAGAACCATACGCCGGAAAGCTACATGGCGCTTAGATACGATCTCATGCGCGGCTTGAAAGACGGTGCTCCCTTTATGCTAATGGAGCAAAGTCCGAGTGTGATTAACTGGAAAACGGTGAATCCTGTCAAAAGACCTGACGTCATGCGGCTCCGCAGCTATCAGGCAGTAGCCCGCGGGGCGGAGTCGGTGATGTTCTTTCAACTGCGCCGTTCCCTTGGCGCTTATGAGAAATTCCATGGTGCCGTCATTGATCACGCGGGTCACGAGAACACCCGAGTCTTTAGGGAATGTGCAGAGCTCGGCAAGGAATTGCAGCAGTTGGGTGATCGTCTGTTGGACTCGCGTATGAAGAGCAGAATCGGCATCCTATTTGATTGGGACAATTGGTGGGCTGTTGAGCTAGGGGGCGGTCCATCAACCTATATCAAGTATTTGGATCAAATCCAGAAATATTATGACGCGTTTTACGAGAATCATATCCAAGTCGATTTGATACATGTCAACACGGACTTAAGTCAATACGATCTGGTTCTGGCTCCGCTTTTGTATATGGTTAAACCTGGTTACGCTCAAAAGCTGGAGCGATTTGTGGCGGATGGCGGGACGTTCGTAACTTCATTTTATAGCGGGATAGCGAATGAAAATGATGTGGTTACACCGGGTGGTTATCCGGGTGAGCTGCGTAAGCTTCTGGGCATTTGGGTGGAGGAGATCGACGCTCTTTTTCCGGATCAAAGAAACCTTATGGTTATGAAGCAGGAGCTTGGACAACTTCAAGGATCGTATGAATGCAGTTTAGTTTGCGAAATTGTTCATCTAGAGGGAGCGGAAGCGCTCGCAGAATTCGGCAGTGATTTTTACCAGGGATCACCGTCCTTGACCTATCATCGCTTCGGAAAAGGTGAGGCTTGGTATGCAGCCACGGATCCAAGTCGGGAATTTATGCAGCAATGGATAAAGGCTTTATGCGAGCGCAAAGGGATTTCCCAATTGTACGACGCACCGCCGGGAGTTGAGGTTACGCAGCGTGAAAAAGACGGGGTTCGGTATACTTTTGTGATGAACCATAGCGATCAAATTCAAAAAATGAATATAGGGAAGAACGAGCAGAAGGAGCTGCTGTGCGATCTAAGCGTCAGTGGTGATATCGAGCTCGAACCAAAGAGTATCATGATCCTGCAGGCGTAAATATGTTTAGATGGAGGCGAATGCCGATGGAAATAAGTGAATATTTACGTGAAAAATTCGACCATCCATCGGTCGAATACAGGTCGGTGCCGTTCTGGGCATGGAACGATCGTCTAGAAGAAGAAGAGCTGGTCCGTCAAGTGAACCAAATGAAGGAACAGGGAATGGGCGGATTTTTCATCCATTCTCGAGATGGATTGGAAACCGTTTACATGGGACGCGAGTGGATGGCATACACCCGGAAGACGGTGGAAACCGCTGAAGAGCTCGGCATGCATGTATGGCTGTACGACGAGGACCGCTGGCCATCCGGCTTCGCTGGAGGACTTGTGCAAGACAGAGGCGGGGACGCATTCCGCGCCAAAGGTTTGACGATGGAGGTATACAATCAGATCGGTTCGGACGATTTGACAGATAGCGTGGCGCTGTTTAAGGCCGTCATCGACGATAGAAACTTGGTACGCTGCGAGAGACTGCATGATGGCCAATTTATCGCGTTGAATGAAGATGAAGTCCTATTGGTCTTCCGCGTAGAAATTTCCGAGCGAAGTGCGTGGTTCAATAACGAATCGCCGCCTGATAATTTGAATCCGGAGACGGTACAGGCGTTTATTGATATCACCTATGAAGCCTACAAGAAAGAGGTTGGGGACCATTTCGGGAAAACTATCCGTGGCGTATTCACAGATGAACCTAGCGTGCACGACAGTCACTGCAAGTTTACTGCAGGTCGTGGTTGGCTTCCGTGGAGTTGGTCATTTCCTGACTTTTTCCAAGAAAGACGGGGCTACGATCTCTTGGATGTCATACCCTACATGTATTTTAATGGAGAGTATTCCTCCCAAGCCCGTCATGATTACTGGTGGACGCTCACCGAAAGATTCAGCGAGTCGTATTCCAAGCAGCTAGGTGAATGGTGCGAGATCAACGGTATCGACTTCACTGGTCATTATCTCTGGGAAAATAATATGGGCACGGCCACCCGCGTATGTGGAGCTGTTATGCCTAACTACCGGTATCAGCAGGTTCCGGGTATCGATATGTTAACCGAGCAGACGAACGAATACATCACGGTCAAGCAATGCACAAGTGTAGCGAACCAATACGGTAGAAAGTTCGTTCTCTCCGAAACATATGGATGCACCGGCTGGGCGTTCACCTTCGAGGGACAAAAGTGGGTGGGAGATTTTCAATATGTGCTAGGTGTTAATTTGAGGTCACAGCATTTGGCGCTTTATTCGCTCAAAGGCTGTCGGAAGAGAGACTATCCCCCCGTGTTTAACTACAACACGAGCTGGTGGAAATACAATCATGTGATGGAAGATTATTTTGCCAGATTGTCGTCGGTATTGACGGAAGGCAGACCAATCCGCGATGTGCTCGTCCTTCATCCTTCTTCCACCGCTTGGAGCATGGTCGGTACGGGACCGTACGGCTTCCCAGCTCGAGGAAAGGATAGGGATGTCTCCGCAACCAATACGTTTGGTCATGAATTCAATGCGTTTCTAGGCAAACTGCTCAGGGCGCATTACGATTTCGATCTCGGCGATGAGATCATCATGGCGGAAACGGGGGAAATACGCGGGGGGAACCTGGCCGTGAATCTGGTGGAATATCCTATCGTTGTCATTCCGGCAATCCAGACGATGTTGAGCAGCACCTTTCGGCTGCTGTCAGACTTTTTGGAGGCAGGGGGAAAAGTGATTGCCGTAGGATCGCGTCCGACGATGATCGAGGGTAGACCGACGGGCCTGCTATCAGAACTTTACGAACACGCGAACATGACCGTCGTCATGAACATCGAAGATGCGGTCTTAGCTCTGGAACGCATACAGCCTCGGCGAGTCAGCTTAACGAACACGCAATCGATTGAAGCGCACGAGATGTTGTATATGCTGAGAGAAATAGGCGATTGTCGCGTTTTGTTTGTCGTGAATAACGATCGACAGGGTACGCATCGGATTAGCATAACCATGGAGGGCACCGGCAGCGTGGAAGAATGGAATGCGCTGACAGGAGAAGCGAAGGACGTGGAGATCGTCATCCGTGAAGGGTACGTTCATTTCGAGGACGTGTTCGGTCCTGCAGATTCCAAGCTATATATAATGAATGCAAATAAATCGGTAGAAAGCCACCCCGTACTAGGCAGGAGTAGTGCGGATGAGTCTTCTGTGACGGTTGTGGAGCTTGGTCCAGATTGCCGATTCACACGCACGACGCCTAACGTATTGACTTTGGACACCTGCTCATACCGATTAGAGGATGGCGATTGGTCGGAAGAAACCGGTGTATGGCAAGCCCAAAGAGCCATTCGGGACACCTTAGGCATGAGACAGGTTTATTACAACGGGCTTGAGCAAAGGTATAAATGGATTGACGAGCCGCATCCGGAGAACGGTACGTCAGCAGTGTTCAGATTCACATTTCAAGTATCGGTCATGCCAGCGGATGACGTTTATCTCATCGTGGAGTCCGCGGAATATTACGACATTCAGCTTAATGGCGAAATGATTTCGAACCTACCTGCAGGTTGGTTTCTCGATCGAACGTTTGATAAGGTGCTTCTCCACGGACTAAGAGAAGGTGCGAATGAGCTGCTTTTATCTTGCAAGTACCATAACCGCATGGAAGTAGAGGATATTTACCTGATCGGCGATTTCGGGGTCGATGCCGACAGGGCGGTTGTGGCGGAGCCTGAAACACTGAAGTTCGGAGACTGGTGCTTGCAAGGTTATTTCCATTACTGCGGCAGCATGATCTACCATTTCGACGTTATCGTGGAGAACAATGCGAAGAACCGGATGGTGCTTGGGTTCGGTGAGTATTCCGCGGTAACGGTTGAAGTGCGGGTAAACGGCAGAACGGCGGGGCACGTGCCTTGGCGGGCTGCGAACCAACTCGACTTGACGGAGCATCTTAACGATGGAGCTAACCAGATTGAAATCGAAGTTATGGGAAGTCCTCGCAACATGCTCGGCCCTTTTCATCATACGGCTGGTGATACGTCGACGACCAATTGGGCATCTTTCCGCAAAGAAGGCGACGCGTACACGCCGGATTATAAGCTGCGCTCATACGGTTTGTTTGACCAAATCAAGCTCTACCGTATCTGATTGAATGAAGAGACAGAAATGGAGGTTTGAGCATGAAAATAAGATGCCACAGGTGGAGGCTTTTCCTTTCCTTGATCATCTTGTGCACCGCGCTGTTGCCTGCAACTACGCACGCCGAAGTGAAATATTCGACCTATACAAAGGATAGTTACAACAATCAGATATGGCTTCAACCGGCTTACTTTCCACTGGATGTAATCGGAGAGGATCTGTATACAACGGATCCTAAGCAGCCAAATGTTAAAACGCCCTCACCGTTACGAAATCCAAAAGATATCTTTATCGATGTGAAGAACGAAGTCTACATCGTTGATACGGGCAACAACCGGATTGTCCATATGACTGAAAAGGGACAACTGCTGCGCTATCTGACGCTCCCGGAAAGCCCGCTCAACAAACCGGAAGGCATATTTGTCACCAAAGAGGGCGACATCTATATCGCGGATACGGGGAACAAAAGAGTGATTAAGCTGGACAAAAATGGGAAGATGCAAACCGAATTTAAACGACCGGACTCCAAATACATCCCAGCGACGTTCGTCTTCGATCCGGCAAAAGTGATGGTGGACGAACGGGGATTCCTGTACATTGCGGTGCATGGCGGTTACGAGGGGATCGTACTGCTTGACCCGAAAGGTAAATTTCAGGGCTTTTTTGGCGCAAACAAAACGGCTCTTTCTCCGTTAGACGCTTTAAAGCGCATGTTATACACCAAGAAAATGTATGCCAATGAGGTCGCGAAGAGGCCAGAGACGATAAACAGTGTCGCTACGGATAAGAACGGTTATATCTATACGGTTACGGGCGGTATGGCCAAAAGCGACCAATTAAAGAAATTAAATATTAAAGGGAATAATTTACTTCGCAGCTCCAATAAAACATTCGGGGAAGTCGTTCCCGGGGATGTTCCGATAGGGCCTATAACCTCAGGTCCGCAGCTGATTGATGTGGCCGTTGACCAAAGCGGCAACATGATCGTGGTCGATTCGCAATTTAAATATATTAGCCATTATGATGCATCTGGCAATTTGTTGTACTTTTGGGGCGGCGCTTCAGCAGTCGGATCGTCTCAAGTAGGTCTCTTGAAAAGCCCTGTGGCACTCGATGTGAATGCCAGGAATGAATTGTTCGTTTTGGACGATCAGGAAAATATCGTTCAAGTATTCCGTTTATCGGAGTTTGGCCAAAAAGTGGATCAAGCCAACCAACAGACGCTAGCGGGTTATTACGAGGACAGTGAAAAATCGTGGCAGGATGTTCTTCGTATGAATGCCCAATTCACTCCAGCCATTATGGGATTGGCACAAGCGGCTTTTACAAAAGAACAGTATGAAGAAGCGAAAAAGCTGTTTAAAGAGGCTGGGAACCAGGAAGGGTACTCTGACGCCTTTTGGCAAATCAGGATGAAATGGTTACAACAGAACTTCTCCTGGATTGCGAGCCTATTGTTATTCAGCGGAATTTTATACATGTTGATCAATAAATGGACCTCCAAAAGCAGGTTCCGAGATAAATGGCGCAATAGAAGGCGGACACATCACAGCTTCCTAATGAATTTCAAGCATGTATTTTATATGATGAAACACCCGATTGATGGATTTATTGCCATACGCTATGAAGGTAAAGGCAGCTACTTGAGTGCGATAATCATCTTACTTTGCGTGTATGCTTCCCTGGTGATCAAAAGGCTTGTTACCAGCTTTTCCTTTGACGCTTCGATCCATGTCGATATTTATTCGATATTTACACAGTTTTTCATTGTTTGGATTGCGTGGGTCATTGCCAACTATCTCGTGAGCTCCATTTATCGAGGAGAGGGTAGGTTTCGAGATATTTTTATCGGAAGCGCTTATGCGCTCGTACCGTATATGGTTATTGGTATTCCGCTTGCCTTCATTTCGAATATCATGACGATGTCCGAGTCTACTATTTACCATTATGTGGCGCAAGGGATGATTGTATGGATCGGTTTATTGATATTCTGGAAAATTCAGTGGATTCATAATTACAGCGTAGGAGAAACCGCATTGAACATCGTATTTACGCTTTGCACCATGTTGGTCATTGGTGTTCTCATCTTTATTACAACCGGATTGACCAACGATTTGGCATCATTAATCTATGAAATGTACCAGGAGGTGATCTTGAGATGATAGGGATAATCAAACGGGGGAAAACCGCAGCAGTCGTTACCATCCTGCTCTTGGTCGCCATCTTCTTGGTCGTGGTTAATGTCAAAATCGAGTTCAAAGCTCCGGAAAATCGCATACCCTTACCGGCGAAGATAGAAAGTTCAGCAGCTACTGTCAATAGTGTCGCCGCCCAATTGCCTAAAGAGAGCGACTTTAAAAATGTCGCCGAAACGGATCTGCTGCGTTTAAAAATGGATGAAAAAACCGGCCATTTTATCGTGGAAGACAAACGGAATGCAAATGTCTATCGTTCTTTTCCAAATCCGGCATATTGGGATAAGGAAAAGATCTCGGAGACCTGGAAAAAGCATTTGGCCTCACCGCTAATGGTTCAATATGTCGATTTCTCGAAAAACATCCTGCAAGCGAAGGAAACAAACTTGGCAGCGGATGGGGGACGGGTCAAAGAGATAAAATTGATTCCGGGCGGTTTTTCATTGGTGTATGAACTGCCTGCAACCGGATTTACGATCCCGATTGAGGTGAAAATCGAAAACGATTATGTAGAGACGAAGATTATACGCGAAGGCGTCAAGGAAGCGAATATGGGTCTCGTCTGGGCTAGGTTGTTTCCATTCTTCGGAGCTGAATATACCGTTTCCGGACAGGAAGGATATATGTTCATACCAGACGGCGCTGGAGCATTGGTGCGGTTTAAGGATAATCAGTTGAACGTCAACAAAATATACGATGAAGCTGTATACGGTCAAGATAACACTTTCGCGGGTCTTAGCAACAATCGCAACAAAATTGTGATGCCGGTATTCGGTATGAAGACGGGTACCAAAGGGTTTGTGGCCATCGTTCACGACGGAGACGAATACGCCAACATCGTTGCAGCGCCAGCAGGGGTGCTCAGCAACTATAACTGGGTGACTGCTCAAATGAATTTCCGGTCGAGCTTCTTGCAGTTTACAACGAGAAATACGAATGTCCCTGATTCATGGGGGTATATCGATTATAACCGAGAAGAAGTGTTCGGCAGTGACCGTATTGTGCGTTACTACCTATTAGACAGCCAAAAATCAAACTATGTAGGTATGGCTCAAACGTACCGCCAATATCTGATGAAGGAAAAGGGGGCGAAGCCCGTCACAGTCAGCAATCCCAATATACCGATGCATGTAAACTTCATCGGGGCGGATCAAGAAGACGGCTTAGTCACCTCGCGATATCTCAATTTGACCACGACGGACGATGCCACTCAAATGGTCAATTCTTTACATGACAAAGGCATAACCAATATGTCGCTTACGTTTAAAGGTTGGCAGAAGGGGGGCTATAGCGCCTTTGGGAACACGTTTCCGGTTGATTCCCGTATCGGTGGCGATAAAGGAATGAAAGCTTTTATTGACAATGCCCATAGTTACGGTTTGCCGGTTTATTTAGAGGCCGAATATGCTTTGAACAACACAGGGGCATCAGGTTTCGACGAAAAATATCACGCCATCGTCAATTTGGCCGGGCGAAATCAAACAGTAAGTACTTTATATAACAGAGAACGAACACCAGCGGTCAGCTATAAATTTGCAGAAGAAATGGTTAAGAAAGACCTGAATGCATATAAAGCAATAGGTGCTGACGGAATTGCTGTCAACATACTCGGACAAAGACTGTTCAGCGACTATAATTCGGGGTTCGGTTCGACCAGAGATGAAGCTCGGGATGTTCAGGAGCGAATTCTAAAAACGATAAAAGAATCATTAGGCGGCGTACAAGGGAAATATGCCAATCTGTATTCACTGCCTCATATGAATTATATTCAAACGCTGGTTTACGATCATTCCTATGATTTATTTACCGACGAAGCCGTTCCTTTCGTTCAGATTGCTACCCACGGTTTAGTCACTTATTCATCGGAATATGTGAATAACCGGCAAGAAGACGTACACGACTTTTTGCGTGATATTGAATATGGCGCAGAGCCATCTTTCATTTTCACACGGGCGGAATCGAAAAAATATGTGAATTCTTTCGGTATTCGATACTACAACACCTATTTTCCCTATTGGGAGACTTTCGCCGTGGAGCAGTATAAACGATACAACGAAGCGCTCGGTGGTGTACAGGATCAGTTTATTGCCGATCACAAGACGCTGGCCCCGGGTGTAAAGCAAACAACTTACGAGAATGGTACACGGGTCATTGTGAACTATAATTTGGAGCCGTACCGCAGCGGCGATCTTGACGTTCCAGCACAAAACTTCGTTGTGGTTCGAGGAGGGGCAAGCCGATGAAAAGAAAGATGAGACTAAATTCGTCCCTAGTCGAATATTTGGAAGGTGCGCTCTTTATTGCCCCTTGGTTTATTGGCTTTCTAATTTTCATGGCGTTCCCAATTGGCTTTTCCTTGTATATGAGCTTTCAAAAAGTGACGATAACGGCTACGAAAACGACAACCGAGTATATTGCTTGGACGAATTACCGGTATATTCTTTTCGAGAACGGACAACTGTTGTACAACGATTTATTGCCGTTTCTTCGACAAGCTTTGTTTATGATTCCGATTATTGTCCTATTTGCTTTAATGATCGCCATCATTCTGAACCAGAAGTTTGCAGGTCGAACGTTTTTCCGCGCGATATTCTTTCTTCCTGTCATCTTGGCCACAGGTCAAGTCGTAGCGGAATTCCTGACGCAAGGTGAGGGTGACTTGGGCTTCATGTCGAAGTACAATGTTTCCGGCCTCATTAGTGCTAATCTATCGTCGACCTGGTCTGGGCCACTCATCAAGATTCTCGACTCGTTCGTGTTGATTCTGTGGTATTCAGGCGTACAAATCTTGATTTTCCTGGGAGGCAGACAGACCATTTCGAATTCGGCCTATGAAGCAGCTCGAATTGACGGCGCTGGTCCTTGGGAAACGTTCTGGAAAATTACACTTCCAGCCATGACGCCATTTATTTTCCTAAATATGATCTATACCGTCGTCGACTTGTTTACGTTCCCGACTAATCCTATTTTGGGAAAGGTTAGAGAAAGTGAATATGGGTCATATAGCGCGTTGATATGGATTTATTTCCTTATCATCAGCTTCTTCCTGGCGATTATTTTCATCATCTTCAGCAGGGTAACAAAGTCGCAAAGGGAGACTGTTTAACGTTTAAACAACAAAAAACTTATTGTTGGGGTGAAGCTATGATCGGATTAAAAATCAAGAAAGAGCATTCGGATTCGTTTCTGCTTTGGTTAAATAAAGCCCGTTATATGATTATAGGCAGAGAAGCAGATAAAGGGATGCTGTTTAAATTTTTTATTTATTTAATATTACTGGATACAGCCTACATTTATCTGAAGCCTATCCTCCATATGATAACGACGATGGTCAAAAACGCAGATGATTTGCTGGACCCTTCCGTTAATTGGTTTCCACGGACGATCTACCTCGGAAACCTGCAGGAAGCTTGGGCTTGGTTGAAATATCCGAAAGCTTTCAGCATCAGCTTGACGCTCTCTCTTTCCGTGGCCATCCTGCAAACGCTTTCCTGTGCTGTGACCGGTTATGCCTTCGCAAGATTGAAAGTCCCTTTTAAGAGGCTGATGTTTTTTCTTTTGCTGCTGACATTTATTGTCCCGATGCAGGTTACCATCTTGCCGAATATCATTTATGCTAGGGAATTAGGCCTTCTAAATACGATTTACCCCATTATTGTGCCCGCATTTTTCGGTCTAGGTTTAAAGGGGGCACTGTTCGTCATCATTTATCGTCAATTTTTCTCCACCCAACCGAAGGAACTAGAGGAAGCAGCCAGAATTGATGGGGCCAATGTGTTTAAAATATTTTACAAAGTGATGATGCCGCTTGCCAAACCTGCTATTCTCGTCGTATTTTTATTTTCCTTCGTATGGACCTGGAACGACTTCTATTTGCCGAGCATGTATTTGTCCGATATCGAAACAGCACCTCTCTCGATGGGTATCTCACGCATAGCCTCTGCGCTGCGGCAGCAAGCCGAACAATATGGACCGTCGGTTAATGACGAAGCGATCAGAATGGCTACCACGTTCATGATGATCATTCCGCCGATGCTTTTGTATACATTCACACAGCGCTGGTTCGTTGAGGGTGTGGAAAGAACAGGCTTGGTAGAGTAGTACAATGCAGCTAAAGGAGGATTATGGAAAATGAAACGAGTTATTGCCTTATGCGTTATCGCCGTATTTATGATTTCTATGATGGCATGTTCATCGACGGAAACGGCCACTGCACCCTCAAATGCCAAAAAATTGCTTTATGTCAAAAAGAACGAAGGCAGCAATGATCCCATTATCATTAGTCATTTGAAGAAGCTTGGCTATCAAATCATGGATACAACGGACAGCGTCTTTAAAGCGGAAGCAGCGAACGGCTATGGCGTCGTGTTTATTAGCGATTCCGTCAACTCCTCCAGAATAGATGCCAAACTGAAGAATTCCACGGTTCCCGTTGTCTATGCCAAGACTCAATCGGTCAGCATTGCCGGTTTGACGGGAATTCTGGATTACGGGGAATTGAATGATGTGAAAGCCATACAAATTAAAGACAGCAAACATCCACTTGCAGCAGGATTGAAGGATCAGGTAACTGTTTATAACAGCAATGGAAAAATGGGGTACGCAATTCCGGGCAAAGAAGCGGTTATTATTGCAACGGCTCAGGGCGACGATAAGAAAGCGGTCATTTTCGGGTATGAAAAGGGGGCGAAAAACATCAAAAATGAACCCATCCCGGCTCGTCAGGTGTTTTTCTATTTACCCGCCGGGCAAGAAATGAACCAGAACGATGAGGGGTGGAAGCTTTTGGACGCCTCTATCCAATGGGCTGCACAAAACGGGAAAAAGTAATGATTAAGCGTTTACTACTATTTTGGCAAAGGGGATTTGATTCATGAAACGTTTAGTGAACATGATCACTGTCTTAATGCTGTTTATGGCGCTAATGGCTTGTACATCGGCTCCAGTCAATATGGATTCCGTGACCAATCCATCGACAGCACCGAACAAAACGCAGAGTAATGGGAAAAAAGTTCTTTTTATCGGAAGAGACAGCGGCGGAGATGCCATCGTTACCAAACGTTTAAAAGAAGTGCATGGCTTAGAAGTGACGATCATATCAGACAAAGAGGTTGCTGCTGCAAAAGCGAATGATTATACGTTAATCTATGTCAGCGAATCTGTTAATTCCGGTAAAATCCGCGACACATTCGTAAAGACTGCCGTACCCGTCATTTATGCCGAGCCTCAATCAACCTCCGATACAGGAATGACGGGTACGGATGGATTCGGTAAATTGGATGCAGGGAACGTGGCAAAAACAATTCAAATCAAAGACAGTAAGCATCAACTTGCAGCAGGGCTAGAGAACCAGGTTGACGTTTATAAGGCTAACGGAAAAATGGGTTTCGCCACCCCTGGGGCAGAAGCTATTGTTGTGGCTACGGTACCAAATGAGGAGCAGAAAGCAACCATTTTCGCCTATGAGAAAGGCGTGAAAAACGTAAAGGACCAGCCCGTAGTCGCGCGCGAAGTGTTCTTCTATTTGTTCAATGGGGAAGAAATCAATCAAACCGAAAGCGGTTGGAAGCTATTCGATGCAGCCGTTCGTTGGGCCATGGGGAAAAAGTAGCTTTTTACAGCAAAGGAGTGATATCTCATGAAACGAATATTGAGCCTTCTCATTATTGCTGTGATCCTGATTTTCGCTACGGCTTGCACAGCAACAACACAGGGAAGTCCTGAAGCGAGCACGGGAGGAAATGCTACCAAAGTGTCTGGTAAAAGCAAAAAAGCACTCTTTGTTGGCAGAGAGAGCGGTGGTGATGCCATTACAATTAAACATTTGAAAGCACTCGGATTTGAAGTCGCGGTGACTACGGACAAAGAACTTACCGCCGACGAAGCGCTGAAATATGCGCTGGTTTTTGTTAGCTCAACCGTCAACTCTGGTCGAGTTAGCAACAAATTGATTGCTTCTCCAATACCCGTCATTTATGCCGAATCTCAAAATATAGGAGATGTGGCTTTGTCGGGTAAATCGACTGACTTTGATAATGGCGATTACTCCGGTAAGACCGTTACGATCAAAGCCGGCAATCATCCGATGGCAGCTGGGTTAAAGGGCAATGTGGACATCTATAAGCTAGATGGGAAGATCGGATTCGTTGTTCCTAGCAAGGAGGGTGTCACTGTTGCCTCAGCTCCCGATGATGACCAAAGAGCCGTTATTTGCGCGTTTGAGAAGGGCGTCAAAAACTTGAATAATGAACCAGTGCCGGCACGTCAAGTGTACTTTTATTTGGTAAACGGAGAAGAAATAAACCAGACCGACGATGGCTGGAAGCTCTTCGATGCTGCCGTAAAATGGGCGATAGGCAGCAAGTGATACTTGATTTATGAGGAACAAATGCATTAGGCTTCTCCGCTCAGGAGAGGTCTTTTCCGTATGATCATCACACGAAATGATGCAATAGATCCGGCGGTTCAACAGGTATTCGGGCAAGGCATTCCGGAGTGGAAAGGAAAGCATCTCCAGTCGCTCTTTTATTTAAATAGTGCTAAGCCTGCTCTTCGTAAACCTGGTTTGACCTTCATAGACTCGAATACGGATATGGTGTGAAATTTAATAGTGATTCAGAAGGATGGCGGATCAAGTCAATATCAATAGGGATGATCACCGTAGGAAAAGATGCAACAAACAACCTATAAAATGGAACTCCACCCCTAATGTAAGCGCAATTAATTAGTAATAAAGTAAGGATATATAAGAATGCCAAACGAAAGTTGCCGGTTCTCGCTTCATTTTTGTAAAAATAGAAGCGTTTACATGGCGAATAATGGAGGCGAGCTATGAAGAAGTATCTTATTTCACGAAGCAATCGACTAAAGGTATTCAAACTGAGAAAGCTGCCAAGTAAAATCGTATCCGATGGGATTGAATCAAGAACTTAGGGGGAATTAATTAATGAAACGTTTTCTCATCCTGCTCGTCATCGCTTTGATGACATTAACCGTGATCGCCTGCTCGTCATCCGAAGGAAATCCTGTCGCGAGCGTCTCGCCAAAAGTCACAGAATTAGCTACCACATCGATATCGCCAGTACCTACGATAACGGCAGCGCCTAAGGATTCTTCCATGGCTTCTACGGCACCATTACCAACAGCTACTTCAGTGGTTTCGGTAACTCCTGCACCAACGGAGGCTTCCAAAGCATCAGTAACGCCTGCAACTACAGATTCATCCAAGGCATCGGCAACGCCTGTACCTAAGGATTCTCCCAAATCTTCAGCGATATCTACACCAACAGCGACACAACCCGAGCCATCACAGCAGCCTGAAATTTCACCAAAGGGGAAAAAAGTGCTCTTTGTTGGGCGGGAACAAGTTCCTGTGCCTGCGGAAGATGTTGCAATGGCCGATCGTTTGAAAGGTATGGGCTTCATTGTTACTAAGCTTGGTGATAAAGATTTCACTGCCGATGAAACCAAAGGTTATGATTTGCTCTATTTCAGTCAAACGGTGAACTCAAAGTTTTTGAAAGGTGGCGTCATGAAAGATGTCGCGATTCCAACCGTCTATGTGAAAAGCCATGGTATGTTCTATCTGGGCTTATCCTCGCTCGAGGAAGGAGCCACGGTTAAAAAAATAAAATCGATCGATATCGTTGATAGCAAGCATAAAGTTGCAGGTGGCTTATCAGGCACAGTGGACGTGTATAAAGAAGCTGACACTGGTTACGGAGTTAGTTATGGAATAGTGGGCAAGGAAGCGAAAGTGATTGCAACGATCCCGGGAGATAAGACGAAGGCTGCGCTCTATTATTACGATAAAGGCTCGAAAGCTGATAACGGATACACGACTAAAGCTCGGTTATCATTCTACTATTGGAGCAACGGCATGCAGGATAATTCCACTGACGCAGGATGGAAGCTTTGGGACAATATCGTCCTGTGGACTTTACAAAATGGCTAATTGTTGTTGAAGCAATGTATAGGACAATTAATCATCATTGGAGGTACTAAACACAGTGAATAAATTTGTAAAGAGCACCTTGTTTATCGTTGCATTGCTCACACTATTCACAGGCTGTGAAAGTGGTCTTGAATCAAATCCTGTCACTACAGCTAACAAACCGACGAACAAATCGCCTGAAAATGAATTGTTTATTTACACGGTTTGGCCTTCCTTTTATGCAAAAGAAGAAAATTTCGACAAACAAATCGGTCAATTTCTTAAAAAGAAATTTCCAGATATGACGATTAAGCATGTGCACTGGGATAATCCGGGCAGACAATATCAGGACTTAATTGCGGCTGGCACCATCCCGGACATTATTCTCGATAACACTCGTATGAATGCGCAAAGATATATTATAGATAACGATCTTCAGTATGATATCAGCGATTTGATCAAAAAGTATAACTTCGATACAAACCAATTAAATCCGGCCCATATGGCCCAGATGAGAAATATGACGCCGGATGGGAAGTTATATGGTCTGCCATTCAATAATAACGATTTCGTTCTATTCTATAACAAAGACATTTTTGACAAATTTGGCGTCGACTATCCGAAGGACGGCATGACCTATGACGAAGCTTACGAGCTGGCCAAGAAGCTGACCCGTGTGGAAGGCGAAATTACATACAAAGGGTATTCTCAAAACCCTGGTCATTATATGAACTACAATCAGCTTTCTGTCTCGCCGCTTAGCCAAACGGAAGACAAGGCAAGCTTGAACACGCCGGAGTGGAAAAAGATTGTAGACAACATGAGACGTTTCTATGATATTCCTGCCAATCAGTTTGATACCGTCGAAACTTTTGCGACGAAAGGAAATATCGCCATGGCTGTGGCAACAGTGGACCATATTGTTTCGTTCCATGAGCAAAACAAAAACTTGAACTTCGATGTCGTGTCGGCACCTTCGTTTAGTGATGTTCCGGATACTAGGTATCAACCGAACCTGTATGCCATGTACATAACGAAGCAATCGACGAAAAAAGATCAAGCTTTTCAGGTAATGGCCGCAATTCTCTCCGAAGAGCATCAAGTCGATTTGGCAAAAGAAGGTGTCATCGTGCCTTTGGAAAGCAAAGCAGTCCAAGAAGCGTTTGGCCAAAATTTGATGCAAATGAGAGGCAAAAACACGAAAGCTATTTTCCATGGCAAAACCGCTTTGCCTCCGGCGGCACGCGTAGCAGGTTTAGAGTATTATGACGTTCCGATGCAGAACGTATTCGGACCTTTGATTTTCAAAGAGTCCAAAGACTCTGTAACGGCACTGCGCATGATTGAAGAACAATCAACCAAAGAAATCGAAACGAAGAAAGCTGAAAAGGCTGCACTCGATAAATCAATCAAGAAATAATCAACCTCTTAAAGACCTATAAACATGAGTAAAAGCCCCTATAATCGATTCATCTTTTCGTATTAAGGTATGAATAGTGCAAAGATGTCCTTGATGAGGAGGTGAAAAAGTAAGCCGTGTAAAGTAATGCCTTATTTACTTAACTGACTGCATGCTCGTTTCTTTATTAATCTAATATTGGATGGTGATCTGTTTGAAAAAACTTATATCAACCCTATTAATGGTTCTTCTTTTATCATTCACTTTGCTTCCATTGGCTTTTGCAGAGGGTACCGATTCGGCCGACACTCCTGCCGTTAAATCCGTGGATGATTTCAAGGATTTGAAGGATCTGCCGCAAGACGTGAAGGACAAATTTGATTCACTGATTAAAGGCGGCGTTTTTAACGGATTGACGGAAGATACATTTGGTTTGGATGCCGAAATGAATCGCGCTCAGTTTGCTAAAGTAGCCGGCATTATTTTTAAATTGACCATTGATGAAACGCTTAAAAGCTCTACATTTACGGATGTTCGTTCTGATGATCCCGCCAATTCTTATGCACTTCCTTATATTGAGGCACTGAAGAAAGCAGGGCTAACAAATGGATACGACGCAGAGGGGAAAACGTATAAGCCGTCTGGCGCAGTGTCACGTCAAGAGCTAGCAGCGTTCCTCATACGAGGTCTCGGTTTGGAGGAAGACGCTAAAAAAGCCACGCCTGTTTCGGACAACACGGTAGACGATTGGGCAAAAGGATATGTCGCGCTTGCGCTCGAAAAGAAACTTATGACGAATCAAGAAGACGGTAAATTTGGCGGTTCGAAATCGGCTACAAGAAAAATGTTGGCGCTTGCAAGCTATGAAGCGAAGAAGCTGGTTGAGGCAGATGGAACGGCTGATCCGGGTACACCGACGACTAAGCCAGACACACCGACTACACCTACTGGTGAAATTTCGGCGCAAGGTAAAAGAGTGCTTTATGTAGGAAGGGACGCATCCAGCATACCTGCGGAGGATGTATTTGTTCAAGATCGTTTGAAGGCTCTTGGTTTTAGGGTTACCAATATTATCGATAGAAAGTTCACTGTGGAAAAAACAGAAGGATATGATTTGATCTATATCAGTAATACCGTGAACTCCAAGTATCTAAAAGGTGGAGTAATGAAAGATGTCGCTATTCCAACCGTATACGCCAAAAACCATGGCATGTACTATCTCGGCCTTTCATCACAAGAGGAAAACACGAATGAGTACAATCTCAAATCAATTACCATAGTAGACCCTAAATTAAAGGCTGCTGCTGGATACTCCGACGATGTACAAGTGTATACAGAATCTAACCCTAAATTCGCGATAGGTTACGGTCTTCCGGGTAAGGAAGCAGTTAAGGTTGCCACTATCCCTGGAAAAAGCAATGAAGCTACCATGTACTATTATAATAAGGGCTCCCACTCCGATAGCGGGTATGAAGTAAAAGCACGTCTTTCGTTCTACTTTCAGACCGGTAATTATGAAAAAATGACTGATGATGCATGGAAGCTTCTAGATGCACTTGTTTTATGGACGTTGCAAAACGGATAATTTCATATGTTTAAACTCCAGTTTTCGGACTGGAGTTTTTTTCTAAGCCATATAAACGCTTTATGCCGTAAATATAGGAGTGTGAATATTCCGTGGTCATTTCGCAACAACAAAACACCAAAGCTCTTATAAGGGTAGAAGGGGTTACGAGGGTGTTCGGACGAGGTTCTACCGCTGTTCACGCATTGAAAGGAGCCAACCTATCAATCCCGGGAAAGCAGTTAGTTGCCCTCAAAGGTCGGTCTGGATCCGGCAAAACCACGTTAATGAATATGCTTGGTGCTCTTGATAGGCCAACGGAAGGCAAAGTGTACGTTCATGATGCCGAAATCAGTGGATTCACAGAGAAGAAACGCAATGAGTTGAGACGTGAACACATGGGATTGATTTTCCAGTCTTTTGCCCTGGTTCCACTGATGACGGCTTACGAAAATGTGGAGTTCGGTTTAAGAATTGCGGGCATTCCGTCCGCACTTTATAAGGAGTATGCGGAAAGGGCGCTTGAATTCGTAGGGTTGAAAGCAAGAATGAAACATCGGCCCTTTGAGATGTCTGGGGGAGAACAGCAGCGGGTTGCCATTGCGAGAGCAATTGCTCACAAACCTTCATTGATCCTAGCGGACGAACCGACAGCAGAACTGGACAGTAAGATGGGGCTTCAAGTGATGAAGGTATTCAAGGATTTGGTTCAACACGAGGGGATGACCATCATTATGACGACTCATGATCCCTCAATAATGAGCGTTGCCGATCATGTATACACATTGGAGGATGGTCAAATTGTCGAAGAAGCTTAGCAAAATCCTTTTCTCAATGCTTGGAACATGGTGCATGGCTGGTACCTTGGCAGGCTGCTCTTTGCTGCCGATTGAAGAACCAGAATTGAAACCGCCGCTTGTTCAACCTCTCACCGAATCCTTAACACTTTTTGAGGTGAAGAGCGCCAATATCGCTAAGCAAATTACGGGAGTAGCGACGTTTGCATCGGATCAAATGGATTACTTATTTTATAAAGAATCCGGCGGCAGATTGACGTCATTCAATGTGAAATTGGGAGATAAAGTACATGCAGGCGATGTCGTAGCTTCAACAGAAACAGGCGATTTGGAAATGAAAATTCGGTTGCAGGAAATTACGCTCGAAAAGATCAAAATTTCAATGGCCCAAGAAATAGCGGATAAGGGTGGCGATGATCCAGCTGTTCGTTTGAAAATGCTTGATTATGAAAGCGCTCAAATTCAGTTGAAATCGTTGCGGAGTCAATTGGAGAGGACGACTCTCGTTGCAACGGTTGACGGCATCGTAACTTACATTGAACCGATGAAACTGGGCGATCAAGTATCAGCGTATAAACAACTAGTGACAATCTCAGACCCGAATAAGATGAAACTCGTTTATACGGCCTCCAGTCAGAATGATTTGGTTGGCGTTGAAATAAACATGGATGTCAATGTGAAAATAAAAGATAAAACATATATAGGGAAGGTCGTTCAAACGCCAATGACCGCACCGATAAGCGATAATAAAACGGTACAGGATAAGAACTCGAAGTCACTCTTTATTAACGTGCAGGGACTACCGGCAGAAGTGACGATTGGTTCCCAAGCCGACATCACCATTGTGACAGAAAAGAGAGAGAATGTGTTGGTCATCCCTAGAGCGGGGCTGCGCAGCTACATGGGGCGCGACTATGTACAGGTTATGGAAGGAGAAAGCAGGAAAGAGATCGATGTGGAGAAAGGGATCGTTGCGGCAAGGGAAGTGGAAATACGCAAAGGTATTACCGCAGGGCAGAAGATTATTTTGAATAATTAGGAGGTTAAGAGATTGGCATTATTTATCATGATCTTGCGCAAAATGATCAATAATAAATGGCTGGAGCTTAGCCTGCTATTCGGATTGGTGTTATCTGTGGCTCTTACGAGCACGATGCCGATATATACAAATGCGATCTTGCAAAGATTACTAATTCAGGAGCTGCAGCAATTGCAAACCTCTAGCAGTCAGTATCCCGGCATCTATTGGTTGTCAGCAAATTTGGTTCCAGAAGATAAGCAAAAGAACGAAAAAATTTCTGAAACCGATGAATTTCTGATCAAAGCCAGTAATCGCTTTGGCCTTCCTGTCCAGCATCTCGTCCGTGAAAGGTCGACAGAGCGATATGGTCTTACTCCGGCCGAACCAGACAAAGTCGATATCCACATACAGCGGTCAGCGGATTTCTCTGCCATTGATGGTATGGAGGAACACATTCGGCTAGTGGATGGACGTCTACCGGAGAAAGAGCCGATTAATGGGGTGTATGAAGCGCTTGTTGTAAAAGAAGCTTTGACAGAACTTGGCATGGTGCTGAATACCGTTTTTACAATCCAAGATGAGAATATGAAGCAACCGGTTTACGTGAAGCCTGTAGGCGTATTTGATCGTAAGGATTACGCAGATCTATACTGGTATAATATTCCAAGCAGCTATAAAAACAGCTTTCTGATCGATTTTGATATGTTTGAAAAAGAGTTTACAGCCGGTGGCAAATTGACGATCCAGTCAAGCTATTGGTATTTGGCCCTTGATTATAGCAAAATGTCGCTAGTATCCACGAACGATTTCATTGATGCTCATCGCACGATCACGGCTCATATGGAGAAACGTTACGAAACTCACAATACGAATGCTCCTGCCTTACAAACTTTGGGTGCCTATTACGTAAAAGAAACCAATCTAAGGCTGATGCTCTGGTCGTTAAATGTGCCCGTTATGCTCATGCTCGCCTTTTACTTGTACATGGTTGCAAACTTGATCACGGAACGCCAGAAAACGGAAATCGCCGTATTACGCAGTCGGGGAGCTAGTCGCTTGCAAATCATTTTCAGTTATGTCGTGGAGGGCTTAGTGCTCGGCACGATGGCTTTCTTCATCGGGCCGTATTTCGGTGCTTTTTTGACTAAACTATTGGGTGCTTCGAGCGGGTTTCTTGAATTCGTACAGCGGGCTAAGCTTGAGGTTGAATTGAATCGGGATGCTTTACTGTATGGGTTGATTGCTGTCGCAAGCTCACTTGTGATGACACTGATTCCGGTATTCCTTGCCATGAGGGTAACGATTGTCGGGCAAAAACAGCAGTCGGCAAGACAGGAGAAAAGCTCTTTTTGGCATAAATATTTCATAGATGTCATGTTGATTGGGATAGCCCTTTACGGCTTGAATAATTATAAAACGCGAATTAAAGAGCTGCTGTCGCTTGGCTTAAAGTCCGGCGATTTAAAGGTAGATCCACTGTTATTTCTCATTCCGGCACTTTTTATATTGGGTATGGGTCTGTTCATTCTTCGATTTTACCCTTGGTTTATGCGTTTGGTGTTTAAGGTCGGCAGACGTTGGTGGCCACCTTCCCTTTACAGCACACTGATACAAGTCAGCCGTTCGACCATTCAATATCAATTTATTATGGTTTTTCTGATTATCACAATTGCCACAGGCCTATTCAGTGCCAGTGCTACCCGTACGATCAACAAGAATACAGCTGATAAAATCCATTACTCCGCGGGTGCCGATATCACGATGCAAATCCGTTGGGAGAATGATGCCCCTCCGGCTATTTTGACCGGTTTAATGAAAGAATCCGAAGAGGAATCTGCTGATTCCAATGCTGATTCCGATGCTCCACATAAGACGCAATATACAGAGCCGTCATTCCTACCGTTTACTCAGCTTAATGGTGTGGAACACGCCGCGAAGGTGTTTAATAAAAAGGATGCGATTTACACTCGGGGAAAGACAACTGAACATATACAACTTATGGGAATCGAAAGTAAACAGTTCGGTGAAACCGCATGGATGCGCGATCGTTTACTTGACCATCATATCAATGATTATTTAAACTTGATCGCTCGCAACCCGTCTGCTGTTTTAATTTCCAAATCGATGGCCGAAGAATACAGCCTGAAACCTGGCGACACCATGACTCTTGGCTGGGAAGGCGTAGAAGGCGCCCAATTTACCGTGTACGGGGTGATTGATTATTGGCCGTCTTGGAATCCAAACCCCGGTGTGAATGACACAGTGACAACCACAACGAAGCAGGGGTCCACTACGAAAATAAAGAAGCCAAATCTTGTGATCGGCCAACTTCCTTATATTCAAAACAATCTTGCGCTGGAACCCTATGAGGTTTGGTTGAAGCTGAAACCAGAGGCTAGCAGTCAAGCGGTATATCAAGCCATCGTCGATCATGGCTATGAGATAGAGTCTTTGAGGGATGCCAAACAGGAACTGATTAAGTCGATCAAGGATCCCTTCCAGATGGCCATTAATGGTGTGATGACGCTCGGGTTTCTGATATCGATCTTTATTTGCTTTTTTGGCTTCCTGTTATATTGGGTTCTCTCCTTATTTGCTCGGACGCTTCAGTTCGGCATTTTGAGAGCGATGGGCATTTCCTTTTTCCAGTTGATATTGATGCTTATTGGTGAGCAAATCTTGATCTCCGGTGCGGCGATTCTCATTGGAATTCTGACCGGTAACTTGGCGAGTCATTTGTTCGTACCCTTATTTGAATTGTCATTTGATCCGAAAACGCAGGTACCGCCATTCAAAGTTACATTTGATCCTCGTGATCAAGTTCGGCTGTACTGGATCGTCACTTTGATGATCGCGATTGGATTGGGGGTACTTGGTTCTTTCGTATCCCGAATCCGAATTCATCAAGCTGTTAAGTTAGGGGAGGATTAGGATGATCCATTGTAATAATCTGGTCAAAATTTATAAAATTGCTGATTTGGAGGTAGTCGCGTTACAAGGATTGGACTTGCAAGTGGAGGTTGGTGAATTGATGGCTATTATCGGCAACAGCGGAAGCGGTAAGTCGACACTGCTAAATATGCTTGGGGGGCTTGACCGCCCCTCGGCTGGCAGTCTAAGGGTGGATGGCAAAGATTTGCTCAGCATGTCAGAGAAGGACATCGTGAGTTACAAACGAGAGACGGTAGGCTTCGTATGGCAGAACAATGCACGGAATTTAATTCCATACTTGACGGCATTGGAAAATGTGGAGCTGCCCATCTTACTTCAGGGCAAGCGCAAGCGAGAACGAGCCATGGAACTGCTGGAAGCCGTAGGCCTCAGTCATCGGTTGAAAAACAGACTGAACCAACTCTCAGGCGGAGAACAGCAGCGAGTTGCCATCGCTATAGCGCTGGCAAACCATCCGAAGCTCTTGCTCGCGGATGAACCAACCGGCTCAGTCGATACGAACATGGCCAATCAAATTTTGGATTTGTTCCGGCATTTGACCCGGAGTCTGGGGCTCACTGTCGTTATTGTTACGCACGATCCGCTGCTTGCCAAAAAAGTCGATCGCGTAGTAGCGATTCGAGACGGGAAAACTTCCTCGGAAATAGTGAGGCGTAAATCGTTCGATCAAGAACTGCTTGAAGCGGTGTATGGTATCGAAGAGCAGGAAGAAGAGTCGCACGTCGAATATGCGGTGCTGGACCAAGCGGGTCGGTTACAAATTCCTTCAAACTACTTGGAATCAATAGGAGTGAAAGATACGAATAAAGTCCAAGTTACGTTAGAGGAGGGCAGAATCGTACTTCTGCCACCCGAATAATGATGAAGTAAACAACCTATAAAGATGCATAAAAGCCCCTATAAAAAGTTCGCATTTTTGCCATATAGTTAGGTCATGCAAGTAAACTGAGATTGGAGAGTGGGTTGATGTGATCAGAGAGACAACAGTGTTCAAGCGAAATGTAAGCGTTTTATTTTCACATGCTTTTGCTTGTTGGGAGGTGTATGCATCCAATGAATAAACAAATTGCGCTTTTCTTATCGTTCTTACTTTTCTGTTACTGCTTATCTCCTATGGCTTATGCGGCTGATACCTCGTCGCAAACCTCACAAACGACAACCACACCTTCAACATCGACTACACCATCTGCGACACCAGCGGCAACTACAAAAGCAACAACTCCATCATCGTCTGTAACTTCAGACACGTATCTGGCCGACCAGTTTGGCGATTTGAAAAATGCTTCGAAGGACGACAAGAAAAAGATTAACGCTTTATTAAAAATGGATGCGATCGATACGGCGTCAGTAGATTCTTTCGGTTTAGACCAACAAATCACTCGTGCCCAATTGGCGAAAACGGTCACAATCATTTTAGGATTACGCATCGACAAAGCGGTTGCAACATCGAACTTTTCCGACGTCCAATCGGATGACCCTACACGTCCTTATATCGAGGCTTTGAAGAACTCGGCTCTTACGTACGATGTGGCAGATAAGTTCAATCCAACCGGGCAAGTGACCCGCCAAGAACTTGCCATGCTGCTGATCAAGGGACTTGGTTTGGATGAGAAAGCGAAAGCAGAGATGCCTAGCAAGGATGAAACGGTAAACGTTACATACAAGAGCTACGTAACTTACGCGCTTAAGCAAAAAATCATGACTAACCAAGTTGGTGGCAAATTCGGAGGTAATGTCCCTGTTACAAGAAAAGACTTTGCTCTGGCAGCTTATGCAGCGATGCAGTTGCATGCAACAACGGCGAAGCCTGCAAAAGCTTCTATTGCCGAGTTAAAAGTGATCGGTAACAGCAAAATGACCGTAAGACTGAATCGGGATGTCGATATCGATAAGGCTGTTCTGACTGTTACGAAAGAAGGTTCAGTAGATTCGGATAATAAGCCTTTGGTATTTACAGGAGGCACCGATTGGTCGGATGATAATGTGACAGCCAAGCTTGATATGGACGATCCATTCACATTCGGTACTTATACAGTAACATTGTCTGGAGTCGATGTTGCGAACGGAACCATATCATTTACCCCTGAGAATGAACGCGTCACCAAGCTGGAGATTGTTACCGCAACGGAGAAGCTTCCTAGATCCAAAGCCCTCGTTGAGTACAGCGCAACCAATCAGTATGGAGAAAAGATGAAGAAAATATCAGCAAGCAATGTGAGTGTGTTCGTTTCTGCACAAAAGAACATTGCGGCTACAGTACTTTCTGGAGTCAACGCGATCAGCCTCGATTTAAGCGACATAGTTCCGAATAGTTCGATAACCGTTTTTTTGCTTGAGAAGAGCGGTTATATATCCGTGACCAAATCATTTATCGTAGGTGATCCTCCGCTAGTGAAAAAAGTCGATTTAGGTGATGTGAAAAGCAATCTGAAACTCCCGATCGGGCAATTATTCTTTAGAGCCGGAGAGAAGGCCTACCTTGCCTTTAAAGCTTATGACCAGTATGGAAACCGCGTTGTCGATCCGCTATATTTGAACGTCGGAATAGGTAAGTCCTTTACTGGGGGTTTGGGAAATGTATTTAGAACTGACGGCCAGAATGATTTCATCGATTTTGAAAACGATGGTTATCCTGAATTACAATTAGTAGCCTACCCGAATTTGGATAGCGATAAGGAAGTAACTGTCACTTTGTTCTACGACAATCAGCAGGTTTTCCAGAAAGTTACAGTGAAGACGCCGAAGGCGCCCACTTCTGTCACGATGGGTCCCTTAACAAATCCGATAACGGAAGGCGATACGAACGTCTCAGTCAATTTGAAAATCGTAGATTCATCTAATTATGAATTGACTGCCACCGAAAGAGCGGATCTCTTAACGGCTGGTAAAATTACGATCTATGCCACTGGTGGTCTTGTACTGGCTAATCCGGCAATTAATTCTACAGGAGCAATTATCGTTCAACAGGTGGCGGGGGCAGGTCCAGCAGCTATTAATATTCGACTTAATGGGCTCGGTCAAACCGTATCATTTCCAATCAATATCTCGGCTGCCCGCAAGCCGGATTCAATTAAAGTAGATCTGAATAGCTCTGCTCCTAACGTATTGGCGCTTAATGGGGTGAATACCAAGTTTTCCAGTACTGGAGTGACGACGGCCAAAGCGCAATTCATCATTTACGATCAAACCGGTACTGAATACAAAATTAACCGAGACGATTATAAGATTCAATTGAAACTCGAGAAAATCAGTGGCGATACGGGGGCGATTTCAAATACTTCTGGAGCTGTATCACTCACAGATACGAGTCCGACGGCACTAAAAGGGGTTAGGGATATAAGCTCACAAGGCATCACATTCAACCCATCTAAAACCTTGTCGGGGAGTTACAAATTGTCAGCTTCGATCGTTCAAGTTGACTTGAGTGGGAAAGTTCTAGAGACATTGAGCACCGATTCGGTAACGGTAGATATCAAGAACATATCGAATGCGAACTTGACCTACTCTGTTGAAATGTCGAGCAGCGGCGATCTCTTTGCGATTGCAAGAACGCTTTTCGACAGCGGAGTAGCTGCCACTGTTACGGATGTAACGTACTTAATGAGTGACTATTCGATGCTTACCCAAACTGCCATAGTAAAAGTTAAAGATGGATCAAGCGTTGAAGCCTTTTCCATTACACCAAAGGCGGTTACCTCTGATAACCCAAAGGTCATCGGCGCTAGAGGAAATAGGATTATTGGGCTCGATTCTGGTAAAACCAATTTGACGGTTTGGTACGACTCTCCGCTTGGAGGCGTGCAGAAGCTCACCATAACTAAAGGGGCCAATGTGGATACAATTATTCCTAGTGAGATTAAGACAAATGGCAGTCCAGCTACGATTACAGGTGACCCGGTGGCTCAGCTAAACGGAAAGTACATTTGGGATTCCAGCTTGTTGGGCAAATTACAGGCTACCACGAGTTATGGTACGGTTAATCTGCATCAAGCCACTTATTTACTAGGTATTGCAGGAGTTCAGGCTTTCATCAGCGACCTTGTTTATGCTGACGGTACGACGACTGCTCAACAGGATACGGTCACTATCAATCCCGATTTCACTTTAACTTATACCAAAAAAGGCGGTACAAGCAACATTAAGCAATTTACGATTTATGTCGTTGCGGGAACGTATTCCAAAGCGTTTGTAGTTAATTTGCAATAATTGGCATGTAACTACTTTTAATAAGGAAGTCCCTGTTGGCTAATTCGGCAGGGACTTCTTTTTTTAGGACATTAGAAATAATGGTTGAAGTGACACGTATTATCGTACTGATCCACCGTATGGCTACGACAGGATTGACCTATAATCAAGATCGTATTTACTAATTCTTTGCCCATCGCATATTTGTATACTTAACCTAAGATTGGAGGGCGAACACTTTGGCAAGAAAAAGATATGTCATCTGCGGAGTTAGTACTAGAGCAAACGGCATGTTTATCAAGAACATGCTGGAAACCTTTCAGTCGCATTGTGAAATTGTTGGATTGCTCGATGCGGATCCCGGACGATTTACGAATTGTTTCAAGAAATTTCCGGCGTTAAGCGGGCTGCCCGTTTATCTCCCTGATCAATTTGAACAGATGATTCTGGAAACGAGCCCCGACGTTATTATTGTCGCAGGCGCGGACCATACCCATGCGGATTACATTGTTAAAGGATTGGAGCACCATCTTGAAGTCATTTCGGAAAAACCAATGGTTACCAGCGGAACAGATTGCAAACGTGTTCTGGATGCACAGAACAATAGCAAGGGGAAGCTGTATGTAGCCTTTAATTACCGCTACTCCCCGATTCACACGAGAATCAAGGAATTGATTCTTGAAGATAGAGTCGGTAGGGTGACATCGGTCGATTTGAATTGGTATCTCGATACGTACCATGGCGCAAGCTATTTTAAAAGATGGAACCGTAAAAGAAGCAATTCCGGCGGATTGTCGGTACATAAAAGCACCCATCATATTGATCTTGTTAATTGGTGGATCGATCAAAAGCCGGTGGAGGCGTTTGCATACGGTGCACTGAATTATTTTGGTCCAGAAGGCGAGCTAAATCCTATGAAGGTAGACGGAAGGCACTGCGGAACATGCCAAGTCAAGCGGAATTGTGCCTATTTCATGCGATGGTCTACACGGAGCAAGGAGGTTGTGCCTGAAGACGATCATTTGACCAATATGGATGTAAAAGTGGGCAGCTATACCGGATATCGCGCGGACGGCTGCATCTTCGATTCGGAAATCGATATTGAAGATACGTACGCTGCGGTTGTTAAGTATAACAAAGGTGCCATGATGAGTTATTCCGTTAACTTTTCACTGCCTTATGAAGGGTATCGACTGGCTATTAACGGGACAAAGGGGAGAATTGAAACTCAGGAAGTGATGTCCAAGCGGACAACGCATCAGGTACCCGAGCAAACGATTGAATATTTCCCTTTGTTCGGCGGCAAAGAAACGATCCATGTGGTCCCGCGTCCGGGAGGGCATGGAGGAGGGGACCCTCTCATTTTGGAAGATTTGTTCTTAGGACCAGATCCGATTCGTCCCTATGAGATTATGGCTGGTGCGGAAGCGGGAGCTGACTCTGTGTTGGCAGGTGAAGCGATATGGAAGTCCGTGCAAACTGGCTTGCCTGTCCGCATAGCCGACCTGTTGGTTTCATCGAACACGGACTGATATGAAAAAAGGGGGACATAACTACTGTGTATGAGAATCTAGAGAATGTGGGAATCGCCCACTTTGATGTGAAAAGCCAGCTTCCGCGTTGGGTTTACGAATCCGCTATGCGCGCAGCTGAGAAGGGCGAACAAGCACGTTCAGCTATCAAGGATAAGTCAGAGCTTAAGCAGCGGCAGCAGGAAATTCGCGAAGGGCTGGAAAGCTGCATCGGCGGCATGCCTTCTTCGGATACACCGTTAAATCCAAGAGTTACAGGTACAGTTGAAGGGAACGGTTTCCGTGTTGAAAAAGTCATTTTCGAACCGAGGCCACATGTATACGCGACTGCTAATTTGTATGTTCCCGACGGGTTAACTGAGCCTCGTGGAGCGGTACTTCTTCTATGCGGGCATCGTGAACAGGCTAAACATTGTGACGAATACCAAACAGTTTGCCATTACATGGTCCATACTGGTCTTGTCGTGATGTCGCTAGACCCAGTCGGTCAGGGGGAGCGGTTCGGATTTTATGATCCAGAATCCAAACAGGCACCGATGACTAGCGTTACTGAACATGAAAATGTCGGGCGTCAGTGTATGCCGTTAGGGGATAGTTTAGCCCGCTACATGCTCCATGACGCCGTACGGGCGATAGATTATTTATGTACTCGGCCGGAAGTCGACCCGAACCGTATTGGTGTGACTGGCCATTCAGGCGGTGGAACGCAGACTTCGTTGGTTATGATGTACGATCATCGCATTGCCGCAGCGGCGCCAGGCGGATTTATTATGAATCGGCCGTACTTTCTGTTAACCGGCAAAGCCCAAGATGCTGAGCAGAAATGGCCTGGTTTCTCCGCGCTAGGTTTCGACCATGAAGACATTGTATTGGCTATGGCGCCACGGCCTGTGCGCATTCTTGCTACCACGTATGATTCCGTCCCGATTGAGGGTCCCAGGCATACAGTAGCTGTAAACCGGAGATTTTGGGAGATGTATGGCCGAGGTGAAGATCTGGACATTTTCGAAGATGAAAATGTTCATCGATTTACGATTCCATTGGCACGTGCGGCGGCACAGTTTTTCTCCAAGCATTTGCTCGGACGTACCGACGAATATTCAAATGAAGAAATCAAGCTGATCCCTGCCGAGCAGCTCCGGTGTACACAAAGCGGGCAGGTCATCGGTGAGTTGGAGAATGCGAAAAGTTCGCACGTTGAAAATAGGGAACGGCTAGCGATATTTGAGAGGTCACGTGAAGCATTGCCAGAAGACGAACGAAAAAAGCGCGCTATCGAATGGCTTCGAATGCGTGTACTTTCAGACAGACAGCATTGCGACCTTAACCCGCGTCCGTCTGGCGGAGGGGAAATTGCGAATATGTGGGTGATCCGCAAGATCTGGTGGAGTCAGACAGGATTATTAAACCATTGTTTACAATTTTTTGATTCGAAGCTTGCGGGTAATAAACTCCCGGTAACCATTGCTGTCTGGGACGGCGGATCGAGCCAGCTCGAAGCGCATGCCAAGTGGATTGAAGAAACTTGTGCTTCTGGACGGCTTGCCATGGTGCTCAATCCAACAGGGATCGGACCGCTTCTCCCGCATTTGAATTCGCCTACGGACAAACCTTTCAAACGATTTGGCATGATGGACAGATATACCGACGAGATGATGTGGCTTGGCGACAGTATGGCTGCCATACGGACATACGATGTACTGCGGGCAGTGGAGCTTGCAGCTGGATCATCCAATATCGATCCTTCGGACATTCGATTATATGGAAGCGGACGATATGCCATATACGCTGGATTGGCGGCTTTACTTGATGAACGCGTACAGAATGTTTGCATGGAGAACCGTATGAATAGTATCTCCGATTGGATCAAGGAACCGTTTTACGATGAAACGGACTCGTTAAGTTTTATTTTTCCAGGGATGCTCCGATATTTCGATCTGCCTGATGTGGATAGATGGCTTACTGAGGAAGGTAAGCTTTACGATTCTACGCTTGTTAGGAGCGATTTTGTGAGCTGATAACTAGCTGAAGGCAATGAGACCTGAAGAACTGAATTTAGCGCGGGAACTGAAAGTATGATGAGCCTATATAAATGAAATACCGCCCAATGAAAGCGTTACAATTTCGTAATAAAGTAAGATTAAATAATATGATTAAGCAAAAAACTGAGGAGGTTCAAAAAAGTATGAAAAAGTATCTGAAATCATCCTTGTTGATTGCGATAGCAATCACCGCTATTGCTGGCTGTGAATCAACACCTACTGCACAAAGTCCAGCAGTCGAAAAATCAACAAAAGCACCGGATAACGAATTGTTCATTTATACGGTATACCCTGCCTTTTACGCGAAAGAAGAAAATTACGAGAAGCAAATCGGGCAATACCTGAAGAAAAAGTTCCCTGATATCTCGTTTAAACATGTGCATTGGGATAATCCAGGCCGACAGTATAAGGATCTGATTGCGGCCGGTACGATTCCCGATATCATCATCGAGAATTCGAGCGGCAACTTTGAAAAGAGTATTATTAAGAACGATCTCCAATACGATATGACCGAATTGATCAAAAAATATAATTTCGATACCAGCAAATTAAATCCAGCGGCCATGGCAAAGATGAAAAATAAAACGCCGGAAGGGAAAATATACGGATTACCTTACCAATTAAGCGATTTCGTTCTTTTCTACAACAAGGATATTTTTGATAAATTTGGAGTCGATTATCCCAAAGACGGCATGACCTACGATGAAGCTTACGAATTGGCCAAGAAGTTGACTCGTGTTGAAGGAGAAAATACGTATAAGGGCTACCAGCAGCACCCCGGTTTGTATATGACGTATAATCAACTCGGGCTATCACCGTTCAGTTTGACAGAGGACAAGGCAGTACTCGCAACGGACGGATGGAAGAAGGAAGTTGACAACTTAAGACGGTTCTTCGAGATACCGGCTAATCAATTTACTTCGGTGGACGATTTCCCAAAAGGGAAAATGGCGATGAGTGTCCATGTTTCAGAGAAAATCGTTCAATGGTATGAGCAAAATAAGAACCTGAATTTCGATATCGCCGCCATGCCGTCCTTCGCCGATGCTCCTAATACGAAAGCGCAACCGAATATGTATGCGGCTTTTATTACGAAGCAATCTACGAAGAAGGATCAAGCGTTCCAAGTTATTCAATACATGCTTTCCGAAGAGATGCAAGTCAATTTAGCCAAAGAAGGCATTATCGGCTCGCTGCAGACACCTGCGGTGCAAGAAGCGTTTGGGAAAAACCTGCCGCAAATGCAAGGTAAGCACGTTCAGTCGATTTTCTACGGTCAAAATGCCATGCCTCCGGCTGCACGTGCTAATGGCTTAACCTATATAGATGTGCCGCTCCATAATGTGTTCTCTCCTTTGATTTTTGGAGAATCCAAAGATTCAATGACGGCGCTGCGGATGATCGAAGAACAATCGACCAAAGGTATTGAAACAGAGAAAGCCGCCAAATAATCTTTTTCGTCGAAACTCCAGTTTGAGGACTGGAGTTTTTTCTCGAAGCTGGGGGAGGAAGAGGAACAAATGAACTTATTCCAATTACATAAAAAGTTTGCTAATGCAGACCCGCGTTTCGGACCGGTCCCCTTCTGGTGGTGGAGTGCTGAAGAGGTAACGGCGGAGCGTATTCGCTGGCAAATGAAAAAAATTCGTGACGGAGGGCTGCGCAACATCGGCATTATTAATTTGGCCCCTACAGGACCACAGTATGGTTCCGTGAGCGATCTTCCCGTGTTTGCAAGCGAGGATTGGTGGTGCATGTTCGAGGTTGCTTTACGCGAAGCAGAGCGATTGGGCATGTATCTTTGGTTTTATGATCAAATTGGATTTTCCGGATCCAACATGCCATCTCGTATTGTGACAGAGGATCCAGAAATGGCCGGGTATCAATTACGCCGTTTCATGCATGGCGAGGAGATGCCAAAGTCTTCGGAAGTCCTTCTTGAAACAAACGATTATGTGTATGCTGCGGTACGTCAGGGCTTCAATTGGCTCGATCCTAAGGCAACTGAACAATTGATTGACCGGATTCACGGTGAAATGGAGCGCCGCTTCCCATATGATCTCGGCAAGACGATTGCGGGAAGCTTTCAGGACGAACTTCCACCGCTTCCACTGTGGACACCTGAGTTGACGGCTCGATACATGGAAAGGTATAAGGAGGAGTTAACGCCTCTTTTACCCGCATTGTACGATCCGCTTCCTGGTTCTGAACAAGTGCGTCGCCGTGTATACCGTCTTGCTGCTGAACTTGCTGAGCAATCGTTCTTTATTCCACTCGGTGAATGGCACCGGCAGCGCGGAATGCTCATTTGCTGCGATCAAGCCGGACCAGCCAGAAGAGCAGATCCTAACGGGGCGCAGCGGCTTTATTTGGATTATTTTCGGACACATCGATGGTATAACGCATCAGGAAGTGACATGGATGGCGAGATTAAGCCGCATTCATCGATGGCGCATTTACACGGCGGTTCACGCGTATTCTTAGAAGCATTCCATTCCAGTGGCTGGGGCGGGACATTGGAGGAAACGATGCATTGGTTGATCCCATGGTTTCAAGCGGGTGCAACCGTCTATAGTCCCCATGCCGTTTACTATAGCACCCGTGGCGGTTGGTGGGAGTGGGCTCCGCCCGATACGGGATGGCGTCAGCCTTATTTCGAGCATTATCCGGTCTTTGCCGACACGATTAGCCGTGTTTGTTATTTATTAAGTGAGGGGACGCACGTTTGCGACGTTGCTGTCCATTACCCGTCATATGCGGTATGCGGATACTTGTCTTTGGCGGATGGGAAAATAAATGAGCATCCGATGGGGGTCTCGAATCGTGAGCATAACAATCAAGTAGCCCATATCCAAAACGTATATAGGAAAATAACAGGTAGTTGGAGTCGCAGAGATCACAAACAGCCTGGTGCGCTAAGGAAAGCGCAGCTGGATTTCGATATTGCAGACGATAGTGCCTTGCAAAAGGCGACGTCAGAAGAGGGCAAACTTAAAATCGCGGATGAGCGGTTTTCCGTTTTACTTTTGTGCGGTACAACCGTTATGGATGAGGAAGCACGCGCGCGAATCGAAGCTTGGTTGAAAAAGGGCGGTTTTGTGATTGCCGTAGATGTGCCAGAATCGGAGCGGGATTTGGCTTGCGCCGTTTATGTCGATACAGCAGAAGATGCAGTAGCACTCGTGGAATCCCGTATTCCGAAAAGGGTGGAGGGACCAGGTGAATCCTTGCATCGCAAAATCGAGGATGCCGACATCTACTTGCTGCTTCCAGCGAACGGAGCTTTGTTAAGCATGCATCAACCAGCGTGTCCGGATACGGCAATACCGGAGTCTGCCGTTTACCGATTAAGAACAGATCGTGAGCCTCAGATTTGGGATCCGGTTAACGGATCTATGGAGCCGATTCCGTATAAACGCGAAGGCGACTGGATTGAATTGCGAGTTCCATTCACATCCTGGCCTGCTGCGTTGATCGTATGCGCTGAGCCGAATGCAACCATTGCGGCATCGGAAAATAATCATGAAGATTTCCCAATTCGTCCCTTTCCAGCACAAATCGGTCAATTGGAAGCAAGTGGGAAAAGGCTTGAGTTGGCATTTGGCGATTGGCGCATCCGAGTAGAGCCCACTTTGGACAACCGGTACGGGGACTTTGATTTGCATGGCGAACATAACGGCTTTATGCCGATCGAACGACGCATGATGAGTGTGCGCTTAGAGAGGGAGGAGACAGAGGGGGAGAAGGCTGACTGGCATAAACCCGGTTTGGATGAATCCAATTGGTTGACGAGACTGTGGAGCGAATCCGCATATTGGCATGTATGCCATGGAGAAGAGTTCGACGAATTGCATTCTGAACAAAAAGTGTACAGTAACGTGTTTGGAGATCTTGCCATGCGTTCTTGGGCGGGCCGTATGGGTCGTGTTCCTCGTCGATTTCTCAATCTTGGTGAATTGAAAAAAAGAGAATTCGTTTGGGCAAAAACATTTGTAATTGCACCTTCGGGTGGACGCTACTGGATCCGGTCGGAAAGTAACTCCAACATCATTGGACGTATCAATGGCAAGGAGATTGCATGGAGCGGGGGGCCCGAGGAGCAAACGGCATGGATCGAGTTGCATGAAGGGAGCAATGAATTGCTATTGAGGGCACAGGCTATCGGAAACGGGGTCATAAGGGCAGGCATTGAAGTGAACACGATCGCGCGTCTGCCACTTCCGAAATGGTTATTTACCCAGCATCCTAATCTGCAATCCAGCTTGATGTACCAAATCGAAAGCAGACGCGATCACCCATATCAACGGGTTCGAATCGTGTTTGCCGCTCGCGGGAGAGCCATACTTTATGTGAACGGTGTCAATGTGACCGAGCACGGGGACTTCAACCCTTACATCCGGCAAGGCCAGGAAGAAATAGATGTTACGGCTCTATGGCAATACGGCATGAATGAAGTCAGGGTTGCTTTACCCGAAGGGAAAGGCGAGGTATTTGTAGACGGAGTCATTGAGCTGCAGAATGGTGAGACTATAACTTTCTTCTCTGGTGAAAATTGGCTCGACGAACAAGGGAATGCTCCAGGTATTCATCATTTCTCCGTTCTCCAGTTTGCGGAAACGGAGTCATTATGGATTTCCGCCAGGCCGCATCCGCTTCCGATGGTGGGCTGGCTTATGCCTGAATCTGTTCCCGAGCCGAAGCCGCTCTTTTTCTCTGCTGATCCTGCCTGCAACGGAAGACCCGTTTGGCTGCGCTTTCCGCTGCCCATAGGAGCGAAGAGAATGCGTATCGAAAGCGCAGGGGAGATGCGCGTTTGGATTAATGGCACAGAAGTCGCAGCAAATGGCGGCAATGTGGAGTTTAAGCCACAGCTAGCTGGAGCCTTAGCTGCAGTCAGAATAACTCCAGATGGACCTTCTACAGAAGCGGCCGTTCTTCTTGCACCGATTCGCTTCGAGACGACACCTGTACAAGGCTCGTTGGGCGATTGGCGGACCTCACTTTGTTTGCCCCATCATAGCGGCGCAGTGGAGTACGAAACTGTTTTTGAGACTTCATCTCACGTTGGTGCCGAGCTTGAATTGGGGCACGTCAGGGGGACCGCGGAAGTGTGGGTAGACGGTGTACCTTTAGGAGTGAGGCTTTGGAGACCGTATCGCTTCACACTGCCGAAATTGCCTGAAGGCAAACATCGGCTTAGGATCCGGGTGACAAACACACTTGGCACACACTACGAAGTCGGCAAGCCAACAAGTCTGGTGGGAGGAAATCCTGAGGTAACCTATTGGAACCGAGGCCGAAATGAGGATGAGCTTGGTTGGCAGGAATGGTTTCCCACCGGCGGTTTATATGGACCTGTCGTGATCGTTACGGGTGATGTTTAAGTAAGATTTCAGATAACTGGCCTCCGATGCCATATTGAGCAGTTCAGCAGCTGTATGAATGGTTATGGTTATTGTGGATACTAGTGTTGCATTCTGTACAACAATTGGGAGGCCTAAACGCTATTTTGCAACTTGAAGTTGCAGTTCGTACAACATTTTGAGCCCATTTACTGCAAAATCGGCTGTATCGGGCCAAATTATTGTACATTATGCAACAACGAAGGGTGAGAGGCTAGATTTAGGCAGCAATTGTTGCACTTTTTACAACATCATTCATCCGGCAACCTCAAGTGTGGATAGATGACGAAGGACTCCGATTTAAGACATCTCGATGTAGAAGAAGTTTGGATGAATGAATAGCAGTCTATAAATTACAATGGTCTAGGGGATTTAAGTCATGAACAACCTATAATTATGGAATTATTGCCCTATGATGTTTTTTTCATTCTATTATACATTTTAGTGAAAGCATCGAGACATCGGATATGTGAACCAAAGATTTACAAGTAAATGCAAGCGTTATCAAATTCGAAAACTATATAAGGAAAGGGGGGATCATTGAATTTTCATGTAGATCATTGGAAGTTAGACAAATTGCATCTGGAGGTGTATAAATTTGCGTATTCAAATTCCACGTATACTATGCTTCGCGTTATTGTTAAATGTTCTGCTAGGAGTCGGAATGCTGGGGCAACCTCCTGCAGCTGCCGCAGATTCAGTTGTTGAACCAACCACGTTGCTAGACAAAGATTTTTCTAGCGCAGTAGAGGGCCAGTCGGCCTCGCAACTTGGTTTTGATTATTCCACACTTCCATCAGGCGCCACGAGCAGCGCAGTAGTTGAGGTTGATCCGATAGCTAAACAAAAAGCACTGCATCTTACAGTTAACGGTGCGGGTACCAGCCAGTTCTTGATCAATAAAACCTTCAGCGAGATAAAAACCGGTACAGTAACGGCAGAGATAACTTTTATGCAGCCGGGTACTTCCAAAGCCAAGGACCAGATTATTTACCTCACGAATGCCGCAGGTACCAAATCGCTGGTGATTGCGGGTTTGGATTCTTCGAAAGGTGTGGTTTATTGGCCTGATACAGCGCCAGTCGATCTCAAAACACCGTATCAATTGAACAAATGGCACACGATAAAAGTTGAACTAAATACACTGACGAAGAGATTTAACATGTGGTTTGACGGTACGCTTATCTCTGCTAGAAAAAATACAAACGATGCTATTGATGTGAAAAAGATATCCATCGGCACCCCGGCGGGCAATGGCGAGCTTTATGTTCGCAGCATCAAAGTTTCGCATACGCCACCGAATTATATGCCAGCAAAGCCTAAAATCGCTTATTGGGTTGGGCGAGATAAATCGATCGCGATGTGGATAGAACCGGACGCATGGGCTTCCAAATATAGTATTAAAATAAAGGAGAAAGCGGAAGATCCTTGGTATACGACTGCGACATACACATCTATTCCTACATCTATTCCGCCATATGCGTCTCCTTCGGCAAGCAAAATCTGGGACCCTGTGACCAATACGGCTGTTGCTTTAACGAATGGCAAGACATACATAGTAGGCGTAGCCGTAATTACCAGGGATGAAACAGCAAAAATAGATTACGAGGGTGAAATTGCGGAATTTACAGCCACCCCCTACGCCGTTACACCGATCGAAACTCCTGATACCAACGTGATCGGAACCGTTACGGCATATAACAACTACAATGCGAACAGATGGTCAATCAATTCCGGTCTTCATGTTGATGACGAGCCATTTGCAGACAGAACGTCTGCACTCAAGATTACCGTTCTTCCAGAGAAGTATAGCAGCATGGATTGGATCAAAACACACGCAGATACAATGAAATATACGGGAAGCTCCACAGGCATGCAGATTGCTACTTTTCCGGTCCGGGATAAGGCTTCGATTTATGTGGCCATGGATCAAAGGGAAACACCGCCTGCATGGCTGTCAACAGATTCGGGATGGAAGGATACCGGTGATACCATACAATTGGCTGACCCGGCGCTTTCCTATACATTCAAAATTTATCAAAAGTATATGGCCTCTGGATCTACTGTCACAATGGGTCTGAATAATGTAACCGATTATAATGCAGGCAAAAACGCTGGCTACTTCGTCATGGCTGAGCGGGTTCCGACTGGATTGAAAGCGGATTCATTCGTACCTTGGACGAATAAATCCAAGTATACATTGAAGGGTTCCTTAGATGAAACAAGTGTAACCTTGGCTGTCTATAACAATCAAACTCTTGTCTATGACAGCAGACTAGCGCAGAATCAATTTTCAGTGGATGTCGAGTTGACTCCTGGCGCAAATAACATTGAATTAATAGCAAGAAGAGCTGGCAGCAATTACTCGGATAAAATCTCTGGCGTTGTTCATTTTGATCCGGTTGCACCCGTACTTCATATGACTGTACCACCAACTTCCGTGAAAGACTTTCTTTACAACGTACAAGGAACTGTAGATGAGGAATCAAAAGTAACGATCAAGAACAACGGCGTATCGGTTGTAGATTCCGTATACACATCGAGCAACATTCCGTTTTCATATCCGGTGCAGTTGTCGGAAGGAATGAATCAAATGGAGATTTCTGCAATTGACGCTTCAGGTAACGAGAGTATGAAAAGCTTTTCGATCGATTATACGTTTTGGGCAGGAAAGCCGAATTTTTACAATTTAAACGAAACTGAAATGACGACGTTAGTATCATCAACGGATATGATTGCACAGAAGCAAATAACAAATACAACACCGCATGCAAAGCAAATTACGCTGTTTGTTGTGTTGTTTGATGCGAACAAGAAAATGGTTGATTTTTCGACACTTATTGAAGAATTTGCCCCTGAAGAAACAAAAACGTTGAGCACTGGATTTTTGCTGCCTGCAGAAGTGAGTGGCTACAGTTTAAAAGCATTTATTTGGGACAGTTTGGACGGTATGATGCCGTTATCCGAGGAATCGATTATTGAGTAGCATACGCTTACGATGTAAGTTTTCTTACGAAAACTCTAAGGAGGTTAACATATGAAGAAAGCCCTAAGCATAGGGATGTGTCTTTTGCTTGGATTAAGCGTATTCCCGCTCACCATGAATGCAGAAGCTTCAACGATGACGACTACGGCGCAGACAACATCTATACTTACGAATCCGACAGGACTGACAGCGACTTCAGGTGATAATCAGGTTGCTTTATCCTGGAATTCCGTATCGGGTGCCGTATCGTACAAGGTGAAGCGAAGCGCGATCAACGGCGGACCCTATGAAACGATCGCAAGTAATATTTCAACCATATTTTACACGGATACTTCGGCTTCAAACGGCATGATCTACTACTACGTGGTGACAGCTGTCGGCTCAACAATGGAGAGCATGATCTCGAATCAGGCTAAAGCTGCTCCGTATACTCCGATTGCGGGGGCTCCTGCGGTTCCTGTTGATTTCTCGGCCACAGCAAATGACGGAAGCGTAGAATTATCATGGACGGCAGTTCCTGGAGCAGATTCTTATTCTTTAAAAAGAGGCGAAATGAGCGGCGGCCCATATACGGCCTTAAGCACTGGACTCACTTCAACGACTTATAAGGATACAACGGTTACAAATGGGAAGCAGTACTATTATGTCGTCTCTTCTGTAAATTCTAGCGGTGAAAGCCAGCATACAGATGAGCTTATTGTCACACCTGCTAGGGTTGTTACTGTAGCACAGGATGGAAGCGGCGATTTCACAAACGTGACTAATGCTCTCGCAACCATTCCTGCTAATAATAATGTCCGTACGGTCATTTATTTGAAAAAGGGTACATATCGAGAAAGATCTATCGTAACCGCTCCTTATGTAAGCCTTGTGGGTGCTGGACGGGATGATACGAAAATCGTTTACGACCTTTCAAACGCTGATATGCCTAACCAAGCTGTAAATGGCGCAACCGTAGCTGTAAGTGGAGATTATTTTACTGCAGCTAATCTGACGATTGAAAATGACTCCAAGCCAAGCGACGGTCAGGCTCTAGCCTTGTCCGTTAACGCAGACCAAGCCGTTTTTGAGAATGTGAAGCTTGTCGGCTATCAAGATACGCTGTACGCGGGTATCCGAACGGCCAGTCCGCGACTAGGCAGACAGTATTATCGCAACAGTGTGATTATAGGCCGCACTGACTTTATTTATGGTCCGGCAAGTGCAGCCGTATTCGATCATGTTGATGCAATCAGTATAAATGCATCGGATACAGGCGGTTATGTTACGGCGGCTGCAACAAAAAATGAAACTGATCCTGGCCTTGTATTTATCAATTCAAGGCTTCTGAAAGACAGTTCCACCAATGGTCTTCATTATTTGGGCAGGCCATGGCAGGATAAGCCGTCAACGCGTTACATCAATACCTGGATGGATAGTCATATACACCCTGAAGGATGGACGACCATGCAAGTTCCGCCCTTCTTCTACGGAGAATATAACAGCACCGGTCCGGGTGCAAATCCGGGTACGCGGGTCATGGGAACACAAATGACAGCTGACGAGGCTAGTGCCTTAACGATTCCGCGAATGTTTGACGGGTGGGATCCAAGTAAATCGGTCATCATTCCAATGATGTTTCCAAAACTTACTCCTGCTGTTTCTCCGGCACTGCCAGACGGGCAAAATGGGGCTTATACCAAACCGGTGATGGTTTATATGGAAGTGGACGGGGCGCTTCCGGAGGACAATCGGGTTCAGTATCGGATAAATGGCGGAAATTGGGGTGCCTATACGGCTGAATTCGAGGTCAGCCAAACAGGTACGAATAGGATCGACTATCGTTTTGTCGATAAAGCAGGCAATGCGAGTGCTGTAAAAACATTAACAATCAAGATCGATCCGACTGCCACAACAAGAGTTCCGGCTTTCCCAGGGGCAGAAGGAGCCGCCATGTATGCAAAAGGTGGCCGTGGGGGCCAGGTTTATGAAGTAACGACCCTACAGGATTATGACCCTTCAAAGGGTGAAGCCGCTATTCCGGGTTCTTTAAGAGACGCCGTAAGTATGGGAAATAGGACGGTAGTATTTAGAGTGTCCGGTACAATTAACCTAAAGAGAGGACTGGATATTACTTCCGGGAACTTAACAATAGCAGGGCAAACTGCGCCCGGTGATGGTATTGCTGTTAGCGGGTATATGGTCAAGTTCGGAAATAACGACGTAGGAACAGACCTTATTATCCGATATCTTCGTTTTAGAAATGGCATTAACGTGTTAAGCGATACGGCTGATATTTCGGGAAACAATATTATTGTCGATCACTGCTCCTTCAGCTGGAGCTCAGACGAGACGTTCACTGTGAAAAATCGTAAAAACTTTACAGTCCAGTGGAGCATCATTAGCGACAGTCTGAATCAATCGATTCACGGCAAAGGAGCACACGGTTACGGGGGGATATGGGGGGGAACGAATGCGACCTATCACCATAATCTGATCGCCAATCATAACAGTAGAAACCCTCGTTTTGACCGACAAACAGATCCGGACAATTACCCGACCAAAATCGACTATCGCAATAACGTTGTGTACAACTGGGGTGCAAACTCAGCGTACGGCGGCGAGCAGGCAACGGGTATCAATATGATCAACAACTACTACAAACCAGGTCCGAGTACATTTGATAATGTGAAAAACCGGATCGTCGCGCCATCCAGCGCAATATTCAGCGGCACATGGTATATCGATGGCAATTATATGGAAGGATCACCAGATGTTTCGTCAGATAACTGGGTTACTAACAGCAATGGGTCATGGAAAGCAATCAGTCCTGAAGGACCCTTAGTTCGCAAGTTTGCGCCTATGGTTATTCCTGACGCATCGGATCCTATCGGTGGTTCCGTTACTACGGACACGGCGCAAGTCGCCTATGAGAAAGTACTGGAAAGTGCGGGCGCCTCTTTGCCTAAGAGAGATTCTTTGGATGCTAGGATTATGAATGATGTCAGAAATGGTTCCGGGAGAATTACCAATTCAATCCAGAGCGATGGAGGATTGCCCGAATTAAACTCGACACCTGCACCTCAGGACAACGATCACGACGGAATCGCGGATACCTGGGAAATGGAAAATGGCCTAAATCCGAGTGTTAGTACGGACGGAGCAGCGATTGCAAGCAACGGTTACACGAACTTGGAAAATTATATCAATTCTCTGGTTGTTTTGGTTTCTGAAAATCCAACTATTACGACATCGAGTCCTAATCACCAAACATCGTTTCAAGTGGGAACTCCCATCACGATCAGTGCTGAAGCAGCGGATAAGGAGGGGATTGCTAAGGTTAAGTTTTATTCAAGTGATCAAGAGCTCGGTGAGGACAGTACGGCACCGTATTCCTTCACTTGGGAAAATGCTCCGGAAGGCGAGCACTATATTTACACAAAGGCGATAGACAACGCAGGATATATGACTTTGTCCGCCGTAAGCATTATTTATGTGAACGGGCCTAACAACACAGCCCCACTGGTATCACAAGATATTGGCCAAGTAGCGATTGCTGGCAGCGCTAGTTTGGAAGGAACGACTTATACAGTAAAAGGATCCGGAGAGGTGAGAAATGGCTCGGATTCATTCCACTATGTGTACCAGCCAGTTCAAGGAAACTTTGAGATGCTCGCGTATGTAAACTTTGATTCCGAAATAGATGATACCGCAAAGGCCGGATTGATGATTCGCAGCAGTCTTGCAGCCGATTCTCCCGCTACGGCTATTGTATTAGCACCGGAACCGAATGAAACCATCGATACGAGCGGAAGAAGAGCTCTCTTTATGAATCGAAGCACAGCGGCTGGAAGGTACAGTACGAATAGTGTAACATCAAGCACGCTTAAAGCGCCTTTCTGGTTGAAAATTGTAAGAAATGAGAATGTTATTTCCGGTTTTGTTTCTACAGACAAAAATAGTTGGGCACTGGTCGACTCTGCAAATACGAATTTACCGGACCAAGTCTATGTCGGTATGGCTGTTGATGCAGGTAAAGCGACAAGCAACTCTGATTATTTAACGGCTGCCACATTTTCTAATGTGAGTATTAACCGATCTGCTGGATTTACCGTAAGCAATGCGGTCAGCGAAACAGTTAACATTCCAATTTACACGATAAAAGGGAATATGATCGATAGTGCTAAATTGACGGTTGCCAATAATGGAACAGTTGTTGTTGATGCCGTGTATACAGAAGCTGGTTCGGAATTTGAACATAAAATTCAGCTTGTTGATGGAGTAAACGCGATCACAATTTCTGCGAAGAGCGATATGCTCGGCGACGTGGTGAATACCAAAACAATCATAGTAACGTACAATAAATCTGCGGTTGTCATTACAAGTGAAATACCTGCGACTGTAAACGCTCCCGACTTTAACTTATTGGCTAGCGTAAGCCGAAACTCGAGTGTGACGGTTAAAATAAACGCAAATACGGTGTTGGATAAAGCTAACAAGTTGGCAAACGAAGCATTTAACGTTCCGTTAAACTTGCAGGAAGGTCCGAACGAAATCATCATTTATGCTATTGATGAGTACGGGATCGATTCAACGAATACGTATTCAATAACCTATGTTCAAGATTGGGGCAGCGGACTGTTTGCTTTTTCGGGGTTGATCTTAAGCGATTTGAGTGGAAACGCGCTTTCCGGTTTAAGAGGTTCACAGGATACAATTGTGACTGCGACCGTTCATAACAATTCCGAAATCGCTCAAAGCGGTGTATTTGTAATCGCTCTTTATGACCAACATGACCGGAAAGCAAAATATTCCTTCATCAATCAAACAGTTCCTAGCCACGGGGATAAACAAATCAAAGCGATTGTAAATGTGCCGAAGGATGTCACCGGTTATAAAGTGAAGATGTATGCACTTAAAAAAATGTCCGATCAGACGCCGATTTCCAACACGATCATTAGTCCTTAAGCAGTGAGACTTTGAGCTGCACTCAAAGATCCCTATATTTAGGAGGAATACGATTGAGAAGATGGTCAATAATCATTTTATCGCTCCTTTTGTGCTTCGGGATGATGGCTCCGCTTGCGATAGCTTCATCTTTGACGGTAAGTGCATCGTTTGATAACATCACCCGAATCGCAACGATTTCAGGCCATTTAGGTTCAGAGGAAGGGCAGATCGTTAGCGTTCAAGTAAGAAGCCCTTTGAATCAATTGGATTATTTGAACCAAAGTAGGAGTGGTCCAGGTGGAGCTTTCCAGGTTACTTATAAGACCAGCCAAGAAGTTTCGGGGACGTATCAAGTAACTGTCGGTGGCCAAAATGCCGATGCGATTGCCACTGCCACGTTTAATGTTCAACCTGTCATCGCGGAGCTTGAGGCAAAAGTGTCACCTGAGCAACCTGACGGCCAAAATGGCTGGTATATACATCCGGTTAAGGTTACCATCGAAGCTGTGAACGGAATACCCGAAGACAACAAGATCGAATACCGTATAAATCAAGGGGCTTGGACAACATACAGTTCGGCGATTAATGTTAATACGGATGGTACCCATACTGTTGATTACCGCAGAGTTGGTGAAGAAGGAATTCCTGGTAAAGTAAAGTCAACGATCATTAAATTAGACGCACAGGCGCCGGTTACCACCGCTGCTACAAGTCCAATTGACGGAAAGAATGGCTGGTATATCTCGAGTCCGACGGTGACGTTTGCGGCTACTGATAACGCGTCGGTCACTCAAACGGTATATCGTATCGACGGATCTGGGTGGTCCACTTATTCTCAGCCGGTTACATGGTCCGTTTACGGTGTCCATTCTCTTGAATACAAGAGTATCGATCAAGCTGGAAATGAAGAGGCAGTAAAATCGATATCGCTGAAGGTTGATAAAGCAGTCCCCATGCTTAGTATCGCATTGGATAAGACCACTTTGTGGCCTGCGAATAAAAAGCTGGTAACCGTTACCGCCAGTGTTTATGCAATTGATGATGTGTCCCAAATCGACTCCATCGTGCTGACTTCTATTTCAAGTAACGAGAAAGTAGAAACAGACGATATTCAAGATGCACAATACGGCACGTTTGATACATCTTTTAAACTTCGTGCAGAAAGAACAGGTAATGGTTCGGGACGGGTATATACCATAACGTATATAGCTACAGACCTAGCGGGGAATAAAGCTATTGCAACGGCAACGGTTAAGGTACCTCACGACCAGGGCCATAACAATAACGAAGAGTATGAAGATGAGAATGTGAAATAACCTCAGAGACATTTGTGTAGGAAGACCAGAACATATATCTAGATCCGCGCCCAGCGCGGGTTTTTTTTGGTTATAGTCGCTTTCATCGATCTAAAAGTCATCAATTTGGTTTTATGATTTTTTTCACTAAGTAGCAGTGATGTTCAATACGTGTGTTAAGGTATCAATAATTTGGGAATAATGTTTCGAAAGTGCAGATAAGGGTGAGACATTGGACAATTTCACAAATACTAATAAAAATCGACGTTATAAAGCTCATGTAAATATTTTCGGGACAACCCAATTACATTTAAGAAGTCCTTACATTGTTGCTTTTTGGTCAGTGACTTTTCCAGGATTCGGGCACCTGCTTTTATCCAAATATATTCGGGGAATGCTCTTATTTATATGGGAACTATTTATAAATCAAAAAACACATCTCAATTTAGCTATGGTTTATTCGTTTATGGGGGATATTGAATCAGCAAAAGCAATATTAGATGTAAGTATGATGCATTTATATATTCCTGTTTATCTTTTTGCTATCTGGGACAGTTATCGCACAACTGTGGATTTAAATAAAATTTATTTACTTGCTGAAAGGGAAAATGCTCCATTTAATTCATTTAGTTTGGGGGCATTAGAAATCAATTACCTTGATAAAAAGAACCCTTTAGTTGCTTTTTTATGCTCACTGACAATACCTAGTGTGGGGCAATTATATATCAACAGATTCGTCCTTGGTTTCTTCAATCTCGTGATGACGGTAATATTAGTTTATTATTCACATTTTCTTAAAGCGTTTCACTATTTGCTCTTAGGGGATATTCCTAAATCTACTAGCGTATTAGATGCACAATGGCTTTTATATTTTCCATCTTTTTATTTTTTCACAATTTATGATTCTTATACAAACACAGTAGAGAACAACAAATTATTCGAAGAAGAACAAAAGAATTACTTGAAAAATAATTACCAACCGTTAGGTTTTATGATATTGAAAGGAAATAAGGTGAAATAAGTGCAAATTTATGCCACATTTGAATATTCTACTTATATTGAATTGGCTATTACAAAATTAGAGGAAAAGGGTATTAAAGATATATTTGCCGTTCCATTAGATAAACGCACGGAAGAGCGTAAATTAATTGATACCATCCATCAGTCTGACGGAGTTTCTTTTATTGGAAAAGGAATGGTACTTGCTGTCATATTTTCAGTAATAGGTGCCAGCAAAGGGTTCGTTCTTGAGTGGGGACCTATCTATTGGGGATTGATTGGAGCTGTCTCAGGGTTTGTCCTTGGTATTGTAATAGATTTATACATATATAAAGTTTATAAAAAGAAGAAGCGAGTGTTGAAAGGGAAAAACTCAGAAGTAATCCTGATTATCGATTGCGATGAGAGTCAAGGGGAAGTAGTTGAAGGAGTTCTTTGGGAACACCTAGCTTTAGGATTAGCAAAAATAAAATAATTAGGGGAAAAGATAGTTCAACAATTAACGCAGCCTTAGTTAATTGGGGTTACCCTTTTTGCATGCAGTAGCCTCGCTGTCATAGCGGGGCTTTTCCTTTTATTGGGGTATGTTAAAAGCCGCTTGATTGCGGCTTTTTTTATTTTAAAGATATAAGTTGGTAATGGGTGGATAGAAAATACCTTTCGCAAGAACAACTTTTGGTCAAATCACCGAATTGACTTATGCTGAAAAGCAGGTTATCATAAATTTACGATTTAGTAATTTAGTAAATTAGTAATTTAGTAATTCAGTGAAAATTTAAATGGAGAGTGTGGAAAAAATGAAAATACCAACGACTTTAAAACATAAGCCTGTTATCGTTTCAGAAAATTATGAGCAGGTTGACGGCCGTTATGCCCGGAATACGGATGCAAAAGGTTTATCCCTGGGATTGGCCCAGTGGAATGATAGGGGAAAGGTCGAGATCTCGGCAAAAGTGTGGAGATACACAGGGGAAAAATGGTCAAGGCAGTCGGAGGAGTTGCCTATGCACCGTGTTCTTGACCTTGCCGTTTTGATTTGCAGAAGCAGCTTATATTTTCAGGATGCCTATCGTTTCCCGAAAATGTATGACCCTGATAACACGATGATTGACCGTATTGGGCTGCAAGGGGATGCGATGAGTGTCTCCGTGTGCGCAGAAAATCCTATGATTGATAATGATATTAAGTTATTTGCTCAGGCTCTTACTGATGATGGCGAAATGATTGGAGAACGCCTTCGTGTCTTATCCAGTCTTCTGAAGGAAATGGGGTATTAACCAATTTAGGAAAGGTGAAAAGGTATGAACAATCAGGAAGAATATAAATTGTCGCCAACGAGACAACTCTCGGATATAGAAAGAGGACTTATTTGGAAAAAGCCGTTATCTCATAAGGTAAGTGAAGAAGAACTGCGTATTTGCAAAGAAATTAAGCGCAACTGGCATCGAGGGGAAATGAAAATCGCCAATATTTTGTTAGAAGGTGACGCCGGTTCCGGTAAAACACAACTTGCCAAAGCATTGTCGGCGGAATTCGGGCTGCCCTATACGAAAGTGACCTGTTTTGCCGATATGGATAAATCAGACGTTATTGGCGCTATTTTGCCGGTGATTTCATCAGAGCGATTAGAACAGATGGAGCCTGCGGAGCAAACCGTTTTGAAGGAGGACGATGGGGTTGAGTATCGATTTTACCCCTCTGAAATCGTCAGAGCCTATCAAAAAGGCTATCTTCTGGAAATCCAAGAACCAACCGTTATCCGGGATGCCGCGGTGTTAATGGCACTCAACTCTGCCTTAGAGCTGGATGGCAGCATTAACCTTCCCACAGAAATCATTCGCAGGCACCCGGATTTCATAGCGGTTATCACAACAAACCGAAGTTATGCAGGGACTAGGCCGCTAAATGAAGCACTGCGTGACAGAGTTCAGCATACGGAAAAGATGGACCTGCCAACCAAAGAAATCATGATTGAACGGGCTATGTCCAAAACTGGTTATAGGGATGAAAAGGTGTTGGATGTTTTAGCAGATATCATTATTATCTTGGACAAAACAGCCCGTGCTAATGCAATTAAAGGCGTGGCGGGTATGCGTTCATTTTTTTATTGGGCGGATGCAGTTGCCGGAGGTGCTTCAGCAAAAGAATCCCTTTATCATAAAGTCATTTATAAGATTACAACTGATTCTGAAGAAATCAAACTATTGGAAGAAGCACTGAAAAGCCATGGTTTGTTAGCGGGTTTAGATCAAATTGAGATGGAATTAAAAAAAAAAAGAATTTTTGATGAGGTAGAGATAAGAACATGTGGAAACATCGACGATACTGATTTTGACCACGACAAGAAGGTGGAGGAACAGGGGATCGTATTAAAAAAATCTGCGGATAGTGACGAAAGTACTTCCGACGTTTCTGATGATTCTACCGATATGGAAAGTTCAGATATGGGGGAGGACGGTACTCCCAAATATCATCAGTCAAATCCTAAAACAATGTCAGACGATGCGAAACAAAAAAATCGAGATTTCCGTAAAAAGCTGAATCGCGATGCACGGGAGGTTGTATCCGATTCTATTCATAAAAAGGTTAAGCTCATTGTTCATCGCCCGGATTACGGTATTGAATCTGAGCAGGAATATCTCAGTCTAAGTAAGGAACTCATGCCTGTCGTACGTGAGATTGCCAGAAAGACACTTCCGCTGTTGGAACATGAGACTTCCTCCGAATTTGCAAGGAATCAATTTTATGGCAGCAAATTTCAAGCGGATAACGTTGCTTACCGGGATTTTAGATACTTTGCCAAGAAACGTCCTCCAACAGAATCTCCCTCACTTGCGGTCGGTCTAAGGGTTGATGAGTCAGCATCCATGACAGCTTTTGGGAGATTAGAAGCAGCAAAGCGTGCAGTGATAGCTGTATATGAATTTTGTCAAATTTGTCATATTCCCATATTGATCTACGGGGATACAGCGGATGCGTCCAAGCAGGAGCAGATGTCGATTTATGTGTATACCGATCTTGATAAAACAGATGCCAATGATCGATACAGACTTATGGGGATTCGTGCTAGAAGTAATAACCGTGATGGAATGGCTCTTAGAATTATGGCAGACCGATTAGCGGGTTCACTACAACAGACCAAATTATTGATCAGCATAAGTGATGGGCAACCCAAAGCCATGGATGATTATACCGGAAATTATGCAATCAAAGATATGCAGCAAACCATAGCCGAATATGAACGAAAAGGAATCACATTTCTTGCAGCGGCAATTGGCCAGGACAAGGAAGTAATTAATCAAATCTATGGGAATGAGAAGTTTTTGGATATTACAAATCTAACAGAGTTGCCTGCAAAGTTGGTTCGGATTATCGCCCGATATTTGTGATCGTTGTCATCATTGATAGGACCAGAAAGGAGAAACATGCATGGATAAGAACAAGCGCAAGGAGCTTCAGGAAGAATACAAGCAGATTAAGACCTACATGGGTGCCATACAAATAACAAACACGGCCAATGGCAAAATCTACGTAGATAGCTTTCCCAACCTGAAAAACAAATGGATGACCTTACAGATGCAATTGGACATGGGAAGATTCGCAAATGCCCAATTGCAAAAAGATTGGAAAGAACTAGGGGCTGAAACTTTCATCTATGAGGTGCTAGAGGAGAAGGACGCTGACGGAGTTACTGACGTGCGCTGGGAGCTTAAGCAAATGGAAAAGCGGTGGCTGGAGAAATTGCAGCCTTACGAAGACAGAGGATATAATAAAGCGCCATTATCATAGATGTACACAAATAATAAACGACCCCGAGCTTTTAAAAAGTTTCGGGGTCGTTTATTATTTGTTGGATTCGCTTGAATGACCAAGTAAACTCCCTTATTTGATGGAGGCTTCATAAATGTCACGAATGGTTTTGGACAGCATCGTGTTGAATACATCGTCTGTTTGCTCGGCGGTTAGTCCCTGCGATAAGGCACGCGAGAAACTGGCGATCAATCCATGATTATGTCCCAGCTTTTCGTTTGCTTCCGCTTGCGTGTAGCCGCCTGATAAAGCCACAACCCGTACAACTTGCGGTACCTCCATTAAATCGCTGTAGAAATTGTTTTCCGTCGGTATGGAGAGTTTTAGCATAACTTTTACGTCTTTGCCAAGGTTGGATAATTGATCGAATATCTCATCTTTTAATAGATTTTCCGATGTTTCCTTATCTGCGCTGTGGATATCAACTTCCGGTTCGATTATCGGAACCAGCCCCATCTGGGCGATTTGTTTACCGATGGCAAACTGCTGCTCAACGACTTTTTTGATTCCGGCAGGATTGGCTTCCTTAATAAGCGAGCGCATTTTCGTCCCGAAGATGTTTCGCTCAGCCGCCCGCTTCAGAAGGTCGTTTAAACCGGAAATGGGCTTCATGAGCTGAACCCCGTTTTCAAGGTCGGCGAGCCCTTTATCGACTTTTAGAAAAGGCACAATGCCTTTCTTCTCCCAAAGATAATCGGCTGTAAATTGCCCGTCAATGGAACGATCCATTGTGTTCTCAAATAAAATCGCTCCTAAAATGTACTGGGAATCAAACGCAAAACTCTTAATAATACGCGTTCTCATCTCATGCACCAATGCATACATCTCTTCTTCATTTGAATAGCTGTTTTCCTTAATGCCATACTGCAGCAAAGCCTTAGGAGTACTTCCGCCGCTTTGGTCCAAGGCCGCTATAAAGCCCTTTCCTGTACGGATACGTTCCAATTGCGTTGTATTCATGGCTGTTTCTCCTTCTCTTTCGTGGACTGAATTGCATCTTGATTCTTTTAATTATAGCACTTTTGACATAAATGAAAATAATGGTTATATTTTATTTATTCCGACCGTACGGTATAAAAAAACTCGGATGATCGAGGAGGAGAAAAATGCCTAAAGTAGGAATGGAGCCAAAGCGTCGAGCTGACGTTATTAACGCCACACTCATTTGTATCAGCAGTCACGGGATTGATGGCATGACTCTGGATAAAGTTGCTGAGTATGCGGGTTGCTCAAAGGGCGTTGTCACTTATTATTTTAAGAATAAAGATAACTTAATCATTGAAGCTTTCAAGTCGTTCTTAGCCTATTATGGCATAAAGATCCAATCAGAAATTCAGAAAACCATGAAAGCAGAGGAAATGATCGATGTCACGTTGAAGCACATCCTCGCGCCATATAGCGATGATAGGCAAAAGTCGGTCAATGTTTCTGAACTTGATGGAATTGAGAGGATGTTTATCCCACTTGAAGATCAAGCGAAGCTTTTTCTTCAGTTCTTCTCCAAAGCTGTATTGGATCGCAATTTACAAGAGGTAGTATCCAAAAGCTATATGGAAGATCTTCACGGCATTGCGAGGATCTTTGATTACGGCAACATCTCGGGGCAAATGAAGGTGGACGATTCCAATAGCGCTGCTTACGGCCTCTTGGCGATGGTGGTTGGACTAAGCTTCTTTAGAGTAGCGAATATCCCTCCATTGAATAATGAGGATAATCGCTATATCTGTGAGGATTATGTCAGAAGATTAACTAAAAGTTGAACGATGGATGGAGGATGAATATGAAAATAATTACAATCAAAAAGAACGATGTAGAAATTGCCGTCGTTGAAAACAACGAAATATTGATAACAGATGTTCAGTCCGCTTTAGATCTAATGGCAACTGTACAATACGAAGCAGGATGCGATCGTATAATCTTAAATAGATCGGTAATATGTGAGGACTTTTTCGATTTGAAAACACGGCTTGCAGGAGAAATATTACAAAAATTTATAAATTATCGAAAAAAAATTGCAATCGTTGGTGATTTTTCTGTGTTTTCAAGTCAAAGCTTGAAGGATTTCATCTATGAGTGTAACAAAGGAAAGGATATCTTTTTCATGTCAAACGAAGAACAAGCTATTGATAAATTGAGCAGCGGTTAACACAAGAAAGACTAGGAGGAAAATGGAGTGTCAAATGTATTACAGAGTCTTGTTGATTATTCGATGGTAAAAGTTCCTGCTGGTGAAATAGATTTAAGGGACGATCGAACATCATCTAAATGGAAGGTTGACATTCAACCGTTTCAACTTGCTCGGTATCCTGTCACTAATGAACTTTATTATGCCATTTCACAAGAACTATCTATTACTTATGAATGTGATCAAAATCCGGTTGTGAATATATCATGGAACGATGCCATATCTTTTTGTAATCTACTTTCTCAGAAAGTTGGTTTGAAGGAGTGTTATTCGCTAAGTAATGATGGCGAAAATATCATCTGTGATTGGGAAGCAGATGGCTATCGCCTCCCTTCCGAAGCGGAATGGCAGTACGCATGTAAAGCAGGAACTACTGGATACAGATACGGAGAGCTTGATAAGATTGCCTGGTATAACGAAAATTCAGCTGGCACGACCCATGAAGTAGGAAGAAAGGAACCGAATGCATGGGGGCTGTATGATATGTTAGGAAATGTTTGGGAATGGTGTTGGGATTTATACGATCAGAACGTATACGGCTCCTACCGAATTTTTCGCGGTGGCAGCTGGGCTGAAGAGGCCAGAGGTTGTGGGGCAACATGTCGTCGTCGCAGTCACCCGACATTTACCATTGATGATCTTGGATTCAGACTTGCCAAATCTATATAAGTGGTGTTGTCAAACCATAAAACCTTATGTCAACAGACATGGGTTTTTCTTTTTGTTGTAAGGCATGCTAATCGCTGATAAATCACCATATTTTGAATTTTTCTGTTTTAGGATTCTGGAATAATAGTAAAGGCAATAGTTCGAATTGGTGCATCCAGATCATTACTTTCGTTAGCAGTGTTGTAGTATTTTATCACTAGGTCGTTTAATTCATTTTGAAACTTTTTGAAATTTTCATCATCAAGCTTTAATTCGACAAGTGAAAAAGTAGCACCATCATCTGAGCAACCTTGTTCTTCTAATTTGGTAAGATAGTTTTGATATTGAGTCAAAAGCGATAATTGATAATGCGATATATAATTCAGCTTTTCCTTATTAGAAGACTTTTCCCACTCATCTGCACGAAGTCGGGCTTCTTCTTCATTTAAAGTGTAGTATTTTTCGGAAATGGATCTCACTTTTTTTTCTTTCATAATGCGAATAACTCCAGCATCCAACAAAACTTGTATATGTCTATATAAAGTTGCCTGAGGCACATCTTTAATGATTTTTACCATTTCAAGTGAAGTCAGTCCATTTTCTTTGTTTCTCATTAAAGCTTGAGAAATCTTCATTCTTACTGGGTGCAGGATAATTTCAGCTTTATTAACCATCTTTTTCTCCCCAATCCTAAAAAGATCTCGTTATTATCTATAATGATAATATTATCATTGTAAATAACAATAAGAATTAAAACAATATTCTTTAAAGAAAAAAATAAGTGTAACATTTCGTCTTCATATGTTATCATTATCGATAATGATAACATTATATTATTAATAATGATTTTAGGGGAGTGGTTAATTTGCAAATGCATTACGGGTGGAACGAAATAAAAGATATTGATTTCATGTCTGTGTTGCCGGTTATTTTACCGGTCTTAGCTGTAGGGATGATTTTGATCCTAATAGCATTAATGGACTTATACAAGAACAGAAAAACGAGGAAAAATGTTTTGATGTGGAGTCTCATTATTATTTTTCTAAATACGTTTGGTCCGATACTATACTTTGTTATTGGCAGAAAGGACCGTGATAGAACATGAAATTAGAAGTCAAAAATGTTACTAAAACCTATAAAGAAAAAACGGCTGTAAATAACTTTTCTATGGTTTTGCAATCTGGAGAATGTGTGGGATTGATAGGGCCGAATGGGGCTGGTAAATCGACACTCATCAAAATTATTTCAGATATTATTAATCCTACAATGGGAGAAGTTTTGCTTAACGGGAAGAAAATTTCGAAAATGAAAAAGGAAATTGGCTACTTACCACAGTACCCTAACTTTTATCATTGGATGACTGCACAAGAAACTCTTGCTTTCATGGGGGAACTATCAGGATTAAGAAAAGAAGAATTAACAAAGGAGATCCCAGAAATATTATCGAAAGTAGGGTTAAGCGGAGAAGAGAATTCAAAAGTTGGAACATTTTCAGGCGGAATGAAACAGAGACTTGGTATTGCACAGGCGTTGTTACACAAACCATCATTGATTGTAATGGATGAGCCGGTATCAGCATTAGACCCAATTGGTCGAAGGGAAGTACTGAATCTAATCGAAGAAATCAAGAGGGAGACGACGATTTTATTGTCGACGCATATATTAAGTGATGCTGAAGAAATTTGTGAAAGATTTATTATCATCAAAAATGGGCAAAAAATTGAAGATACAACCATCTCCGACTTGTTAAACAGCAATAGCCAAAACAAAATGATTTTTGAAGTTACGTCTATCGATCAAGAATGGATGAAAGTTTTGAAAAATTTGAACTATGTAAAAGATGTAGAGGCAGTAGGAAATAAAATGAAAATACAAGTTGAAAATATAGGCTTGAATAAGAATAAGTTATTAAGAAGTGCACTGGAACATCAGGTTGACCTCGTAAAGTTTGAAATCAATAACGATACATTAGAAGAGATATTCATGAAACTGGTGGTGGAAAAATGAATCATTTTAATGTGCTAATGAAAAAAGAATTTGTTCAAATGGTACGTGAATTTAAAGTTATTTGGCTGCCTCTAGTATTTATATTTTTAGGAATAACTCAACCCGTTGTTAGTCATTATTTACCCGCCATATTAAAATCACTCGGTGGAGCACAAGGTATCACAATTGATCCTAGCATGGCTGCTCAACAAGGTGGGGAAGTACTCGCAAGCACTTTAGCTGCTCAATTTGATCAGTTAGGGGTTATCATTATTGCAATTTCGATGATGGGAATCTTACAGACAGATAAAGTCAATGGTATGTTAGCTTTTATTCTTACAAGACCGGTCACTGTAGTATCGTACATAGGTGGGAAAATAATTGCCAATTACATATTTGTTGCTTGTTCTGTTGCGTTAGGTTACTTGATTTCGTATGTGTATGTTAATTTGTTGTTTACAAATGTTAACTTTGTGGACGCGATAATAGCTTCGTTGTTTTATATGCTATGGGTTCTGTTTATGGTATCTTTCACTACGATGATAAGTACTATTTTTAATAGCCAAGGTATTATTGCATTAATTTCAATAGTATTCCTACTGGGCTGTAGAATTGTACTAGGTTTGAGTTCTTTTACAGATTTTTTGAATCCAGCAAGTATGAGTAAACAAGCCATGGAAGTATTAATTACAGGAGCAGTGAACGCCAGTGTAATATGGAATGTTTTTGTGGTACTAATATGGATTGTATTAACAATCATTGTAACGATCTTTTGGATCTCTGGTAAAAGATTTAACAATGAATAATGACACTCTTGTGAAGGTGTTAACAGCATAATCATAAACTCGTGTCAATAGACATGGGTTTTTCTTTTTATTCTAAGGTATGCTAATCTCGTTATACCGACAAAAATATCCTAAAAACCAAGGAGGTGATGTTTCATGACAACGAATAACATACCCAATAGGTTAATCACTGAGAAATCGCCATACTTACTACAACATGCTCACAATCCAGTGGAATGGTTCCCTTGGGGTGAAGAAGCATTTGACAAAGCGCAACGAGAAAATAAGCCTATCTTCTTATCTGTTGGGTACAGCACGTGTCACTGGTGTCATGTCATGGCACACGAGTCATTCGAAGACCAAACCGTTGCAGACATGCTGAATAAAGATTTCATCTCGATCAAAGTGGACCGCGAAGAACGCCCGGATGTCGACCATATCTATATGGCTGTTTGTCAGGCGATGACAGGGCAAGGGGGATGGCCTCTTACGGTGTTTCTGACGCCTGAGAAGAAGCCTTTCTTCGCAGGGACGTATTTCCCACGCAGTAGAAAGTACAACCGTGCAGGAATAATTGAGATTATTGCGCAGATCGCGGGTAAGTGGAAGGAAGATGCTGACCGCATTCGCGAGGTTGGTGATCAAGTTATTCAAGATACGACAAGTCGTTTACTAGAGCATCGCACGGGTGGCGAGGTGACGGAGGAAACGCTTCATGAAGCATTCCGGTTATATGACAAGATGTTTGATTCAGAACATGGCGGATTTGGCAGCTCTCCGAAGTTTCCGACATCTCACAATTTATCTTTCCTCCTAAGATACTATCAAAAAACGGGCAATGCACGCTCGCTTGAGATTGTGGAAAAAACGCTAGATGCCATGCATCGTGGGGGCATGTATGACCATATCGGGTTCGGTTTTTCCCGCTATTCAGTGGATGAAAAATGGTTAGTGCCGCATTTTGAAAAGATGCTTTACGATAATGCTCTATTAATTATGACTTACATTGAAGCCTACCAAGTGACTGGAAAAGAGAAATATGCAGAGGTAGCTGAGCAAGTTATTACTTATGTACTTCGCGATATGACGGACGAGGGTGGAGCTTTCTATTCCGCAGAGGATGCTGACTCCGAAGGGGAGGAAGGCAAGTTCTACGTCTGGACGCCGGATGAAGTAGAGGAAGTATTAGGAATAGAAGAAGGCGATTTATATGCCGAGCTGTACGATATTACGGAGTCGGGCAATTTCGAGGGGCATAATATCCCGAATTTAATTGGAACGACGATGGAGTCTTTTGCGAGGCGTAAGCAAATCCCATTGGATGAGCTGAAGCAGCGGATTGAGGCTGCCCGCGTCAAGCTGTTCGCGCATCGCGAGCAGCGCATCCATCCGGGCAAGGATGATAAGATTCTGACCGCGTGGAACGGTCTGATGATCGCTGCGCTGTCCAAGGCTTCACGTGCCTTGGACAAGCCTGCTTACGCGGAGGCAGCCGCGAAAGCCGCGGAGTTCCTCCTGCGCGAGCTGCGCCGCGAGGACGGGCGGTTGCTCGCCCGCTATCGCGATGGCGAAGCGGCTTTCCTCGGCTACGTGGACGACTACGCGTTCCTCGTTTGGGGCCTCATCGAGCTGTACGAAGCCACGTTCGAGCTGCGCTATCTTCGTGAAGCTGTCCAGCTGAACGCAGAGATGCTTCGTCTCTTCGGAGACGAAGAGAAGGGCGGGCTCTTCTTCTACGGCAGCGATGCCGAGCAGCTGCTCACCCGCCCCAAAGAGATCTACGACGGCGCAATGCCGTCGGGCAACGGTGCAGCCGCGCTGAACCTGCTGCGGCTGTCCAGGCTGACCTACGACGCGAAGTTGTCGCAGACAGCAGATGAGCAGCTCCAGGCATTCGCCGGAGCTGTCGCGTCCTACCCGCCGGGCCACGCGCTCACGCTGGCCGCGCTCGACTTCGCTTATGGCGAAGCCAGCGAAATCGTCATCGCCGGCGATCCGGCGAAGCCAGAGACACAGCACATGCTGCGCACGGTGCAGCGGCAGTACCTGCCGAATGCGCTGCTGATTCTTCATCCGCCGGGAGCGGCGGGTGAAGAAGTGCGCAAGCTTATTCCGCTCGTGCAAGACAAGCTGCCGCTTGGAGGGCAGGCAACGGCCTACGTGTGCCAGAACTTTGCCTGCCAAGCGCCAACGCAGGATCTGGAGGAGCTCGAAAATCTCTCCTCGAAACACTGATAATAATTATCATTATTGGTTACAATGAGAATAAGGGCAAGGAAAAAGAGAAGAGGCCCCCGACAGGGCCTCTTTTAACGCTCCGAATTTTCACTCTAGCTCTAACGCACTAGCTCTAACGCTCTAACTGTTTCGCTCTAGCTCTAACGCTCTAGCTGTTACGCTCTAGCTCTAACGCTCTAGCTGTTACGCTCTAGCTGTTACGCTCTAGCTGTTACGCTCTAGCTGTTACGCACTAGCTCTAATGCACTAGCTCTAACGCACTAAATCTTAGACTCAAACGTCTTACAATCCGTTTCCTCAGAATTACGTGCTTGGTCATTGCCGCGGTGACTCACGACATAAATCGAGCTCGCATTGCATTTGTTTTCGGTTGCCCAATATTTACAGGAATTCACTTCACAAAGAACATCTTTAGCCATGTCTTTTTCGCCTCCTCCATTATATATAGGGATCTTTGTTCGGAGAACAGAGTCATCCCTTATTTAGGGTGGGCGAAAGAGGCCTATTTTTATACATAGGCTGGATTGGTTTATTATTCACCTTAGCTGTGACTGCCCACATATACATGAAGTAGCTACCAAACTTCAAGGGGTTGAACCTATGGCTAAGGATGAGTTGCAACAATGTGTCAGATGTAAATTTGTCGCTGATAAAGAAGATAACTACTGCATTCGTTGTGGAGCGCCGCTTAAGAATAAGTGTACCAAAGAGAAAACCTTATTGCACAAAGGGTGCTATAAAGTTAACAAGCCGGACGCCAAATATTGTTCGGGCTGCGGAACTGAAACCATATTTAGCGAATGGGGTCTTATCTGATCTGCATCAAAAAGGGGCTGTCCCAAAAATGTTAAATAAATTATAGGGACAGCTTCTTCATGGATACATGCAGCCATCTATCCATGGTAGGCTTCCACTAAAGGGAACGTAGAAACGCTATTTACGTGAAATATGCTTTCATTCAAGCAAACGAGGAACGTAGAGACGTTATTCCCTTGTTTTTGCTTCGAATTGCTCAAATTTCATCGAATAACGCCCTCTCGTTCCGCTAATTCAATGTTTAGCTGATTTCTTTCATGTTAGCGGCTTGTCGTTCCGTTAAGAATAACATTGATACCAAAAGGACCTCCCCACATTGGCGGAAGTCCTTTTTTCCCCTTATTATTTATTCTGCAAAATCAATTTCCATAAGTCCGATTGATCATATCCAAGCCGCCATGCTGCGACACCAGCGATGTCGTACTTTTTCGCCATGTCCAGACGAGCTTTGACTGTAGCCTCATCTTCCAACCAGAATACATAGGTGAAGCCATCCTCTTGGTACTCGATCCGATATTGTTCGAAGGTTTTGTCCCAGGTTTGTTTGGTTGATTTGGAAGCCAATAAAGCAGGGATGTCTTTCATCAATAAGGTTCGATTACTTTGCAAGGCACCGGCTGAATCCAGCTTCCATTCACGCACATAGTAAGGGATACCTAGAATGATTTTGTCCCGTGGAATGCCATAGGAAAGGAATTCTTGAATACCGCCATCCGTCCAAGGAAGCCCGGCAACGGACCCCGCAGATGTACTGCCACGCCAGAATTGATCGTAGGCCATGATGACGACGTAATCTACTAGACTCCCCAGCTTCTCATGATCGAATGCAGAAAGATGGTTCCATTTAACACTACCACGCGGCAGATCAATGGATACAACTAAGCTGTTCAAGTGAGCGTAAGAGGTCAATTTGGCTATGAAGGCTGTAAAAGCATTACGATCCGAACCAGCCAAGCTTTCAAAATCGACATTGATTCCCGGAACACCAAGCTGCACGGAGCGGTCTACCAAGGCCTTAACGAATTTGTCTTGGGCAGCACTATCCGCAAGAAATTGAGTCGTCAATGTTGAGTTAAATTGGTTACTGACTAGCGGATACACGGTGTAACCATTCTTTTGGAGCCATTTGACCGTATCCGCATTGGATTGATCCTTCAAATTACCAGCTGCATCCGCAAGCTCGAAATAGCTCGGAGAATCAACATCAAGTCCGACCGTATTGTTCACATGCGCTTTAATCGCATCACCACCGGCCATGCCGTTCCATCCCCATACCTGCAGCTTTTTGAAGTTATCCCAAAGGAAGCGGTGATCGAGCGTTTGAACAGAAGAATTACTATACTGCACACTGTAATTTAATGCTTCGGGAATCGTCTTGAATTCGCCAATAAGCGCTGTATTCTGAAACACTTGATAAGAGGCGTAGTTGTTCCAAATTTTGCGGCCATCCATGAAGATGGAGCTGTGTCCCCATAGACGTGCGTAATCTGTGGCTTCATTCAAGGAAGCAAAGTCCTGCAAAAACGTGTCGTTCTGAAATACTTTATAAACTTTAAGATTGCTATACACGGTTTTTTTCGTATTTTTATTAACTACTGTTGAATTTCCCCATTTGAGAGCTTCATTAATGGCGTCCTCTAAGGATGCAAATTCCCAATTGTCTGCTGAAAATGTACCTTGATACACTTTGTATGTAAGCTCGCCAGTGCGGAGCACTTTCTTATCCTCATTTGAAATATTGTCCCAAATCCACTTATTACTGTTTAAATCAATAATATGGGCGCCGCCCCATTTCTTCGCTTCGGCAACGGCTTCGTTCTGTGTTAGAAACTTCCATGAATCCTGTGTGATCTCATTTTGGTAGACTTGGAAATTAGGATAGTTGTTCCACACCCAACCAGAGGATTGCAGGTCCCGAACACTTGCGTTGGTCCATTTTTTGGCTTCAGCGATGGCTGCGTCCAGTGAGGCAAATTGCCACTCAGGCAGTGATACATCCAACTGAAAAACCTGGTACCGAGGGAAATTGTTCCACAGCCATTTGCGAGTGCTTATTTCTTCTACATGACTATTCGTAAAGCCTTTTGCAAATGATTCTGCTTGCCCATAAGCCGCAAATTCCATGAGGACATGATTGTACTGATAGACGCGGTATTTCGTTGTCTTGTCCGGACTAGATTGAACCGCACCTGCTGCATGAACAGCATTTGGTGCGCTCATTGATAATAATAGGGTGCCTGTGAGCATCCATTTCCCGATTTTCATCTATCACGCCTCTTTCTAGTAATCTACTTAATTGGACGTAGGATATGCTAGTTTGGTTGCGCTGGAAAATGTATGAAAGTTAGCGATCCCCTTGTTGATGTTGGACGATGACACAACTTTCGAGTAACATGAGAAGTAATTAGGCATTACCGTGATCACAACAAGGTGAGGGGAACGATTCATGAAGCCATATCCGGAGGCATATATCGATTATTTACTTTATTTCCATGCACAACGGGATTATTTTGAATGCCATGAAGTGATGGAGGAGTTCTGGAAAGAGCATCCAGGGGATGTACGCAGCAGAACCTATGTGGCTCTAATTCAAATTGCAGTAGGTATGTATCATATTCGTAGAGGCAACCGCAATGGTGCTGTGAAAATGCTGCAAAGCGCAGGAAGGAATGCGGAAGCTCCTCATGTCCTTTCTTTGGGGTTAAACCCTGATAAGCTTCAAGAGCTTATTAACCAGGTTTGGTCTTCTATAGAGCAGGATGAATTTCTTTATGAGGATATTAATTTGCCTATTACGGACCCGGAACTTATAGATTTCTGCTTAAAAGAGTGTGACAGAAGAGGGCTGATATGGCAGGCGCCAAGCCTAATGGAAGATGAGCAGCTCATTCAAAAACATACGCGGAGAGATCGTTCAGAGGTAATTAATGAAAGAGCAAGGCAGCAGCAGATCCGCAAGGAAAAGGGTGGCGCTAGATGAGTTCGGAAGGGAAAGTTCTAGTTGTAGATGACGAACCGAATATTGCTGAAGTCGTCAGACTGTATTTGGAGCACTCCAACTATGAGGCGATTATATTGCCGCGAGGGCAGGAAGTGCTTCGTACGATAATAAACGAGAAACCAAACTTGGTTCTACTGGATATCATGCTGCCAGATATATCCGGCTACGAGTTATGTGAGCAAATTCGCAAAATGGAGGCCCCCTTTCATCAAACGCCAATCATTTTCCTCACGGCAAAAGGGGAGTCCATCGATAAGCTGAGAGGGTTTAATCTGGGGGTTGACGATTATTTGGTCAAGCCTTTCGACCCGAATGAGCTCATTGCCCGTATTAAGGCCGTGCTGCGCCGCACGATTCAAGTGCCAATGGAACTGTCTCAAACTCAAAATTCATCCCGTAAATGGCTGGAGATCGGCAATATTGTTATTGATATTGAGCAGTATCGGGTCACGGTCGGCGGGAAACGGGTTGAACTTACACCGAAGGAGATTGAGCTGTTGTATTTCCTAACCAGTCATCCAAGCCGTGTATTTACACGAGAGGATCTACTCGGTTATGTGTGGAATTTTGATTTTACAGGCGGTACGCGCACGGTTGATGCCCATGTGAAAAACTTGCGTAAAAAGCTAGGACAGCATGACATGTGGTGCATCCAGACCCTGTGGGGAATTGGCTACTCCTTCGAGGTGGTTCAGCATGTTTAAACGTTGGTTGGCGGGAAAGAGCAACAGCTTATATTTGAAAATTTTCCTGTCTTTTCTTGCGACTTGTGTGCTATTTTTTGCTGGTCTTTTCCTGTTCTGGAACTACTATTTCACAGATTTATTTTATAAAGATAAGATCGAGCTGATGGAGAAGCGTAATGTGGAAGTCACTCGCTTAATGAATTCATTACAGGATGGAACGATCTCAACCCGAGAGCTGAAATATACGGTACGTATTTTGGCTAGAAGCATTAATGGACAAGTCTGGCTTGTTGACGACAAGGGCAACATTCTGAATGGCTCCTCGGATAGTGAAGGGAGGGCTATTCCTAAACAGATGGATACGCTCTTTATCGATGGACTTCACGGTCATACCGGCTATGGCATGGTTGGTTTACCGACACCTGATGGACGAACCATCAATCTGTTTACGTATCACGCCCCGTATCAACTAAACGGACAACCTATGGTCATCATTCTTCATTTTCCGGCTGGAGATATCAGTGAAGCCATTTCTGCAGTTCGCGTTAACATTCTGGTTCCCTTATTATTTTCACTGGTAGCTGTTGGTTTCATTCTGTTTATCATTTCTCGCAAACTCGCAGGTCCGCTTCAACAGATGAATCGAGCCGCACTTGAGCTCGCGCATGGTGATTTCACTACACGGGTTCCGGTAACTTCACAGGATGAGGTAGGGCAGCTTGCTGCTAGCTTCAACTTCATGGTCGAACAGCTGGAGGAATGGGAAGGAACGAGGCAGGAGTTTTTGACGAATGTATCCCATGAGCTTCGTTCTCCGTTAACGACACTTCGGGGTTTTATTGTGGCCATGAATGATAAGGTCATTCCGGAAGAGAAATATTCGCATTACCTGCGTATCTGTGATCAAGAAGTTCAACGGCTGCAGCGCCTTGTGACCGATCTATTAGATTTGGCACAAATTCAAAATGGGGTCGATGTGTTCCGGCTTAGGCCTGTATCCATCGCAGAAACGCTTGAAGAATCGTTGGAGCTGCTGAAAGCACCGATTGCAACGAAGGAAATAAACTTTCACCTCATTCTTCCTGAACCGGCAATGATGCCCTCTCAGGTTCACTTAGATCCTGATCGTTTTGCCCAAATTGTACAAAATTTAATCTATAATTCGTTGAAATTCACACAAAAGGGCGGAACGATAACGGTAGCTCTAGAAGAGCAGGAGCGAGAGGTCCATATGTATGTTCGTGACACCGGAGAAGGGATGACAGATGCCGAGTTAGAACGCATTTGGGATCGTTTCTACAAAGCAGACGAAGCAAGAACTTCGCGGTCAGACATTAAGACAGGAACGGGTCTTGGACTTACGATTGTGAAGCATTTGGTTACTGGTATGAATGGAACGATACATGTTCGCAGTCGGGTAGGCGAAGGCACCGAATTTCGTGTTACTTTTCCTCGTATTTCGTAGATAATTCACAATAATTTTACATCTAAAGCAAACTTAATTCATCATTATTTCGTATCCTGTTGCTGTTGGACAGGATTTTTTGTTTTGGAGGTGTATGTAAGGTGAAATACACACGGAAAATGGTGCTGCGTTTAACGCTCATTTCCTTCCTGCTTAGTGGTTGCAGTGGGCACATGCCTTTGCTTGATAGCACATCTGCATTGGTATCGCCTTCTCCATCATCTGCGAAAACTCCACAGGAAGCCCTCCCCGCTGAAGATGTCCAAAACCTTAGAGAGATGCAGCTCGTTATGCTGTTTCAGGGATTAATTCGAATGGATCGGCTTGCCTCTCTAACGATTACGCCCAAGCAGGCTGAGGCTATTCTGCCTTATGTTCGCAAAAGTATGGATGAAGGAAGCATTACCGAGTCCGAACAGAAACAAGTCATCAATGGCTTAACCCTTCCACAGCGAACATTTCTGGATGAACAATCCAAGCAAATGAAGAAGCGCATAGCGGAGCGGATGGACAATCGGGGTGAAGAGGTATCCTCGGAAGAACGGGAAAAGCGAGTCAATGCGTTTATTCAAAAAAGAAAGGCGGAGCGCCAAGTAGAAGCAGGTATGACGGACCGTGGGAACGGTGAATTTCAGCTTTTTGACCAAAGAAATATGGGAATAAGTGTAGAACAGCAGCTAATGGAGCTTCTTACGTCCAAACATGATTAAATGTAAGCGGCAAGCGATGTAGAAACACTTTTAGGCTTACGTTGTAAGTGTTGGTTGAGCAAAAAAGTTAAGCATATGCTTTCGAAGCCAGTTTTCTGGCGTAAATTCTAAGGGGGTTAGTCACTTCATGAAATGGTATCGCAGTAAGTGGTTCATTGTGATTGTCGCAGTAAGCGTTTGTGCAGGTGGTTCGTATGCTTACTTCGGTGGAAAAGGGAAGAAAGCAAAAGCTGCTGCCGTTAAAGAGGTGACGGTCGATGCCAAAAAAGGGAATATCCGCTTCTCCGTCTCCGGCACGGCACAGTTCGAGCCCAAAGATACACAAACGATTTCATCTACAGAAAATGCGAATATTAAATCAATTAATTTAACGCGAAACCAAGCGGTTAAAGCTGGAGATGTGCTTATTGAACTAACGAGTACAAGCTTGGAAAGCGATTTGCAAGATGCCCAACTGACATATGAACAGCTTGAGAAAGATCTGAATGCCTTACAGCAGCAGCAAGGATTAATGGGTGTTAAAGCACCTATTTCCGGTAAACTTACATACGCGAATAACATCGATTTAGGGTCTACAATCAATAAATCGACCAAAATTGCCACGATTGGTGATTTAAGTACTTTAACCGTAACCCTTCCTTTCTTTGTGGAAGATGCTTCGCAGCTTCATAAGGGAGATCCAGTGGATATTACATTAGATGGATTTATGATCACGAAAACAGGATCGATTCAAAGTATCTCCAAAGATCCAAAATCGGATGGAAAAGGCGGTAAACTGATCGACATCGAAGTTGCTGTCCCGAATGACAACTCCATGGATGCAGGAACGAATGTGTCGGGCTCTGTTACTATTGGTGGTCGAACCGTCGATTCACAAGGCAAGAGTGCCTTGCAGTATCTGAAAGTGATGACGATTTTGGCTGGGACGACGGGGAGTATATCCGTATTACCTTTCAAAACGGGGAACATGGTACATCAAGGCGATACGATCGCAACCTTCGTGAATGATACGCTAGGCGATGATATTCTGGAGAAACAGTCTGCTCTTGAACGGCAGAAGTTTAAAGTGGACTCGGCTAAGGACAAGGTGGATTCCCTCAAAATTGTTGCTCCCTTTGACGGCGTATTTTCAACCGACTTTGTGAATAAGAAAAATGATATTTTGAGTAATTTCAGGGTCGGAAGTAAGGTAACCAATGGTACGCAGTTCGGAGCTGTTGCTAGCCTAGCGAAAATGCAGCTGCCGGTGCAAGTGGATGAGCTGGATTTACCCAATATTAAGACGGGGATGAAAGCTGAAATCAAGGTTGATTCTTACCCTGGACGCATATTCCCGGCAGAAGTAACTCAAATCTCTTCTGTGGGAACGACAACGAATGGCGTAACCTTCTATGATGTTGTCCTAGCTGCTGAAAATAAAGACAATATGTTGAAATATGGGATGACGGCAACTGGCGAAATTTTAATTCAAGATAAAAAAGACGTTATTTATTTACCGCCAGAGGCGCTGCAATCACAAAAAGGGAAGCGTGTAGTTTCTCTGAAGAAAGCCGATGGTACGGTTGATAATGAACACGAGGTTAAAATTGGTATTCGCTCCAAAACGCAAATCGAAATCACTGAGGGTCTTAAAGAAGGCGATAAAGTTGTTCTGCCTGTCGTGAAGAGACAGCAGAATTTAAGCCAAGATGAAATTAATCGTTTGAGACAGCAGTTCCAGCAAAACGGCGGCGCTGGTGGATTTGGTGGCGGAGCAGGCGGTGCAGGATTCCAAGGCGGAGCAGGTGCAGGCGGTAACGGTGGTGCTGGGGGCAATACGGGGGCTGCTCGTACTAACGGCGGTGGCGGTACTAGATAATGCGGCAGGGAAAGGAGTTATTGCGGTATGAATATCATTGAACTGAAAGAGATTACCAAAACATATAAACGCGGGGAAGAAGATCTTCATGTTCTGCGCAGCATATCGCTTTCCGTTGCCGAGGGTGATTTTGTCGCCATTATCGGACCGAGTGGATCAGGGAAATCGACACTCATGAACACGATTGGCTTATTAGATGTGCCTACGACAGGCAGTTATACGCTGGATGGCGTTGTGACCGAGAATATGGGTGATAATGCCCTTGCTGAACTGCGAAACCAGAAGATCGGCTTCATTTTCCAACAATTTAATTTATTGCCTCGTTTGTCAGCTATGGAAAATGTGGAGCTTCCGATGATCTATGCTGGCATTCCAAGGAAGGAACGGCGGGAGCGGGCTAACAACATGTTGAAGATGCTCGGGATGGGAGAACGTGGTCATCATAAGCCAAGTGAACTATCAGGCGGCCAGCAGCAGCGTGTGGCCATCGCGCGGGCGCTTGCGATCTCCCCTTCGCTCATCTTAGCGGATGAACCAACCGGTGCTTTGGACTCCAGAACGGGTGAAGAAGTATTGGAGTTAATCCTGCAGCTGAATGCACAAGGAAATACCATCGTATTGATTACGCATGATCATCACATTGCCGACAATGCCAAACGTGTCGTTTCCCTTAAGGATGGCGTCATTATTGATGACTATCGGAATAACATTCATATGGTTGCACAGCATGAGGTGAGCGTATGAAGCTAAGTGAACTCATTCGAATGTCGCTTCGTACGATCATATCGAGTCCGCTGCGAACATTTTTAACCATGCTAGGCGTCATTATTGGAGTAAGCTCAGTCGTAACCTTAGTATCGATAGGTCAAGGCACATCAGAACAAATCGCCAAGCAATACGAGAACATGGGGACGAATCTGCTAGTTGTCACCGCGACCGGTAACGGACGTGCAACGCAATTGAATTATGATGAGCTGATGAATTTCGAGAATTTTCCGGAGTTCCAGTCGATTGCGCCAACGATGACGAAGAACGGATCCAACATTAAATATGATCGTACGCAGGAGAAGTACAACGTTATCGGTACGAACGATCGCTATTTTAACATTATCAAAGCCAATATTGACAAGGGGCGGAATCTCGCCCCAGCTGATCTAGAATTTCGCTCGAATGTCGTAATACTGGGTAGTGAAGTGGCTAAAACGTTCTTTGGTCAGCTAAACCCTGTAGGTGAAGATATCAATATCGACGGAGTCGTGTTCAATGTTATTGGAACTCTGAAAGAGAAGGGCTCTAACATCGGCGGGGCTTCTGTCGACAGTGCAGTGATTATGCCTTTGGAAACAGCAAGACGGCAATTCAAGCTGGGGCAAATTCGCACAACCTACGTTGAAGCGCCGACGAAGGATGATATTTACACCGCTCAAGAGACAATGAAGCAGTATTTGACGTACAAGTTCAAAAGCGATACAGGCTTCATTTTAACGAACCAAGATGAACTGCTTAAAGCACGGACTGAAGCAACGAATACGCTTACGAATCAATTAGTGGCTGTTGCGTTAATCTCTTTACTCGTCGGCGGCATCGGAATCATGAATATTATGTTAGTTACGGTGAGTGAACGAACGCGTGAAATTGGGATTCGCAAATCGATTGGCGCCAAGCGCAGAAATATTTTGCTGCAATTTCTCGTGGAAGCCGTCGTCATCAGCGGTATGGGCGGAATGATTGGACTTGCGCTTGGAATCGGATTATCCTATGCGCTGCCTTATTTTAGCCCCAAGCAAACAACCAGTTTATCTTTTGATATTAGTTTGTATGCCTTTTTATTTTCCGTGCTTGTCGGTGTTATTTTTGGCTTATATCCGGCGAACAAAGCGTCCAAATTGCGACCAATTGACGCGTTGCGATCTGATTGATTTGAGAAATGCAAGACTATGCTTCTACGAAAACTCAAGACTATGCTTACGATGCCAGTTTTACTAAAGCAAACTCAGTAGACGCTTACGAAGTAAGTTTCTACGAAAACTCTAAGGAGGACTACCTGTGAAACAACAACAAAAGATGAAACGCTTGCTCAGTCGTTCGGCTATCATGCTAACCGCAGCAAGCTTCCTAACATTCCCCTTTGCAACATCGGCTTTTGCTGGGAAGGAGGGCGTGTTTCTCAGTGATTCCGTCTACTTTACATTGGACAAAGTTACCTTGTCTGCGGGGGCTGAGGATGGCTCACTTCGCTTCTCATTAGGCCTGAACAATAACAGCAGCTCTCCGGTTGATTTCAATAACTATGGGGTCAAAGTCATAGACACGAATGGAGTGTCTTACACCGCGAAGCTGAGTGAGAAAGTAACGGCGCGTGTGAAAGCGGGAGAAACCGGCACGTTCAAATTTACTTCTGAAATTCCTTCAAATTTGACTCCGTCCCAGTTAAAGGTCGATATTTTCGAATGGAATTATAACGCGATGGAAGATATTGGCGCTTTGTCCGTAGAGGCTGCTTTGGCGGAGTCGGGTCAATCCGTGCTTCAACAAGCGGTTCTGAATTTGAAGGAACTGGACTCCACACTTGCTGATGATGCGTTAGTAACTGCCCAATTAGGCAAAAGCTATAAAGTATATAAAGACGGGGCATGGATGGTGTATACCGACTTACTGCTTGAAAATTTAAGTAGTTCAACTCTCAAGCTACCAGATGGACTTGAATACAATTTCCAGGACAGCAAAGGGCTGACATACAGTGCCCAGTTTGCCAAAGTAGAAGGGCAATCCTTGCTTCCTCAGCAGCCTGTTAAAGCCACCTTACAAGCTGCGGTTCCAGCAGCGCTTGAGACCAAAGATTTGGCATTGATATTCTCTCCAAAAGGAAAGGTGAAGACAACCGTTTTGGGTTCACTGAATGTTGCGAAGTCATTCTCAATTGGTAAAATCGGTTACAAGACGGAGTATCCAAATCTGGATGTTAACGGCCTATCGATCTCAACCTCTTGGGCAGCGGCAAGTAAGCAATCGGATGGATTGCATTTGCAAGCCAATGTGACCTTAACGAATCAAAGCGATGGAATTGTGACCATACCTGCCTTATCGGCAGAGTTCCAAGCACTTCGAGGAAGTGTAGCTGTTACCTCTAGTGATAACGCCGTACGTACGTCGTATTTATCACCGAATGAGTCAACGACATTCCGGTTTTCTGGCATTTTGCCTGCAGGGCTGAACACTGATGCACTGCAATTGGTTGTGCTTGAGAAGCAGGCGGTTGCTTCTACGACAACACAGCCTAGTACAGGAACCGGCAATACGGACGCAAGCAGCAGCAAGCAAGCGGCAGCTTTACCGGTTTCGGTAACTACGCTTGCCGGAGCAGGAAATGGTGGAGAGGTCTCCTCTTACGCAGCCGCACAAGATTACACCCTAGGCACACCATTTAAGCTTACGGCAAGTAATCTCATTGATTCGAATGTCGATGTATCCCTTGTGGAGTTTGGGATGAGTGAGAATTCGGACTTCGGGTTTAAGACAGTTGTTGCGAAGTATAAGCTGACGAATAAAGGAACAACGTCTTTGACCGTTCCGGATTTCCAAACGGATTTGACAAGCGCTGAAGGCTACACATACTCTGGCGTTCGTCAGTCAGCTGTAGCGAAAACCATCGCACCCAATACTAGCTATGTGATGAGTTATTCTTACATGCTGCCTGCCGGCGAGAAAGCTGATCAGCTTGCACTCAATGTTTATGATGCCAATCGCCTAGCGGTGGGGTCATACAAAACAGCCATTCAACCAATACCAAGTACAGGCGCTATCTCCTTGTATCCATTCACCATTGACTTGAAGGATTACTCTGTGAGCGCTACATATAGCAAAGATTCATCTTATGCTTACAGGTTGCGATTGGATTTGGATGTGAAGAGGCAGGAGCAGGTGATTACGGATGCGAACTTCTCAACACTTGCTTTTGAAGTTGTTGACTCGGAAGGACGACTGCTAAGCTCCAAGTCGATGACCTTCACAGGGCAGCAAAAAATCATGTCCGGCGTTCAATTCATTGATTTCGGCAATATCAAATCCGAACAATTGAGTTCCGATGTCAGCATCAACGTGTATGAAGTAGTAGCAACACCTAACGGCGACGCTAAACGCTTAGTGAAAACGATAAAAATGTAACACGGTAAGAGCAACGGCGCATCCCCCGATACGGGGGAGAGCGCCTTTTTTGTAAGATAAGAATAAGGCCTGATATCCGTGCAGTGTGTGGCTTGTAACGATGTTTTACATCGTTGCAGATGTCCAAGTAGCTGGGAGGGGCTGTTAAACGAAGAACCCTGGCTAATGTCCAGGTTTTTTTGATATTGATATGCGTAGAAGTTGGCACAATGCTAGAAGTCATAGAAAAAGAAGCCTTAAACTCCACGTTAAAGTGGATTGAAAGGCTTCTTTATTTGTATTTTTGGGCTAGCTCATTCCACTTTTTGAGAAATGGAACCATCTGATTCATAACCGACTTCCACCAAATCGAGTCGACCTGATTCGGGATCCATGATGAGGCCGTGAACAGGTAAATTTTTGGGAAGCAAGGGATGGTTTCGAATGATGTTAACGCTTTTCTCGATGCCTTCACGCACATGATTAAAGCCTGTTAACCAGCGAGACAAGTCGATGCCTGAATGTCCCAGTGTCTCAATGACATCATCGGAGATGCCTCTGTTTTTCGCTTTCGTAATTACACTCTCAGAATTCAATCCCGTCATCCCGCAGTCGTGATGCCCAATAACGAATATTTCATCCGCTTCCAACTGGTAGACGGCGACGATAATACTACGCATAACACTTCCGAAGGGATGAGAGACAATCGCTCCGGCATTTTTAATGATTTTGGCGTCTCCATTTTGAAGATTCATGGCTTTGGGCAGCAGTTCGACCAGCCGCGTATCCATGCAAGTAAGAACAACCATCCGTTTGTCTGGGAATTTCGTAGTCAGAAACTCTTGATACTGCTTCGTTTCTACGAATTCCTTGTTGTAATTCAAGATTTCGCTAATCAAAGACATGGTTTCCCTCCAGGTAAGTTGATGTGCTGCTTGTCTATATTTTTAGCAGTTTTATCTTTTGTCGACTAAGCTCATACCCGCATTATAAATTTGATTATTACTCTTAAGTATATAGGATTTATTTCCTTCATGGTAGTCGATTTTCATATTTTCTTCAAAAAAGATTTCATCCTTAGCTTTATAAATGAGATTGAAAGTATCGGTTTCAGCGGTAAGATCATCATCATTTGCTTGGGAAACCAGCCAAAGGGTAGGCACTCCGTTTACGGAACAGCCGCAGTCTTCTGTATCAAAAACTAGCTTTAAGACAGCTTCATTCTGGCCAGAAGTAAATGGTGTCAATCTATGAATAGCTGTATCGGTAAACGTGATTTTCATAAGAGTCATCTCCTTCAAGTGTTTGCACAGTTAGGTTTCTTACCTAAGCTTGTCATTATTCTATCATACCCCAGCATAAATTTGATTCTGAGTAGGGGACGAAGTATGATAAAATAAGAAACTTTTGGGAGGAGATTAGAGCATGAGTGTGCAAGCAGCCCCAGCAAAGCTGGAATCTTTCAAGGCCTATGTCCGCAAAATGAAGCAGTACGAGGAGGCCATCGCCTTAATTTATTGGGATATGCGTACCGGCGCTCCAAAAAAAGGAATAGAAACGCGTTCTGAAGTCGTCGGAGAGCTGTCCACCGAAGTTTTCCGTATGTCTACATCCGATGAAATGGGAAGTTATTTGGACTTTTTCATGCAGCCTTCTGAATTAGAGAAGCTAGATGCCATTTCCAAAAAAATGGTCGTAGAATGTAAAAAAGAATATGATCGCAGTAAAAAAATACCGGCCGAGAAATATCAGGCCTATGTCGTCCTTACCTCGCAAGCAGAATCCGCTTGGGAAGATGCGAAGCATAACTCCGATTGGGCTTCGTTCCAACCATATCTGGAGAAAATCGTTGCTACTACTCAAGAATTTATTGAGCTGTGGGGCTACGAAGGCAATAAATACAACACCTTGTTGGATATGTATGAACCGGGAATGACCGTTGAGAAATTAGACGAAGTTTTCGGTGCGCTGCGTGAAAAAGCGGTTCCCTTACTTCAACGTATTCAAGCTTCAGCCAATCAGCCTAATCGATCCTTTTTGGATCAACAATTTGAAATTAGAAAGCAGAAGAAGTTCTCACTTTCCATTTTGAAGCAAATGCAGTATGACTTTGAAGCGGGCCGATTAGATGAAACGGTGCATCCGTTCGCAACAGCACTGAACCCAGGTGATGTTCGGATCACAACACGCTATTTGCCGAATGATATCACATCTGCTTTGTTCGGAACGATTCATGAAGGTGGACATGCGCTGTATGAGCAAAACATTTCCAAAGACTTAGTTGGTACGAATCTGTGCACAGGCACATCGATGGGGATTCACGAGTCACAGTCCCGCTTCTGGGAAAATGTGATCGGACGCAGTAAAGCGTTCTGGGATCGCTACTATGGCGAGCTGCAAACGACGTTCAGCGGGCAAATTGATGATGTGGACGCGGATTCCTTCTATCGTGCTATAAACCATATCGAGCCGTCATTAATTCGTATAGAAGCCGATGAATTGACTTACAACTTACATATTATGATTCGCTATGAGCTGGAAAAAGGGTTATTCAACGGTACGATTGCCGTAGCTGATCTGCCTAAAGCTTGGAATGCCAAATACGAAGAGTATTTGGGTGTGGTTCCAGCGAATGACGGCGAGGGTGTACTGCAGGATGTGCACTGGTCTGGTGGTGCGTTTGGTTATTTCCCGTCCTATGCACTCGGTAATATGTACGCGGCGCAATTCACGCATACCCTTCGCAAAGAGCTCCCGAATTTCGACAGCTTGATTGCTGAAGGCAATCTGGTACCGATCAAGGAATGGCTAACGGATAAAGTTTACCAGCATGGCAAGCTTTTGACGCCGAATGAAATCATTCGCCAAGTGACTGGTGAAGATTTGAATCCCGACTATCTGGTCCAATACTTGGAAGAGAAGTACCAAACGGTTTACGGTATTTAAAGTGAGTAAAGCAGCATCTTGAGGCAGGAATATTGCCTTGGGGTGCTGTTTTTTTATATAGCTGCACAATTTGCAGGTCATGCTCTCCAAAGCACGTTCGCACATAATTCTGATGCACAAAATGCATATAGTGTGGAATCAAAAAACAATATTAACCGACTTCTGGGCTCCTGCATAGGATACATTACTACTTTTATCGGAGGGACGTCCATGAACAATCGGAAAAGATGGGGATTCACATTATCCGCCGTCCTACTGCTCAGTTTAATCGTTTCGGCGTGCGGAACGAAAAGCGAAGAAACAACAAAGGTTCGTATTGGTGAAGTCACGCGATCTATCTTTTATGCTCCGCAGTATGTGGCTTTATCGCAAGGGTTTTTCAAGGATGAAGGGCTTGATGTTGAATTGACCACCACACCAGGCGGCGACAAAACGATGACAGCCTTATTGTCAAACGCTATTGATGTAGCTTTAGTTGGATCGGAAACTTCGATCTACGTATCGCAACAAGGCTCGGATGATCCGGTTATTAATTTTGCGCAGCTGACCCAAACGGATGGTACCTTCCTGGTTGCTAGGAAGAAAGTAGATAAGTTCGACTGGAACTCGCTCAAAGGCTCTGTTTTCCTCGGCCAACGTAAAGGCGGCATGCCTCAGATGGCTGGCGAATTCACATTGAAGAAACACAACATCAATCCTCAAAAGGATCTCCAGCTTATTCAAAATATTGAATTTGCTAATATCGCGTCCGCGTATGCATCGGGAACAGGGGAATATGTACAGCTCTTCGAACCGCAAGCTTCCATTATTGAAAAAGAAGGCAAGGGCTACGTTATGGCTTCCTTCGGTGTGGAGAGCGGACACCTGCCTTACACGGTATTTATGACCAAACAAAGCTTCTTGAAATCAAATGCAGGAACGGTTCAGAAGTTCACCAATGCGGTACAACGCGCTCAGCTTTGGGTTGCCGCGAAAAGTGTGGATGAAATCACGAATGCGGTTCTGCCTTATTTTAAAGATATCGATGTAGAAATTGTAAAAAGTGTTGTTAAACGCTATAAGGATCAAGGATCATTCGCGACGGACGGCATTGTTGATGAACAAGAATGGAACAATTTGCTAGATGTGATGACTTCCGCAGGTGAGTTGAAAGAAAAGGTAGCTTGGAAAAAGCTAGTGAACAATAGCTTTGCAGAGAAAGCGAAATCGAACGTAAAACCGTAGTAATCAGCATTAGGCATGTCGATGAATCGAACAAGAGGGGGGACGAACATGGATACAGCTGTGACTGTAAAAGACGTGACACAAGTTTATGTGACAGAGGAACGAGCTACACTTGCTGTTGAGCAGATTGATTTTGAAATCCAGCGTGGTGAATTCGTTAGTCTGATCGGCCCAAGTGGCTGTGGGAAGACAACTCTCTTGTCGATCATTGCCGGGCTTATTCGTCCGACAGTGGGTACGGTGACTGTTGCGGGAGGGATCGTAGACGGTCCATCGACAAGGGTGGGGTATATGCTTCAGCAGGATTATTTATTCCCATGGCGGTCGATTGAAGACAATGCTTGTATGGGTTTAGAAATTACAGGAACGTTAACCAAAGAGAAAAAACAGGATGTGCTTCATTTATTGGATGAGATGGGGCTGCTCGGCTTCAAAGATTATTATCCCGCTCAGCTATCCGGGGGCATGCGTCAGCGAGTCGCGTTAGTACGAACATTAGCCACAGAGCCTGAACTGCTTCTGCTGGATGAACCGTTCTCCGCGCTCGATTATCAGACCAAGCTTCAGTTGGAGGATTTGGTTGTAGAGACTCTTCGTGCGAAGAAGAAGACAGCACTCCTTGTGACACATGATATCTCTGAGGCAATAGCGATGAGTGATCGTATTATTGTGCTGAACCCTAATCCGGGACGAATTCGCAAAGAATTTATAATTCCGCAGGAAATTCGGTCCTCCGTGCCTTTCGCAGCGCGGGAATTGCCCGATTTCCATGTGCTTTTTCGATTGATTTGGCAGGAGTTTGGGGGCGTGCATCATGAGTGATGGTAAGCAGCAGGCGCGTCTCAACGAAAAAGCGGACGATATGCTTACACAGCAAGTTCATCAGCAATTTTTGGCTGAAAGGAAAAAGAAAACGAACTATGTAAGGCTTGTTCAACTAGCCATCCTGCTGTTGTTTTTTTCTTTCTGGGAAATGGCGGCCCGTTTAAAGTGGATCGATGTGCTGCTTTTTAGTTATCCAACGAAAGTTTTTAAGCTGCTCTGGGATAAACTCCTTGATGGCAGCCTCCTTCCGCATGTGGGCGTAACGGTCGTTGAAACCATTATCGGTTTTGTGTTAGGCACTTTGTTCGGTACGGCGTTAGCGGTTGTGATTTGGTGGTCGCCGTTTCTCTCCCGCGTGCTTGATCCCTATATTGTTGTGCTGAATAGTATGCCTAAAGTAGCGCTTGGACCATTATTTATCGTAGGTCTGGGTCCAGGCTTGCTTTCGATTATTGCAACTACACTTTCAATAACAGTTATAATCACAACCCTAGTCGTGTACGGGAGCTTCAAAGAGGTGGATAACAACTATGTAAAGGTCGTCACTTTATTTGGGGGTAATCAGCGAAAAGTGTTCTTAAAAGCTATTCTACCCGCTTCATTCCCCGCCATCGTCTCGACTTTGAAAGTGAATGTAGGTCTGGCGTGGATCGGTGTGATCGTAGGCGAATTTCTCGTATCGCAAAGGGGTCTTGGTTATTTGATTATATACGGTTTTCAAGTGTTTAATTTTACACTGGTTATCTCTACATTGTTCGTCATTGCGATTGTGGCTACCGTTATGTATCAAATTGTGTCCAATTTGGAAAAAAGAATGACAAAGCATCGATAAGCCTTGCCACTTTATGCCCAAAATGAAATAATGAGCCCATAGTTAAAACCAACAACGAGGTGAAAAAGCTATGGGCTTTCGTGTGCTCAAAACAGCGCTAGCGGTCGTAATAGCGATGTATCTAGCGCACGTATTCGGAATAAAAACGCCTGCGGCAGCGGGACTTCTTGCTATTCTGGGTATAGAAGTGACGAAGAAAAAAGGGATTCAAAGCGCATTTCATCGGATCTTAGCTTCCATGCTCGCGCTTCTCGCAGGCTCTCTACTTTTTATGGTATTGGGGTTCCATGTGTGGGTTGTCAGTATATTCATCCTCGTCGTGTTTCCCGTCCTTCATAGGCTGCGGATTACGGAGGGGGCGGTGACCGGGGCAGTTGTTATGCTGCATCTCTTCGCCTATGAAACTGCCGGATGGACGGCGGTTCTGAATGAAATGTATCTTCTGCTCATTGGATTGGGTACAGCGACACTCATCAATATCGCCTATATGCCTAAGACGGATAAAGCGATCGAGAGGCATAAGCAAAGAATCGAGGCGCTATTTTCGGATATTTTCGTAAACATGGCTAAGCATTTGAGAGATAATACCGTTGTGTGGGATGGCAAGGAGCTTTTGGAAGTTAGTGAAGAGATTGATCAAGGGGCAGGGCTGGCTAAACGTACGATGGAGAATACACTCATTTTCGGAGGAGACCCCTACTTGCAGGTATATTTCTTTATGAGAGGGGAGCAGTTGGAGTCGATCCACCGAATGATCGATCTGGTTGCCCAAGTGTATCAAACTTTGCCGCAGGGGGAGTGGGTGGCAGCGATTCTTGAAGATATTAGTCAAACCGTTAAGGAAGACTACTATACTGGTGAAGCGGAGAAAGAATTGCAAGTTCTAGATGCTCGTTATAAACAGCTGCCTTTGCCGGAAAGCCGGGAAGAATTCGAGGTGCGATCTGCCATTTTACAGCTTAACAGGGAGCTTATGCAATATTTATCTATAGCCAAAAAGCAAAAAAAACAGCGCCCAGAGGCGGGTTGACTCTTAAAGATATGAGTATTTTTATATCGTAAAAATAATATAAAATAATTGTCACTCTAGACTGCTGTCCTGCATACACTTGTAATGAATGATTGTATGGAGGAGGTTGAAAGGATGTCATTAGATAAAGATTTGCAAAGCAGAGAGATCATTACAAAAGCTGTCTGCGGTAAAGGTCGCAAATTTTCGCATGTAAGTCATACCGTGACTCCGCCCTTTTCTCCGACCAGTATATTGGGCGCTTGGATTATTAATAACCAATTCGAGTCGATCCAATCTGGAGAGGGCGTAGAGGTAGTTGGTACTTATGATATCAACATCTGGTATTCTTACGATCGTAACACCAAAACAGATGTAGCAAAAGAAACCGTTTCTTATGTAGAAATTGTTGGGCTAAGTTATCTGGACAAAAAACATAGGCCAACAACTGCTGAAGTATCTGCTGTCGCAACGCAAGAGCCGAACTGTGTGGAAGCAAGTATCTCTTCTAGCGGCGACAGCGTAGTCATTCGGGTGGAACGGGAGTTCCAAGTTGAGTTGGTCGCTGAAACGAAAGTCTTCGTCATTGTTAGCCCCTACGGCCCCAGTGACTTCGACGACAAGCATGTAGATTTCGATGACAACGGCGATGGAGATTTCGAGGATCTGGACGCCGATCTGCTTGAGGATGATTTGGATTAAGGAATCTTATACACCAGTGTATGCGGGTGAAAGAGGTTCGGCAGAGGGCATTTGCCCTCTTTTTTGTTTTATTTCAATAAATGGGCTTTTTGATCAGATGCACGGACTGTGAGGATGGAATGAGAACGGAGAAGGGGCAAAATGGATGGAAACATTCTTACTGCACGCACAGGAAAAAGAAGCGCTGGAGCTAGCGGATCTCATCCGCATACCCAGTGGTTCAAGGCTGCCGGCCGATTGGCGAGGTCAGGTCATCATCCATTGGGGAACTGCTCATGATGAGTGGCCGTTGAAGCCGGCGCTGCAGCCGATCAGGGCGATTCTTAGGGCTCAGATGCGTTCGAAACGGGAAGAACTGCTTCATTTGCACGGCATCAAGACGGTAGCTTGGCAGAATGGCCGAAGTGCCAAAGATGAGCGATTAGCATTCACACATAAATATAAGGTAGCTGTATTTCATTTACAGACATTGGCTGTTTATGAGAAGAAGGAGACGCTTCTGTTGTCGGAGAAAGCTCTCTATGATCAAAGACAATTAAATGCCAGTTCGGCATACATAGAAGTTACACCAGATCGTGCCAATTTTCATGTTCGAAGGGCTAGCCGTGAGTCTGTAAAAGCTGTCTATGCACTCGGCCTAGACTATGGCCTTGTCACCATAGGTGTATTGCCTAGCGGGCACACCTTGGTATTGGATGTGGATCCCGTTCCTAAGCTGAACGGGAAGCTGGCGCAGTTGTTCGCGCAGGCGATCGATCGCTATGAGATCGCTATCGCGAAGGAGCTGCGGCGCAAGGAGCGGGCGATGCTCGGCAGCGACCCCGAGTTCCTGCTGCTCAGCCCGCAGGGCAAGGTCGTCTTCGCCGACCGCTTCCTGACGCGGGACGGCGAAGTCGGCTGCGATGCCGTCGTGCTCAGCGGACATCGCCTGATCTTGCCGCTGGCGGAGCTGCGCCCGCAGCCGAGCACAGACCCGCGCGAGCTGGCGAGGAACCTGCGATCTACGATGCAGCTCGCCGCGCGGAAGATCGACGACGAGAGCCTCTCGTGGCTCTCGGGCGGCATGCCGGTGGGGGGCTACCCCCTCGGCGGGCATATCCACTTCAGCCGCTGTTGGCTGAATGGGCATTTATTGCGCGCGCTCGATAATTACCTCGCGCTGCCCTTGATCTTGATCGAGGGCGACACGACGCGAGAACGCCGCCCTCGGTACGGCTTCCTTGGCGACTTCCGCAAGAAGTCGCATGGGGGCTTCGAGTACCGTACTCTGCCTAGCTGGCTGCATTCGCCCGATATCACGCGCGGTGTGTTCGCGCTAGCCTCGCTCATTGCTGATAACTACTGGCTGCTGCCTCGGCAGCCCTTGCAGGATCCGGAGATTCAAGCGGCCTACTATCGTGGGGATAAGCAGCGGCTTCAAGCTACAGTTGCGAAGCTTTGGCAGGATCTTGAGCAGCTGAAGGGCTATGACGTATTCGCTGCCGTTCTGGAACGTCTCCGAGAAAGAATCACGTCAATGGAGCCATGGAACGAAAGAGCTGATTTTCGTAAAGCTTGGAAAATTACACCCTACCATCGTAAAGAAGCTTTTGAAGAACAAATCATGTTATAATAGTGTATCTATAAGAGATTTGAAATGGTTTTAATCTGTGCATGGGGACACATTTGGATGGTGCATTTACAGTTGGATAAGAGCCTTCATAAGCTGCTATTTTACATAAAAGTGTTGCTGTTTGATGGATAGCGGTCTTTAGAGGCTCTTATTTCGAGAAATCATTGGAAAATGAAGCGTATCTGATAAGATAAGAGTCTTTAGAAGCTTCTATTTTCGCTAAAGGTAATAAAAGTGGATGGATAGCAGTCTTTAGGGGCTCTTATTCCAGGAGTTCATTGGGAAAAGGTATTGAATAGCAGTCTGTTAGAGGCTCGCCCTCTGACATTCTTTTTGCACACATATGAAAATGAAGTTTGCTAGTTTCATAGATTTTGACAATGAATATAGTGATTGGTTGGAGGAACGCAAGGTGGCCCAATATACGCCGATGATTCAGCAATACTTGGCCGTGAAGGCGCAAGTCCCGGATGCTTTTTTGTTTTTTCGTCTGGGTGATTTCTATGAAATGTTTTTTGATGATGCGATTAATGCTTCACGAGAGTTGGAAATTACGTTAACAGGTAGAGAAGGCGGCGGCGACGAGAAAATCCCGATGTGCGGTGTCCCTCATCATGCGGCGGACAATTACATGTCTCGGTTAATCGAGAAAGGGTATAAAGTCGCCATTTGCGAGCAAGTAGAAGACCCTGCTGAAGCCAAAGGTGTCGTGAGACGTGAGATTGTTCGTATCGTTACGCCGGGGACCGTTATGGATAGCAAGCTTCTAGGCGAATCGAGCAACAATTACATCGTTTCCCTAGTGAGTCAGGAACATGGTTATGCTTTTACGGCATGCGATATTTCAACGGGGGAGTTATATACAACACGGCTTTCTAACTCATGGGAACTCGTCGTTGATGAACTCAATGTGTACAACCCTTCGGAGATTATTACGGATAAAGGTTTATTAACAACAATTCGGGAAACAGGCCTCACTTGGGGACGCAGTACGGTGCTAACGGAATGGACGCAAGTGGATGAAAAACTGCTGGATGAGCATTTTGCTGAGGATGCCGCACTGCCTACTTTATCCGCTTTGAACCGTCAAGGCGTTGCCTTGCTGCTTGCTTATTTGAAAGAAACCCAAAAACGAGCATTGACTCATGTGAAGCATATCCGGGTATATGAGCCCGATCAATTCATGACGATGGATCCTTTTACGCGTAGAAATCTTGAACTCGTTGAAACGGTACGTGAACGCGCGAAAAAAGGTTCTTTGCTTTGGCTGCTCGACAAAACAGTAACAGCGATGGGCGCCCGTATGCTGCGCCGTTGGATCGAAAAGCCGCTCATGAGCGTATCACGCATCGAAGAGCGGCTGGAAGCTGTCAATCTGCTCTACAATCAGCTCATTGTCAGAGAAGATGTGAAGCAAGCGTTGAAGGAAGTCTACGATTTGGAGCGTTTAGTTGCTCGTATTTCCTACGGGAATGCGAATGCTCGCGATATGATCGCTCTCAAGCACTCTTTGCAGCAGGTTCCGCTGCTTCAAGAAGTATGTGCAGCTTCCGGTTCGGAAACGCTTCGCAAACTCGTCGAAAATATGGATGCCTGTGAAGATGTGATGTCGTGGATTGCTAGCGCCATTGAGGACGAGCCGCCTGTATCCATTCGGGATGGCGGAATGATCCGTGAAGGCTACCAGCCATACTTAGATCAACTCCGGGAAGCCAGTAAGAACGGGAAACAGTGGATCGCGGAGCTCGAGCGTCAGGAGCGGGAGGCGACGGGCATCAAGTCGCTCAAAATCGGCTACAACAAAGTGTTCGGTTACTTTATTGAGGTGACCAAAGCGAACATGTCCGCGCTGCAGGAAGGCCGCTATGAACGCAAGCAGACGCTTGCGAATGCCGAGCGCTACGTAACGCCAGAGCTCAAAGAGAAAGAAGCGCTCATTCTGGAAGCGCAGGATAAAATGGTTGATCTGGAGTATGAGCTGTTCACGGAGCTTCGCGACCGGATCTCTGAGCATATCTCCAGATTACAGAAGTTGGCGGAAGTGATCGCTACCGCCGACGTGTATCAGTCGCTGGCCACGGTCAGCGCGGCGCATCACTACCGCAAGCCGGAGATCGGCGAAGGCTTCGATCTCGAGATTGAAGAAGGCCGCCACCCTGTGGTGGAGGCGGTCATTCAAGACGGCTCGTTCATCGCGAACGAAACGAGCCTGCTGCTAGATGAGGGCCGCATTCTGCTTATTACCGGACCGAACATGGCCGGTAAGAGTACCTATATGCGGCAGGTCGCCGTGATCTGCCTGATGGCGCAGATCGGCTGTTTCGTACCTGCCAGATCTGCGCGTATTCCGGTCACCGACCGAATTTTCACGCGGATCGGCGCTGCCGATGATCTGATCGGCGGTCAGAGTACGTTCATGGTTGAGATGATGGACATCCAAGTGATGACCGAGAAGGCGACGAGCAAGAGCCTCGTCATCATCGATGAGCTTGGCCGCGGCACCTCGACCGGGGAAGGGATGGCGATCGCGCAAGCGGTCATCGAGTTCCTGCATGACCGGATCGGCTGCAAGACGCTCGTTTCGACGCATTTCCACGAGCTTGCGCATCTGGAAGAAAGCCTTGGGCATCTGCGCAATCACTGCATGGCTGTGAAAGAGAGCGGCAGGCAGGTGACCTTCCTGCGCAAGCTCATTCCCGGGGCAGCGAGTACGAGTTACGGCATCTACTGTGCCGAAATCGCGGGGCTGCCCGAGGACATCATTCAGCGCTCCTATGAGCTGCTGAATGGGTTTGAAGAGCGGGCTGCGGGCGCTGCGCAGATCGCCGCAACGACAGCTGCCGTCCCGCAGGCGGCAGCTCCCATACAGCAGCTGTCCCTCTTCGAGGAAGACAGCACGGCAAACACGGCTGTCAAGAAGAAGCAGCCGGACGGCAAATCTCAGCTGGTGCTCGACCAGCTGAAAGGGATCGATCTAATCAATATGACGCCGCTGCAGGCGCTCAATTTAGTATACGAATGGAAGCAAAAGCTGCAATAAGCTTGTTGTGTAAGTTTTTATTGTTTCGCAGTTCCATTTTTGCAACATTTCAGCCTAATCATATATTCGAGGAGAGACGCACATGAAACAACCAAGAATGAAAACAATGAAGGTTACACTAGCACTGGCGTCGGCTCTTATGACGGTTCTGCCCTTAAATGCGTTGGCACAAGAAGATTTGCAAACACAGCAAGTCAGAGAAATCATTGGGAAGCTGCATGTAAGTGGTGTAACAGAAGAAGCGCTAGCTAATCAAAGCATTAAGCAAATGGTAGAAGGTCTGAAAGATCCATATACCGTATTTTTCAGCCAAGAAGAATACGGTCAGTTCTCCAGCTCCTTAGAAAATAATTACGTCGGCATGGGCGCTCGAATCGGGATTGATGACAAAGGTGTGTATTTATCCGAGGTTTTTGCAGGTTCATCAGCTGAATCAGCCGGCTTGCAGCGTGATGACTATGTCCGCGCGGTGGATGGCGTCCCAGCTTCTACAACCTCTATCGATGAAGTCAGAAACAAAATTGTTGGTGTAGCGGGGACGAAAGTAAAAGTTACCATACAACGCGGTGACAAAGAATTAACCGTTGAGATTACTCGTAAAGGGATCAATGTACCTGAAGTGTATAGCAAGAGCTTTGCGAATGGTGTTGGTTACATTCAAATTACGGATTTTTCAAGCGATGCGGACGAGGATTTTGGTAAACAGCTTACGGATCTACAGGCAAAAGGTTTGAAATCTTTGATTCTAGATGTTCGTAATAATCCAGGAGGTCTTGTGGATACCGCTCAGAACATTGCCAAGCATTTTGTTAAAGAAGGCGTTCTGATTCATACTAGAGACCGCAATGGCGTGGATGATCCGGTGTTGATCACGGGCGGAACGGAATTGTCTATTCCTTTTTACATTTTAGCCAATGAGTATAGCGCAAGCGCTTCGGAAGTGCTGTCGGGCGCTTTGCAGGACTACAATGTTGCTAAAGTGATCGGCATGCAAACGTATGGCAAAGGCAGTGTACAACAGCTTTATCAATTGGATAACAACAGTGCGTTGAAAGTGACCGTTGAAGAGTACTTAACGCCGAATAAGCGTAAAGTGAACAAAGTCGGAATCACTCCGGACATCAAAGTGGACGGAGCTTCTGCACAATTGATTACCGCTTTACAGACAGTGGGGATTACAGATATTAACGTTGAGATTTCCAAACACAGTGTGACTTATAACGGCGTGGAAATAGGAAGCGGATTCGGTAATTTCCGTGAAAATGGCAAATTATATGCATCAACACGCGGCCTGGCTGCACTTGTTGGAGCTACGATTACATGGAACGAGATGACGCGTACAGTCGATATTTCCGATAATAAAGGAACGCATGCCATTCCTGCCCAGGCAGACAAGCTAATCATTGAAAACGGGACTAGCTACGTCAATGTTGATCTTTTCGATGATTATTTTCCGCAGCTGGAAGTGAAGGATCAAGGGGAGAATGTTTCCATCCGCGCTGTAAAGGGGAACTAAGAATTATGGGTAAAATCCAACTCTTAAGCGAACATATTGCGAACCAAATCGCCGCAGGGGAAGTAGTGGAACGACCTTCATCTGTGGTGAAAGAACTTGTCGAGAACTCGGTGGATGCCGGCAGTACTCGGATTGATGTGACGATTGAAGAGGGCGGTCTTCAGCTGATTCGGGTGTCCGATAACGGCTCCGGTATGGCTTTGGAAGATTGTGAATTAGCCTTTCAGCGTCATGCGACGAGTAAAATCGCGACAAGCAAAGACTTATTCTCGATACGAACATTAGGCTTCCGCGGCGAGGCTTTGCCGAGTATAGCGTCCGTGTCTAGGCTAGAGTGTGTGACTAGCTCTACGAATGATGGACTGGGGCGGAAAATCTCCATTGAAGGCGGCACGATTCGCAGTGTCGAAGAAACGGCTGCTTCACGCGGGACTGAAGTGTCGGTGAGGGAATTATTTTATAACACACCGGCACGGTTGAAATATATGAAAACGATCCAAACCGAGCTTGGCCATATCTCAGATTATTTGTACAGATTAGCGCTGGCTCACCCTGGTATCGCCTTTTCGTTGAAACATAACAGCAATCTCCTGCTGCAAACGTTGGGCAACGGAGACTTGCTTCAGGTCATCGCCGGCATCTACGGCACAGCAATCGGCAAGCAAATGCTTCCTCTCCAAGTGGAAAGCTTGGATTATTCCATCACGGGCTTCGTGGCGAAGCCCGAAATGACCCGCGCGAACCGAGGCGGCATCTCGACCATTGTGAATGGTCGTTACGTGCGCAACTTCGCGCTGAATCAAGCGCTGCTGCAGGGATATCATACCCTGCTGCCGATCAACCGCTATCCAGTGGCTGTGCTGCACATCGGGATGGACCCTGCCTTAGTGGATGTGAATGTGCATCCATCTAAGCTCGAAGTCCGCTTTAGCAAAGAAGCGGAGCTAACCGCATTAATCGAAGCCGAAGTGAAACGGCTATTTGGAAGGCAGGTGCTGATTCCGCAAGGGATGAAGCCAGCCGCACCTAAGGGCGCATACGTACAGGAACAGCTGGATCTTACTAGAACGGTTGAGCCAACAACTGGATCAAGCTCATCCACGCCGGCAGCTTCATCTGCGATACCTACACCGCTTCCTGATTCTACAATACAACGTGTATCCGTGGATTCGGACAGCATGGTTTTGCCGCAAGTGAAGGAGGTCGGTACAGCTTACCGACCAGAATCGGTATCAACTTCCCGGCCACCTATTGTTGAGCCGCTGAGAAGCTCGATAGCTTCCACAGCTTCTGGAACTTCCGGAGCTTCATATTCGAGCCGTCCGACATCACCATCCAACAACAGCTACTCGTCTGCTGCTGGAAGTAATCCCAGAAGTACGTCCATTCAGCAGCAGCGCCGGACGAACGAAGCGTTCATGGACCTACTGCCCTCCAAACAGGAAGGCGAGGCTCCCATGCTTCCCGCTTTTCCAAGATTGGACCCGATCGGTCAAATGCACGGCACTTATTTGGTCGCCCAAAACGAAGAAGGCCTGTTCCTGATTGATCAGCATGCTGCGCATGAACGAATTAATTATGAATATTATTACGAGCGTTTTGGCAATCCTGCTGAGGCAAGCCAAGAATTAATCGTTCCTATTACATTAGAGTTTACACCGTCTGAAGCAGGTATTATTGCCGAGAAACTGTCGCTTTTTGAGCAGGCAGGCGTGTATATGGAGGCTTTCGGAGGGAATACGTTCCTAGTCCGTGCGCATCCACACTGGTTTCCGTCAGGAGAAGAGAAGGGGATCGTCGAAGAAATGTGTGAGTGGGTCCTCAGCGAGAGAAAGGCTGTAGACATCGCCAAACTCAGAGAAAAGGCAGCTATTATGTGCTCTTGCAAAGCATCGATCAAAGCGAATCAAGGACTAAGTGTTCTTGAGATGGAAACGCTGATCGACCGACTCTCAGGCTGCCGTAATCCTTACACGTGCCCGCATGGACGGCCGATTGTCGTTAGCTTTACGACTTATGAACTGGAAAAAATGTTTAAGAGAGTGATGTAAACCCGTGCTAGTGACAACTTCGTATAATCCGTCCAGTGATTTATTGGACAAAGCCGTGCGATTGGCTGCTGCGTATGACGGCCGAGTCGTACCCCGAAGGAAGTATTCTTTGGAACATCTTAGGAATAATTATAAGGATGATTCCCTTCTGCTTGTGACCAGAGATGAGATCAGGTACTATGGAGAAGACCAACCTGCGTACTTTTTTCATCCCAGTATGGCCCTCGTTCGAGTCAAACGTATGCAGCGAGGCGAAGCCGATTTATTAATTGAGGCTTCTGGTGCAGCTTTTGGCGATGATATCTTGGATTGTACAGCAGGTTTAGCGTCGGATTCTATCGTGTTCTCCTTTGCTGTTGGCCCCCAAGGAAGCGTCATGGCACTCGAAAGCGAAAAGATTCCAGCTATGCTGATACAAGAAGGTTTAGCCGTTTATGAATCGGAAATTCCCGAGCTAAACGAGGCTATGAGGCGCATCATGGTTAGAAAGACACATCACCTCGCGTATTTGCAGCAATTAGAACCGCAAAGTGTAGATGTTGTCTATTTTGATCCGATGTTTCGCAGTCCGATTGAGGAATCTCAAGCGATTTCTCATCTTAGACGCAATGCGAACGATGAAGCTATCAGTATGGCATCTATCGAAGAAGCTAAAAGAGTTGCACGCAAGAGCATTGTGCTCAAAGAAAACAGAGACAGTAAAGAATTTGCCCGGCTCGGTTTCGAGCATGTATTACGATCGACGACCAAAACAACGTATGGAGTGATTCGACTGTGTTAGCCCCATCAGCCAAGCCGAAATTACTCGTGCTACTAGGTCCTACGGCAGTTGGTAAGACCAAGCTAAGTTTAGAAATCGCTCAGAAGTTTGGCTGCGAAATTATTTCCGGAGATTCCATGCAGGTGTATCGAGGTATGGATATTGGTACAGCCAAAGCGAGTGAAGCTGAGCAAAAGCTTGTCCCGCATCATTTGATTGATATTCATGATCCTTCCTATCCCTTTTCGGCGGCTGAATTTCAAGAACGTGTAAAGGCTTTGATTCTGGACATTCATTCGCGTGGAAAGCTTCCATTTATTGTAGGAGGTACAGGCCTTTATATCGAGTCTGTATGTTACGATTATCAATTCACAGAAGTCAGTATGGATGAAGCGTTCCGCCAAGAACAGGAAGCCTATGCCACTGAGCATGGGGATGAGGCGCTGCATCAGAAGCTGCGTGATATTGACCCTGAGAGCGCTAATCGACTTCATGCCAATGATCGTAGACGCGTAATACGAGCTCTTGAGATTTACTATATCTCAGGTGAAACGATGACAAACCATTTGGCGTCCCAGAAAAAAGAGTCTCCTTACGAACTATGTATCATTGGATTGACGATGGATCGTGCACTGCTGTACAAGCGTATTGAGGAACGTATCGACGCGATGATGCAGGAGGGACTTATCGAGGAAGTTCAATCGATCCTTGCCGCAGGCTGTCCTAAGCAAGCGATTTCCATGCAGGCTCTCGGTTACAAAGAAATCGTCAGCTATCTGGAGGGTGAGTTGAGTTTAGAGGAAGCGGTAACGCTGCTCAAGCGTGATACGCGCCGATTTGCGAAGCGCCAATTGTCATGGTTTCGGCATATGAAAGACATTCATTGGGTGGATGTGACGGAATCAGCAAATTTTTCTGCCCATTTCCAAATTATTAATGATATACTAGCAGGAAAGTTTGTACATAAAATTGAATATAATTAACAAATACACCAATAGAAAATAGCGCCTTCTGGCGATAGTTTCATTCCATTAAGGGGGACCACTGATGAACAGATCCATTAATATCCAGGACAATTTTCTTAATCAACTACGTAAAGAAAGCATTCCCGTTACCGTATATTTAACCAATGGGTTTCAAATCAGAGGACTAATTCGCGCATTTGACAACTTCACGATCATCATTGACAGTGAAGGCCGTCAACAAATGGTTTACAAACATGCCATCTCCACCTTCACGCCGCAACGAGCTGTTTCTTTGATGGCTGCCGCTGAAGCTTCGGAATAATCCGTACTCGTACGTTTTGTTTTGCAACTTTTCTATGGACTGAATCGTCTAACCGAATAGAAACTTGTGGGAGCAACCTTGTTTAAGGTTGTTCTTTTGTTGGTTACTACTAGAGAAATGAACAGCGAGGGAGTCGATGGATTTGGAGAAACCTACGGGCAAGAAAACAGCTGCGAATGCAAAGACGAAACCACAAGGAAGCAATAAAGGCTCTAAGAAAAAGGGGTTTAATGTTCGCCAATTTATTATGGGTTCAATTATTGCTGCCATTTTGGCTATTATTTGTGCAATGGGTATTTATATCGTCGTTATTATGAACGGCTTTAAGATTCTCGATAACAATATTGATAAGATTGATACGGCGAGTGAATCTACACTCATTTATGCGCAAGAAGAAGGAAAAGACAAGGAAATTGGTAAAATCTATAAAGGTGAGAATCGAGAGAGTGTGAACATCAAAGATGTTCCCGAGCGATTAAGGAATGCATTCATTGCCACGGAAGATCGTCGGTTTAACGAGCATTCGGGTGTTGATTTAAGATCCATTGGCAGAGCGCTTGTCAAAGATATTATTCATATGAGTGCTGTAGAGGGTGGAAGTACCATTACCCAACAGTTAGCTAAAAATGTGTTTCTAAGTTCCGAGAAAACAGCTTTTCGTAAAGGGACGGAAATGTCAATCGCTTTTGCTTTGGATGAACGGTTTAGTAAGGAGGAAATACTTGAAAAATATTTAAATCGTATTTACTTTGGCAGTAATGCTTATGGCATTAAAGCAGCAGCGAAGGTGTATTTCGGTAAATCCAACCTGAATGAATTAGAGGTATGGGAAATTGCGACGCTAGCTGCCTTGCCGAAAGCTCCGTCGAGATATTCGCCACTAACGCATCCGGACTTATCGAAGGAACGTCGTGCTGTCGTTCTTAAGCTAATGACGGACCAAGGCTATATTACAGAGGCCGAGCGTGCGAAAGCAGAAACAGTGGATTATGTACCGCCTGCGGCGTCTAGTCAAAGCACGAAGGATTACGCGAGTTTCTTGGATTATGTTGTAGATGAAGCGGAAAGTATGTATGGCATCGAAGAAGATGAGTTGCTCACCAAAGGTTACCGCATCTATACAACAATGAATAAGAAAGCGCAACAAGTGATGGAGCAGACTTATGCAAATCCAAGCTTTTTCCAGAAGGACGCTTCTGATGGTCAAAAGATTCAAAGTTCAATGGTTATCGTGGATAATAAAACAGGCGGCTTGATGGCGTTGATCGGCGGTCGAGATTACAAACAAAAAGGCTTCAGTCGTGTATATTCCAAAAGACAACCAGGCTCTTCGTTCAAGCCGATAGCGGCTTACGGTCCTGCACTTGAGAGCGGGAATTATACGCCGTATTCCATTCTCGATGATACGCAGACGAGTTTCGGTAACGGGACTTACTCCCCGCGTAACTATGACCGTGTGACGCATGGGCAAGTCACGATGTTTGAGGCAGTTAAAAAATCGTACAATTTGGCTCCTGTTTGGTTATTAGATCAAATTAAAGTGAACTCAGCGATTGATTTTGCCAAAAAAATTGGCGTTCCTCTCAATGAACAAAAGGACAAAAACTTGTCCATTGCGCTGGGCGGACTTACGGATGGCGTTTCTCCATTACAAATGGCTACGGCGTATACAGCTTTTGCTAACCAAGGGCTCCAAAATAAAACGCATGCGATTCTACGCATTACAGATGCGCACGATAAAGAAATAGCCGTTTATAAACCAGAGAAGAAGCAGGTTATTCAACCTAAAACTGCTTATTACATGACGCTGCTGCTTCAGGGGGTTGTAGAAACAGGCGGTACAGGGACCAAAGCGAAGTTCAATCGTCCTGTAGCCGGCAAAACGGGTACAACTGGACTAGACATCAAGGGCATTGAACAATATGATCGTGATGTGTGGTTTGTCGGCTATACGCCGGAGTGGACAGCGGCTGTTTGGGAAGGCTTCGATAAAGTGGATGCGAAGCACTATGTTACAATCGGCAGCGGAAGTCCGTCAGCTATCTTTAAAGAAGTGATGTCAAAGTCGCTGGATGGCCGACCTGTGACGAACTTCGTGAAGCCTGATAGCGTGCCTAATCTTACGGAACCGCCAAAAGGGATTACGGATTTAGCTGCGGTGTATGTACCAGAAACGAAGTTGGTTAAATTAACTTGGTCTTCACTGGGTGAGAAGATTGCTTATCAATTGTATCGCAAAGGTGCTAGTGAAACAGAGCCAAAGATGCTGACTCAAACAGCTTTACCTGGGGTGAATGATACTACAATTAGCAGTGAAGAGACGTATCAATATTACGTTGTACCGATTAATTTGGACTCAAATACAGAAGGCGCCAAATCCAATGTAGCTTCTGTCGAAATACCGAAGGATGGCATACTTCCTGACGGTACCAAGCCGTCACCTTCACCATCGGTCTCGCCGTCTGCATCACCTGGCAAGAATCCGCTAGAGCCAACGCTGTCACCGGGGACGAAGCCTACGCCATCGCCCGGAAGCACCAATAAGCCTGGCACAAGTCCAACGCCAAGCATCAACCCAAGTCCAAGCCCAAGCCCTACCCCATCACCGGCGAATAAGCCGGTTGATGGTTCCGAGGAAAAGCCGAAGGATGGCAAGCAAGACGGGGGACAGATTATTGTGCCGAAGATATAGTAACTTGTTGCTTGACCGGAGGTCTTTTGGACCGAAATGGTCCGAAGCCACAATGGTCGTTAGCGATGATTTTCATGCATATATCGGCAATAGATGCCTATTTTGAAGCTGTAAAGATGATAAACAACCTTATGGAACACGGTTTGATCTTAAGTAGAGATGAACATGCTAGTTAGGGATGAATATCATCCTTAAAGTCCATAGGTCTAGCCTAAAATCCTATTTTAACGATGAAAAGCAGCTTTATGAGGGAACAGCAGACCCGCATTTCGCGGGTCCCACACTAAACCTACATCCTATTGACGGAGGAATTTTCAATGAACTTGCATTTCAACATGCTTAAATCAACTAAGCTATTACCGGTAACGTTGATCGCGTTAACTTTAATCGCGTCGGCCTGCGGCAACAAACCTACCGAATCTGCTGGCGGCACAGCAACGCCTAAGAGCGGCGCAACAGCACCTGCTGCTACTTCAGCAGCATCTCCAGCGGCATCGCCAACTGCAGCTCCTAAACAATGGAGCAAAGCGCCGGATATGACGATTGATCCGAACAAAACCTATCAAGCTGAAGTAACAACGTCCAAAGGAACGTTTACCATAGATCTTTTCGCTAAGGAAGCTCCGAAGACCGTTAACAATTTTGTGTTCTTGTCCAAAGAAGGCTTTTATAACAATGTGACGTTTCATCGTATTATCAAAACGTTCATGATTCAAACAGGAGATCCGCTTGGAACAGGCAGAGGCGGTCCCGGCTACAAGTTTGCGGATGAGCTGAAAACATCGCATACATATGAACCCGGCATTGTCGCAATGGCGAATTCCGGTCCCAATACGAATGGCAGTCAGTTTTTCATTTGTTCAGGAGAAGACTGTGCAAATCTCAATAAAAAGCCTGACTATTCGATTTTCGGCAAAGTAACGGCCGAAGGCATGGCAACAATATCTAAAATTGCTGAAACACCTGTTGAGATGGGTGGCGAGTCCTCACCGAGCAAGCCAAAAGAAAAAGTAACGATTAACGCAATCGTCATTAAAGAAAAATAGATTATCATATTCTAAAAAGTGAAGGATGGATAGGAGAGAAAACCGCGTGAAACAACCATGTTTATTGTTCCATGGATTCACCGGTGGACCTTATGAGGTTGAGCCGTTAGCACGGCATTTACGTGAACGCGGACAGCTATGTGAGGTTCCGCGACTTCCATGGAACGGAGAATCCAGTCATCAATTAAAAGTAGGACATTGGGAAGATTGGGTACGCGAAGCTGAAAAGCATGCTGAGAGAATGACGATCCAGTATGGATCATTTGATATGGTAGGCTTCTCGATGGGAGGTCTGCTGGCCGCTTATTTATCCGTACGATATCCAGTTCGTAGACTGATTCTTTTGAACACGGCAGTCATTTATGTCAGCCCTAGAAGGATGCTGGATGTCATTCGAGATGAGTGGAAATATCAAAGAAAAATCAGCTTTAATAAAGCGAAAACCACGCCGCTGCGAGCTACCTGGCAGTTTACGCGACTTGTACGCCATTTGAAACCAGAACTAAGTCAGGTAAGCATACCAACACTCATCGCTCAGTCTGAAAAAGATCAAGTTATTCATCCGCAAAGTGCGCGATACATCTACAGTAAGCTAAAAGGACAGCGTGAGCTCCATTGGCATTCCAGATCTAATCATTTGATATGTCTGAGTGAGGATGCAGGCACGTTGTTTCGTCAAGTTAGTGCATTTTTGGATAAGGAGTAGCAAGGATGACTGTACAGCCAAACATGAATAAGAAACAACGAGCCATCACTCCAACACCGAAAAAACGCCGACGAACTGGGCAAAAATCTACGTTTAACCGTATGCTTGTGAAAATGTTCCGAATCGTGGTTACCGTGTTCATCTTGCTTGTCGCTTGGATCGTCTACATCCAGTGGAAGGTTCAAATCGCTCCTGATCAAACACTGCCTAAGCAAGTTGACGTGGGTATCGTTCTTGGTGCTTCTTTACGCCAAGATATCCCGAGCCCTGGTCTCCAGGAACGTCTAGATTTGGCTGTTGATCTTTATAAAGAGGGTCGGTTCAAACAACTGATCGTCTCCGGAGGTCTGGATCATAACGGCTCCAAGCTAACGGAGGCAGAGGGAATGCGTAATTATTTAGTTAAAAAAGGGCTTCCTGCCAAAAGCATTTTGTTAGAGCCGCGGGCGACAAGTACCTATGAAAATTTGCTTTACAGTAAGCAAATTATGGACGAGCAAGGTCTTGTAAGTTCGATTATTATGACCCATCAATTTCATGGTTCTCGTTCACTCGATATTGCAGAAACGATCGGCTTGAAGCAGCCTCTCATTTCCTCAACGAAGTCAGAGGTCCTTTTCATGCCTTACCATGAAGCGAGAGAAACGTTAGCTTATACGAAGTGGTATTGGACAAAGCTATTGTTGATGGCAGGCATATGAGATAACAAAGAAGCATGACCTGTAAGCGGGATTTTCCCACTTGCTGGCCATGCTTTTTTTGATTGTTCCTTGGTTATCCGTTTACAATGGCTCCACCGTTCACATGTAAGATTTGACCAGCCATATAGGATGAATCCTCACTTGCGAGAAAAACATAGCTGGCAGCGAGTTCACTTGGCTGACCGGCACGTTTCATTGGTGTAGTTGAACCGAACGTGGCAATTTCCTCTGCGGTGAATGTAGAAGGAATGAGTGGCGTCCAGATCGGACCTGGAGCTACGCCATTCACTCTTATGCCTTTTGCGTTCAGTTGAAGAGATAGGGAGCGTGTGAAGGTGACAATGGCCCCTTTCGTAGCGGAATAATCGAGCAGCTGCTCATGGCCGTGATAAGCCGTAATAGAAGCTGTGTTGATAATTGCGCTTCCGGATTTCAGGTGGGGTAGTGCAGCCTTGGTTAAATAAAAGAAAGAGAAGATATTGGTTCGAAATGTCCGCTCCAACTGCTCCGAAGTGATGTTCTCGATGCTAGGCTGAGGATGCTGTTCTGCTGCATTGTTAACTAAAATATCGAGTTTGCCAAACTTCCCGACAGCTTGCTCAATGATTTGCTTGCAGAAATTCTCGTCTCCAATGTCTCCCGAGACATGCAGACACTTGCGCCCTGCCTTTTCCACATGACGCTGTGTCTCCTCCGCATCGGTATGTTCGTTCAAATATACCAATACAACATCAGCACCCTCTTTGGCATAGGCAATCGCGACCGCGCGGCCAATTCCGCTATCGCCACCTGTAATCAGGGCGACTTTATCCTTTAGTTTGCCGGCTGCTTTATACCCAGCTTGCTCAAAGACAGGAGGAGGATTCATCTGTGACTCAATGCCTGGCTGTTGGTTCTGATGCTGTGGCGGGAAAGCTGGTTTCTTTTCTGTTGCTGTTGCCAAGTGTTATTGCTCCTTTCATCCTAAGCAAATTCTTTGTTAGGATGATACAAGGGGCTGCAAATCATACTTAATTCGGTAATGATAGCCATATCTAGCTTCGTAACCAAGCTTTTCATACAAAGTTACCGCGGGTATATTGGAAGTAACAACCTGCAAATATTGTTTGGTTGCACCGTGCTCCAGACTCCATTCCGTCAGTGCGTGCATGAGGACGTACCCAAGTCCTTTGCCTCGATGGCCTTCATGGATAACGACGTTTACAAAACCTGCCCATTCGCCCTCTACAATAGCTGTACCTAACGCGATGATTTGGTCATTTAGTTTCAGCTGGAGAAACCCTTTCTGAGCTGGCATTCGCTCAAAAAGACCGCTATAGAAACCTCTGCGCTCTTCGGGAAACTGTTCAAGCATAAGGAATGCGTCAAGCCACTCCGCATCTGCTGCCTCTGCCCATTCCAATTGAATGGGAGACTTATTAAGTATCGTCTTATTGCTTGCGCTATCGCAGACTTGCTGACTTGCTGCAGTCATCATCAGACATGGCGTATCAATCGCATATCCTTTTGTTTGAAGAAATCCATCTAAACCTTCAGGAGAAGCATCGCTAATATGAAAAATTGCGGGTAGACCTAATTCTTGATAGAATTGCTCAATCCTTGCAAGCCAATTAGGATCATTTGGATATTCGCCAATGGCAAGCACACTGTTTGCACGTTTAGTAACCCCACGGGAAGTCCGTAGGAGCCAATTGTCCATGGAAGTAGATGACTCGGCAGGCCACGTGTTTGATGCCACCGTATCAATGGTGATATAAAAGTCTGTTTTTTCGTTCATTTCTAGCGATCTCCTCCTCAAGTAAGTTTCCAATATTATAAATAAAATTATAGAGTTATGTATATAAATAATCGCGCTCCGCCAAAGTGGAAAAATATGATCCTTTGATGTAAGCTATGAAACAACAGGAGGAGGATTTTTTCTTGGAACTTATCATTCGTACCGCAAAATTAGAAGATTACGAGGCCGTTAATGCCATCATTCGAGTAGGGCAGGAAGAACATGCGGATGCTTTGCCGGAGCGTTTTGCCAGGTTAGATCATGTTGTGGCTATGGGTTGGTACCGAAGCTTTTCAGACCAACAGAACAAAGTGATTTTAGTCGCGGAGAAAGAGGGCTTGGTCGTTGGGGTAGCTATGCTGGAGATGAAGAAATCTCCTACCTATGAAGCGTTAGTTCCTCGTACTTATGCGTATTTAAATGAACTAGCTGTCTCACCGGACTTTTTGCGTCAGGGCATTGGTACAAAGCTATATGAAGCTTCTATAGCCTGGGCTAGGGAGCGTTCTGCTGCTTCACTAGAATTAAACGTGTGGGAATTTAATGAGCGTGCCATTGCCTTTTATAAATCCTTAGGGATGCTTACCTTAAATCGCACCATGACGACACATATATGATCATTAATGAAGGAGCATGATTATGCTATTTATCGATAATGAAGGAATCACAGATCCCCGGATTAATTTAGCCATGGAGGAATATGCCCTAAGACAACTCCCGAATGATGAGAGTTACTTGCTTTTTTACATCAATGAACCGTCCATTATTATTGGCAAAAATCAAAATACAATCGAAGAAATCAATCCCGAATATGTCAAAGAGAATAACCTTCATGTGGTTCGCAGATTATCGGGCGGCGGAGCCGTGTATCATGATTTGGGAAATCTGAATTTCAGCTTTATTACACGGGATGACGGGAACTCTTTTCACAATTTTCAAAAGTTTACTGAACCCGTTGTTGAAGCACTTCGAAAGCTTGGTGTTGAAGCGGCTTTAACGGGCCGCAATGATATCCAAGTCGGTGTGCGCAAAATTTCGGGCAATGCACAGTTTGCAACTAAAGGCAGGATGTTCAGTCACGGAACACTACTCTTCGATTCAGAAATCGAAAACGTTGTTTCTGCCCTTAAGGTTAATCCCGATAAGATTCAGTCCAAGGGCATTAAATCGATTCGCAGCCGGGTCGCTAACATCATAGAGTTCCTGAGCGAGCCTATTACGATGGAGGAATTCCGAAATAAGCTGCTTGCTTCTATTTTCGGTGCCGAGGAATCCGAAGTTCCTATGTACAAGCTTTCTGAGGAAGACTGGGTTCGTATTCACGAGCTATCTAAGGAGCGCTATCAGAACTGGGACTGGAACTACGGAAAATCCCCCAAAAGTACCGTGCAAAACTCTAAACGCTTTGAAGGCGTTGGTACAATAGATGTGCGATTAGATATTGAAGAAGGCCATATTCATGATCTGAAAATATATGGGGACTTCTTTGGAGCAAGCGATGTAGCAGAACTGGAGGAGACGCTGCGTGGTTTGCGGTATGAGGAGTCTGCAGTACGAGAACGGCTATCAGGTGTGGGATTGCAACGTTACTTTGGCGCGCTGGATTTGGAGTCTTTTGTAGCTTTAATGATGTTAAATTAGTGCAAGGAGGGGGGATTCTGGCTATGACAAAGCTTTATTTAATTCGACATGGGGAAACGATGTGGAATGTGGAGCGCCGAATGCAAGGTCACTTGGATTCACCACTTTCAACTTTAGGGGAGCAGCAAGCCTCCTGGTTGTCAAATGCTTTGAAGGATGTTCATTTTGATGTTCTATATGCGAGCAGCAGCGGTCGTACTTTGCAAACGGCGAATATCTTGAAAGGCTCGCGTGAATTAGAGATACATACCTCGGATGAATGGAAAGAAATGAATCTAGGTGCTTGGGAAGGACGGGTATCTTCAGAAATTGCGGATTTGGATCCTGATAACTTCCATGCCTTCTGGCATGCGCCTGATCTGTATAGACCAACGCAAGGTGAATCCTATGCTGATTTACAGGCTCGCGTCATACCTGCAATTGTGCAGCTGTTAGAGGAACATGAAGGGAAAACAATTGGCTTGATTTCACACACAGTCACGTTGAAAATCATCATGGCTTACTTTGAACGAAGAGCTTTAGCAGACCTGTGGAAACCCCCGTATTTTCACCCTACATGCTTAAGCCTTGTTGAAATGATTGATAACGAGCCTCATATCCGGCTTCACGGAGATACGTCCCATTTTCAAGAGGAAGCATTCGGTTTCTAAAATACGATATCAATAGGAGGAATTATTCATGATCTTAGAAGTAGCCATACTTCCTGTAATTGCAGGAAAAAAAGCGGAGTTCGAAGCGGCGTTCCGCCAAGCGTCATCCATTATTTCGTCGATGAAAGGTTATATTTCTCATGAGCTGCAAACGTGTATCGAGGATAGCAATAAATATTTGCTGCTCGTTCACTGGGAAACACTGGAGAATCACACTATAGGCTTCCGCGGCTCTGAAGAATACCAGGAATGGCGGAAGCTGCTGCACCATTTCTATGACCCATTCCCGGTGGTCGAGCATTATACGCTGTCACAAAAGTATCATTAATGGCTGTTGCGGTCTAAAATGCATCAAACGAGCGTAGGATGGATTGATACGAACCATCAAACCATCCTGTAAACGAGGTGATCCTCATGAGTGGTCGAAGCTTGCCATCCAGACAGATCAACATCGTCTTACGGCAGCCAGAGCCTGGCATGCAAAGGCGAGCCGTTGATGGAGTAGGCAGCCAGAATCACGCTTCGCCGCTAGCCGATGCCGAGCCGCAGCTCACAGGAAAGAAGACGCCTCTCGAGGGTCCGCTTTCGGATGTTTTCAAAGAGCTGAATCAACTGATTGGCCTTGATAATGTCAAAGAGTTGGTGCATGAAATCTATGCGCTCTTACAAATTTCGCAATTTCGCGCAGAAGCCGGCCTGCTCAGCAATGCGCACGTGTACCATATGATTTTCAAAGGAAGTCCTGGAACTGGTAAAACGACAGTGGCTAGACTGATGGGTCGTATGTTTCATGCCATGGGTGTTCTGAGCAAGGGTCATTTTATTGAGGTGGAACGTGCAGATCTGGTAGGAGAATATATTGGACATACTGCTCTTAAGACTCGTGAGTTGATGAAAAAGGCGATGGGCGGCATCCTTTTTATCGATGAAGCCTACAGTCTGGCACGTGGAGGAGATAAGGATTTTGGCAAAGAATCCATTGATGCGCTGGTCAAAGGTATGGAGGATAAGAAGAATGAATTCATCCTTATTCTAGCAGGGTACAGTGACGAAATGGAGCAATTTCTGGCTACGAATCCGGGACTCCCTTCTCGATTTCCTATCCAAATCGATTTCGAGGACTATCCGATTGAACAATTGATTCAAATTACCGAGCTCATGGCTAAGGACAGAGAATATGTTCTTCTTCCGCAAACGATTGTGAAGCTGAAGCAGCATCTAACCGATGAGAAAGCCGCTACATGGCGTGCATTTAGTAATGCGAGGTATGTTCGAAACATTCTGGAGAAAGCGATGCGGCATCAAGCGGTAAGGTTACTTAGTCAATATGTAAACGCACCTTCTAAATTAGAATTGATGTCAATAAGGCCTGAAGATATGAAATTTAAATGAAATTTAAAAAGCCATTTAACTACGAACAGTTAAATGGCTTTTTTTTCTTGAATAAAACAATTGACAGATTGCTTGAACGTAGTAAAATAGACAGAGTGATTAAATGATTGATAATGATTATCAATATTAACTTGGTTGAATTTGGGTTTATTTTTCTATAGGGAGTCGTGATTCATGCGCAAAGTCATCATAGTGAGTTGGATAGTGCTGCTAATGCTGCTATCTCTTCCTTTAACAGTAGGTGCTAAGGCAGAAGATGATCTGGCCAAAGCTGATGAAGGTATTGTTCGCGCCATTCAAGCAGCAGAAAGCGGGCAGTTGGAGGATGCCTCCAAGATGTTCGAAACATTTCAACTAAATTGGTTGTCCTATGAAAGTGGTATTAAAGAGCGCTCATTGGCAGCCTATCAGAAGATTGAGCAAGCGATGGGTGAAGTATCCTTCCAAACGCTCAAGCAGCCAATTGATTCGCAGAAATTGGTTGCTGGATTGAATAATCTTCACAATTTGAACAAGAGTTTTATAGATGGCAACATGGATGCTTTCGGTAAAGTGGTTCAGGGCAGTGGGGATATTACTGTGAGTTCATTGGTTGAGTTGCTGGAGAAAGCGGCGGATCAAATGAAGCAGAATGATATCGAAGGTGCTTCCGCAAGTATCCAAAAGCTTCGAAATTCCTGGTTGCAGATCGAAGGTATTGTGCTTACACAATCCTCATCCGTCTATACGTTGATGGAAAGAGACATGGTTACTGCTTACGCACAGCTGACTGCTGTTCCTGCTCAATCAAGTGAGGCTTCCGCTACAATTGCGCGAATGCACGCTGAATTGCAGCCGTTAGCGGCCAAAACAAGCTACTCTATGCTGGATGCCACAACTATTTTGCTCAGAGAAGGTTTGGAAGCTTTGTTAGTCGTTATTGCTTTACTAGGTTTCCTTAATAAATCGGGTCATGGCGATAAGAAACAATGGATTTGGTATGGCGTACTCGGAGGTTTGCTCGTCAGTATGGCGCTTGGTGTTGTCGTTCAACAGTTGTTTTCTACAAGTGCATTTGGGAACAACAATTTCTTAATTGCTGGATGTACGGGGATTTTCGCCGCTATCATGCTGCTTTATATGAGCTACTGGCTGCACAGCAAATCAAGTGCCTCTAATTGGCAGAAGTACATACGGGACCAGAGCGTAAAAGCTTTGGCTACCGGAAGTCTAGTTTCTCTTAGTTTGCTTGCTTTTCTTGCTGTTTTCCGTGAAGGGACAGAAACCGTTCTTTTCATGATTGGAATGGCATCCTCAATCTCCTTAAGCTCACTGCTTGGAGGTATAGGAATTGGAGTGGCCGTCCTACTCATTGTAGCCTTCTTAATCCTAAAAATTGGCCTGCGTATTCCAATGCGTCCATTCTTTCTAGTTTCAAGCTTCTTCGTATTTTATCTTTGCTTTAAATTTGCGGGGATGGGTGTGCACGGGCTTCAATTGGCAGGTTATTTGCCTGCAACGACAGCTTCCTGGCTGCCAAGCTGGGACTTTATCGCGCTATATCCAACGTTAGAAAGTGCTATACCGCAATTTATTCTCCTGTTATCCGCGTTGTTCGCGGTCATTTGGGACCGTCGTAAAACGATCCAAATGCGAAATATGGCATTATCCAAATAATATTTTTAGAGAAAAGCGGAGGGAACCATCCCATGAAGAAACGTCAAAACCTTATAATTCTAGCAGCTGCTACAACACTTATTCTCGCAGGGTGCGGTAAAACAGAAACAACAGAAACAACGGAAGTAACCAAAGTACCAGTCAAAGAAGGCTCAGCAGCGCTTCTTACAAGTCTTGATCAGTTGAAGGGTCAACTGGACACAAGTAAAGTTAAAGATCCGAAGAAGCAATCCACCCTACTTGAGAATCAGTGGGCCAGCTTCGAAGATGAAGTAAAACCGAAATTTCCAGAGCTGTATTTTAAAGTAGAGAAATTTCTGACGCCATTAGAAGCAGGATTGAAACAAGACAAGCTGGATTATGCGACATTAACTGCACTCAATAATAATTTGAAAGCAGCAATTACGGAGCTCAGCACCTCACTCGCTGATAATAAAGGTGCGGTTAATAAAGATGTCATCACCGCATCCAAAGAGCTGCAAGAGGCTGCTAAAGCTTATAATAAATACGTTCAGGAACAAGGGAAACAATTAGTCGCTGGACTCGAACAGCTGGATGCTGCTGTGAAGAGCGGCGATCTGAAAAAGGCACAAGATTCCTATGGACAATCGCGGATGCCTTATGAGAGAATTGAGCCTATTATTGAGACTTTTAGCGAGCTTGATGGTGTAATGGATGCTCGTGTGGATGATTTTAAGAATGAAAAGGATCCTGAGTTTACAGGGTATCATCGTATAGAGTATTTGTTGTTTGTTAAAAAGAATGTGAAGGAAGCTGAAGCTTTCTCCACACGTTTACTAGAAGACGGCAAGAAGATGCAGCAAGCAATCGCGGCAACTACCATTGAACCTTCTGATTTTATCGCGGGTGTCGGCGAATTGATGGAAGAAGCACAAGCCACCAAAATAACAGGCGAAGAAGAACGCTGGAGTGGAGCTACTATACCTGTTATCCGAGCTAATGTGGAAGGTGCGCAAGCCATCTATGATCTTGTCAAAGGTGAGCTGAAGAAGAAAGACGCGGCGCTAGATGAGAAAATCAGCAAAAGCTTAACTGCGGTAATCGAAACGATGAACTCACTTTCACCTCTTGGTGTTACTTGGAACGATTTCAGCAAAATAGAACAAACCAAACAAATCGATTTGAAAAATAAACTGGAAGCACTTGCTGAGCCATTAGTGAAAATGCCAGGAACGCTAAGTAAATAAGGGAATGGAAAGGAGAACAACGGTATGGGTGATAAAATGAATCGCCGTGCTTTCTTAGGAATGACAGCGGCAGGTGCTGCAGGCGTTATCGTGGGGGATCTGCTTGGGAAAGCACAGAAAGTGATACCTACCGCTTCCAACAATCAACTAGGTACTGCAACAGCAAGTGCAGCAAATGAAACCATCTCATTTTATGGTGCTCATCAGACCGGTGTTGTGACTCCGGCCCAGAACTTTGCGAATGTGGCGGCATTTGATGTAACCACACAGGATGTGAAGGAGCTAAAGGAGCTTCTGCAGCAATGGACCGAGATGGCAGCGTCTCTCATGGAAGGCAAGCCTCTTGCGGCTGAGCCTCAGGAAGGGAAATTTCCGCCATTGGATACAGGGGAGCAAATCGGCCTCGAGACGGGTAAATTAACGATTACCTTCGCTGTTGGTGCGTCTTTGTTCGAAAAAGATGGTGTCGACCGCTTCGGACTTCGTTCTCGTAAACCATCTGGCCTTACAGAAATGCCTATTTTTCATAAAGACTCGCTGCAGGAACAATTGACTCATGGAGACATCATTATTCAGGCTTGTGCGGATGATCCGATCATCTGTTTCCATGCGATTCGTAACTTAGCTAAAGCGGCACGCGGCGTTGCCCATTTGCGTTGGCAGCAAACCGGACAGTTGGGCGTGAAGTCTCAAGGGACAAAGAGAAACTTGTTCGGCTTCAAGGACGGTACGGCTAATCCAGACTTGCAAGATGAACAATTTATGAAAAAAAATGTTTGGGTCGAGGCGGGCGACGGCGCATCTTGGTTTGCTGGAGGCACTTACATGGTTGTTCGCCGTATTCATATGCGAATTGAGACCTGGGATCAACAACCATTTTCGGATCAAGAAGAGATTATCGGGCGCCAGAAGGTTTCAGGAGCTCCAATGGATGGACAAAGTGAATTCGATAAGCCGAATTTTGCCGGGGATGTGAAGGGGGAGGTTACTGCCCTCGATTCTCATATCCGCCTTTCAAATCCGCGTACGGGAGAGAGTTCAGAACGTGAGCGTATTTTGCGCCGCGGGTATAATTTCATGGATAACCTCGATAACGTTGGACGAATCAATGCTGGTCTGTTATTCGTTTGTTTCAATCGGAACATCCAAACGCAGTTTGAATCCATTCAGAAAAGATTGACGAATCCGAAGCTTCCCGACAAAATGCTTTCCTATACGGACACAACAGGTGGCGGTTATTTCGCTGTGCTGCCGGGTGTTCCTTCTAAAGGTTCGTTTTTGGGACAAAGTTTATTTACTTAAAATAGGTGGAAAGCTACCGAGAGGCCTTTGGTCTTTCGGTATTTTTGTGTCTGCAGATGGGAACACCGTTATAATCGAATTATCCGCTCTTGTAAATTGACTTTCCCAAGCATTTCCTACACAATGATGAAGGAATAAGCCCACATGGGGGCTATTTCGATTGTCTGAATGCAGCGTAAAGGAGACACTTATGAAAACAACTTCACATATGGTTGAGAAAGAAATCGATGACCGCGCGGTGCTCGTTAGTCTAGTCACTCAGAAACAGAAGAAAAATGAATTGTTAGCGGAATACTCATTGCAAGAGTTGGTTAAGTTAGCGGAAACAGCAGGTGTGCTTGTTTTGGAGACAATGACACAGAACAAAGAAACAAAGGATTCCAAATGGTTTATTGGTAAAGGGAAAGTTGAAGAGCTAAAGTTGCGTTTAGAGGAGCTTGACGGGAATACGGCCATCTTTGATCAAGAGTTATCGGGTGCACAAGTGCGTAACTTAGAGGCTGCCTTAGATGTGAAAATCATCGACCGGACGCAGCTGATCCTGGATATTTTTGCGCAGCGTGCCAAAACACGGGAAGGTATTATTCAGGTTGAATTGGCGCAGCTTAGCTACTTGCTTCCAAGGCTATCGGGACAAGGTAAGAACTTATCACGTCTGGGTGGCGGTATCGGGACGAGAGGTCCCGGGGAATCGAAGCTGGAGACCGATCGCCGGCACATTCGCGGCCGTATTGACGAGCTGAAAGCGCAGTTAGAAGAGGTTGTTCGTCATCGGACATTGCATCGTGAACGCCGTAAGAAGACAGGTGTATTTCAAGTTGCCCTTGTTGGTTACACGAATGCAGGAAAATCAACCTTATTGAAACAATTGACTCAAGCGGACGTCTATATTGAGAATCAATTGTTTGCAACACTAGATCCGACTTCGCGGACAATGGAATTGCCAAGCGGCAAAGAGATCGTTTTAACCGATACTGTAGGTTTCATTCAGAACCTGCCGCATGATCTTGTTGCATCGTTCCGTGCAACGCTGGAAGAGGCTAATGAGGCTGATTTGATCCTTCATGTTGTAGATAGTTCAACAGATATGAGGAACGAGCAAATGCGCGTTGTCGCTGAAGTTTTGGAAGAACTGGGTGCTCATCAGAAGGAACAGCTAACCATTTTCAATAAAATTGATCTTTGTTCGCAAGAAGATAAGGAGATGCTTTCGACCGAAGGTGAATTTCTGAAAATTAGTGCTTACACCCCTGATGATCTTGAACGTCTGCGGATCGCTATTCAAGAGAAGCTGATGGGTGAGAGCAAAGAGTTTCGCATTCCGGCTGACAAGGGAGACATCATTTCCCTGATGTACCGAATTGGCGACGTTCTGGAGACGGATGTAGACGGAGAAGATATGCTGTTCAAGGTCCGCGTGAATAAGGATGATTACGTCAAATTGGCTTATCAATTGGTCGCTTATGATCAACATGCACAGCAAGAGGCTCAAGATAGTGAGGGAGAGATTTACTAATTATGCAATTCGGGGATAAAGTTATTTCATTAATGGAGAGCGCAGAACGCCAGGTAGAGAGCGCTTTTCGCCAGATTGAGAAAACGATTGATCTTAATCAGTGGAAAGTGATTAGGGCTTTCCAAAAACATAAGGTAAGCGATTACCACTTTGCTTCCTCGACAGGCTATGGCTACAATGATCGTGGCAGAGAGGTGCTCGATCTTGTCTATGCGGATGCGATGGGAGCAGAAGCAGCACTCGTACGCCCGCACTTTGTCTCAGGAACACATACGATAGGCACAGCTTTGTTCGGTGTTCTGCGACCAGGGGAACATCTACTTTACATAACGGGTAAGCCTTATGATACGTTGCATAAGGTCATTGGTAAGCCTGACGACGGTATGGGGTCGCTGCAGGACTTTGGCATCGCGTACAGCGAGGTTGCGCTGACTGAGGAAGGCGCGCCGGACTGGTCGGCCATTGCGGCTGCCATACAGCCGAACACGAAGGTGATCGGCATACAGCGCTCGCGAGGCTACTCGTGGCGGCCTTCGTTCACGGTAGAACAAATCGGAGATATGGTCCGATTCGTCAAGGAAGTGAACCCGGCGCTGATCGTCTTCGTCGATAACTGCTACGGCGAGTTCACCGAGCTGCAGGAGCCGACGCAGGTTGGCGTTGATCTCATGGCCGGCTCGCTCATCAAGAACCCCGGAGGCGGTATCGCCCCATCCGGGGGCTACATTGCCGGGCGGCGCGACCTTGTGGAGCTAGCCGCCTACAGACTGACCGCCCCCGGTATTGGGGGCGAGGTCGGTGCCATGCTCGGCGCCACGCGAGCGATGTTTCAAGGGCTTTTCCTTGCCCCTCACTTGGTGGGGCAAGCTGTCAAGGGCTCGGTCTTCGCCGCCGCGGTGTTCGAAGAGCTGGGCTTCGAGAGCCATCCGCGCTGGCAGACGCCGCGCACGGACTTGATCCAAGCGATCCGCTTCACGTCGGCGGATCACTTGATCACGTTCGTGCAGGGCATCCAGAAGGCGGCTGCCGTGGATTCGCACGTTGTGCCGGAGCCGTGGGATATGCCCGGCTATGAGCATCCCGTCATTATGGCGGCCGGGACGTTCATTCAAGGCGGCAGTCTGGAGCTGTCCGCAGATGCGCCGATTCGTGAGCCCTATATCGCCTATTTGCAGGGCGGGCTTACCTACTCACACTGTAAGTTAGGGGTACTTACAGCAATCCAACATATGGAAGACAAGGGATTGTTGTGAAAAATAAGACTGTGAACAAACCTGACACTCCTTGACACATTCTTGTTACAAAGGTACAATAAGATAGAGGTATTTACTGACCAGGAGTGATTAGCATGAGTGATGAAATACGTAGAAATATGGCGTTATTCCCAATCGGGATCGTCATGAAGCTGACTGATTTAACCGCAAGACAAATTCGTTATTATGAGCAGCATGAACTTATTATTCCAGCTAGAACGGCTGGTAATCAACGACTGTATTCGTTTAATGATGTAGAACGACTTCTTGAAATTAAAGATTTAATTGAAAAAGGTGTAAACATCGCTGGGATCAAGCAGGTTCTTATCCCTGTCGATAAAGATTCTGAAGATGCAACAATACTGAACGAGCACACAGAAGTTAAGCGTAAAGAATTAACCGACTCCCAACTGCACAAAATGCTTAAGCAGCAGTTGATTGGCGGAGGTAAACGCCCTGATCAGGTTTCCCTGATTCAAGGTCAGCTTTCCCGATTTTATAAATAGCATTTCTTAATCGCTCGTAAATTGAGAGGAGACTGCACACATGAGCTACAACAACAATTTTTCCAAAGAAGATATCTTACGCATTGCCAAAGAAGAAAATGTTCGGTTCATTCGTTTGCAATTTACGGACTTGATGGGAAGCATCAAGAACGTAGAAATTCCTTACAGCCAACTCGAAAAAGCACTCGACAACAAGATGATGTTCGATGGTTCTTCCATTGAGGGTTATGTGCGTATTGAAGAGTCTGATATGTATTTGTATCCTGATTTGGATACATGGGTTATTTTCCCATGGGTTACCGAAAGCAAAGTAGCACGCTTAATCTGCGATATTTATATGCCAGACGGCAGACCTTTCGCAGGAGATCCGCGTGCTATCTTGAAAAATGCATTGAAACAAGCTGAAGAAATGGGCTTTACGGCCATGAACGTAGGTCCTGAACCAGAATTCTTCTTGTTCAAAACGGATGAAAAAGGCAATCCAACAACGGAACTAAATGACCAAGGCGGTTATTTCGATTTGGCTCCGATGGATTTGGGCGAAAACTGCCGCCGCGATATCGTGTTGACGCTTGAAGAGATGGGCTTTGAAATTGAAGCATCCCACCACGAAGTGGCGCCAGGTCAACATGAAATCGACTTTAAATACGCAGATGCGATTAAAGCGGCTGACCAAATTCAAACCTTCAAGCTCGTCGTCAAAACCGTTGCTAGACAACATGGTTTGCATGCGACCTTTATGCCTAAACCTTTGTTCGGTATGAACGGTTCTGGTATGCACTGTCACCAATCCTTATTCAAAGGTGATGTAAATGCCTTTTATGAAGAGAACGATAAATTAGGTTTAAGTAATGTAGCTAGACATTATATGGCGGGTGTTCTTCGTCATGCACGTTCTTTTGCTGCGATTACAAACCCTACTGTTAACTCTTACAAACGTCTTGTGCCTGGTTATGAAGCGCCTGTATATGTAGCATGGTCCGCAAGTAACCGTAGTCCAATGATCCGTATTCCAGCATCCCGCGGGTTAAGCACTCGAGTTGAAGTACGTAACCCGGATCCGGCTGCTAATCCTTACTTGGCTCTTGCTGTTATGCTTGCTGCCGGACTGGATGGCATTAAGAACAAAATGCAGCTTCCTCCTCCTACTGATCGTAACATCTATGTGATGACTGAAGAGGAAAGAGAGAGCGATGGTATTCCTACTTTACCATTGAACTTGAAACAAGCGTTGGACGAGCTGCTTCGCAATGATGTGATTTGCGATACACTTGGCGAACATGCTCTGGCTCATTTCTATGAACTTAAAGAAATTGAGTGGGATATGTACCGCACACAAGTTCACCAATGGGAAAGAGATCAATATCTGTCCCTTTATTAATCGCCTAGCAAGTTGATATTAAGCAACAATTAGATATGAAAAGCCCGTCAGCCTTCAGGAACGATTCTGAACTGATGGGCTTTTTCACGCGAAGGAGATCATAAGTATGTTGGACAACTTTCAAATTAATTTGGAGAAGTACGCTGAGCTTGTAGTTAAGGTTGGGGTTAACCTCCATAAAGGCCAGGATCTGATGATAGAGTCGCCGATAGAATCCTTAGATTTAACTAGACTTATCGTGAAAAAAGCCTATGAGGAAGGGGCAAATTTTGTCCAAGTGCACTGGCAGGATGATGTGATAACTCGCAGCAGATTTGAATATGCCAATGATGAAGCTTTTGATTATTATCCAGAGTGGTATACGAGTATGTTAGAACGCTTTGTAGAAAATGGTGGAGCTTTACTGAATATCAAAGTACCGGATCCTGATTTGTACGCAGGTATTGATGCAAGCATGATTTCTAGAGCATCCAAATCGATGGCTACGGCTAGAGCAAAGTATCAACACTATGTGAGAACAAGTAAGTTCAGTTGGTGCTTAATCAAAGCGCCTACGGTAGCGTGGGCATCCAAAGTGTATGCCGATTTGCCTGAAGAACAGAGGGTAGATGCGATGTGGGAGGCAATTTTCCGGATAAATCGCGTTTATGAAGAGGATCCGGTAGCTGCTTGGCGAGTTCATATGGATCAATTGAAGCGCGTTCGCAGCGTGTTAAATGAGAAGCAATACGAGGCGCTTCAATATCGAGCGGCAGGTACAGATTTACGTGTCGAATTGCCGGAGGGTCACATTTGGCTTGGCGGTGATGCGGAGAACGCAAGTGGAATACGATTCGTGGCGAATATGCCAACCGAGGAAGTTTTCACGATGCCTAAGCGAACAGGTGTTCATGGGACGGTGTCGAGCACCAAGCCATTAAATGTGAATGGGGCGCTTGTGGATCGGTTTTCGTTCAAATTCGAGGACGGGAAAGTTGTGGATTATCAGGCAGAAGTCGGCTATGAGCATCTAGCAAGGTTGCTGGATATGGATGAGGGCGCACGCTATTTGGGAGAAGTTGCGCTCGTACCTTTTGATTCGCCGATCTCTAATCTTGACCGCATTTTCTACAATACGGGCATCGATGAGAATGCATCCTGCCATCTGGCCTTAGGCAGCTGCTACCCGATCAATTTGCAGGATGGCGTATCTTTATCAAGTGAAGAGCTGAAAGCTCGAGGTGGGAACACCAGTTTGATTCATGTGGATTTCATGATTGGGACGGCTGATCTTGAGATCGATGGTGTTCTTGGTGATGGTACAATTGAGCCTATTTTCCGTCGTGGAAATTGGGCGCTTGCATTTTAGTTGTATTTATCTGATTTGTTAGCTTAATTCCAAAGGTGTGAGTACTCCTGGGTTTATCAAGGGGTTAGATAGCAGATAGCAGATAGCAGATAGCTGATGAAGACCGCAGAAGGAAAAAGGAAGCTAGAAGCTAGAAAATAGAAAATAGAAAATAGAAAATAGAAGTCTCTAGAGACCGCTAATTTGTTCAAAAGTGTGGAAATATTAAGAATAGAAGTCTTTAAAGACTCCTATTCCTTAAAGTTGAATCAAATAGGGCCAAATATTACCGAATAGAAGTCTCAAGAAGCTTCTATTTCCGCAAAATTTGATCATAATGACGTAATAGCAGTCTCTAAAGGCTCTTATCTGAATCCACAGTTCAGCCTTTTTGGCTATGACGGGATTAAAGCCCATTTCATTAACTTTGAAATATCTATACTTGGATCGATTGCCTCACTATCTTTTAAGTTCCTCAATTTGCCCCATTGCTCCATGTAATTTAAGGCTGTTTACATCCAAAAGAACCGAGGGACTATTGTCCTCTCGGTTCTTTATCATTGGCATTGTATGTAGAATAAGGGCTGTAGTGCTATTACATATCCCGGAACAAACCAATGACACGGCCAAGAATCGTAACATGTTTCAAAAGGATTGGCTGCAAAGCCGAGTTCTCCGGTTGAAGACGAATATGATCCTTCTCCTTGTAAAAGCGTTTCACCGTTGCTTCATCATCTTCCGTCATTGCTACAACAATGTCCCCGTTATTAGCGGTTTGCTGCTGCTTTACGATGACATAATCGCCATTATGAATACCGGCTTCGATCATACTGTCACCCATGACGCTAAGCATGAACACATTATTATCTCCTACCATGCTGACAGGAAGAGGGAAGTAGTCTTCGATGTTCTCTGTTGCTGTAATAGGCACACCGGCTGTAACTTTACCAACGAGAGGTACACGAGCTACAGAAACTGCAAAATGCGTTTCCGCACCGTCAAGTCCTAGAATTTCAATAGCACGCGGCTTTGTAGGATCTCGACGAATCATACCTTTCTTCTCAAGACGCTCCAAATGTCCATGAACTGTAGAACTAGAAGCTAGTCCAACTGCCTCGCCGATTTCTCTAACGGAAGGTGGGTACCCCTTATCTTTCACTTCATTCTTAATGAATTCCAATATAGCTTGTTGACGCTGCGAAATCTTACTCAATAGTTATCACTCCAATACTGGGAATCATTACCCAAAGTATAACATAGAACCCGAGTTCGTACAAACATAAGTTCGAGAGAAAGGGTTGACTCAAACATGTGTTCGTGTTATTCTAATACCAGAACAAATGTTTGGGAGATGATTATTCATGTATATGGCTTATACAAACACTAACACAACAAACGCACCTCATAGATCTGCTAGCACATCCAAAGGGATGACATTTCATTCTAGTTATACAAAAGCAATTGTTCGCTTCATTTTATTAGCAGTTATTCTTGGTACTGTGTTTTCATTTGGTGCTATGGTTCAAGCCTATGCAGGGGATGGGGCTGCAACTGCAAAGACCGCAGTTTCCATGACACCTATTAACATCACTCCGAAAGCTGTCGTACAAGATCAAGTCGTTATTCAACGTGGAGACACACTCTGGGATATTGCTTCCACACATAAAAAAAGCGATGAGAACGTTCGTTCCTACACACATAAATTAAAGACAATCAATCATTTATCCACCAGCTCCTTGAAAGAAGGACAGGTTTTATTGCTTCCTTAAATTCACTCTGCTATTTTTAATAGACTCTAAATATGATGAGGCTTGGACACATGTTCCTATGCCTCTTTTTGTTGTCTCTTGACATTCCTTAATAGGGATGGCAAAGTAGTACTCATATTGAATTTTTGACTGGGAGGATCATTATGAGTGACAACATGGAAGAGAATATCGAACGTATTAATGAGCTTGCTCGTAAAGCGAAAACTGTTGGCTTAACAGATGCGGAAATCGATGAACGCAACGAACTCAGAAAGAAATATATTGAAGCATTCCGCGGCAATCTTAAAGTTCAACTTGATTCCATCAAGTTTACGGACGAAGAGTAATCGCTGCTCATATAGATACAACATTCAAAAGGGGAAATGAATGATGACGTTGAAAGCTGTGCTTTTTGATTTAGATGACACGCTTCTGTGGGATGATCGCAGTGTGCAGGAAGCATTCGAAGCGACATGTGCTGAAGCTGCAAAGCACGTTGCGGTGAATCCCGCGGAATTGGAAGCCTCTGTTCGCAAGGAAGCGCGTTCTTTATATGAATCTTTTGAAACCTTTGCGTTTACGAAGATGATTGGGATTAATCCCTTTGAAGGCTTATGGGCTAATTTCACACAAGGTGAGAATGAGAATTTTCGTAAGCTTGAGAAACTAGCGCCAGGATATCGTACGGAGTCTTGGACAAGAGGGCTTGCGGCGTTGGGGATAGAGGATCGTGAGCTCGGGTATAAGCTTGGAGAACTATTTCCAGCAGAACGCCGACGCCGTCCTTACGTATATGAGGAAACGTTTCGAGTATTGGACGCTTTGAAAGGCAGCTATCAATTACTGTTATTAACGAATGGCTCGCCAGATCTGCAAAAGGAAAAATTAGCAGGTGTCCCAAATATCGCACCATACTTTGATCATATTGTGATCTCGGGTGAATTTGGCGTAGGTAAGCCAGCGACATCGATTTTTAACCATGCTCTGGGACTACTTGGGATAGAAGCTGAGGAAGGAATCATGATCGGAGATAAATTGACAACCGATATCCTTGGTTCTAGCAGCGTAGGTATGCGCAATATTTGGATTAATCACCATGGGCTTCAAAGTGGAGATGAGATCGTTCCTGTATATGAGGTTTCCCGTCTTCAAGATATTTTGCCGGTTATTGCTAACGGATAACACAGAATAAATAAAAACCCAACGGCTGCATAGGAGGTTAAGTCCAGCGCTGTTGGGTTTTTGTTTCATATAATAGAATTAGGCTTTGCTAAATTCTGGATCATCAATGTTATAAGCCACCCAGCCATCTTTTTCGATGAAGAGACGAACGGCAACGATTTCACGATTATCCATAAGTGTGAAGAAATGGTTCGTGTTCTCAGGAACTGAGATCACATCGCCTGGTTCAAGTTCAACATCAAAATAGCCAACTTCGCTTTCGGATTTGATAATGAAAATTCCTCGTCCAGAAACGATTGCACGAATTTCATCTTCCGTATGTGTGTGTATTTGTTCGAATTTCTTCAGAAGCTCTTCGATGTTAGGCGTTGAATCGGAAAGCGCGATTACATCCCAAATTTCATAACCGCGTCTAGCAGCCAAATCACGAATTTCTTCTTCATAAGTACTAATAATTTCAGCTTTCTCTTCATCACTTAGAATGAATTTCTCACGTAGTGCTACCGGAAGCTTGTTAGCATCCCAGTGTTCATATACAACATTTTGACTATCCAAGAAGGCTTTGACCTGCTCTTCGCCTTCAATACGTTCATTCGTATTGCGAATTCTAATTTGTGCCAAGCTGCATCCCTCTTTCTGAGTAAATATAATATAGGGATCTTTGACTTACGATCAAAGTCTCTCCTTTGAATTATAGTGGAAATACAGTTAGCTGTCGATGGTTGAACATAAGTATTTCCGATAAAACCTATAGGTAATTGTGATAATTCAAATTCTTTTCATAGAAGCCGGATTCTGTTACACTAAAGCATAACATAATTTGTCGTTTTTTTTATTCTCAATTGCTTTAGGATAAGTTGAAAGGGAGTCATGCAATGACCAAAACACCAATACAAGAGCAGCTTAAAAAGAAAATCATGATCCTAGATGGTGCCATGGGTACAATGATTCAGCAAGAGAACTTAACAGCTGAAGATTTCGGGAGCGATGATCTGGACGGTTGTAATGAAATTCTTTGCGTTACACGGCCAGATGTTATTCGCAAAATTCATGAAGCTTACTTCGCCGCTGGCGCTGATATGATAGAAACAAATACATTCGGGACCACGAGCGTGGTACTAGCGGAGTATGATTTGCAAGATCGTCATCGTGAATTAAATCTTGCGGCAGCCAAACTGGCTATCGAAGCAGCGAATAAATATTCGACACCGGAGTGGCCTCGTTATGTTATCGGAGCCATGGGTCCAACAACCAAAACGTTGTCGGTAACCGGTGGAGTCACATTCGCTCAGCTAGAGGAGAGTTATTATGAGCAAGCATTAGCTCTGGTTGAAGCGGGCGTGGATGCACTACTATTGGAAACTTCTCAAGATACTCTGAATGTAAAAGCAGGCAGTATCGGAATTCGCAGAGCTTATGAAACATTGGGTGTTGAACTTCCAATAATGATCTCGGGTACGATTGAGCCGATGGGCACAACATTAGCAGGTCAAAATATTGAATCCTTCTATATTTCTTTAGAACATTTGAAGCCTATTTCAATGGGTTTGAACTGTGCTACAGGACCTGAATTTATGAGGGATCATATCCGAACATTGTCTGATATTGCTGAAACAGCAATTAGTTGTTATCCGAATGCCGGTTTGCCGGATGAGAACGGACATTACCACGAGTCTCCTGAATCTTTGGCTAAAAAGATGGCCGGATTTGCAGAGCAAGGCTGGCTCAATATTGCCGGTGGGTGCTGTGGGACAACGCCGGATCACATTCGTGCAATGGCGGAGACACTTTCTCAGTATAAGCCAAGAACGCAATATGGTTCGCATTTACCTGCTGTCTCCGGGATTGAAACGTTATTTATCGAGCCAGAAAATCGTCCGATCATGGTTGGCGAACGGACCAATATTTCAGGTTCCCGAAAATTCAAACGCCTGATTAAAGAAGGGAAGTTTGAAGAGGGCTCTGAGATTGCGCGTAATCAAGTTAAGAACGGCGCTCACGTTATTGATATTAATCTGCAGGATACAGACATTGACGAAGCTTATGCCGTTGAAGAGTTCATGCAACAGGTTGTGAAGAAAGTCAAAGTTCCGTTAATGATTGACTCGACATATGACCATATCATTGAGCTAGGACTTAAGTACTCACAAGGTAAGGCGATCATTAACTCCATTAACTTGGAGGATGGCGAAACGAAGTTCGAAGGAATTTTACCTTTAATCAAACGTTATGGGGCTGCGGTTGTTTGTATTCTCATTGATGAACGAGGCCAGGCTGTTTCGCGAGAAGCGAAGATCGAAGTGGCGACGCGGTCTTACGAGCTTTTGACACAGAAGTATGGCATGAATCCTGAGGATATTATATTTGATCCCAATATGTTCCCAGTAGGCTCCGGAGATCCGCAGTACATCGGTTCCGCCGTAGAGACGATTGAGGGCATCAAGCTGATTAAAGAAAAGTTTCCTAAAGCCAAAACAATTCTAGGATTAAGTAATATCTCCTTCGGTTTACCGGATGCTGGGCGTGAAGTGCTGAATTCCGTATATCTGTACCATTGTACGAAGGCAGGCCTAGATTATGCCATTGTGAATACAGAAAAATTGGAGCGTTATGCTTCCATCCCGGATACAGAGCGTCAATTAGCTGAAGAACTTATTTACAATACGAATGATGAGACACTGGCACAATTTGTTGCTCATTTCCGTGAGAAAAAAGTGGAAAAGAAAGAGAAGATTTCGAATCTGACTCTAGAAGAAAGACTTGGCTCTTATGTCGTGGAAGGGACCAAGGAAGGGCTGATCCCTGATTTGGAAATTGCTTTACAGACTTATTCGCCGCTTGAAGTCATCAATGGGCCGCTCATGAAGGGGATGGAGGAAGTTGGACGCCTTTTTAATGGGAATGAACTGATTGTGGCTGAGGTTTTACAAAGTGCGGAAGTCATGAAGGCTTCAGTTAATTACTTGGAACCATTCATGGAGAAATCCGAAACAGCGGTTAAGGGGAAAATTATTCTAGCAACCGTCAAAGGTGATGTACATGATATCGGTAAAAATCTGGTCGAAATTATCCTATCGAACAATGGTTATAAGATCATTAATCTTGGGATTAAAGTACCGCCGGAGCAAATCATTGAAGCCTATCGAAGGGAGCTTCCGGACGCGATTGGTTTATCTGGATTGCTTGTGAAATCGGCTCAGCAAATGGTTATCACGGCCCAAGATTTACGTACAGCAGGTGTGGATGTACCGATTCTGGTTGGCGGTGCTGCTCTAACACGTAAATTTACCAAAACACGTATTCAGCCTGAATATGAAGGTGTTGTTCTTTATGCAAAGGACGCGATGGATGGGCTGGATATTGCAAACAGACTGAGTGACCCTGAACAACGCCAACGTCTCATTCAGGAGCTAAGAGAGAGCTTGGAATCTGATGTGATGGATACCGGTAAGAAGGAAGAGAAACTGCCACAGCTCACACGTGTGAGTTCGTCTGCTGTATCCAAGGATCTTCCTGTGCAAGTGCCGCAGGATACAGAACGCCATATTATGAGGGATTACCCGATAAGCCATCTAATGCCTTATGTCAACATGCAGATGCTGCTTGGTCATCATCTTGGTTTGAAAGGTAAAGTAGAGCAGCTGCTTAGCGACAAAGATACGAAAGCCCTTCAATTGAAGGATACAGTGGATTCAATTCTATATGCTGCACAGCATAATGGGATTATCAAAGCCCACGGGATGTACCGTTTCTTCCCAGCACAATCCAGCGGTAACGATGTCATCGTGTATGACCCGCAGGATCACAGTAAAGTGCTTGAAACCTTCACATTCCCGCGTCAAGATAAAGAGCCTTATCTTTGCTTATCCGACTACCTGAAGTCAGTAGAAAGCGGGCAAATGGATTACGTTGGTTTCTTACTTGTTACGGCGGGGCATGATATTAATGAATTGGCTAAAGAATGGCGGGATAAAGGGGATTATTTGAAATCCCATGCCCTTCAGGCTACAGCACTGGAAATGGCTGAAGGCTTTGCCGAGCGGATTCATCACATCATGCGCGATGTATGGGGGATAGCCGATCGTGTAGATATGACCATGCAGGAGAGATTTGGGGCCAAATATGTCGGACAAAGGTTCTCTTTCGGTTACCCGGCATGTCCGAATCTCGAGGACCAAGCGAAGTTATTCAACTTGCTGAAGCCAGAGGATATTGGCGTAGAGCTAACGGAGTCGTTCATGATGGAGCCGGAAGCATCGGTTTCTGCGATCGTATTTGCCCATAAGGAAGCTCGTTACTTCAACGTAGGATAGAAAGTTTATGTATAAAGCGAGGCAGCTTGTGCGAACTACATGGTTCGTCGGCGTCCTCGCTTTACATTTTGGCATTGTGATTTTAGATAGAATGGAGTTTAGATCGTGGACTTATATTTTTTGGGCACGGGGGCGGGTATGCCTTCCAAACAACGAAATGTCACCTCAATCGCTTTAAACCTGCTGGATGAACGCGGAACCTACTGGCTGTTCGACTGCGGGGAAGGGACGCAACAGCAGATTCTGAACTCTCCAGTGAAATTGGGACGAACGGAGATGCTTTTCATCACGCATCTACATGGGGATCATTTGTACGGTCTTCCTGGTTTGTTAACGAGTCGTTCCTATTTAGGAGGGGAAACACCTCTTACGCTATATGGACCGCGGGGTCTTAAGAGTTTTGTTGAGACGGCTCTCTCCGTTAGCGGGGCTCATTTAACGTATACGCTTCAGATTGTGGAAATCGAGGAAGAAGGTTTGATTTTCGAAGATGAAAGCTTCCAAGTCGAGACGGCACGATTAGAGCATCGTATCGAATGCTTCGGTTACAGGATCGTAGAGAAGGATCAACCTGGCAAGCTTATGCAGGAAAAACTAATGGAACTCGGCATCCCGGCAGGTCCGCTTTATGGTAAATTGAAGCAAGGCCAATCCGTCCAGCTGGAGGATGGTCGTACGCTTCATGGGACTGATTTTCTAGGTGCGCCGATACCCGGACGCATTGTCGTTATACTTGGTGACACGCGCTACTGCAGCGGAGCTCAGCACTTGGCACGAGGCGCTGATGTGCTTGTGCACGAGGCTACATTCGCCATGGATAAGCAGGAGCTTGCGTATTCGTTTGATCATGCCACTTCAATTGATGCGGCAAGAACTGCTCAGGAAGCGGGAGCGAATGCGCTGATCATGACACATATTAGCTCGCGATATCAGGGTGATGCCGTAATGGAGCTTTTGCAAGAGGCTCAGAAGATTCACAGCAATAGCTACATAGCTAAGGATTTCTGGAGCTTTGAAGTATCGCGTAAAGGGTAATAAAGAAAAGCCACCCCCCGATTTTTGGAAGTGGCTTCTCGCTTTTCTTATCTGTTCGATTCGTCTTTTTTCTCTTCGATGAAGCCGCTGATGCTTTCTTTGCGGCGTTCATTCTTGGATTCGATGCTTTGTTTTTCCTCGGCAGTTATTTCATCAGCATGTTCATCCAAGTAGTCCTCAGCTTCGTGCAGATTGGCTATCGTATGATCGATGGCGTTCTGCAAACGGGCTGGATTATCTTCGCGATTATCTGGCTTTGCCATAGTATTTCTTCCCTCCCTTTGAGGCGATAGATTGACATCCTGTTATACGATTCCACAAGGTCAATAAGATTATTCACTGTTTAAGAAGTCAATTTCCCGGATTTCCTTCATACAATAAACATAATCCCACGTTAACCGAGGTGATCATATGGAAATTTCACTTGCCGAAGTGCTGCTTTCTATTTTTATGTCCTCGATTTTTTGTGTTATGTTTAGGGAAATACGAAATTATTACAGAGACTCAGGATAGTGCTGCTCGCAGCTGAAATGGAGAATATTTATGCTCGGTTTTGCTATATTACTAGGCTTTAATTTCTTAGGTTATGTGATTCAGTTGAGCCTGCACCTGCCGCTACCCGGCAACGTGATCGGGCTCATTCTTTTTACCGCGGCGTTGTTTACTAAGCTCGTAAAGCTAACTTGGGTGGAAGAAGCGGCTTCACTGTTGACGAGGCATATGATGCTCTTTTTTATCCCTTTTACGGTTGGCGTTCTAGCATTTATTCCGATCATTGGAGCTAATTGGCTTGCTATTTGCGGAGGGACTGTCGGTGCAACGGTGGCTGTTCTTGTAGTAACAGGTTGGGTATCGTCAAAGCTAGGGCAGGAGAGTGCCGAACATGGCGAATAGCATACTGCAGCATCCATTGTTTGGTCTTTCTCTAAGTGTGATCAGCTATGCGTTAGCCAATTTGTTGTACCAAAGATGGCGGTTTATGCATCCTCTGTTTAGTTGTACGGGTTTCATTATCATTGTACTAGTAAGTTTGCGTATTCCTTATGAGGACTTTAAACGAGGGGCTGACGTGCTAACGCTTTTATTAGGGCCTGCAACAGTTGCGTTAGGCGTACCTCTTTACAAATATAGAGAATTGATACGTAGAAATATGGCGCGTGTCTTGATAAGTGTTTTAGCGGGTTCAATTACGGGTATTGCAGCTAGTGCAGCCATTGTGGGGTTATTGGGAGGAAGTCAGTCCATTATCCTAAGTATGCTTCCCAAATCAGTAAGCTCGGCCATCTCCATTGAAATAGCCGCGCATTTAGGCGCGATTCCTGAATTAACAGCGGTATTAACCACTTTAACTGGGCTGCTGGGCAGTATGTTTGGTACTCGAATCTTGAGTTGGTTTCGAATTAGAGATGATATCTCGATCGGCATTGCAATTGGAACAGCGGCACATGGCATTGGAACAGCCAGAGTATTCAAGGATTCTGAACAACAGGGTGGATTTGCTGGATTATCCATGGGGATTTGTGGGATTATGACTTCGATTTTATTTATACCCATTTACATGTGGTTAAAATAGTGCCGTGTATGTTGAAGAGCAGAGCTCGCAATAAGAGCTCTGTTCTTTTTTGCATCCCAAATATGGAAAATGCTGAAAGAAGAATGATAGTCTGCAGGGAATCATCCTACGTTAATTAGGTAATTTCACCACATACGTAAGACTATCTGCCTTGAGAATAACAGGAACGTCATGTCTTGAAATATCCAGACGCATCGGCGTATCCGAGAGATGAAGCTGTTCCCAGCCCTCGTAATTTGATTGAAGGATTGTCAGGGCATTCTCTTTCGGCATGACAACTTCGATGAGCGTTTCACGCTTTCTGCCAGTTTGACGGTTGAATTCTTCAATATTCGTATTCATCATAATAAAGTTAATGCCACCTGGCTTGGTGCCCGCGGCCATCCTTCGGAGTACTTGTTTGAAAGCTGTGTCGGATTTCACGTGCTCCAGGCTAGAGGCAGCAACGATATAATCGTAGCTATTTGGCGGGATCTCATACGTACTAATATCTGCTTGTTCAGTACTGATCAGATGCTCTACGCTAAACTCCTTGCTATAAGTATGCAGTTTCTCTAAAGCCATATCAAGCAAATCTACACCATGAATATGGCCTAAAGATGACTTGAGCCATTGCGCGAGAGGAATACTATTACGCCCTACCCCGCAGCCCAAGTCCAGTATGGAAAGCGGGTGGTCATGATCAATCTGCTTAACGAGTTCCATGATCAGCGGAATGGGTTTGTCCAGCCACGACCCCTTGGTATAAAGGCGATGCTGCTCGAAGCAATCTTCATGATATTGCTTTTCTTCTTCACGAATTCGTTGTAAACGGGCTGTGTTCATCAGGATACCTCCACTTTTGTAATAGAAAGGTTTGTATACGTTTATATACCTCAAGTTATCGATGTCTAAACAATGATGATGACGTTTTTAGTGCGAAATTCACGAAATATTACAAATTCTTAATAACACGAAAACGAACACTTAATAATTCTCTGCTAATCTTGAGTTATTAGACTCCAGTTGAAAGGCGTGAGGAAGATGAGTGGACCACTTCTGAATACGGCGCCCCAGCATGCCAAGCTGTCTGTTAGGCTTGCAAGCAGCGCACAAGAGATTGAGCAGGCTATGCGACTTAGGTATCAAGTTTTCGTCGAGGAAGAGAAGAACATGAAGATGCTGAATGAGCAAGGGCTTGAGAAAGACGTCTACGATGCTTACTGTGATCATCTCATTGTGAAAGATATCGAAACCGAGCAGGTCATTGGTACTTATCGGTTGCTGCCTGGGGATCGAGCATTGAATGGGATCGGATTTTATTCCGAAACTGAATTTGATCTTACTGCCTATTCAGATTTGAAAAGCCAAACGCTGGAGCTTGGACGGAGCTGTATTGCTCCCGAATATCGGGGTGGCAAAGCGATTCAACTCCTTTGGGAAGGAATTGCTGGTTATATTAGTGAGCGAAATTATACGCATTTAATTGGTTGTGCGAGTGTGCATGTGGGCAATTTGGAGGAGCTAAATTTGATCTACTCGATGCTGCGCCAAAAGCAGGTGATAACGGACCGATTCGGCATTGAACCGCTTGCCACGCATCGAATCCCTGGCCTTACTCAAATAGAAGTCGATTGCAATGAGAAAGAGCTATTCCGAAAACTTCCGCCTCTGATGAAAGGCTATCAATGGCTCGGAGCAGAGATTGGCGGAGACCCGGCATATGATGAGCTATTCGAGACCGTTGATTTCTTTATTATTTTACAAAAAGACCGGGTTACACGTCGTTATAAACGCCATTTTCTGACTACTTAAGTAGGTAAGGAGGACTTACCTTGTATGAATGGATTGCCAAGCTGACATTGAATGAATGTAGGCTGCATCGCATCGAGAGAGTGCTCCGCGTTTTTCCCATGTGGATGATGTCAGTTGCTTGTACTATGTTGGCGTTTGCGCTTTATCGGGTATTCCAAAATGGGTTTCTAAAGCGAGTGGAACACAATTTAATAGACTTGCTAGGTGCAATGCCTAAGAGTTCATTAAAGGCTATCTCCAAGCATTATGTTCAAAATGTCGTGTATACGCTATATGAAATTCTCTTCCTTTCTGTTCGGTTGAAAAAGCTTTATGCAAGTCACTTTGACGTGCAAGGTGAGGAATATCTACAAGAAGCACAGCGTCAAGCGAAGGGTAAGGGATTCATTGTCTATGCACCGCATGTTGGCAATTTCTTCAATTATTATTGGTATTTGACTCAGAAATTCGATTGCTTAACGGTGGCTTCAGCGGGAAGTCCCGAACTTAAACCTCTGTATATGAAGTTTGCCGCTATGGGCTGTAACGGCTTAGATTACGATAATGTCCCCCCATTGGAGCTATATCGTACATTGAAAAAGCATGTGCAGAGCGGCGGGGTCATTTTCATCCTCGGCGACTTCTGGAGACCGACATTTCCTTTATCCAGGTTATTTGGCCGACTAACTCGTACACCTGAAGGTGCAGCCATGTTAGCGCTTGAGCATCATGTGCCAGTTGTGCCGTTCTATGGGTATCGTCTCAAAGGGTTTAAACATCGGTTAGTTTTTGGATCACCTATTCATTTACACGAACAATTTGAGCGTTCAGGACGTTCAGAACGTGCAGAGGCAAACTTACTTTTGAATGCGTTCATGGAGCGGGTTATCCGTGAGCAGCCTTCGGCGTGGTTTTATTGGTTTAATGTTCATGAACGGTGGGAGAGGGTCTCGTCAGCAACAGCCGTTACTACAAGGGACGATGTGATCGGAAGTATAGATTTAACTACGGAAGCAGCAGGATGACTCACACAACGACCAAAAGGATTGGTGATCGACACATGGACACAGGAAGCCACTTATTGTTCGGCGTCACATTAGCGGGATTGGCATGTTTGGAACCGGCCGTTGCTCAGGAGCCTGCGCTGGCCCATGCCATACTTGCAGGAACACTCATAGGTTCGCATGCCCCTGATTTTGATACCATTGCACGTCTGAGAGGATATGCGAACTATGTTCGCGTTCATCGAGGGATCACACATTCGTTGCCGGCTTTGTTCATTTGGCCCATCCTTCTAAGTCTGCCCCTCGCTGCCATGTTTGGTGTATGGGAGCATCTGATTAGCTTGTATCTATGGACATTTGCAGCTGTTGTGTTCCACGTATTTCTGGATATGTTCAATGTGTATGGCGTCCAGTGCTTCCGTCCGTTTTCTCAGAAATGGTTCCATCTCGACACTCTCTGTCTCTATGAACCCTTCTTATTTGGTCTTCATGGCCTTGGTGTCCTGCTATGGTTGTTCGTTTGGCATGGAAGTGGCGGCAGCCATATCGGAGAGATGTTCGCTTTGATCTATGCGGCAACCTTTCTCTATATTGCTATAAGAGCCTCGCAGCGCAATCGATTCGTTAAGCTAGTAAAAAGTGAATTGAACCTCGCAGATGGCATCTGTCATCTCATTCCGAGCCTAAGCTGGTTTCAATGGCAATTCGTTCTTGAGGGTGACACATGCTTCTATCTAGGAGAGATCCGACATGGTCGCGTATTGATTCAAGAGGAGTACAGCAAAGCTGATTACAATCAGAACGAATCGCATCCTATTGTTCAGGCTACTATGGCTACGGATGGCGTTCGCGCCTTCTTGCACTTCGCGCAACGGATTCACGTGTGTTGGAAAGAGAAGAACGACGGTTATGAAGTGCAGTGGCGTGATGTGCGCTTCTGGCACAAACGCAAGCTGCCTTTCGGTGTCAATGTGCTGCTGGACCGGGACATGAACGTGGTTAGTGATACGCTCGGTTGGGATAAGAAGGCTTGGGACCCGCCGTATGTTTGATAGATTAGAAATGAATTGAAACAGTTATATATTCATATACAAAAAGAACACCTCAATTCACGATTAAATCGTGAATTGAGGTGTTCTTTTTTACAATTTTAAAGTGTCTGTCCAAATTCTCCGCTAAATAAAAGCTCGCTTAACTCACGTCTTCCTGATGGGATTTCACGTTCTTGGAACTTCTCATCAAGTGCGTTGACGGGGCCGCGGTAACCAATCGCAATCACGGCATGAATATCATACTCTTCAGGGATTTGAAGGGCTTCACGGGCTTGATTCCGGTCGAATCCGCCCATAGCGTGAGTGACTAGACCTTGATTGTTGGCTTCTAAAGCGAGGTAGCCCCAAGCAGTACCAGCATCGAACGCGTGACTTGGGTTATCGCCGCCTTTTGGCGTTTTGGTATGTGAAATGACGAGAGTGAGGACGGGAGCTTTTTCGCACCATTCTCGGTTGCCCGGCATAATGAAGTTGTGAAATTTGGCTCTTTGTTCGGGTGTACGGGCAATAATGAAGCGCCATGGCTGCAGGTTGCTTCCTGATGGTGCCCACCTAGCGGCTTCAAATAGACTTAGGAGAACATCTTCAGTCACTTCTTGATCGGTAAAGGAACGTGGCGACCAACGTGTTAGGAATTGAGGATTGATTTCGTGGTCAGGTTGACGATTGGATTCGACTTCAGCAGGTAAAGAAGTTGTCACTATGAATTCCTCCTTATTTTGTAATCTTCCTAATATTACCTGATTTCAATGCGGATTACGAGTTTCTGAAAATTCCCTTGAACTGTATGGTTTTTCATGATTATGGAAAAACTAGTTGTTATGAAATGAAGGACCAAGAAGAGGTGCGAGAAACCGTGAATTTTACTAGTCATGATGTTATTATAATTGAAAGAGCGCTAAGAACAGCGATGAAACATGATAGGGAAGAGCATCGTTCAAGAGATTATCATGAGGTTTTGCTCAAAATGCAAGAGAATGTGGAGCAGGCTCTCACCGTCAATGCTCAGCTGGCAACTATAGAACACGAAGGAATTCGGTATGATTATGATGATTCATCCGATCTCATGTAGACATACGAACGTATATTCTGTAAAATAGAAGAAACGATAATGGTAAGGAGATTCGACTCATGAATCCTTTAACTGGTAAGGTTTCTTCCATGATAGAAATGATTGATTGGTTGCGCAAAGCACCAGAAATCATGTCACAGGTAACATATTGGCACACCATACCCCCACGCGATCCCAAGCTGGCTGAATTTCCAGATGGTTTGCATGAGGGTATTCGTGCTGCACTTCAACATAAAAACATTCAGCGGCTATATACACACCAAGCGGAGTCGTTCCGTCAGGTGACAGCAGGTCACCATGTGGTCACTGTGACACCAACGGCTTCAGGCAAGACTCTTTGTTACAATCTTCCAGTTTTACAGAAAATACTCGAGAACGATGCGTCTCGTGCACTATATTTATTCCCAACGAAAGCGCTAGCGCAGGATCAAGTCGCGGAGCTCCAGGAAATGGTCGACTTCATGGAGGTCGATATTAAGACGCATACCTATGATGGAGACACGCCGCCGACGGTGAGACAGGCCATTCGTAATGCTGGACATATTGTTGTCACGAATCCGGATATGCTTCATTCCGCCATTCTTCCCCATCATACGAAGTGGGTAAAGCTTTTTGAGAACTTGAATTATATCGTTATTGACGAGGTGCATTCGTATCGTGGGGTTTTCGGCAGTCATGTCGCAAATGTGATTCGCAGGTTGAAGCGAATTTGTCGCTTCTACGGCTCAAACCCGCAATTTATTTGCGCATCGGCGACGATCGATAATCCGAAGGAGCATGCGGAGCGACTTATTGGCGAAAGCGTGACGCTGATAGACAATAACGGAGCGCCGGCAGGCGAGAAGCACTTTGTATTCTATAATCCGCCAGTGGTGAACCAGCAGCTGGGGATTCGTAAAAGCTCCGTCTTGGAGACGCGCAAGCTAGCGGGAACGCTGCTGCGGAGCGGGATCCAGACGATTGTTTTTGCTCGGAGCCGCGTGCGCGTGGAGATTTTGCTGACCTATCTGCAGGAGCTCGTGACTCACGAACTGGGCAGCAAATCGATCCGCGGCTACCGTGGCGGGTATCTCCCGAAGCTTCGCCGGGAGATCGAAAGAGGCTTACGCAGCGGGGAAATACGCGGCGTTGTCAGCACGAACGCGCTGGAGCTGGGCATCGACATTGGCCAGCTGCAAGCGTGCGTGCTAAATGGCTATCCGGGCACGATAGCCAGCACTTGGCAGCAGTCCGGGCGTGCCGGACGACGGCAGGAGACCTCGCTGACGATACTCGTCGCGAGCAGTAATCCGCTGGATCAGTACTTGATCCAGAACCCGAGGTATTTCTTTGAGCGGCCGCCAGAGCAAGCACGCATTCATCCTGACAATCTGATCATTCTCGTAGATCATGTGAAGTGTGCGGCTTATGAGCTGCCCTTTGAAGCGAATGAGAAGTTCGGTGATGAATCTCTCACCGATGTCCTCGAATATTTGACGGAGGAGCAAGTGCTTCATCAGGTGAATGATCGTTGGTACTGGATGGAGCAGTCTTTTCCAGCTCACAACATTTCTTTGCGCTCTGCAGCGCAAGAGAATTTCATTATTATTGATATGACGAATGCAAATAGAGTCATTGGTGAATGTGATCGTTTCAGTGCGCCAACTCTCATTCACGAAGAGGCTATTTATATCCATGAAGGCGTCCAATTCCAAGTGGAGAAGTTGGATTATGAAGAGAAGAAAGCCTATGTTCGGCAAGTGAATGTGGACTATTTTACCGATGCAAGTATGGCTGTGCAGCTCAAGGTGCTGCATGTGAATCGAGAGGGTCGTGTAGGAGGGCTGCTGCGCCAATTGGGTGAGGTCACAGTGAATGCTCAGCCAACGATATTCAAGAAAATTCGTTTGAGAACGCATGAGAACATAGGTTCCGGTCCTATTCGGTTGCCTGAAGAAGAGCTGCATACGAGCTCTTATTGGTTTACGTTCGACGAGGAGATGTCGGCGGGGCGTTCGACCAATGATATGCAGCATGCGCTGCTCGGCATCGCGAACGTCCTATCGCATCTGGCTCCTCTGTACTTGATGTGCGATCCGATGGACATTCGGGTCGTTCCGCAGGTGCGTGCGGTGCATAACAAACTGCCGACGGTGTTTTTCTACGACCGCTACCCAGGCGGTGTAGGTCTAAGTGACCGGCTGTACGATGTACACGGTCAGCTCATGGATCAGGCGCGCAGCCTGATTGAGCGCTGCGGCTGCATCAGCGGCTGCCCGGCCTGCGTTGGGCCGATCGAAGAAGTCGGCCTGCTCGGCAAGAAGCTGGCCCTGGAGCTGCTTGCGCAGCTCGAAGGCGGTGCCCGATGAGCGGGCTCCGCGAGAGACTCGGCCGCCTACGGGGACCTTCGGCGGCTCAGGCGACACCGCCGACCTTGCCTGCGGCAGACGGCGAGTGGGCGCAGCTCGGCGCCCATGTAGAAACGAGCCCGGCGGGCTCGTTCGTCATGCGGCGTCGTGTGTACGGCGCGGACAGCGTGCACGGCAAGTATCGGCTGCGGGAGCTGGCCGATGTTGCGCAGCAGCTGTCCTGCTTTCACGAACGTGACGCCGTCGTCCGGGTCGAAGAGCTGCTCTTCTTCGACACCGAAACGACCGGACTCGGCGTCGGTGCAGGTAACGTGCCGTTCATGGTCGGCATCGGCTTTTATACCGGTGAGCTGTTCACGGTAGAACAGCTTTTGATTCGCAATCCAGCGGAAGAGCATGCTATGCTTCTTTATTTGCAAGTACTGTTCGCACGCTTTACGCATATTATTTCCTACAATGGCCGTACATTCGATTGGCCTATTCTTAAGAATCGCTATGTTCTTAATCGACTCACATTGGACGATGCAAAACTGCTGCAGCTTGATCTCCTTTACCCTTCGCGAAGCCTGTGGCGAAACACACTGCCATCTTGTCGACTTAGCAAAGTTGAAGAGAGCCGCCTTGGCTTTGAACGAGTAGACGATGTACCAGGATCAATGGCACCCGCTTTATATTTTCAATATCTGGCGGAAAAAAATCCATCCGTACTTGAAGGTGTATTCGTTCATAATGAACACGATATCGTTACTTTAGCTGCACTTGCCATACATTTCGGCAAACTGTTGAGTGGGGGTAGTGAAGTTAAAGGAAGAATACCGGGTTCATACCGTTTTGAACAGGAGCAAATGAAGGGATTGCCGTCGAATGGAGAGCAAGAGATTGAAACTGATCCCGGTCTTGGATTCGGCCAAGAACAAGAACAAGAACAAGAACAAGAACAAGAACAAGAACAAGAACAAGAACAAGAATCCGAACTCGAACTTGATCCCGAGCTCGAACTCGAAGAATTGTTCCGAACAGGTATATGGCTAGACAAAATGGGTCGAACTGTATTAGCTGAGAATTATTTCGATGAATTATTTGCTAGGTTAATGAATGATCCAAGATCAGCTGAACCAGCTGATCAAGAATCTGCCATTCTTCTATTAGCTGCCTTTTACAAGAAGAATGGTGAATATCATCGAGCGGTTGAACTATGGAAGCGATGGATTGCCATCAAAAACGCGAGCATTGCGCTTCATTTGGAGCCTTATTTGGAGCTAGCGATGTATTACGAACATCGAGAGAAGAACTTTGCTCAGGCGATATTTTTCGCTGAGGAGGCTTGGGCGAAGCTTTGGCGTCGGCGTTCGCTTCACCGTGGGGATAAACGTCAAAACGAAGTCGAGGAAGCACTGGAGAAACGTATCCGTCGATTGAAAGGAAAGTTGAGGAAAACCGAAAGTCATTCGTTTGAAATGACATCTCCTGTTGTGAAGGGTAAGAATACATCGAAGGAGAAAAGTAAGACTCGCAAAATAAAGCCGATTTACGTCAGTGAAGGGCTAATTTAATGCGGATGTACGCCATTCCTCAGAATCCTTGAGAGTAGCCCATTTTCGTGGAGACTGGTCCGTTACTATGTTAATTCTATACATTTTAACATATTAGATAAGAGCTTCTAGAGACTGCTAAATTTCATTTTTCATCAATGAATCAAGAAATAGAAGCTCCTAGAGGCTCCTAATTTAATCATTTTCACCATTTTTGCTAACATTTCATAGTAATAGAAGTCTCTAAAGATTGCTATTAGTCATTTTAATACCTTTATGGTTGAAACAAGAGTCTCTAGGGGCTCTTATTTTTGAATTTCAAGACGAAGAGATTATCTCGTTTGTTAAAAGAGAATCAGGGGAGCACCAAGAAACACTAAGAAGCACTAGAAGCACTAGAAGCACTAGAAGCACTAGAAGCACTAGAAGCACTAAGAAGCACCAATAAACACTAATAAGCATTAAGAAGCACCAAGAATCACTAAGAAGCACTAAAAAGCTTAAGAAGCACCAAGATGCACTAAGAAGAGCTAAGAAGTAGCTAAGGAGCAATAAGAAGAACTAAGAAGCATTAAGAAGCACTAAGTAGCACCAAGGAGCACTAAGAAAAACTAAGAAGCACCAAGGAGCACTAAGAAAAACTAAGAAGCACCAAGAGCACCAAGAGCACCAAGAGCACCAAGAGCACCAAGAGCACCAAGAACACTAAAAAGCATTAAGGAGCATTATAAAGCACTGTGAGTACTAGAGCTAATAAACACTAACGAGCACATAGAAGCACATAGAGCACTAAGAACTCTCCAGAACCATCCAGAAGTTGTGTTAGGTAGTTCCGTTTACTTTCCCAGTCATTTGGCTATACAAGGAAGAAAAGGCAAAGAGAGTGTGCCATGCCCGAACTACCAGAGATGGAAACATATCGCCAGCAGTTGACGCGGTTGATCCAAGGTGCGCCAATCACAGGGTCGGAAGTTATGCGTCCGAAATCATTGAATGTGGAGCCGGATAGTTTCATTCGTACGCTAACCGGGAACCGTATTGTACGGATAGATCGCAGAGCTAAGCATTTGCTGTTTCATTTGGTATCAGGTGAAGTTTTGTTATTGCATTTAATGCTTGGTGGTTGGATGTTCTATGGCACGGAGGAAGAGAAGCCAGATCGGACAACGCAAGTTGTGATCCATTTTGGAACGAAGCACTTATATTTCATCGGATTGCGGTTAGGATATTTGCACATGCATACACTGCCTGAGGTTGATCTGCTATTAGGCAAGCTTGGGCCTGAGCCACTGGAATCCAGTTTTACTTTTACACAATTCCAAAGGGTGTTGAAAAGTAAGAAAAGCAACTTGAAATTATCCTTTGTTGACCAATCGTTTCTCTCAGGTATTGGGAACTGCTATTCCGATGAGATATGCTTTTATGCGGGCATTCTCCCTCTTCGTAAACTGTCCTCACTGACAGAAGAAGAGCAGAATCGCTTATTTCAAGCCATGCGCTCGGTTCTTCTCGAAGCTATTCAATTCGGGGGATATATAGACGAGCCTCTGTTTGTTGGTGACCGTTTGACGGGGCAGTTCGATGCTATGTGTCGTGTATATGATCGAGAAGGGGAGCCTTGTTTGCGCTGTGGACATCCACTAATCAAGACAGAAGTTTCGAGTCGCAAATGCTTCTATTGTGCTAATTGTCAAGCGTGAAAGGGCTGATTCATGATGTTTATTGGCGCTCATGTTAGTACGCGTGGCGGCTATTTGGGTGCGGCCAAAACCGCTCTGTCTATAGGGGCAAATGCGTTTCAATACTTTCCCATGAATCCGCGCAGTCTTTCTACCAAGTTGGTTAATCAAAGAGATACAAGCGCATGTGCGCAATTTTGCCTGGAACACGGCATTTTATCAATTGGGCACGCGCCATATCCTCTGAACCCTGCGGCTGATGAGGCTGAACGCGATCATATGATAAAGCTTTTGAGGAATGGGTTGGAAATTACGGATGCCTGCGGTTCGGTAGGATTAGTGGTGCACTTTGGAAAATATATTGGAAAAGACCCGTTACAAGGCTATAAAAATATAATACAATGTTTGAATAGTGCTGCTCAAGGATATGAGGGTTCTTCTTTGATTTTGCTTGAGAATCAAGCTGGGGAAGGTGCTCAGCTGGGGCTAACCATGGAAGAAATGGTTCAAGTGCGCAAACTAAGTGAAGCTCCAGAGAAGATTGGATTTTGCTTGGATACGTGTCATGCATTTGCAAGTGGTTTATGGCAGGGGCATAATTGGTTAGAGCTTGAGACCAAGGGGAGACAGCTTGACTATTTTCCGCATCTGAAGGCCGTTCATTTGAATGACTCAGTCCATCCATATGGTTCACGCCGAGACCGCCATGCAAATATTGGGGCTGGTTATATTGGCCGAGAGAATTTACAGCAGATGCTAAGCTCTTCCTTTTTGAAGCAAATTCCTATCGTTCTTGAAACAGGTTCAGGTAGTGACGGTACACATGCTCAGGAAATTGCACTGGTGAAATCTTTGGTTTACTAGTCCTTCATTCATTCCATCATGAATAGGAAAGGAAATCCGATCATGATTCATGTATACTTAGATGACTTGCGCCCTTGTCCCCAAGGATTTACTTTAGCCAAAGATGTCAAAGAATGCATTTTACTTCTCCAGGAATTTGATGTTGATATTTTGTCGTTAGATCATGATTTGGGTTGGTCTACGATGGAGACTGGCATGGACGTCGTCATTTGGTTGACGCAACAGCGTAAATTTCCCAAAACAATTTATATTCATACTTCCAGTCCCTCGGCTTGCACGGCCATGTATCAAACGCTCTACACGGCCAAACCCGAAGGGATGAGTCTATACCCTCACCGAATTCCTGACGATTTGCTCATGCAGATTGCACAAGGGACTTATAAGAGTGAGCCGTAGTCAGAAAGGAATCGACCGCAAATGATCCATTTATCCGGTATTCATTTTATTAGAGAAGAACGTCATATTTTACAGGATGTGAATGTACACATTCAGCCAGGTGAACACTGGGTATTGTTAGGCCGTAATGGTTCAGGTAAGACAACATTGCTTGAAATGATGAATGGATACGAGTTCCCGAGTCGGGGAACGGTAGACGTGCTGGGCAATCGATATGGTCAATGTGATGTGAGGGAAGTTCGCAAAAAAATCGGCTATATTTCACAGTCTTTATTCGAAAAATTGAATCTGAGTGACCCTGTCCTCGAGGTTGTCGCTACGGGTGAATATGCCTATTTACGGTTTTATCAGGAAATACCCCAAGAGGTGAAAGATCGTGCTCTAGTCATGTTGGAGCGTGTTCGCATTCCTCATTTGGCTCATCAGCCTTTAGGAAGTCTTTCGCAAGGAGAACGTAAAAAAGTCATGCTTGCCAGATCGCTGATGATGAAGCCTTCCATTCTCATTATGGACGAACCAGCGGCTGGTCTAGATTTATACGAGAGAGAACGTTTTCTAACAGATGTCAATGACCTCAGCAAGCAAAACATTACGGTCGTATATGTGACGCATCATATCGAAGAAATAATCCCTTTATTTACACATGTTGCTATCATTGAACAAGGTGAAATCATTGCTGCAGGGCGCAAAGAAGAGGTACTGACTCCGGAACATATTCATCGAGCTTTTGGGATCGAAATCACGTTGGAATGGTTCCAAGAACGTCCATGGATTAAGGTTATTGAATCAAGATAGTAGATTACATAAAGGATGCGGCTATGACACACTTAACGACATACATTGGTACCTCGAATCACGGGTTCGCTCAATATGCACAAGATGAAATTCGTAAGTTATTTCCCTTAACTAAGTTTACTTTGTTGGTGCCGACAGAGGTGTTTATATTCGAAGTGCCCGAGGGTACAGATGATATGATCACAACGCTTAAAGAGCAGGAGCCTATGTTTCTTAGGCATGTTCAGCCTGTGAGTCAAGACTGGGACTTGAGCCGTACGGATGCGGATATCGAACATCTCAAGGCTTGGCTAAGAGATGCCATTTCTTCAGGGCTTATTGGTTCAGGCGAGAAAATAGCCACCCAAGTGCGCAAAGAAGAGCGGGCGGATGTACCTTACGCGCCTTTCACCGTCAAGGCAGCTTTAGATGAAATATTGGTTTCGGAGATTCAGGCTGAACCCGTAGTTCGATATGCGGATCAAATCATTTCCGTGTATATTAGCGCTAAGAAGTTATTCGTGGGGCTATCTAAGCCTGCCGACAATTTGTCAGATTGGTCAGGCGGTGCGATCCGGTTCATGAAGGAAGAGGATCAAATCTCGCGTGCTAAATTCAAGCTTTTGGAAGCGGAACAGCGATTCGGTATTGATTTCGGCGTCGCTCGTACGGCACTAGATATTGGTGCGGCCCCTGGTGGATGGACATCGTTACTTTTGGAGCGCGGCTTGCGTGTTACGGCTATTGACCCTGCTTCCATGAGTCCCAGACTTCAAGGCAACCGACTTCTCACGATTCTTAAGAAAAATGCGGGTGAAGTAAAGCTGAGGGAAAATGAGTTTGATTTGCTCGTCTGCGATATGAGCTGGGACCCACGTCAAATGGGTCGTTTAGTCGCTGATTTACTCTATTCCTTACAAAGTGGGGGAACGGCAATCATTACGGTCAAACTCATGCATAAAAAACCGTTTCAAACGGTTCGTGATGTTTTGAAGATTTTGGAGCCGTCTCTCTTCCTGCTTAAAGCCAAGCAATTGTTTCACAATCGGGAAGAATTGACACTTTATTTGCAAAAGACGTAGAATGTGGAAAAAAATGTAGATTTTTAAAGAAGGCCCTCTTATAATCAAGGTAAATCTTACCTGATAAGGGGGCCATTTATTTATTGATGAATAAACAAAGTTGGATCGGAACATGTATTGGGGGAAGATATCGAATTGAAGCCTTGCTCGGTCAAGGTGGTATGAGTCACGTTTATTTAGCAGAAGATTTGAAGCTGAAAGGGAAGAAATGGGCAGTGAAAGAATGTTTGCCTTTTGAAGCCGATGATATGACATTCTTTCTAGAAGAAGCGGAAATGCTCGCTAGGCTCCAACACCCGCAGCTGCCGCAGTTAGTTGATTATTTTACAACTGAAGATGGAAAAGGCTTCTTGGTTATGGATTATATTCAAGGGCCAACCTTACAAGATTTATTCGAAGAAAAGGGTCGCGAGTTACCCGTTGCGAAAATTATTCATATGGCCTTTCAGCTGTGCGATTTACTTCACTATTTGCACACGTTTCAGCCTCGTCCGATTATTTACCGCGATCTCAAGCCTTCCAATGTGATGTTAAATGAGCAGAACCAAGTCCGATTAATCGATTTTGGCGTTGCCCGACACTTCAAAAACGGTAAACCATCCGACACCATCCAAATGGGTACGATTGGCTTTGCTGCTCCCGAACAATTCCTAGGCTTACAAACGGATGCGCGATCTGATTTATTTACACTCGGCGCTATGCTGTATTATTTATTATCAGGCGGCCAGTATGCGTATATAACCCAAAAATCGTTGGAACTGATACGTCCAGATTTACCTGAAGCTTTAACCTCCACCGTGCGATTACTCCTGCAAGAGCACCCGCAAAAAAGATGTCAATCTGCCATGGAAGTAAAAATGAGACTTCGTTCCATCTATTCCGAATCAACTATGACCCCAGAAACGTTGACTCAACACACACCAATCATCCCTTCAACACCAGATAAATTAATTGTTATTGGCGGTTTATTTGCTGGTGTAGGTGCAACATTCATGGCAATTACATTGGCAAGAATTCTTCACGCTATGCACATTCCGAACGCACTTGTTGAGCAGCCAACAATTGAACCTGATTTGTATATGCTCCTTTACGGCGATAACAAGGCCCCTAAGGATTACACATTCGCGTCTAATCTCATTAGTGAACAAACGTCAGCAGCGATTTCATCATGGATCAACGGTTTTACGACATGGGTACCTCTTCATCCTGAAGGGTTTCAAAGCACATGGCATCCTGAGGATTCCTTCAAACTTCTACATACGATAAAAAAGCCAATCGTCATTTGGGACGTATCCACGCATTGGGAGGATCCTTCTGTTCAAGAACTTTGTCATAGTGCGGATGAGATCATTGTAGTTGTAGACGCCTCTCCTGGAAAGTGTAATCGCCCAAGTTCACGAGCGCATTTCAATCAATTTGATAGGTATCAGAAGCGTGGTAAAAAGGTGCATTTTGTGGCGAACGGCACGATGCCGGGACTTTTGCGGAGTGAATGGGTAGATTCGCTGCCAGCCGCACCGTTATGCACCTTACCTGAAATTCCGCGTACTGAAGTCATGCGTGCTGTTTGGAAAGGGGAATGTATTCAAGATCAGACCGAGGTTTTGGAGAAGTTGAAAGATGCTCTGACCCCTTTACTTAGAGAAATTCTGCCGACAGATACGGTTAAAAAAAACAGTTTGAAGGGGAGTAAATCGTTATTCTCACGATTCAAAAAACCTAGTTAACCCCTTTAATAAATTTGTAAATTGATTCTCAAGTTATAACCAAACGACCATAATTGTGTTATGATGAGTCATATTTCATTTAGATGCAGATAGAGGGGGCCATACATATGGAACAAAGATATGCTAGAGAATCCAGATGCTTTAAGACGTCACGAATTTTTCCTACGGATGTAAATAACCACAACACGCTGTTTGGTGGAAAATTGATGTCCTATATTGATGATATTGCATCGATTGCGGCACATAAACATTGCCGGAGGTCTGTTGTGACAGCCTCAACGGATTCTGTTGACTTTTTGTCGCCCATACATACGTCAGACTCGGTTTGCTTGGAGTCATTCGTGACATGGACTGGCAAAAGCTCGATGGAGGTCTTCGTCAAAGTCGTAACCGAAGATTTGAAAACTGGGGCAAGAAAAATTGCCGCAACCTCTTTCCTGACATTCGTAGCACTCGATGACAATAAAGTTCCGGTTGAAGTTCCAGATGTGGTTCCAGAAACGGAAGAAGAGAAGAAGCTGCATGAATCGGCGCCACACCGAGCAGAAATGAGACGTTTACGAAGAGTTGAAAGTAAGAAGCTGGCGAGCTTCTTCACGATGAAATACCCTTGGGAATAAAAGGGATTGATTTTCCGGTAGAATGTGGTACAATTTGGATAAATTAAATCGGACAAGCGGAAGCACCGCTGATCGTGGAGATCATATCTCCTCAATCGGCGCGTGCTTTTTTTGTTTTCTCCGAATCGCGAAGGAGGCTGATGATGAAGGTTGAGACGACCATTCGCATTGCCATTGTGCTGACGGTTATTAGCTTTGTTTTAATCGCCAGTGGCGTGTATGCCAATGTTTCATGAATGAAATAAGAAAAGGGAGGTAGGAATGAATAAAATTCAACTTTACGTCTTAGATGATGACATCGTTTACGCAGAGAGACTTGCTGCCTTCATACGATCTTCTGAGATCGCTGAGAGAATACAAGTGAGGCTTTTTTCCAAAATAGAATTGGTTTTCGAGGTGCTTGAAAATCAGCAACTAGAAGGGGTTTTATTACTGTCCGAGGTATATTACCCCTTAATGATGAATCGGAGTACATCGTTATGCAAAATGATTTTGAGTGAAACGATTGCAAATTCCAAAGAAGCGGAGACGAAGATTCCGTTCTTATATCGTTTTCAAGCCCTGCACCAATTAATATCGCGCCTTCAGGCTTTTTATACGGAAAAGCATAGATTTGATGCGGGTCCTGGGACGAAAAGAACTAAAGTTCTATCAGTCTACAGCAGCAGCGGGAATAGTGGGAAAACGATGACCGCCGTTCATTTGGCGAAGCAGTTGTCTTTTCGCGGGGAACAGGTTTTTTATCTCAGCCTGGAGTCGGTCAGTACAGCCTCTCAGTGGCTTCAGGGGGATATAGGACGATTTTCACAGCTTCTATATTACATGAAAAGCACGCCTGAGTTATTGGGACCTAAGCTGCGGCTGCTCAAATCTAACGATTCTAGGCTGCGTATTGATTATCTTACTCCCAAAGATCAAATCAGGGAGATGCAGGAAATGAGCGGCGATCATGTCCGTCTTCTTATTGAATCATTGATCTCGTTGAACCAATATGACTTCATTATTGTTGATTTAGAAGCCACAGTGCATCCGAGAATTGTAAAAAGTTTGGATGTCAGTGATCATATCGTCTGGATTGTACGGGACGATTTAAATGATTTATATAAAACTGAGGCACTACAGAAGCAAATGAGTTCCATGCAAAATGTACATTTCGTAATCAATAAATATACGGGCAAGGAAACGAATGATTTCTCAGATTTGGGTAAGGAAATAACGTTTAAGCTTCCGTATATCCCCGAGTGGAAAGTTTTAAGCACTCCAGAACAGATCTGGCAATCTGGCTTGTTTTCAGAACAGACGTATGAGATGTTTACTGCTATTCAAATAGAAAAAGGGCATTCTTCTTCGGTTAGAGAAGGGGCTGCTGTTTCATGAATCATGATTTGTTTCTCACATTGAAGCAGCAGATAAAGGAGAAGATTGATCTTTCCAGTACGGTCAGCGATGTCACATTAATTGAACTTATTGAGGAGTCCGTTTTCAGCGCAGCAGGAGAGCACGGTTGGACTTCAAGCGAGATGCAGGCTCTAGTAAAGCGAATTTTTGATTCTTTTCGTGGGTTGGATATCCTTCAACCGCTGATCGATGACCCATCCGTGACAGAGATCATGGTCAATGGGCACGAGTGCATCTTTTTCGAAAGGAAAGGCGCCGTTGAGCGATATCCGTATCCTTTGGAAAGTGTAGAGAAACTCGAGGACCTCATTCAGATGATTGTTTCTAAGGTGAACCGGATTGTGAATCAAGCAACGCCAATAGTCGATGCGCGTCTGCCTGACGGGTCAAGGGTAAACATTGTTCTTCCGCCGGCCTCTTTGAGTGGTCCAACTTTAACGATTCGTAAGTTTCCGGAAAAGCCCCTGCAAATGGCAGATTTGATTCGTATGGGAAGTATCTCGGAAGAGGCAGCAGAAGTTTTACAAGTAATGGTTGAATCGGGCTTTAATATCTTTATTGGTGGCGGAACAGGTTCAGGGAAGACGACATTTCTAAATGCATTAAGTGCTTGGATTCCCCCGCACGAACGTATCATTACGATCGAAGATTCTGCTGAGCTTCAGATACAGACTGTACCTAATTTGGTACGAATGGAAACCAGAAATGCCAATACCGAAGGGAAAGGAGAGATCACGATTCGAGAGCTTATTCGTTCTTCGCTGCGCATGCGTCCCAATCGAATTATTGTTGGGGAGGTTCGCGGAGCGGAGGCACTGGATATGCTAGCTGCGATGAATACGGGGCATGATGGAAGTTTAAGCACAGGGCATGCAAACACATCTGTGGACATGCTCAGTCGGCTTGAAACGATGGTACTCAGCGGTGCACCACTTCCTGTAGAGGTTATTCGTAAGCAAATTGCCTCAGCTTTGGATGTTATGGTCCATGTGAGTAGAATTCGTGATCGTACCCGTAGAGTCACAGAAATTCATGAGGTTTTAGGTGTAAAGGATGGTGAGGTCCAGCTGCACCCGCTTTTCTTATTTAATGAAAAAGGGGAAACCGTGGATCGCAAGGTAATTGGTGAGCTCGTATATACCGGAAACAGGCTGCACCACATGCACAAAATTCGAATGGCTGGAAAGAAGCTGCCAGAGTGGTTTGCACAGGTTCAGAGAGAGCGTGATGCAGGATGAAGATTTTGATACTTCTCCTCATTTGTGGAGCTTTCAGCTGGTTTTTTCTATTGTATTTGGAACGAAGAAAAGGATCAACTAAGAGAGCTGAATCTCAGCCCATCCAGCACTCAGCTCCAATGAACCATCTGATTGACTATAACCACTATCAGCTAACTTCCAAGGAAAAAGTAAGTGCTATCCTGATGCTTGCCTTACCAGCGTTCATTGTAGGCTACATTTTCTACAAAAGCTTCGTTCTTGCTGCAGCATTGGCAGCGGTAGGCTTTGCATTTCCCCGAATACGTAAGCAGCAGTTAATTCAAATTCGTAAAAACAAACTGTATGTACAGTTTAAACAAGCATTAAGCTGCCTATCTTCTTCCATGACGGTTGGTAAGTCGATTGAAACAGCGTTTAGAGAGGCATTAGAAGATCTGAAAATGCTGTATCCAGATCCCGCTTGCCTGATTGTCTTGGAATTTAGTATTATCTGCCGAAAAGTAGAGAACGGGGAACCCATTGAAGCTGCTCTGAAAAATTTAGCGGATCGCAGTCATTTAGAAGATGTAAGAAGCTTCACAGACGTTTTCTTGACTTGTAAGCGGACTGGTGGCAATTTGGTGGAGGTCATGAAACGAACGGCTACGGTGATTGGCGAAAAGCTTGAAATTTCTCAGGATATTTCCGTGATGATTGCACAGAAACGTTTTGAATCGAGGGTGCTGCTCTTTGCTCCGATCGTCATTGTTGCCGTGCTAGCGTTCTCTTCTCCGGAATACATGGTTCCTCTTTATACGGGCAGCGGTGTACTTATCATGTCAGCGAGCTTGGTGCTGCTTGGTGCTTGCTATATACTCACTCAAAAAATCATGAATATCAAGGTGTAGCATGTGGATCACGATTGTATTTATTACTCAGATTGCCGTTTGTATCCTATTATTCCTATGGGGGCGAGTGCAATATGCTGAGATTATCAAGGCTCACCCTTATCCGTTCCAAATGAAGCTGCTGTTACCTTACAGCTACTTGCTTATCGACAAGCTTAATTTGATGGAAAAATCACCCGATTTTACGGCAAAAGTACATCATAAATTAATTACACTGCATGGGAGAAGCTTCGCTGCACATGGCAGTAAATGGTTTCTTGCAGAGCTTATCTCGGCTTCGACTTTATGCTTAGTAATTCTAACTCTGCTATCCATTCTTGCTGGAGGAGATAGTTCTCTGTTTGGATTTGGATTGCTGGCTACTGCGATTATTCCCCTGATCATGGTACGTGATTTAGATGCGAAAATCCGCAAGAAACAGCAGCTGATGATCCTTGAATTGCCTGAAATATTGAGTACAATCGTGCTGCTCGTAAACGCAGGAGAGACCGTAAATCGGGCATGGATACGCTGTGTAGAGGCACGACCGCATAAAGCGCAAACACCGCTTTATAAAGAACTGGCACAAGCCGTTCATGAGCTGGAGATGAATGTATCTTTTGCAAAAGTAATGGAGGATTTCAGCAAACGCTGCGCCCTTCATGAAGTGTCCTTATTTACTTCTACTCTTCTGTTGAATTATAAGCGAGGTGGTAATGATTTTGTTGTAGCGCTTCACGCACTTTCGTTGGACCTTTGGCAAAGAAGGAAGTCGGTTTCACGAACACTAGGTGAAGAGGCTTCATCGAAGCTTGTATTTCCCATGGTGCTCATTTTCGTTGTCGTGATGGTCATTGTTGCGGCGCCAGCTTTACTTATGATGAAACAGTAATGGAGGTATGTAGAGATGAAAACAGCGTTAAATTGGTTAAAACAGTTTTGGGAAGATGAAGAAGGATTAGGCACTTTGGAGATTTTATTGATCGTTGCCGTGCTTGTCGCAATAGCTATTATTTTCAGAAAGTGGATCGTCTCGTGGTTCCAGAAGTTAATTGGAGATGCCAACTCTGATTTGAAAGACAACAGCGCGGTTGTTCCTTGTGCGCCTAGTCCAACAACTAGCTGTGCGCCATAGGCGTCAACTTAGTCTCCGCGTTAGTGAGGAAGGAAGCTTTACATTAGAAGCTTCTCTTGTATTTCCGCTGATTCTACTTTGTACGGTTACGCTTCTCTTTGTGGGCATGTATGCGTATCAGAACGTATTTGTTCAGCAGCTTGCGAGGACGGCGGCTGAGCGTCTTGCCTTTACGTGGAACAACAGCCATAAAGATTTAGTGACAGGAAATTATAATCCAAGTGAAACAGATGGCCTTTATTGGAGACTAACACATGATAGTGTGACAGATTTATTCGGAATGCTGAGTGGTAGTGGCACAACAGAAGTCATTATTCCCTCGGGCAGTGCTAGTGGTCACGTGGAGAAAAAACTTGCCAAATCCTCTACATTACTACCTCAGGGAGTGACGGGAACCGCAAAATACGCTAACTATCTTTTTGACCATCAGGTTGAGGTGAAATTGACAAAGTCGTTTCTTATGCCGAAGCAGCTAAAGAGATGGTTGGATTCTGAGCACACAACTGGCAGGGCTGTTTCACATGTTGTAGAAACTGTTGAACTTATTCGATTAACGGATATTACACGTACTTATTTCAAAGCGATCAAAGGCCGAATTTCCCCTCAAAAGGCGAGAGAGGCACTCGTAGAACCTATTCAGGATAACTTGTCTGGCCCTAGTGTGTCGATCCAATCAGAGCGTCAAGCCGCGGCCTATTTGAAATCACTGGTTGGGGGTACAGAGGTCATTTTGACGACAACATCAGGAAAAAGCAGAACGATCGATGCGCTGGATGCTCGAGGTATTGGTCATCAGGCTTTTTACAATATGACGGAATTTCAGCTTCGTACCGAGCAGCTGCCTAAGGATATTGAGCTGCTGGATGAAAAAGCGCAAGTGAGGGGCATCGTCTGGCACTTTTTCAAAAAAGATGCCAGCGGCAAAGGAATGCCGTCTAATTCATTTCGTAAGGAGCTGGAGCGTAAAGGGATTGTTGTTGTCATTCACAATTAGAAAGGGGGGAGTTTTTGAGGAAATTCGTTCGTTCAGAGAGTGGTGCAGTTTCTGTCTATCTGATTCTCATTATTGTGCCGATTTTCTTATTTCAAGCTGTGCTCATTGATTTCGCAAGAATTAAGCTGGCTGAAAAAGAGACAGAATCAGCGGTCAAAGCTGCAGCGCGATCGGTTATGTCAGCTTACGATACAGAGCTGCAAGCGATGGGACTCTATGGTCTTGGCATATCGCAGGATAAGACGGAGGCGTTATTCCGCCAGGTTTTTGCAAGTAATTTATCAGGTCAAGTATCGACTGGAGCATTTCATTATGTGGATACACGGCCTGTAGAGAATGGCATGCGTGTTACTCCGGTGTACACATTAGCCAGTCATACGATTTTTGAACGGCAGGTGCTGGAGGATATGAAGATCAAGGCTCCTATCGAGTATACACTTGAGATTACCGATAAGTTTCGGAACAGCGGGACGAAAGCCCCCTTTCAACTTGGGTCTCAGTTTTCTAAAGAAGCGGCGGAGCTTGAAAAACTCATTGATCAGAGAGAAAGCGCACTAGATGAAGCTTGGCAGAGCAGCGAAGAGCTGACTGGAAAAATATCGAAGTATCATACTTATTATCAAAAGCGCATCATCGAATTAGACGAATTAGCTGCACAAATCGGCATTCATACTGCTGATGAAGTGAGAAGCGAAATCGTAGAAGTGAAAAATCAGCTGAGATCCATTCAAGATTCCATACATGATCTGGATATGTCAATTGCAGCGCTAAGCCAAGCTGGACCCGTGGCCGGCATACAATCCCTCGCAGCTTCTAAACAAATATTAGGGTCTCAGGCACAGGTCTTCGCCCAGAAGTTAAATGATCTAGAAGCGTTGTTGCAACTGATCATTAAATACGCAGCAGTCCTAGCTGCTACGAAGCTGGAGGTGCCGGCTAACGGAAGAGAAATCCAGCTATTACAGCAAACTATTGAACCTGCTCTACGATTAGCAAAGCAGCGAAATGACGAAATACGTACGAAGTTAAATGGGATAGCTCAAAGTTCGGGAATTGGAACACAAGGTGGAACCACAGGGGTCTATGAAGTGTTTCAAAATGTTCCTGTTATGGGTGATGATTATTTCTACAGATATCAGACAGCCATAGCCAGCATAACTGCGTTATTTACTGCGTTCCAAGAAGTTATTAATTCTGTATATCTATATACATCTGACAATACAAGCAGAGCAAACCAAGCGAATAATGCTTATTTTTCTGAATCTAGTGAATTTTATAGACTGCAAAGTGCTTTGGAAAAGACAAGAATGGACAAAAATGAGGCAACGGCAACGAATAAGCGTCAGCAAAAAAACAAGATACAAGTCATTTTGGATCAAGCTAAACAATCAATCGGTTCTTGCAGTATGCCGAATACTCAGAGTAGTGACACTGAACTATACAACCGTCTTCAGGGGGATGCCGGACAAGCAGCGGGTGAGAAAAATTTGTACCAAAAGTATCGAGAAGCTAATGCTCAAGATACGATGATAGGCAGCGAGATTGCTTATGATTTAGAGAAACCAGAACCTGTAAGTTTAAAAGCGATGGGAATGCTCGAGGCGTTTAATAACGCGGCGGAATCGATGAGAAATGAGCTTTATGTGAATGAATTTGCCCTTACGAAATTTAATTACCGCACATATGGATTGGAAAAAGACCCTGCAGGCCAACCCAAATTGTCCAATGAACTGGTGAATCCAGGTTCGCATAAGTTGGCAAATCAAGAGGCGGAGTATCTGTTATATGGATTTTCTTCCTGTGTTGGCAATATTTCGTCCGCATATGCGGAAATGTTTGCATTCCGGATGGCGATCCGTACAGTAGAGGCGCTCCTTGATCCGAAAAAAGAGCTGCTCGGAATAGGCTCCCCCTTACTTGTGCTCTTGGCTGCTGCCGCGGAAGGCGCGCTAGAAGCTTTTCAAGACATGAATAAACTAACAAAAGGTGAAGCTGTAGAGTTATCTGCGAAAATCACTACATCAGCTTTGAGTTTAACGTACAAAGATTATTTACGCATTTTTCTGCTTTTACACAGTAATAATACGAAACTTATGGCTAGAATGCAGGCACTTATCGAACTGGAAACGGGTAAGGATTTGGTTCAAGAAACGACGTATATTCAGGGAAATGGATCAAGCGAAGTGAGGTTGTGGTTTGTACCGCAAATCATGAAGCTGCTAGATGGAACTGGGTTATTAGGGTGTAAAGTGCAAGGGAATCGGTGCCGGTTCAACAGTACTTCAGCTGTAGCTTATTGAAGAAAAGGGGGCTGTTTATGCTTCGAAAGTTTCACCATGAGCAAAAAGGCGGCATGGTGCTGGAGGCTTCTTTGGTGCTGCCCTTCTTTTTAGCTTTTGTGATTGGTCTGATCATATGTATTCAGATTGCCATATTAGAAATGGAGCTGCAAGCCGGGGTATCGGAGGCAACAAAGTCGGTTGCCGGTCAATTATACCCTGTACGGCTTCTTGTCCAAGAAGCCAAATCGAAATTCGGTCATAGCCGTGCTGCTGAAATGTTGAGTTCAGTTGTAGATCGTGTACAAACAGCTCGAGATCAAGTGAAGAACACGGAGAATCTGGCAGATGAATATGCCGCATACATTCCGAATTCACTCCTGGAGCTTGTTAAATGGGAAAAAGAAAAGCGTGTGTTTGGAGAGGGAAAGGCTCAAGCAGAACTGGACGAGCTTTACGAGAGTCAAGTTAAGCCTCGCATTCATGCGGCTTTCACGCCGATTGTTTATGCATTTTGCAATCAAACAATTATGAAGAAAGAGAAATTTAAGGTCATTTCAGTGACCCTCCCGAGTATGGAAAGTCGTGGTAATGCGTTTTTTGGTATAGAAGCTCAAATAACTTACAAGCTTCCGCTGCCGTTTATAAGTCACACGATAATATTAAAGAAAAAGGCTGTTGAGCGGGCATGGGTAGGCGCCTAAGAATCTTTAGAAAACTTTAGGAGGGACCTTTTTCCTTTGATTCATTTGATCTTATTTATACTAATAGCTATTGCATTAGTGATTGACGCACGTAAATCACTGATCCCAAACAAGGTTACTTTCTGTGGAACAATGATTGGCTTCGTATACCACGCATTTATGGAGGGTTGGAGCGGTGTTTTTTTTGCTGGGATTGGTGCAATTACTGGGTTTACAGCTCTACTTTTACTTTATTTTTTTGGTGCTCTAGGTGCAGGTGATGTAAAGCTTTTTGCTGCAATTGGGGCGATAATGGGATTTGCATTCGTACTTCAATCGATGCTGTATGCCATTCTATGTGCAGGATTTATAGGACTTATCTTGCTCTTTATCCGTAAACAGATGATAAATACAGGTCATAAACTTGCTGCGTGGCTAGTTTCTATTGTTGTTATACAAGATATGGGCAGTCTGCTAGGAATGAAACATCAAAAAAACATGAAATTTCCGTTTATGTATGCAGTTGTACCGGGCGTTGCATTGACTTGGTATTATTCGTTTTTATGAGAGAGGTGAATCCATGACGCAAGAAGTTTTTGGGCTTCGTTATGAATTTGTATATCGACATGGTCATTATATGGTGTTGTATAAGGAGGATGGTTTGGATTCTAAGACTCTTTCGCCTCTGCAGGTCAGGATGCTTGAAGCTAACGATGTGCCAAACCTTCTACCGTTAGAAATACAAGAGGTGGATTTCCGCATAAGTTTACTTTATAACTTGTCGGCTAAACGAATGCTGGCCCATGTTCTGAAGGTGGAGGGGTTGTCTAAACAGCATTTTGCAAAGCTCATGTATGCTATTGTTTGTGCAGTTGGAGAAAGTAAAAATTACATGCTTTTTGAATCAGGATACGTTTTGAAAGATAATTTCATTTTCATTGGCAGTGATTGGTCGGATGTTTATCTGACTTATGTGCCGCTTGAACCAATAAATGATGAAGATTCCGTCTTCAAGTCGCTTGAGTCTCTGATGAAACAACTCTCACAGAAATTGAACAATGATGATAGGGTCGTGGTGGTTACGAGGATGGAGACATTATCACGGAATCAGAGCTTGCAAGGATTTAAGGAGAATCTGCTAGCTCTGATGGACGAACAACCACCCGTGCAAGATGATTTTCAGATATCTAATCATGTTGATGAACATGCAACAGAAACACCTCTCAACATGCAATTGTCACCTGCAAAAGAAAATAGGTTGCCTAAGCCGTTTTGGAAGCGGGACGAAGTCCAGCAGCAAGTTCGGATAAACACCTCCATAGAGGAGTTACTGCAGCCCAATAATGTTCCGAAAATGAATAAAGAACAGGGGAATCCGGTATCTTTTATAGCTTTATCGGGACGGTCACGAACGATAGTCCTTGCTGTTGTTATTTTGCTAACCGCGTTTCTATGGCAGAATTATTTTACATACCCATCTACAGGTACTCTGCAAATAACCGCAGGAATTTCGACTTTACTCATGAATGTATGGTTTATTATTCAATTTTTGGGATTACCTCGCTTTCAACGGCATACAAAAGGAAGCACTGGTGTTAACCTGCCTATCTTCCCGGTTTCAGAGAAGCAGCTAGACCTAAACCTAGCAACACCAATACCTGAACCGATAAATATCCAAAATTATTATGAGAATTTACACATGCATACGACCTTGCTCAATCACAAAAAGCCAAACGCTACAGTTTTCCTTGGCAGGCTAATAAATCAACCGTTAGGAGCCAGGCTTGAATGGCAAATTGAAGGCACTACTAAAACTGTTCCTCTGAATAAAGATCATTTTATAATGGGCAGAGGAGATGCCAGTTTGAAGGTTGATTATGTTTTGGAAGAAGCGGGAGCTTCCAGAATACATGCTGAAATAATTAAGAATGAAGAGGGTTATATGATTAAAGATACAGGATCAACGAATGGGACCTATTTAAATGGCGAACCATTGGTTACCTATCAATCCTACCCGTTGAAGGATGGAGACGAGATACGAATTGTACGGCAGGAGATTAAATTTTATTTGTGAGATTTAGACAATATCAGATCATTTGGCACTAATTGCAGCGTCCCAAGGGGGACGTTTTTCTGTATGGTTTTGTATAAAAGAGAATGAATACGCTTCCCAGATGAATTTACCTATTCCTGTCTTGCATGAGCAGTGTTATAATAAGAAGTCGCGAGTATGTGCGATTATCTTCGAAATAGACAGGAGTTTGGAATTACGAGATGAGTCTTTTGACAATTGAAGATTTAAGCCATAGCTTTGGAGATCGTACGTTATTTAAAAATGTATCCTTCCGTCTGCTCGCTGGCGAGCGCGTCGGTATTGTTGGAGCTAATGGCGTGGGTAAATCCACGTTAATGAATATATTAACCGGAAAAGTTCTTAAAGATACAGGTAAGGTTGAATGGACGCCGCGCGTTCATTACGGATATTTGGACCAGCATTCCGTGTTAGAACCGGGCAAAACCATTCGCGATATTCTGCGTGATGCTTTTCTTCCTCTCTTTGAAGCGGAGAAGGAGATGATGGCGATAACCGAGAAAATGGGTGATGCCACACCGGAAGAGCTTGAGGTTCTTCTGGAACAAATGGGCGAAATTCAAGAGCGTTTGGATATCGGCGGTTTCTATATGCTGGATGTGAAAATCGAGGAAATGGGTAACGGTCTTGGGCTTAATGCCATTGGTTTAGACCGTGATGTTACTTCCCTTAGCGGTGGTCAACGGACGAAAGTTCTTTTGGCTAAACTCCTTTTGGAGAAACCGACTGTTCTTCTCTTAGATGAGCCAACCAACTATCTGGACGTTGAACATATTGAATGGTTGAAAATGTACCTCAAAGATTATCCGTTTGCCTTTATGTTGATTTCACATGATACTGAATTCATGAATGAAGTCGTAAACGTGGTATACCATTTGGAATTCACGAAGCTAACTCGCTATACGGCGAATTACGAGAAATTCCTGGATATGGCTGAAATGAACAAAACACAACATATTGACGCTTATGAAAAGCAGCAAGAGTACATTAAAAAACAAGAAGATTTCATCGCGCGTAATAAAGCGCGGGCGTCAACTTCAACCCGCGCCAAGAGCCGGGAAAAACAACTTGATAAGATTGATCGAATTGAGCGTCCGGAGACGGCAATGAAGCCGACTTTTGTGTTCAAGGAATCACGTTCAAGCAGCAGAGTTGTTTTTGAGGCGGAAAACTTGGAAATCGGTTATGATCGTCCTCTATTACCGAAGATGAATGTAACGATTGAGCGCGGCGAGAAAATCGCTATTGTCGGATGTAATGGTGTAGGTAAATCTACCCTTCTCAAAACGATTCTTGGAAAGCTTGAGCCTTTCAACGGCAAAACGTACCGTGGAGACTATTTGAGTCCTGCCTACTTTGAACAAGAGGTTAAAGCACCGAGCATGACACCGATCGATGATGTATGGAACGAGTTCTCTTCGATGACTCAAAATGAGGTCAGAGGGGCACTTGCCCGAGTCGGGCTCAAAAATGAGCACATCACACGTGCTATGGGTAAGCTTAGCGGTGGTGAACAAGCGAAAGTAAGACTTTGTAAACTGCTAATGAGAGAAAGTAACTGGTTGTTATTCGATGAGCCTACGAACCATTTGGACGTTGTTGCCAAAGAAGAGCTTCAGAGGGCTTTGAAAGAATATAAAGGTACTGTACTGCTCGTTTGTCACGAACCTGAATTTTATGAAGGTTGGGTAACAAGAGTGTGGGATGTTGAAGAATGGTCTGCAAAAGTAACCAATTAGGGGGAAATCATTCATGTTAACTCACGTTGTGTTTTTTAAGCTCAAAGATCGCAGTCCGGAAGCAGTTGAAGTAACAAAGGCTGTACTTACGAACATGGAAGGTAAAATCCCGGTCCTGCGGCATATTGAGGTTGGAACCGACATTTTGCATCTGGAACGTTCGTATGATATTGCTTTGATTACCAAATTTGATTCCTTAGAGGATCTCAAGGCATATGACACGCATCCCGTTCATGAAGAAGTGAAGGCCCATATGAAAACAGTCCTTGATGGAACGTCCATTTGCGTTGATTTTGTAAGCTAATCTAGTTTGAAAAACATAGGGGAACAGTGTAGTATCACTAGAAGAGACTTGTTTATGACTTATGTCATGGGCTTGCTTATGAATCCTAGGCTGCACTGTTTTTTTACCATCTAAGAAAGTATAAGTTTTCGGATCACGAAAACCGCTTTCTTATTGGCGATAAAACCTAATATAGGGATCTTTGGTCGTAGACCAAAGTCTCACTGCTTATAGGGATCTTTGGTCGTAGACCAAAGTCTCTCTGCTTATAGGGATCTTTGGTCGTAGACCAAAGTCTCTCTGCTTATAGGGATCTTTGGTCGTAGACCAAAGTCTCACTGCTTATAGGGATCTTTGGTCGTAGACCAAAGTCTCACTGCTTATAGGGATCTTTGGTCGTAGACCAAAGTCTCTCCTCGTTAAACGCGGTCGCTCATCTTTGAATGGCCGAGGGTAGAGGTTTTCTCATGTCTTAAAGGAAATCTAATAAATAGAAAAGGGAGGAATCCCGAGTGAAAACGAACTTAAATAAAGCTTATATGACAGAAATTCTAGAGCTGCTGCTGCGGACTCCAAGCCCAACAGGCTACACGCATCACATTATGCAAAAAGTTGAACAAGAAGTGATTAAGCTCGGATTTGAGCTTACATATACGAATAAGGGCTGCGGCATTGTAACGATTCCTGGTACCCGCCAAGACCGAGTCATTGGCATTTCTGCTCATGTGGATACACTTGGCGCAATGGTGCGTTCGATCAAAGATAATGGCACTTTGAAAATCACTTCATTGGGCGGCTTTATGATGGGCGCAATTGAAAATGAATACGTTCAAATTCATACGCGTGATGAACGCGTTTATGATGGGACTATTCTGACGTCGAGGCCATCTGTTCATGTCTATGAAGATGCCAGAGAGTATAAACGGGATGAAGCCAACATGGAAGTGCGTATTGATGAGCTTGTGAAGACCAAGAAAGAGGTACAAGATCTTGGCATTCGAGTGGGAGATTATATTTCGTTTGATCCACGCGTACAAGTGAAGGAAAATGGCTTCGTGAAGTCGCGTCATTTGGATGATAAAGCGAGTGTTGCTTCCTTATTTGGGCTCTTAAAGCTGATCAAAGATGAGGGCTTGAAGCCTGAATTTACGATCAAGCTGTTCTTCTCCAATTATGAAGAGGTTGGTCATGGTTCTTCCTTTATCCCTGACGATATTACAGATTTTATTGCTGTAGATATGGGTGCCCTTGGTGATGATTTGAGTGGTAGCGAGCTTGATGTATCGATTTGCGCGAAGGATTCCTCAGGTCCTTATGATTATCAAATGACTTCGAAAATGATTGAGCTGGCCGAGAAGCTGGAAATCGGCTATGCGGTTGATATTTATCCGCGATACGGTTCAGATGCATCTGCCGCGCTTAGAGGTGGACGCGATATTCGTGCAGCGTTGGTGGGACCAGGTGTTCATGCGTCACATAGCATGGAAAGAACGCATATGGATGCTGTAGTGAACACAGCAGCTCTTCTTGCGGCCTATATCATGGAGCCGGCCCACGCATGAATATACTTAGTGCAGTCAATATAACCAAAACATTCGGCGACAAGGTGCTGTTCGATGATATCTCGTTCACGGTGAACGAGAAGCAGCGCATCGGTCTCATTGGCGTGAACGGAACAGGCAAGTCCACGCTGCTGAAGCTGCTGGCGGGGCTGGAAACAGCGGATCGCGGCAAGCTGGTGCACGCGAACCATTTCCGCGTGGAATACTTGCCGCAGAACCCGGAGTTCGATCCGAACTCTACGGTTCTAGAGCAAGTATTTCACGGCGATACGCCGCTCATGAAGACGCTGCGCGACTATGAGCTGGCTCTTGCTGAGTTGGAGTTGGACGCCTCCAACGAAAAGAAACAAACGCGACTGTTCAGCGCCCAGTCGCGCATGGATGAGCAAGGTGCCTGGGAAGCCAGCACCTTGGCCAAAACCGTGCTGATGAAGCTAGGCATCAGCGAGTTCGACAAGCCCGTCGGCCAGCTGTCCGGCGGTCAGCGCAAACGCGTTGCCATGGCGCGCGTTCTCATTCAGCCCGCCGATCTGCTCATCTTAGATGAGCCGACGAACCATATTGATAACGAGACGGCCATCTGGCTCGAGGAGTTCCTGAGCAAATGGCGCGGAGCCTTGCTGCTCGTTACCCATGACCGGTACTTCCTAGAGCGGGTAACCACCCGCATTCTGGAGCTGGACCGGGGCAAGATCTACAGCTACGAGGGGAACTATGAGTGGTTCCTCGAGAAGAAGTCGGAGCGGATGGAGTCCGAAGCATCCAGCGAAGATAAGCGGCAGAATCTGTTGCGCCGCGAGCTGGCTTGGCTCCGTCGCGGCGCGAAGGCGCGCACGACGAAACAGAAGGCGCGCATTGGGCGCGCCGAGGAATTACGGGACCGCAAGGTTGATGGTCCCGGGGAGAAGCTTGACATGGCGCTGGCTGGCAGCCGTCTTGGCAAGAAGGTGATGGAGCTGGAAGACGTCACCAAAGCTTTCGAGAGCGGGAAGCCGCTGCTGAGCGGCTTCAGCTACATCGTGATGCCGAGGGATCGCCTCGGCATCATCGGTCCGAACGGCAGCGGCAAGTCGACGCTGCTGAACATGCTCGCCGGGCGTATTCAGCCCGACAGCGGGACGATCGAGACCGGCACGACCGTGAAGCTTGCCTACTACACGCAAGAGAATGTCGAGATGGATGAGAAGATGCGCGTCATCGAGTACATCAAGGAGGCTGCGGAGCAGATCCGCACAGCTGATGGAGAGACCATTTCGGCGTCGCAAATGCTCGAACGCTTTCTCTTTTCGCCAACCCTGCAGTGGTCGCCGATCGGAAAGCTCTCCGGCGGTGAACGGCGCAGACTTTATTTGCTCCGCACGCTTATGGGAGAACCCAACGTACTGCTTCTGGATGAGCCGACCAACGACTTGGATATCCAAACTTTGACCATACTGGAAGATTATCTGGATCAATTTCCTGGAGCCGTTATTACGGTTTCTCATGATCGTTACTTTTTGGATCGTACGGTTTCGCATCTATTTGCATTTGACGGTAAAGGCCAGATCGAGCCATACATTGGCAACTACTCCGATTACTTGGAAGAGAAGCAGGAGCAGGCAGAAGCTGATCAGACTCGGAAAGAGTTGATACGTAATGCAAGCACTGCCAAGTCTAATGGTGGTTCCAACACAGCTACAGCAGCCGTTAGTAGCAGTCCTGCAGCAGCAGGGGGCACATCCAATGTGAACCGTCCTAAGAAGCTAACGTTCAAGGAACAGAAGGAATGGGACGAAATTGAGAGTACGATAGCTTCTCTGGAAGACAAAGCGGCTAGCTTGAAAAAGCAAATTGAAGCGGCAGGCAGCGACTTTGACCGTGTTCGCGAGTTGTATGAGCAAGAGCAGCAAACGGCAGTGGATTTGGAAGCAGCGATGGAAAGATGGACTTATTTATCCGAGTTGCTAGAGGAAATAGAACGAAACAAGTAGGAGAGACTTTATCTTCGATAAGGGATCCTAAAAGGAGAGATTTCGCTCTTTGATTAGGGATCCCAAAAAGGAGAGACTGCGCTCTTCGATAAGGGATCCCAAAAAGGAGAGACTTTAATCTTCGATTAAAGGTCCATATATATGATATGATAGAACAAACTACTATAAAGGCAGGTATGTACTAAACATGATTAATGTTAATAACGTGACGCTTCGTTACGGCAAGAGAGCCCTATTCGAGGACGCCAATATCAAATTTACACCGGGTAACTGCTACGGACTAATCGGAGCAAATGGTGCCGGTAAATCAACTTTTCTAAAAATTCTTTCCGGTGAGATTGAACCTAACACAGGCGAAGTCAACATAACACCTGGCGAGAGAATGGCAGTTTTGAAACAAAACCATTACGAGTTTGACGAAATCGAAGTTTTGAAAACTGTCATGATGGGTCATGCTCGCTTGTTTAAAATTATGGAAGAGAAAGATGCTTTGTATGCCAAAGCTGATTTTACCGAAGAAGATGGCATGAAAGCGGCTGATCTTGAAGGCGAATTCCAGGATCTAGATGGCTGGCAGGCGGAATCGGATGCAGCTGAGCTTCTCATCGGTCTCGGTATCCCGACTTCCATGCATGATACGAAAATGAAAGACCTTGATGGCAATGAGAAAGTGCGTGTCCTCTTAGCGCAAGCCTTGTTCGGCAATCCGAATATTTTGCTGCTGGATGAGCCTACCAACCATTTGAACTTAGAGTCCATTCGTTGGCTGGAGAATTTCCTTTCCCGCTTTGAAGGCACTGTTATCGTTGTATCCCATGATCGTCACTTCCTGAACCAAGTATGTACGCATATTGCGGATATTGATTTTGGTAAAATTCAAATGTACGTTGGTAACTACGACTGGTGGTATGAGTCCAGCCAACTGGCTCTTCGTTTGACAAGAGACGCGAACAAGAAAACCGAAGAAAAACGTAAAGAGTTGGAAGCTTTTATCGCACGCTTTAGCGCGAATGCCTCCAAATCGAAGCAAGCTACATCCCGTAAAAAACAACTCGAGAAGCTTACTCTTGAAGATATCAGACCATCCAGCCGTAAATATCCGTTCATTCACTTCAAAGGTGAGCGTGAAGCAGGTAAGCAGCTGCTGGCTGTTGAGAAATTGTCCAAAACGATTGATGGCGTAAAAGTGTTAGACAACATCTCGTTTACCATCAATAAAGGGGATAAAGTTGCCTTTGTTGGTCCGGACGGCATCGCCAAAACGACGCTCTTCAAAATCCTGATGGGTGAAATGGAAGCGGATGAGGGTACGTACACATGGGGGATTACAACTTCCCAAGCTTACTTCCCTAAAGACAGCCAAGATTATTTCAACTCTGATTTAACTTTGGTGGATTGGCTTCGTCAATACTCCAAAGATCAAGATGAATCCTTCTTGCGCGGCTTCCTGGGCCGTATGTTGTTCTCAGGCGAAGAAGCATTGAAGAAAGCAAATGTTCTTTCGGGTGGAGAGAAAGTACGCTGCATGTTCTCCAAAATGATGCTAAGCGGAGCCAATGTCCTCATTCTTGATGAGCCTACGAACCATTTGGATTTGGAGTCCATTACTGCACTTAACAATGGTCTTGTTGATTTCGACGGAACGATTCTTTTCGTCTCCCATGACCATCAGTTCATCCAAACGATTGCTACACGTATTATGGAAATCACGCCTAAAGGACTCATCGATAAAATGTTCACTTATGATGAATACCTTGAAAGCGAAGATGTACAAAAACAACGCGAAGCGCAATACGCGTAATGATAAATGAAAAGCGCCCTGACGTATTACTCTCAGGGCGCTTTTGCCTACGCAAAGCGACGTTTAGCTGCCCCCGGTACGACGGCGTTGATTGTTTACTTTTTTGGTCATTTGACTTTTTCCGCTTTGATTATTGTTTCCAGCTTGTTTCGGGTTTGCGCGTGCAGCGGCTTGATCCGCTTTCTTTTGGGCTAGTTTCTGCTTAATGGCATCAGCTAAACTCACTTTTTTTGGGCCTTGTTGTTCACCCAGCTGATCTTCAGGCTTGTCTGACATAGGAACACCTTCTTTACGTGGTATGCTTTTAGTATAATCGAATCTAACAAAAGATGAAAGAAGGTGTAGGGGATGTTTGATCCAACGATCTATGACAATATTAAGGTTGTGCTTGAGGGAGCCGTCTATGACTTGGATTTGGACGGCAAAATTATCATTACGCGGCGGCAAGATCAAGTTGATCTATCCTCAATGTCACGCACATATGCCATTGAATTTGCCCGTAAGATGGATAAACCAAGCAAAGCCGAAATTAACCTGCATGTTCATTTGAGTGATTTAGCAGCTGAAATTTTAGAAAATCCATCAGCCAAGCCAGGCTGTACATTGACCATTAAGCTTTTTACCAAAGTTAAAAACCCAGAAATTGAGTGCCCTTATATCGAAGAGCAATTAGGTGTCATTTGGGAGCAACGTCCCCAAGTCATTCAGCTGCTTTCTTATGAATATGGTCTACATCCAATTTCCTATCATAATCAAATCACATTATCCTTCGGACGCAAAGTAGATGAAAGTCAAATTGATGATTTCCCGCATCTCATCGCGTATGCCGTAGATAGTTTAGCTTGGTTGGATGAAAGAGGGAGCTAGTATGCAGGAATTAACGGAGCAGGTACTGCTAGAGCGGGTAAGCAGAATGCAAGAAGGTTCGTTTGCTGTTTTTCTTTATACACCTTTTTGCGGTACATGCAAAGTGACGGAACGGATGTTAGACATCATAATGACAATGCTGCCTGCCTTACCGCTTGTAAAGGGCAATATTAACTTTCTTCCGCAAATTACTCGTGAATGGCAAATTAGCAGTGTACCGTGTATAGTCATCTTAGAACAGGGAAAAGAGAAAGAATTTATGTACCGCATGCAATCGGTGGATGAGCTGTATCGTAAACTGCTGCCACTTAATCGCATGTGAATTAGAAACGACTGGAGTTGTTGACGAATGAGTAGTTTTCAAATAGGAGATCGCGTAACGGCTGAGTATAAAACAGGTGCTTATTTCGGTGAGGTTGTGGAGATAAGCAGTTCGATGAAAGCGGCAGTCCGCATTCTGGCTGTAAAGGAGCACCCGACACAAGGGGATTTACATAACCCAATGGATCCGAGTGTAGCTTTTTTTCATCAACGACGGGCGTTGTCTTATCAAGAAATTGCCTTAATGCCTATATCCACCATTCGTCCTTATGCAGGTCAGATTCCGGATTACCAAGATTCTCTGAAGAGAGCGCTACTCGCGCAAATTAGTAAGCTGTCGGAAATGGAAGCGTGGGCCCGACGCTCTCTGCAGGAGCTTGATCAGTTACAGAAAGAATATTTCGGGGCGAAAGATTAAGAAACTTCCAGATACAATTTCGTGCCGTCGTTATATTTGAAAATGGCAACATCACCAATGATCTCGATCATCGAGATCATTTTTAATTTCTTGCGAAACTCAAAATTCAGTTCAAGTTCCTTTAGTTTACTCGATAACAATTCCATATGAGAACGTTTATGTGTGAAATTAAGCACGGGGATGGATTTGCTTTTGAATCTAATGGTTAATGCTTGCATGTTAAGCCCTCCTTCGAGTCTTCCTTTGGAAAAACTAACTTCTTACTTCTTACTTCTTACTTCTTACTTCTTACTTCTTACTTCTTACCCATTTCTTACTCTGGTCTACACATTAAGGATACATTTCAAATGTTAGATATGTTAGGGTCAAACTATTAAAAAAGTTTTAGCAATTTATTATATGTAAAGAATAGCTCTAGAGGGCCAGTTCCTCAAAGATTAATTTGAGCATAAAGATTGGCTGTTGCGAGGAAGGATAACCACATTTATAATAAGAAAGATTGAAATCTAAACACGTTCTGGAGGATATAGAAATGACAGCAGGAAAACCAATTCGTATAGGTATTATAGGTTCCGGAAATATCGGAAATGTACATATGGAAGTGCTGAAGAAAGTGCCGGAGGCCGAAATCACCGCCGTCACGGATGTATATTTGCCACTTGCTGAAGCTAGAGCTAAAGAACATAACATTGAACGTGTTTATGAGAGTACGGACAAGCTGCTATCGGACCCATCTATAGATGCCGTAATTATTGCTGTGTCCAATGAATGGCATGCGCCTATCGCGGTACAAGCTCTAGAGGCCGGTAAGCATGTGATGCTCGAGAAGCCTATGGCATTAAATCTTGCTTCTGCTAAACAAATTGTTGAAGCAGAGCGCAAAGCGGGTAAAGTCTTGATGATCCCGCACCAACTTCGATGGGATGCCTTGTCACTAGCTGTGAAACAACAGGTTGAGAAAGGTGCGCTTGGCCACATTTATCACGCAAAAGCAGGTTGGTTAAGACGCAAAGGGATTCCGGGCTGGGGAACTTGGTTTACCCAAATGGGGAAATCCGGCGGCGGTCCTTTGATTGATCTTGGTGTGCATATGTTGGATTTATCTTTATATTTGATGGGGAATCCGAAACCTGTATCGGTCTATGGAGCGACCTACGCTGAATTCGGACCACGTAAAAAAGGGATTGGATCCTGGGGGGCACCCAACTGGGATGGTCAATATGATGTGGAGGATTTGGCAACGGCTCTGATTAAATTTGACAATGGCGCTACTTTATCTCTTGATGTAAGTTGGGCTGCTCTCATTGAAACAGATAACCAACCTTATGTGCAGCTGCTTGGAAGCGAAGGCGGTGCCTCGATTCGTGGAACAAAAGGGAAGCTGTTCGCAGAAATGTTCGATCGCGAAGCTGACATTGACCTCACAGTGCCTGAATTCGATGAAGGACCGCGCGTCCGTATGGCGAGACATTTCTTGTCCTGCATTGAGAGCGGCTTACAGCCGTTGACATCCGTCATGACGGGTTATACGAACAATTTGATCTTGGATGCGATTTACCGTTCGTCGCAAACGGGTAATGAAGTGAAATTGGATTGGGACATCGAGTAGATAGGGGCTGCAGGAAGTGAATTGGGAGTTATTTAGTATTATCGGAACGATTGCATTCGCGGTGAGTGGAGCCATAGTTGCGATGGAAGAAGAATATGATATATTAGGCGTCTATGTACTCGGGCTTGTCACGGCTTTCGGCGGAGGGGTCATTCGAAACTTGTTGATCGGTAAACCAGTCGTTCTTTTATGGGAGCAAGGCTTATATTTTCAAATTGCCTTGTTTGCAATGACACTTGTGTTCTTTATGCCCGTTCGATTCATCCGATTATGGAAAACTTGGGAAGCTTTCTTTGATGCGATTGGTCTGGCTGCTTTTTCTATCCAAGGTGCTCTGTATGCGACGAATATGGGTCATCCGCTCAGTGCCATTATTGTTGCCGCTGTACTGACGGGAATTGGCGGGGGGATGGTCCGGGATGTATTAGCTGGACGTAAGCCGCTCGTGCTCAAGGATGAAATTTATGCTGTCTGGGGCATGTTGGCTGGAGCGCTTGTCGGACTAGGTTGGACGCAAGGCGCTTGGCAGTTAGCTGTGCTATTTTCGCTAATTGTGGTTCTGAGAATGCTATCGGTCTTTTATAAATGGAAACTGCCTAAGCGTTCCTTACGGGGTTCCATAGGTGAGGCAACACGCAGAGCTGACATGTAGCATCGTGTTATCTAAAGCTTGAGAGGAGGATGGTTAACATGGAAACATCATTGTTACAGCAGCAAAAGATTTCGGCAGAGACGATTGCATCGCGGATTATTTCGGTGAAAGAATTGCTGCAAACGGAGCTTGACATGTATGAGGTGTCTAAGGATGTTGAAACAGGTGAACATTATCTCCATTATGCTTACATGCATCGAGATTTTACAAACACCGGTGAGCCGGAATCGTTTCATTATTTGCTGCCCATTGACAGCGATGATGTGCTCGGTTTGATATTTGGGGAGCAGGGTTATGCCTATCCAGAGCATTGGCACAAATCATTCTTGCGAAATGGTCCAGAGGGATTTTATATTTGGTTTGACCCATCACATGAATTGCAGCAATCAGAGGATGATGCTATTGCACAGGATCTGTTAAAAAAGCTGAGAGCTTTTCGTGAAAATGGGAATGTAGACCCGGAAGCGGTCCGTAAGTTACTTGAAGAACTGGATGAAACACGCAATAAAAAGGAATAGCCAGGATGGAATGCCTTAATCATATTTTTTTCCAAGAGCCAGCTTGCCGACGATTCGGCGGCGGGCTTTTTTGTTAGATAAGAAATTATATGTTTTGGGGTAGGGGCTGAGGCAATAGCTTCCCCCTATTTGCGAAATCATTGAATCGATTCATTCATTATGTCTTCTCACCACAGTTAGGTACGACTTAAAAAAGTAATATGGAGTCATACCTCAGTTTTTTGATTGATTTTGGATATTGTGGTTACCAATGTTGCATTTTCTACAACAATTCACAACCCAAAGGGCTATTTCGCAACTTGAAGTTGCCGTTTGTACAACAATTTGAACCCATTTAAATACGAAATGGCCTATATAGAACCAAATTGTTGTACTATATGCAACAACGAAGGGGGAAAGGCGAGATTTAAGGAGAAATTGTTGCACTTTTTACAGCATCAGTCAACCGCGACTATGGATCCATTCATCTAGCAAGCTTAAGTGAGCACATTTGTAGAAGGACTCCGATTTAAGTCATCTCAATATAGAAGGAAATTGGATGTTGAATGAATCGACGATCTCTATTCTACAACCATTTATCCATTTTATAGGATGTAGGGCTACTTTTGGTTAAATTGTTTTCATCAACCTTTTCAAACACTATCGACTAAAGACAGAGTGGACAGAGTAAGCTGGTTTTTTTGTTTAGTAAAAATCAGGATAAATGTCCATATTAACACCAATGGCTTTTGAATAGGAGAGGGGGGAGAAATCATGGATACAGAGTCCTACCGTTTTGCTAACTTTGGCACACGTGAAGATTTGCTGGAAGATCTGCGCAGCCTCGAGTCCCGCATGAAGGATGAGCTGGGGTATGAGGTAGCCCTGATTGCTTACACGCAAGAAGATGATGGGAGTAACAAAAAGTAAAGTTTGAGCTATTAGAAGGGGGGCCTATATGAAAAAAACGATGTTCAAAATCGTGGTAACCGCATTACTCGTCGGCCTGTCAGCAGGCTGTACAGCAGCAAGTCCAAAAAATCAAGCAGGCGCAAGCTCTGCCAACCCGAAAGCTGGCAGCTGGGATACAGCATTAAGAAACAATGAAAATCCTTCAATGGGTGCAAAGAGTGTCAATCAATCACCGCAGCCCACATTGCTTCAACCTACGATTGATAATGTGAAAGCACATATCAACACGCATTTGCAGCTGAATCGGGATTTAGCGGATCAAATTATTCAAGCGGCACACTTAGGATCTACTGCTGTTGCCGTAACTGATAACAATATTTATGTCGCTGTTGATATGGGGGGCATGCAAGCGATGGGCGCCAGTGATGGCGTTAAAATGTTAACAAAAAATAACGACCCGGAAAACGAAGCAGGCTTGTTCGGCTCAGGGGTAGGAGCACAGATGGATTGGCTCTCGGCCAAACCGCTTCCAGCGGAAAGTTCTAATGCCATTCGACATTTGTTAACTCGTATTTATCCGGAAACGAATATTTTCATCTCTTCGAACCCACATTTCGTGAATCGGATGATGTACTATGACACGCAACAGCGAAATAATAAACGAATGGATACGTATTTGAATGAATTTAACACGATGGTCCAATATGCGTTCCCAACTTATTCTTCGGGTCAAAGAAACGTTTTACCTTGAGGATGCTTAAAAAGACAAAGAGCGTAACTATTCCATAGTTGTTCCATAGTTGCTCTCCCTCAGCTGTCTGCTGGGGGTTTTGTCGTATATATTTGCGTTCACATCAAATGAAAGATTTCAAAAAGGAGCTCGACGATGTTACCAGAAGCTGAATTTATGGTGCAAGGTATGTCTGTAAGAAAATATGAGTAATCGGTATAAGGTCCGTGCTTATTGTAGTTCAAGAGAATGTGATTATGTTCATAAGGAGGATGTGATCCAAGCGATTAACTTTGAAACTGCATACGGTTTAGCGCTGTATTATAATGATATTCCTTCCAAACCGAGTTGTCCGAAATGCGGAGAATCGATGGCTTTTTATTCTCACTCGATTATTGATGAACCGTGGCTGCCCTGAAAAGCTTGACAAGCTAAGCTTCCCTGATAAATAGTAAGAGGACAAAAAGGTTCAGGAGAGGACTGCCAAAGTCATGATGACAGACACGTTACCACAAGAAATACGTGAGCATATAGAGCAAAATAAACAGCAAAGACACACCGACTATACCCCAGAAGAACGTAAACTTATTGGAACTGCAGCTTTCGAAGCCCCTCGTGAAGACATTTTAACGGATACCTTGATTGCTCTTTACTTGGGTAAAAATGTCTTGTTGAAGGGTCCGACAGGATCGGGTAAGACGAAGCTGGCTGAGCATGTTTCAGCGTTCTTTGATCTGCCCATGCATGCCGTAAACTGTTCAACGGATCTCGATGCTGAAGCCTTACTAGGATTTAAAACGCTAACGCACGATGAGCAGGGTCGTACTCAGATTGCTTTCATTCCCGGTCCGATCATGAAGGCCATGACGAAGGGACACTTTCTATACATAGACGAAATTAATATGGCTAAGCCGGAAACTTTACCATTGATCAACGGTGTTTTAGATCATCGCAGATCGCTTACAAACCCTTTTACAGGGGATGTCATTACAGCACATCCGGACTTCCGAGTTATTGCGGCGATTAACGAAGGCTATATGGGTACAGTGCCGCTTAATGAAGCGTTGAAAAACCGTTTTGTAACGATTGATGTTCCCTATTTGCAAGGTGAGATACTGTTTCAACTGCTGAAGAGCAAATCTATTTTACGGGATGAAAAGAAGTTAAGAACATTCGTACAGTTATCTGCCGATTTACTATCCCTTATTGAAATGGGGCAGCTGCCGGATGAAGCAGGATCGATTCGAGCTTTACTGGATGCTTGCGATTTGACGACTTATATTCCTCCCATGCGGGCAGTTGCGCGGGCTATTGCTGATAAATTGGAGGATGAAAGGGAGCGTGCAGCCGTGATGAATGCGGCCGAGACGTTATTCTGAGCCTATGTTTGTAGGAAAGCTAAGCTTATTAGAGGATAAAATCGATGCGATGCTGCAAATGCAGCTTGTGGATTTGGCCCGGATGTTCACTAAGCGTAAAGAACTTGAGGTAGAAGCAGCGTTCCACGCTGAATACGAGGAAGCTTCCGCTCGTATAACCGTGAGTCAGTTTTGGCGGGATTATCCTGCGGTCGATAAAACGGCAGGAATGAAGAGTGATGTTTACCTGCGCGGTATCGGTAGTGCGTGGTTCACAGGAGCTGATGCGGTTAAATCATATCTACTCTTTTGTCAAAGTGCAAGTCTCCCTAAGTTGGCTAATTCGCTCTTTGCTTTATGTGAGGATATGCGATTAGAGCGCATTTGTCGAGCTCGCAGACCGGGGACCGCCCGCGTATTCGCACATCGGCATCGCATATTTAGAGTCTATTTTCAACATAAGCTGCGCACACACCTGAGCAAAGGCGAGCTGGCAGATGCTGTTCTTTTATTCGTCTATGGTTGGTTTACTGGCGTGGAATGGCATGCAGGCTTGGTGGATGCTGGTGCTGGACTTTCTCGCCGGTTAGCTCAGCTTTATCCGATTTTGGAGCAGATTGAGGAAGCAGCACATACCGCTGAGGTTGCCGCTTGCTGCGAGTCGATGATGGACTCGCTGTCTTATTGGCTAGACAGAGATGCGACAGCCGCATATTTCTGGATGCAGCCGGGTAGCGGAGTGGCGGAGCCGCTGCCAGCAGGGTATAAGGGCGAGCTGAAGCGTGCGAAGCGGCTCGCGAATGATGACGTGCTCCCTGAGCAAGAGGGAGAGCGTCAACTGCCGGGCCAGGAGCTCATGCCGACCTGGCACCGCGAGAGCAGCGACCGCAGCCCGGGGCTGCTGCGGTTCGAGCTGGAGCGCGGCTCGCGCACAGCCGCGCAGGGGTCTGCGCCCCGCGAGGGCGACGCGGCCGATCAGGCGCTCGCCATCGCCCAAGGGCGCTCGGTGCGCGCGAAGCGCACTGGCGCCGCCTCCGGCGAGCGGCGCGAGGGTGCTGCCGTGCCCGCTGCCGCGGGGCACGGAGAGGGCGCAGTCGCCGCGTATGCGACGGCGACGTGGCTGGCGCCTGAACGGCCGACTGCTGCGCAGGAGGCCGGGTACAGGCGCCTGAGCGAGCGCGCAGCGCCGCTCGCGAAGCCCTTGCAGCGCGCCATTCGGCGCACGCTGGAGCAGAAACGGATCGCCCCGCACGGCGATCGGTTGTTCGGGCGGCTCGACAAGCGGCTAACGCGAGCCGTGACGCAAGAGATGCCGCGCCTCTTCTATAAGAAGCGCGCGCCAGTACCCCAGCTCGACGCGGCGTTTGCGCTGCTCGTCGATTGCTCAGCGTCCATGTATGACAAAATGGACGAAACCAAGCTCGGTCTCGTACTCTTCCACGAGACCCTCCGATCCTTACGAATCCCGCACGAAATCGTGGGATTCTGGGAGGACGCGGACCGTGTCACGGAGCAGGAAGCGCCGAACCTGTTCCAGGTTGCGGTCGACTTCAGCTCCTCCTTAGCGTCCGGAAGCGGCGCGGCTCTGATGCAGCTTGAGCCGCAGCAGGACAACCGCGACGGCTTTGCGATTCGTCGCATGACGGAGCGGCTGCTGCGGCGCACAGAACGGCAGCGCATCCTCTTGGTGTTCTCGGATGGCGAGCCTTCGGCAGCCAACTACAATGATGTTGGTATCCTCGACACCTATGAAGCCGTGCTGCACGCTCGGCGTCAAGGTATTGAGGTCATCAGTATTTTTCTGGCTAGTGGCGTTGTTCACGAAACGGAACGTATTGCTATGCGCAATATGTATGGGCGCAGCAGTATAGTCGTCCCCAATGTGGAAGAGCTCGCCGAGCAGTTGGTGCCCATTTTGCGCAAACTTCTGCTCAAATCTATCTTTTAATGTCGAAATCCTTTACAATAGATCAGGGTATTTTTATCTTCATTGCGGATGAATTGCCCTGCTTATCGCCATTATCTTTTTCTTTACTTACATACATGTTAACCAATTATTAGCTTATTTCGACATAACATAAGGGGGATTTCATTTCATGTACGGAGCACCATTATCGAACAAAGCCAAGAAAATTATGCTGCTTGGATCCGGGGAGCTTGGGAAAGAGGTTGTCATTGAAGCGCAGCGTCTAGGGATTGAAACAATCGCTGTTGACCGTTACGCGAATGCACCAGCTATGCAAGTAGCACATCGCAGTCATGTCATTAATATGCTCGATGGGGAGCAACTTAGAGCCTTGATTGAGCAAGAGCGTCCGGATCTTATCGTACCTGAAATTGAAGCCATCGCTACACCTGTTCTTGTGGAGCTTGAGAAGGAGGGCTACCGTGTCATTCCTACGGCTACCGCTTCCCGTTTGACGATGGACCGCGAGGGGATTCGCCGCCTTGCTTCAGAAACATTAGAGCTGCGGACAGCTAAGTATGCTTTTGCTAATAGCCTAGAAGAATTACATGCTGCTGTTGCGGAGATTGGTACACCATGTGTTATTAAGCCGATCATGAGCTCCTCGGGTAAAGGTCAAAGTGTATGCCGCACACCTGAGAATGTGGAACAATCGTGGAACATCGCTATGGAAGGCGGCCGCGCGAAAAACGCTAGAGTGATTGTAGAAGAATTCATTCATTTTGAATCAGAAATTACGCTGTTGACTGTTCGATCTGTTTCTGGCACAACCTATTGTGAGCCGATTGGTCACATTCAAAAAGATGGTGATTACATCGAATCGTGGCAGCCTCATGCAATGACGGAGCAGCAAATTTTAGACGCCCAGCACATGGCCAAAACCATTACGGATGCTCTCGGAGGCTTCGGACTTTATGGGGTTGAGCTGTTCTTGACCAAGGAAGGCGTTTATTTCAGTGAAGTTTCGCCGCGACCGCATGATACAGGCATGGTTACGATGGCAACGCAGGATTTGAGCGAGTTCGCCCTGCATGCTAGAGCAATCCTGGGGCTGCCTATTACAGGTATTCGTCTTTTGACGCCGGGTGCTAGCTATACCCTTAAAGCGGATCGTGAACAGGTAGAGTATACAATTAGCGGGTTAGAGCAAGCTTTATCCGTACCCAATACACAGGTTCGCGTCTTTGGTAAGCCGGAGACGAAAGTAGGACGCCGCATGGCAGTTGCACTAAGCAGTGCAGATACGGTAGAAGATGCGCGAAGCCTTGCGAAGCAAGCAGCTGGCCTGCTTAAACTAAACTACGAATAAGATTAAATGATCCAAGTCAAAAGTCATCATCAGGAGGAAATCACAATGGAAGCAAAACCAGCAAGACTTTCCCGAACCGTGCTGACAGAAATCATTTTGCCGGCGGACACGAATTATCATAATACCGTGTTTGGCGGCCGTGTAATGCAATATATAGATAAGGTAGCAACGATTGCCTCGATGCGTCATTCGCGCAGAGGTGTCGTAACAGCATCTAGTGATAGCTTGGATTTCTTCGCCCCTGTCAAACTAGGTGAGGCTATTCAATTAGAGGCATTTGTTACGTGGACCCATCGAAGTTCGATGGAGGTATATGTGAAAATCGAGTCGGAGAACCTTCTGACAGGCGAAAAGAAGCGTACTGCGACGGCCTACCTAACCTTCGTGGCGCTAGATGATAATGGACAACCGTGTCCTGTGCCGGAAATCATCCCTGAAACGGATGAAGAAAAACGCTTGTTTGAAACAGCAGAAACTCGATTTGCCGCGCGTAAGCTTCGCAAAGAAGAGCGTAATTTGAACATGTAGTCTTTTTGATTGATAGAACATATGTCCTTGAAGCGTCGGGCAGTTCCTAACAATGGACTGTCCTTTTTGTATGCTAGGAGGAAATAACTTTAACTTCCTTAGCCATCGCTATGTATTGTGGTATAATATGCCATAAACAATGATTTGAAGGAGTGAGGACGATAGAACACTATTTGTTCAAACAGCTGGCTTTCGTGAGGGGCCAAACCTTAAAATTGATGGATGGCGTTACCGAGGAAACGGCCGACCGAATCCCCGATGGCTTTCGAAATACAATCCGTTGGCAGCTGGGGCACATTTATGCTGTGCTTGAAAGGTTCGCATTTCAATATATGGGTCTACCGCTTCGCTTGCCAGAAGGGTTCAAGGAGCTGTTTGAGTATGGTACTTCGCCTTTAAATTGGCCCGATTCCGCTGCTGTTCCGACCTTGCCAGAGTTGGAGAACTTGCTAAAAGATCAGCAAGAGCGGATACCTGATGTGCTTGGTCTTAGCTTGCAGGAGAAGATTGTTCCACCTTATACTACCTCTGCCGGAATGACTTTGGAAACGCCTGAGCAGTTTCTTAGTTTTAATTTGTACCATGAAGGCATGCATATTAGTGTTATTAAACTTTATAAAATTTTATTACGAGATTCATAGTCAAGGTAATAGTAAAGCGCATGTTGCTTAAGTGAACTGCGCTTTTTTGTGCACATTTTTGAGTTAGTAGGATTCATACAGTCAAACTATCGAAGGCATCGGGACAGATACTCTAATGGGGGGCTGCCCCTTTTTGTTTTGACTTCGTAAGAAATGGAGGAATATTTTGGAATTTATTGAATTAATGAAAGGGGGTTATTTCTTCGAACGAAAGAGCTCCTCAGTCTATTAAAAACTTATGAAGGAGAAGATATACATGGATAAAGTGATTAATTATTATAATAGATTTGACGAATGGGGTCGTCTTGATAGAGAGCCTATTGAATTCATTGTTAATTGGCACCATATAAGGAGCTTTCTGCCGCAGAAAGGGCACGTCTTAGATAACGGAGCTGGACCGGGTAAATACTCAGTTGAATTAGCGAAATGTGGTTATGATGTTACATTAACGGATCTTACCCCAAGATTAGTGGAAATAGCTGGTGAGAAGGCAGTTGAATTGAATTTAGAGGAATATTTCAAAGGTTTTCATATTGCTGATGCAAGAAATTTAGACATTAAGGATACGGCATCTAACGACTTCCTTATTATTTCCTCAACATTGGAAACCGAATGATAACATCGAGGATATAAACTCATTTTTAGAAACCGGTATATTTAATCATAAGGACGAAGGAAGATTCACAGGGGCTTATTATTTTAACATAGAGGACATTAATCCTTTCATGGAATCTCATGGATTTGAAAGCCTCAAATTGATTGGGTCATCTAGTATAGCTGGTTCATTCAAGTCAGAACAATTTGAATATTGGCATTCTCGTGGCGAAGATGAATTTCAAGAAGTAATGAATATGATTTACAAAGAATCTGAGAATCCTCACATTTTAGGAGTATCTTCACATTTATTGTATATCGGTCGAAGGAAGGAGTGATATAACAATGGGTTACATTATGGATTTAAGAAAGATCGTTGGAACAAGACCATTAATTATGGCCGGTGCTTGTGTCATTGTTTTTCAAAACAACTCCATTTTATTTGAGAAAAGAACGGATAATGGCATGTGGGGATTGCCAGGAGGATCCTTAGAACCTGGGGAAACAATGGAACAGGTAGCAAGAAGAGAGTTGTTTGAAGAAACCGGTTTGCATGCCAAGAAGCTTGAATTGTTAGATGTATTTTCAGGTCAAGATCTGTTTTACAAATATCCACACGGTGATGAGGTCTATAACGTAGTGGCTGCTTTTATATGTAAAGAATTTGATGGGGTTATCAATAACGACGAGTTAGAAGTAGCGGAAATTAGATTTTTTGCATTAGAAGAGATACCTGACAATATTAGTCCTCCAGATAAACCAATACTACATGCTTTTTTAAAGAGATTGTAAATCTGAATAAGCTATCCTTATTCAATAACACAGTGTTTCCTTAAAGCCAATACATAAGAGAAGGAATGGTGATTAATTGAATACTCCCTTGATTGTTAAACAGGCAACAATTGAAAATCTAGATGAAATAGCGGTATTGTTTAATGAGTACAGGATCTTTTATAAACAAGAGTCCGATTTAGTAGGCGCAAAACATTTTTTGCTTAATCGCTTTGAACATAAAGAGTCTATTATTTTTATAGCAACAGAAAGTGAAACTAATAAAGCAATTGGTTTTACTCAGCTGTATCCTTCATTTTCTTCTGTTTCAATGAAAAGATCTTGGATTTTGAATGACCTATATGTTCATGAGGAATACAGGAAACGTGGTGTCGCTAAGATACTATTAGAAGCAGCTAAAACATATGCAAAACAAACTAAAGCAAAAGGATTAGCACTGTCAACTGCAATTAGTAATGAGAGTGCACAGAGACTTTACGAACAAAATGGATATAAGAAAAGCGAGGATTTTTATCACTACTATCTAAGTATATAAGGGGCATTAGATAACACCGTATTCCTGCTGTGGAGTTGACGCTCTTTAGTCTGCCAGAGGCATTTCTAAGGAGTGGAATCTGCATACAACTTCTGTGAGGATAATTGGCGGTACTGAATCAAGCGCTAAAGCACCTTAACTCTTACGGGGGTTGTGAATACAAGAACGTTAACTGAACTCACCTTAAGTCATATAAAGAAGGAGACTCAGAATGTCCGAATATTACTGGGACCATAAAATTGAATATTTAAGAAATACTCGAGGTTTGTATTACAATGATGATTATTTAGAATTCTTAGTGAAGACTGTTTGGAAGATCTTAAAACCAGTGAACATCATCGATTATGGTTGTGGATTTGGATATTTGGGGCTTAAACTGTTACCGCTTTTACCCGAAGGATCAACCTATACAGGAGTTGACAAGGGGAATGAACTAATTAATATGGCGAGGGAAGTCTTTCAAAATCAGCCTTATCCATCAGAATTTTTCTTGAGTGACATTGAAGAAGTTTCAATAGACAGAAAGTATGACATAGCTATGTGCCATGCTTTTTTATTACATATGTCTGATTCGAAGAAAGTACTTCAGAAGATGATTGATTGTGTTTTAGATGATGGAATGGTCATTTGCTTTGAACCACATTGGATTGCTAACATGTCAAACTACTGCCTTGATGAACTGGAACAGTCTAAAGTGATTAAATTGGGTATTTTGCAAAAATTGTACGAGGGAGATTTTAATCACAAGGGTAAAGACGGGAATATTGGAATCAAATTACCCATCTATCTCAGTCAATTAGGTTTGAAGAACGTTGAGTGTAGAGTAAGTGATAAGGTTAACTTCCTAGATCAGAATATGGACTTGCTAAATAAGCAAAGTCTCTATAACTCTTTGAGGGAGGAAGGTTTAGGTGAGTTACCTGGAGAAAAACAGGAATTTCTTCATAATTTAGTGAATCGGGGTTTAACCTTTAATGAGGCAAAGAATCAATATGAAGCTGAGTTACTATTTTCAAAGGAATTCGATGATAATTCTTATTTAACCTATGCACCCAACATGAAAATTACATTTGGTACTGTGAAGAGATAGCACAACAACTTAATTAGAAATCTCCCGCGAAAGGAAGAGAACCATGGGTCAACCAATTAGAGAGATTAACTGGATGGTAAAAAACAAAGTAATTGATTCACTGGTAGAACAAGATAGTTCATTAACCATTATACCTTTGGATTCTGGACTTGAAGCAGAAGTAATAAAAATTTGTACAGCCGAAACAAGCTTTGTATTAAAAGTATGGAATAGGGATTCAAAGCCAGATGTTGAACGTCAGTATAAGTTGCTAGATGCTCTTTATATCCGAGGGTTATCAGTTTCAATGCCTTTTGGTTGGGGTTTGGATATGAATAAAAATCAGGTTTTACTAACCAGTTTTGACGGGTCGCCTATAAATAAAGTAAATCAGTCTAAACTTACTAAACTTGCTAAGTTATTAACCAATATTCATAGATTTCCTCTAGAAGATTTGGATAGTTTAATACTTCAAAAACATGATTTTGTCAGCTATTTTTACCCGAGAATTGAAGAACATCAGGACATTAGGAATCTATTAATCCGGCTTACTGAAAGTGCGAATCCTAAACAAGATTGTCTTATTCATGGTGATTTTAATTTGGGAAATATTTTGGAAGCGGAAGGAAAGTACACAATAATAGATTGGACGAACGGGCAACTTGGTGACCAAAGATATGATATTGCTTGGTCAATTGTTTTAATTAAGATTTATGTTGGAGAAAGGTATGGTTCCGTTTTTCGTTCTGCTTATAAATCGCAAAATCAGTATACAAATGAAGAACTAGAATTATTTGAGGCAATAGCTTGCCTTAGATGGTTATTACTTAATAGAATTGTTGGTCTGCCTAAAAGCTCTAATACAATTACCAGAGTAAAGAACATATTAAAGAGTAATTTACATTTAAATGGAAATTTACTTTGAAAGCGACATGATGAAGGCGAGACATTTTCGAAACTCTTGAAAAATTCGATAATCAATTCTTATATCCGCCGATTAATCCGCATCCCCGAAATGATTTAGAATAGTGTCATCTGCCAATGGACCCCGATAATTTGTATCCGATGAAGTGGTTCTCGTCAAAGGGAATGATAGCTCGTTTGAGGCTGCGACAATGCAGCCTTTTCTATGGGATTTATGCTTACATTGAACGGCTGCTCGGAGGTTTTTATATGTTTGTTATCCCTGGTTAAAAACAATTTCTAATGTTAACAGTGAATTTACATAAATAGATTAACGGAAACAATATTAAGGAGTTGGCCTCGCGGCAGCTCTTTTTTTGTTCATTCAAGTAACGGGCAGTAGAGCGTGGTATAGTGTTAGAATGGGGAGCAAATATCTTATAGAGGGTTTTCATTCATGGATAAACCTCAGTTGGTGCTTGATTTAGCGGGGGTAGTAATATCAAACTTCTCTCCTCGTTATTGGAAGGAGCTTGCTAAATTCGCACAGACCTCACATGAGGATTTTAAAACTCGATTTAGCATCGAGGTACGCGAAGCATTTTGGACGGGAACATTATCAGAAGATGAATTTTGGTTATGGCTTGTGAAATCTTATCCATCCATAGATGTGACAAGCGTACGTGAGTTAATTAAAGATGATCTCACTTATTTGCCTGCTTTTAATTGCCTTGAGTATTGGTGTAAAATCGCGGATATCCATCTTCTTAGCAACCATCGACTTGAATGGTTCTCAGATTTATTAATACCAATCTATCCGTTTGTTAGAAGCGTGACGATCTCAAGTGAAGTTGGACTCTGCAAGCTAGATCCAAATATCTATAAAAAAGTTGAATCTAACTTTGTAAATTCTTCATGGATACTCTTCGTAGACGATCAAGCGAAAAATCTTGAACCCGCGAAAAAGCTAGGATGGAAAACTCTCCTTGCAGATCGGGAGAATCATTGAATTGAGGAAGTTACATTAAAGTTAGAGACAAGCCAAAAACACTAAGCCTGAATGGATTTGAGCCCACAAGCATTGAACTAACGGGAGAACGATAATTGAATAAAACTAAAAAGGCTGCCGCATGCAGCCTTTTGTGCTAACTGGCAGTATACTTCTACATTTTCACCCATAAGAACAAAAGAGGATAACAATGAACGTTGGGAACTTCTTTCGGATGAAACGAATAAATTTAGGAATCAGGAGTAACACTACATGAAAAAAATATAATGGAGTTCAAATGACATGAAAGAGATAATTCTCTGGTCGTTACTGATATTACCTTGGGCGTCCTTGTTGTTTTTGAAAATGGATACTGTACGCAGATATATGCCTGTCGCTTTGTTTATGACCATCATCGATACCTTGGCTTATCAAGCAGCTTACCATTACGGATGGTGGGAAGAGTCAGGTTCCAGTCTGTTTGGGTGGGATAGAGTCATCCCGGTTCCTTGGGTGTATGGAGCATATTTGTCTATTGTTATTTGGGTATTCCGCTTTACTTTCGGGAAAATATGGCTATATTTGGTTGTCAATGTCCTTTTGGATGGGCTATTTATGTACATCGTTTATCCGATATGGCAACGGATGGGGCTTGTTTCGAGTGAATCGACTTTGCCTACAATAGCTGTTGTTGCTATGATGGTCGGTTTTGCTTTGATCATTTATCTGTATCAAATGTGGCAAGATAAAGTGTTTAAGGAGCAGAAAGCAAAGCACACAAATGACCAAAAGTTGAATTGGCGTCCCCTACATTGGAGGAAGAAAGCGAGGTAATCGAAAACATGAAGTTTTAGATATCCTTTTGAGCAGAAAATATACATCAAAATATAAAGACAAAGCCACTCCCCATAATGGAGTGGCCTATTTATTTAGGAAAAATCATGTATTATTCAAGGTTACTCACGATTAAGCTAATGAAACTGGGGAAATATTCCATGTTTTCCTCTGTTCCCGTATGCCCAAAATATGAACCAACGGTTCTAACCAACATACTATCTGAACGATATTGATTTTCAAGGTGATGAAATCCTGCGAATGAGTGAGTATACGTGAGATAAACTCTTAAAACCGAGGGACGAGAGAACGAGAGTTTAATGAAAGCGAAGGGGAGGCGGAAAATGTTTAGAGATGCACAACATGTATGGAATCCAACTCCAGAAGAAATCACTTTATGCAGTCGGCGTATGTGTTGACACCGGTTTCGAAGTTTTGGACTTGCGGTTGGATTGGATTCCCTTGTTGTTCCGTTGTGGGCATCACAAACTGCCGATAATAGACGCTTGAAGAAGGTGCTTATGAATTACGCTGCAGGAGTAACGAAATTTCTCTTGTTCCATACTATCGAGATGTAGCTCAACTACTTCCTTAACGCCATCTCGAGATATGATGGCCGGAACGCCAACACATACGTTTCTCTCACCGTATTCTCCATCTAAGATCGCGGACACGGCGATAATCTTGTGATCGTCGTTTAATACAGATCGAGTGATGAAAGCCAATGCATTGCCGATACCAAAAGAAGTGGATCCTTTAAGGTTGAATATTTCCCATCCAGCCAGTTTGGTCCGTTGCTCCAATTGGTCAAGGTCGATGAGACCGAATCGATGCGGATGCTGGCTTATGATCTGATGCAGCGGTTTACCGCCAATAGTTACGTGTGACCAAGCCACGAACTGGGATTCACCATGTTCGCCCATTACATACCCTTGTACGCTCTTCGGTTCGACTGGAAAGATTTCGGATAAGATCTTTTTCAGCCGTGAACAATCGATGGAGGTGCCTGTTCCGATCACACGATTTCGTGGAAGACTGGATAGTTTCCATACAGAATATGTAATGATGTCTACAGGATTTGTGGCGACAAGGAAGATTCCGTTAAACCCGCTTTGCATGATCGGTTGAATGATATCCTTCATGATATGAATGGAAGATTCCATAAGATCAAGACGATTTTGATCTTTGTTCATGCTTGCCCCGGGTGTCAGAATCACAACGTCCACATCCCCACATTGTTCGTAATTGCCCGCAAATACTAGGGTGCGAGAGTGAGTGAAGTCCATGCAATGAGACAGGTCTAATGCTTGGGCCAATGCGTATTCTGGTGTGCGATTAATAAGCATTAATTCTTCGCAAACGGATTGATTGATTATGGCGTAAGCACAGTTTGAACCAACTAATCCCATCCCGACAATAGCGACTTTTCTTGGTTTCCAAGCCATAATTACCTTCCTCCTTCAAACAAATAACGCCTGGTATATTATATATGTTGTTTTGCTTGTACCATGTGACTAAACATGACGCAAAACCACGATTTTTGGTTAATAAGCAACGTTTTCTAACATGGACATCCAGTCATTTGTTGGAAAGTAAATTGTAAAACCTCCGAGATCCTGTCAAAGATCAGTAGCATGCTTTTTGGCTGGGTGACGTTAAGTTAAGGGCAGGATAACGCAATGCGATTCAGGTGCTAGGTTTGTGTTACAATAAAAGGAAAAAGTAATAGAGGGATTAAATTGCTGATCTCGCAGTTCGATCCTGAGAACCTTCTTCAAAATCATATTGACTCGATATTATTTAGTAATCTGGTGGATGATGGTTCTAAAGGCGATGTTATTTTTGTGTTTGGAAGCCAAAAATCTTTAATATATCGAGTCCCTGAAGCAATTAAGCTATACAAACAAAAACGTGCTCCAAGAATCTTGTTTTCAGGTGGGATGCAATGGGATGGTCAAAATGATGTTGAGGCAAAAATGATGAGAGAAGAAGCAATAAAACAAGGCATTCCTAAAGAGGATATCTTGATCGAACCATTATCTAAGTATACAAAAGAAAATGTTTTATTTTCTTCAGAAGTATTGGAGAGCAGTATGGGATTAGCTAATGTTCAAAGAATTTTGATTGTTACAACTGCTTATCATATGCGGCGTTGCCATCTAACCATGATGACATTTCTGCCCGATTAAATTTCTAATACTTTTTGTCCAGTCAATGACAAAGATACTAGAAGAGATACTTGGTTTATGAATGAAATAGGAACAGCAAGAGTAAGGGAAGAGTGCAAAAAAATAATTACATACATAAGGAACAACCAATTGATGGATTTTGGTGTTGAGTTGAGCTAACGGATACGTTTGTTCAATGAAACCAGGACGAGGCTTCCGGCATCAATCGGGAGCCTCGTTGAACGGGCAGGATAGTTAAATACCGTTGTTTACGTAGATATTGTATATATAAGAAATATTAAATACTTGGCACCGAATCGGCAGCCAAGTTATATGGTTTTTGCTAAATTTTAGTGAGAACTACCGAAGCGATAAATCCAGTAACTGAAATCCAAAATAGGTATGATTTCAGAAGTTTTTTCACGCGATATTGCTGTGGGTTTGCCATTTTTTGTGTTTAATTTATACACATACAGAAGAAACAAATAATCATGTCATCGAGCTTAATATAAATATTGGGTATCAAGAGGTTCGACGTGGGCCAATTTGGGATGATGTAATCCGAGTAAGCCTGATTAAGCAATTACGCTGAAGAGGAACTTAGTTCAGTCACCAATACGACGGCAGCCGGAACACAAATGGCTGCCGTTGTCCGTTGAAGTAACGGGCAGCATTCCTATTATGTAGAAATACGAGGTTTGAAAAATAAAAAGACTCCTTGGTATGATGTTTATGGATCCCAGTTGCTGGCCAGCGACAGATCCAAAAACTTAACCAAGGAGACTACACCATGCATTCTACTCAAAATGAACGAATTAATCAAATCACTTCTTCTACCTTAATTGTCGGAGTCGACATCGCAAAATTCAAACATGTGGCGAGGGCCCAAGACAACCGCGGAGTCGAGTTCGGAAAGTCCATTACGTTTGAAAACAATCGAGAGGGTTTTGAATTGTTTGTGAGCTGGTTCCAGAAGATTTCAACAGAGCATGGCTTTCAGGAGGTCATCGTTGGCATGGAGCCGACCGGTCACTACTGGCTGAACCTAGCTCATTTTCTACGAGATAAACAAGTTACGTACGGTGTAGTTAATCCACTTCACGTGAAGAAAAGCAAAGAACTAGACGACAATTCTCCAACGAAGAATGACATCAAGGACGCCAAAGTCATTGCACAGCTGGTCAAAGACGGGAGATACGCCATACCAAGCCTTCCGCAGGGCATTTATGCAGAATTACGGGAAGCGATGAAAATTCGCGAACACCTGACGACTGACCAATGTGTTGTGCAAGCACGTGTCCATAACTGGCTAGATCGCTATTTTCCAGAGTTTCTGACGGTGTTTAAGGATTGGGAGTGCAAGTCTGCCATCCAGATGCTGAGCCTTTATTTATTGCCTCACGAGCTGGTTCACGTCTCGGATGAAACCTTACTTCAGCACCTGAGAGAAGCTGCAAAGCGGGGGCTTGGTCTAGGTAGGATTAAGAATCTAAAGGAGGCAGCGAGTCGCTCTGTAGGTATACGAAGTGGTTCGGAGTTAGCTAAGTTGGAGCTGAAGTTACTGCTAACACAGTACGAATGGTTTCAGAGCAAGCTTGAAGAATTGGAGTCTAATTTGGATAAACTGCTTGTACAGATTCCACATGTACAGCAATTGTTAGCCATAAAAGGGATTGGTAGGGACACAATCGCAGGATTTCTTGCAGAGGTAGGCGACATAAGTCAGTACCGTCATCCAAAGCAGATTATGAAACTTGCAGGATTGAATTTGAAAACAAATTCCTCAGGAGAACACATCGGACAAACCAAGATAACCAAGAGAGGCAGGAAACGCCTTCGTGCCTTGCTTTTTAGAGTAATGATGCCGTTGGTTGCTAAAAATACAGCCTTCCGAGCCTTACACGAGTATTACACGAAACGTCTTGTAAATCCATTGAAGAAGATGCAGTCTCTCATTGCGTTATGTAACAAGCTTATACGTATCTTTTTTGGCATATTGAAAAAGGGACATGAGTTTAGTGAAGAAAAGATGATCCAGGATATTCCTCGATTTACAGAGTTACCGCAAGCAGCTTAATGAACGTTTTTAGTGATAAATGACCGAAGTAAAGCAAGATAACAAGAAGCATGGATGAGTCAGAACGACGTTAACATACGGACGAAGATCCTGTCGGGCAGCATATCTGACCTCCACCTCATGGACAGGTTGAATGAAGGAATGTGGGAGCATAGACTCTGTGAGATATGGGAGGGTTCACCACCATGAGCTGGTGTGGAGATCCAAAGGTGCAACCATACTTTGCCGAATTTACCACTTTTTAAAATGAGCGGTTTTAGGTGGAGACTTTTCGCGCCTTCAATATCCCCATAAATTTCTTTATCTACAAATTAGTTCCAGTTGGATGTTTTCTATTTAACAGAACAACCGGTCAAAATCCTAAGAAAACGTGAGCATTTAAGAGAAAAGCGATTCTCCATAGAGGGAGGTTAACGTGGCACGACTTAATGAATCGGCTGATTTAAATTTGCCTTTACAAATTTACGAGCATACTGGTAAAATTACACAAATGCGATGATGAGAAGAGTAAATATCGTATACGTTAACAGAGAACTCCGGTCGCTGAAAAGGAGTAAAGGATACCTTATTGAACCAAGTCTCGGAGCATCACATCGGAACCAGAATTTACGATGGGGATGGTGCGACAGAGCTCCTGTTACAGAGCTAGAGTATAAGTATGCTTTGTTATGCCGTACTCGATGAGGCTAATCTGATGTCAGATTAGTGAACTGGGGTGGCACCACGACGAAATCTCGTCCCCAAGACAACGTTCTTGGAGGTGGGATTTTTTATTTGTAAAGTTATTTTCTTTCTAAGCTATCGGAGGAGTGTTATTCGATAACTCCCAATTAACATTAAGAATCATGAGGCATCTGGTCAAGAGGAATGAAAGTTATTCTTGAGAGGAGATGTAAATTTCAATGATGAAAGCCTATTGGAAGTATTTCTTATACATCATTTATCACAAACTGAATGTTGTGATTGAATGTTGGAAGGAAGGTTTGTACATCCAAGGAATAACACATGATTTGTCGAAGTTTTCGCCAGCTGAGTTCTTTCCGTATGCAAAGAAATTTTACTCCGGAAAACCATTAAACTCAGAAGATGAAATAAAATGGAAATATGCATGGCTCCGTCATCAACATAAAAATAAGCATCATTGGGAATATTGGATCATTAATCCGAATACCCAAGAGGCAATACCCATTGATCGCGGTAGAAATGCATATCTAAATATGTTAAGTACAGTAAAACCTAACTCGGACTATATTGTTGATGGATTATGACCTATTGAAACGATCATTGAATTGATAGTACAAGAAATAATGAATATATAGGTAATTATCAAATTACATTAGACAGAATGAAGTAAGCAAACAAAGGTGCATTATTAAACCCTTGTCCACCATTTTTTAGAGATGAAGAAGTTGGCGATGAGGTAATAGGTTCCCAATATTTTGCGGGACATGCATTCAAGAAAAATCTAATCTTTGTTCAACAAGCTGTTTTGATGTACTGTTTGGGTTTGAAAGTTTAAGAGCATGTATTGCTTGAAGCGCTGAGGTCCTAAAACAACGATTTTGGAATATATCTGAAAGACAAATCGAGACATCAGTAGTTCTATGTGATAGTAAATGGAAATCTATTGAATAAGATGAAGATATTTGCGGGATTTTCGAAGAAGAGGTGGTTTAGAATCTATAGTACATTTGTGATAATAAGCTACCTCATAGAAGAAGGGTGACCGAATTTGATTTCACAAGCTTTGATTATACAAGGCAATAAAGTACTTATGGTAAAGCAATATGTTCAAAGAGGGGATATTGTATGGAATTTCCCTGGAGGCGGTATAGAGGAAAATGAAACATCAGAGCAAGCATGTATAAGAGAAACTAAAGAAGAAACAGGTTTCGATATTAAAATCGAAGGGCATTTATGTACCAATAATAACAAGCACACATTTAGAGCTCAGATCATAGGTGGAGAGATGGATCTTGATAATACAAAAGAATATAATAGTGATCTAATTGATATAGCATGGATAGAACTAAGTGATAATTGAACTACATAATAAGGTTATGGATAATAAGATTATTCTTTAACAAGTTCGAAAGAAAGTGAGGTAGTCCAAAATGAAACTAGGAATGCCAACTTTAATAGAATTTAAAACATTTGAACAGAATGTTGCCCTATGTAAAGAATTAGGTCTTAATTTCATTGAACTAAATATGAATCTTCCGATTTGTTTACCTGAGAATTTAAGCTATCAGGAAATAAGGCATATGAAGAACGAATATGGCATCGAATTTACTGTTCATTTACCAGAAGAAATTGATTTATCATCGTTTCATCCTTCAATAAGACTGGGACATTTACAGAGATGTAAGGAAACAATTGAATGGGCTGGTAAGGCAGGGATACAAACTCTGAATATGCATCTAAATAATGGCATTTACTTTACGCTACCCCATGAGAGAATGTGGATTAATGAACAATACGAATCTGAATTTAATAAATTACTCTTTGATTCCTATTCTCAACTCTACCAGCTTGCTGATTCTTTAGATGTTATTTTGTCAATTGAAAATACATGTAACTTTCATATTCCATTCATCAGTAGGGCTCTTGAGATGCTAAGGAAGTTCGAAAACTTTTATCTCACATGGGATGTAGGACATGATGCTAAAGTTCACTTTAAGGAAGAGACTGTATTCCGCGAATATACGGATCGTATTAAGCATATGCATCTCCATGATTGCGATGATAAATCAGACCATCAGCCCTTATATAGCGGTTATGTCCCGATTAATGATCGACTTCATTTTGCCGAAATTTATGGCTTGTCTGTTGTGATTGAAGTGAAGACTAGTACATCTTTAAGAGAATCAGTAGAACAAATCAAGAAAAATTTTTAGTGAAGAGGTATCCTGAAACCAACCCTCAAATACATCGTATAACATCTAAAATGGCTTAATTTATGTTGTCAATTTCCTTATGGAAAACAAATAGGAGGTAAGTAGGTAATGAACGCACATGAGATTGATTATCGTATTTTAGGAAATGAAATGCAGTATGTGGAAATTGAGTTGGATCCGGGTGAAAGTGTCGTAGCAGAAGCCGGTAGCATGATGATGATGGATCAAAACATCCAGATGGAGACTGTCTTTGGAGATGGCAGCAGTGATAATAAAGGGTTCATGGGCAAGCTGCTTGGTGCTGGTAAACGATTATTAACGGGTGAAAGTTTGTTCATGACGGTTTTTACGAATCACAGTTCACACGGGAAAGAGCAGGTTAATTTTGCTGCACCGTATCCTGGGAAAATCATAGCGATGGATTTACAAGATCTCGGTGGTAAGTTGATTTGTCAAAAGGATTCCTTCCTATGCGCAGCGAAAGGTGTTTCGGTTGGCATTGCTTTTCAGCGTAAGCTAGGGGCTGGTTTCTTTGGTGGCGAGGGCTTTATCATGCAGAAGATTGAAGGCGATGGTTTGGCTTTTGTTCATGCGGGTGGTTCTATCTGTGAACGTGTCCTTCGTCCAGGAGAAATAATTCGAGTGGATACGGGTTGTCTCGTGGCTATGACTCAAGAAGTTGATTATGACATTGAGATGGTCAAAGGCGTTAAAACTGCGTTATTCGGCGGTGAAGGTTTATTTTTCGCAACGTTACGCGGACCTGGGCGCGTCTGGATTCAATCCTTGCCATTCAGCAGGTTGGCCGACCGTATGGCTTCAGCATCAAGAGCGGGAGGAAGGAAAGAAGAGGGAAGCATCTTAGGCGGTCTTGGTAATTTGCTTGATGGAGATGGAAGATAAGGATCGCTCAAACAACGTAAAATAATTAAGAAAGCCCGGAAGCGAATTGTACATTCGCACCGGGCTTTTCCTATGTTCTTACTTGGCTCCACCTTCTGCAAGAATGGTTTCCCAGATTGCTCCTTTGCCATAAAGCTCTTTGTTCACTTTATCCCAACCGCCGAGGTATTCAATGTTGAATAAGCCAGCAGGCGTAGTATAGTTTTTCTCGTATTTCTTAGCAACCTCAGGTAGAACGGAACGGAAGCCCTTTTCTGCGAATACGGTTTGTGCTTCAGGTGTATATAAGAAGTCTAGGAACGCTTGCGCTACTTCACGATTACCATGTTTGTCTACGTATTTATCAATAAGGGCAACTGGATTCTCAATGGATGTTGTGTATTGTGGAATGACTTCAACATACTTTTTACCGGATTGAATACGAGCTAGAAGCTCATTTTCATAAGTTACGATCGCATCGCCAACACCTTTATCGAAGGTAGTAAGGGAATCTGCTCCGCTTTTGTCCAATACTTTGATGTTTTTGTATACTTTACTTACAAGATCTTTGGCTGCGGCTGGGTCTTTTTTGCCTGCAGCTTCGGAAGCTTTCAAGCCTGCGCCGTAGATGGCATTAATATCCCATTTGGCTCCGCCGGAAGTGCTCGGATTAGGAATCAGAACTTCAACACCCGGTTTCGTCAAATCAGCCCAGTCTTTAATTCCTTTAGGATTACCTTCACGAACACCAATTGCTGCAATTGAAGCTGTGATATTACCTTTGTAAGGATTGTTTTTCCAGTCGTGCGTAATTAAACCTTTTTCAGCGATCTTTTGAATATCACCTTCCAAAGACAGTGGAGCGATGTCAGCCTCAAAACCTTGGATAATGGCCGTAGCTTGTGCACCAGAAGCCACATAAGATTCTTGGAATTCAACAGTTTGACCTGTTTTCTTTTTCCATTGATCTTTAAATTTTGGAATAATGAGATCGAAGGATTCTTTGACGACTGAATATGCTCCAAGTGTAATTGTCACTTTGCCACCTTCAGCCTTTGGGGCAGTGCTTGCCGCGGCTGTAGATGCCGCCGTTGCTGCCGCAGATGGAGCAGGTGAGCTTGCAGACTTTGTCCCTGATCCGCAAGCTGTTAGGGCGATACTTGCTGTGAATAGTGTTGCTGTGATTAAGCCAAGCGTTTTGAAGTTTTTCATGGTTTACAACTCCCCTTCTAATGTATACACAATTTTTATATAAAAACAGGCAGCGGATCTTGTTTAGCCTGATTTTCAATCAATTTATTATCTGTTTTCGTAAATACGGAGATATGATGGATGAGGATATTTACCTCATCTCCAGGTTGATAAATCTTTTCCTTCACGGACTGATAAGCAAATAGCTTGATAGCCCCTGTATCAATTTCCAAATACCAGGAATCTCCACGGAAATGAGCATGTGTTACTTTCCCTTTTTCCCCAGCTGTAGCGAGATGAGACACATCATGGGGGCGAACTTCAATGGATTCAGGTCGAATCATCACATTCACATCAGGAAGCCAGTTACCATCATTCTGCAATTCTTCTAAGTAAGGAAACCCGATTAGTGGGGTATATTGCGAAATGATGTTGGATTCTCCAATAAATGAGGCCACAAAAGAGGAAGCGGGCTTCGTGTATATCTCCCAAGGACTTCCTTGCTGCTCAATTTTTCCGCCTTGAACAAGAATGATTTCGTCTGCAACCTCGATGGCTTCATCCTGATCATGAGTGACGAACAGGGTTGTTACTTTAAATTCATCGATGAGGTTTCTGAGCCAAACTCGCAGCTCTTTACGAATTTTAGCATCAATGGCTGCAAAGGGTTCATCAAGCAAGAGCAGTTGAGGTTCGGGTGCTAATGCTCTTGCGAAGGCAACTCGTTGGCGTTGACCGCCAGAGAGCTGATGAGGGTATTTACGCTCACTACCGGCAAGCCCCATCAAACCTAGTAGGTAAGTAACGCGATCTTGAATGAAATCCTTTGGCTTTTTCAGTACCTTTAAGCCGTAGGCGACATTTTCAAATACGGTCATATGCTTGAAGAGGGCATAGCTTTGAAACACGAACCCAATTCCTCTTTCCTGAACCGGAAGATGAGTCGCCAGTTTCCCGTCGAAGTAAATATCGCCAGAGGTGGGGCTTTCTAATCCCGACAACATGCGAAGAATGGACGTTTTACCGCCTCCGCTTGGCCCAATCAGACCTACCAGATGACCTTTCGTAATGCTGAAATTAACGTCCTTGATGGCATGAAACTGCCCGAAATGTTTATTTAAGTTTTTGACTTCGATATGCATACTGGGGCTCCTCCTTAATGGCTTCTCAATTTTTCACTTCTTCTTTTCAACCATTCAAGTGCTAATAAAATAGAAATCGATATGAGACCTAGGACGAAAGCAACGCTGTTCGCTGCCACGAGGTGGAATTGTTCGGCATCTTGATAAACAAGGGTTGTAGCTGTTTGCGTTTGATTAATGATATTGCCAGATACGACTAGGATCGATCCAAACTCACCTAGTGCTCTTGCAATCGTGAGAATGAGTCCGTATAGCACGCCCCAACGGATACCTGGCCATGTAATTTGAAAGAATGTACGCCAGGCGCCAGCTCCTAAAGTAGCAGAAGCTTCTTCCGACTGTGTACCGATCTCTTCAAGTAAAGGCACCACTTCACGTACCATCAGAGGGAACGTAATGAACATCGTTGCTAAGACCATGCCGGGCACAGCATAGACAATTTTCATATTATGATCTTCCATGAAGGTTCCAAACGTCGTATTTGGACCAAAAATCAAAATAACCATTAAACCAACAATGATAGGAGATACAGCAAATGGTAGATCAATAAGTGCATTGATGACAGGCTTTAACCAGCGAGAGATCCAAGAACCTCTGACAATTTCTAAGGAAACGTAAATGCCGACAATGGCATTAAGTATGGTTACAATCACTACAATAATTAAAGAAATTTTCATGGCATGCAGGGCTTCAGGTCGTACAAGAGCATCGAAAAAAGCTTGCGGGCCTTCTTCAAAAGCACCAAAGGTAATACCAAGAAAAGGCAACATAATAAGTAAGAAAATAACGAGAAACGAAATACTGATCAATACTTTTCTCATGCTAGGCGCCCCTTTCCGCGTGTCAGTACATTGATGATCCAGAGAATAAGGACGGACAATGTAAGGAGCACGAGAGAGATAGCGGCTGCGCCTTCGGGATTAAAATTCTGTGTTTCACCATATATATAGACCGATGCCACCATCGTTTTACCGGGCAAATTGCCTGATATAAGGGAGATGGCTCCAAATTCGGCAAGTGATCGAGAAAAGGCGAGCATGCTGCCGGCAATGATACCTGGGAAAATGGCTGGGAACACGATTCTACAGAAGGTGTAAAATCTACCCGCACCAAGCGTAAAGCTGGCTTGTTCTTCTGCTGGATCGATTTGTTCAAGCAAAGGTTGAACCGTTCGAATAACAAAAGGGAAGGTAACAAATACAAGGCCGATCACGATAGCAGTTTGATTGTAGAGTAATTTAATTCCCAAATGGTCGAGCCAGACACCTAGTGGACTTGAAGGTCCTAATAGGGTTAGGAACATTAAACCAGCTACTGAAGTTGGAAGCGAGAAGGGAAGATCTACCATGCTGTTTAAAATGCTTTTGCCGCGGAAGGTATATCGGACAAGGACATAAGCAATGATGGTACCTACAATCGCTTGAATGATGGTTGAGACAACGCTGAGCTTAATGGTTAGCACAATGGACTTCCAGGCTAATGGTCCTGTAACCTCTTTCCAAAATGGATCCCATCCTAAGGAGAATCCTTTCAAATAGATGGAACCTATTGGGATGACAAGAAGTACTAACAAATAGCCGATAAGCACAGATCGAACCGTAGCTTTAAATACCTTATTTCCCACATTACACCACCTAATGTCATTAATCATAGCTTTTTACTCGGAATAATAAATTGACTATACCAACGATCGTTCTAATTTGTCAATACGCCTAACCTCATTTTTATGCAAGAAAGTTGAAATATTTTTCTAATAAGTAAATTCACATGGAAGATGGGATGATTTGTACGACTAAAATACGAGTTTGAACATGATTTTCTGATGTTAAAAGACAAGCTTATTAATGAAGGAATATTTCAGAATGAATAAACGTTGTCTGAAAATAACTTTTTCTTAATGGAATAGTCTTTTAGAGTGTAGAAAAACTCATTGACGAAGCCTAAAACTGGTGATACTATAGGAAACATATTAAAACCAAGTAATCGGGTGTGAATTATTTAATTAAATAAAAGAGTCGACCAGATGACTGGAGACTCCCATTCTTGCTTAGCATTTTGAGGCATGAATCGGGAGTCTTTTCCGTTTTCTAACGCCACTTTACTTTATGCGAAGAAAGAGGGATTCACATGCTAGCTAATCGCACTTCAACATTAAGGGAATCTAAGTTCTGGCAGCCTTGGGTCATCCCGATCCTCATTTTGCTTCTCTGGCAAGTTCTTGGATTATTTGGGTGGTTATCTGAGCGCATTCTGCCTACGCCTTGGGAGGTTTTAACTGCTTTATTCGGTGTAATTAAAGATGGAACTATTTTCGAATACGTAGCAGTGAGTACGAAACGGGCTTTTCTTGGGTTCCTGATTGGCGGGAGCATTGCATTCGTCATTGGTTTGCTAAATGGGGTATTCCCAATAGCCGAACGATATATGGATTCTTCTGTCCAAATGGTTCGAACCATTCCCCACCTAGCGATGATTCCTCTCGTTATTATGTGGTTTGGTATCGGTGAGACATCAAAGCTGTTCCTCGTTTCATTGGGAGTTGCTTTCCCTATATACCTCAATACGTTTCATGGGATTCGATCCGTCGATCCAGGTTTAGTAGAAATGGGCAAAGTGTATGGCCTTAAAGGATTCGCGTTATTTGCAAAAGTGATTTTACCTGGTGCATTAGCGAACATTTTACTTGGCATCCGATTTTCTTTAGGCATCATGTGGCTTAGTTTAATTGTAGCCGAAACGATAGCTGCGGATTCCGGAATTGGTTATATGGCAACGCATGCCAGAGAGTTTATGCAAATGGATGTTGTTGTATTATGTGTAATCTTGTACGCCTTATTAGGGAAATTATCTGATTTAATTGCCAAGTATTTTGAAAATCGTTGGTTGAAGTGGCATCACAATTACTTGAATAAAGCTTAGAGAAGGGGGAAGAGTCATGAGCATGAAAAGTGGAGGCACTCAGCTGCACATTCGGAATGTAAACAAAGCATTTGGTCAAACACATGTGTTATCTGGGATTGATTTATCGATTAAACAGGGAGAATTTGTAGCGATAGTAGGTCGCAGTGGTTGCGGTAAAAGTACGTTACTTCGTTTAATTGCAGGACTTGATGAAGCTTCAAGCGGTGCCATCTTACTAGATGCTCAAGCGATCAATGGTATTCACGAAGATACGAGGGTTCTTTTTCAGGAACACCGTCTGCTGCCGTGGAAAAAAAATATCGATAACGTGCGGATTGGGGTTAAATCCGGAGACAAAGAAGTCGCCTTTCGAGCACTTCAGCAAGTTGGGCTTGAACATAAACGGGATGATTGGCCTGCTGTTCTTTCTGGTGGTCAAAGGCAGCGGGTTGCCTTGGCAAGAGCACTGGCGGGTAATCCGCGTCTGCTGCTTTTAGATGAACCGTTAGGCGCTTTGGATGCTTTAACTCGGATTGAAATGCAGCAGCTTATTGAGCAGCTATGGTTGGAGAAGCAATTCACTGTCCTGTTGGTCACACATGATGTTAGTGAAGCTGTAGCGTTAGCTGACAGGGTTATCATTATCGAAGATGGGAAAATAGGGCTGGACTTAAAGATCTCACTCTCTCGACCTAGGGAGCATGATAGTGGTTTCGCTTATTATGAGAAAACCATTTTGGATAGGCTTCTTGTGAAGCAATCGTATGAGCAGGTAAGAATTGCGGCAGATGCCTTCTCGATTTAACGAATAGAAGAACGAAAATTAAAGGAGGACAGGGGAATGGCTCAATTTGATTTGCAGCTTCAAGCGGATGTACTAATTATTGGCGGGGGACCTTCTGGTGCATGGGCGGCTATCACAGCAGCGAAAGAAGGAGCGAAAGTCATTCTGGTCGATAAAGGATATTGCGGAACGAGCGGTGCTACGGCACCGTCTGGTACAGGCTTATGGTATGTGAATCCCAATGCGGATGAGCGTGAAGAAGCCATGAAGAGCAGGGAAGCGCTAGGCGGTTATTTAGCTGATCGCGGTTGGATGAAGAAAGTCCTAGACCAAACGTATACCAATACGAATCAAATTGCTGCATGGGGATATCCATTCCCGCTCGATGAAACTGGAACTTCACATCGGAAGAGCTTGCAAGGGCCTGAATACATGAAGTTGATGCGCAAGCAAGTGCAGAAAGCAGGAGTTCGCATCCTGGACCACAGTCCAGCGCTTGAATTGCTAGCAGATGAGCATGGTGTTGCAGGGGCAACAGGGGTGAACAACCAAACGAATGATACATGGCGTGTAGATGCGACCTCAGTCGTGATTGCAACGGGCGGATGTGCTTTCCTAAGTAAGGCTTTGGGGACGAATGTTTTGACAGGTGATGGATACTTGCTCGCGGCTGAAGCGGGAGCTAACTTATCAGGCATGGAATTCTCAACCGCGTATTCGTTAGCGCCAGCCTTTTCTCCTGTAACGAAGTCTGCCTTCTATACGTGGGCAACATTTTACTATGAGGATGGCAGCGTAATAGAAGGTGCGGGCTCGCAAAAGGGGCGTTCAGTGATTGCTCGTACGCTGCTGACTCAGCAAGTTTTCGCTAGAATTGATAAGGCTGATGATATCGTCAAAAAAGCTATGCGTCAGGCGCAGCCTAACTTCTTTTTATCGTTCGATCGCCTGGGCATTGACCCGTTCACACAAAAGTTTCCTGTCACTCTGCGGTTTGAAGGGACTGTAAGAGGCACTGGCGGTATCCACATTATTGATGAAACGTGCGCAACAGAAGTTCCTGGTCTTTATGCAGCAGGAGATGCAGCGACAAGAGAGCTCATCTGCGGTGGATTTACCGGCGGTGGAAGCCACAACGCAGCTTGGGCTATGTCCTCGGGCTATTTCTCAGGTGAAGCTTCGGCTAAATATGCGCTGAAACTGGGCGCAGGAGCTTCAAATAGGAAGGCTAAAGGATTGTCCGAGGCTACTGGTGTACCTAAACAGGCAACGACAAGATCTGATGCACCTGATACGCAAGAAATTATCAAAGCGGTTCAAGCCGAAGTGTTTCCGTATGACCGCAATTGGTTCCGCACAGGAGAAGGTTTACAAGATTCGCTGGGACGCTTGAATCATCTCTGGCACGAGCTGAAGCAGGGCATTCAAGCTAGTGATGGGAATGTTGTTCGAGTTCGTGAAGCAGCTGCTATGACGGCAACAGCCAGATGGATGTACACCAGTGGTTTGGAACGAAAAGAAACACGCGGTATGCATCGCCGGGAGGATTTCCCGCGAGTTGATCAAGACCAGCAATATCGCATCATTAGCGGCGGTTTGGATACAACATGGGCAAAGCCTTTGCTTGAGCAATCCTTTTCAAGCGTCAAAAAGGAGGCTGTTGTGTAATGATTGAACTACTCAGTAAGGATCGCTGCATTAGCTGCAATCAGTGTGTATCCGTATGCCCAACGAATGTATTCCAATCCGTAGCGGGAGATATTCCGGTCATCGCCAGACAATCGGACTGCCAAAGCTGCTTCATGTGTGAGTTGTACTGCCCAACGGATGCTCTTTACGTTTCTCCGGTAGCGGAACAAACGATAGCAGTCGACGAAGGGGAGTTAGTTCAAGAAGGTTTATTAGGAAGCTACAAAGAGAACATAGGCTGGGGGAAAGGCAGAGAATCGACAGCCTCCTCAGACGGTTCATATATCATTTTCCAACGTATGCGTGCAACGCATTAATTCGCTCATTATCATTCCACACGACTATCAGGGGGTCCAAAGACATATGACACAGAGATCATTGAAATTGTTCAGTATGGCTCTTATTTTAACTATATTTACTGTATTTTTAGCGGCTTGCGGGACAAAATCGACGAAAACAACGGCTCCAGCAACAACGACAGCAGCAGCAGCAGAAGCAAAAATTACACTGCCTGAAACACTTCGTATCGGTTTTATTTCGGCGAATAATAATAAGACCATTACAGGACCGGAAGGCTGGGCGCAATCCAAAGGTTACTTGGAAAGCGAACTCAAAAAATACGGCGTTAAGGAGTTCAAATATTTCAACTTCCCGAATGGTCCTAACTTGAACGAGGCGATTACCGCGGGAACGCTGGATGTTGGAATTTATGGGGATACTCCCGCAATTAATGGGAAAGCTGCAGGTCTGAAGACGCGTTTGATTAACCAAACGCAAATCAATATGAATGCTTGGCTGGTAGCTAAAGCAGACGGTCCGAAGACGTTAGCTGATCTCAAAGGTAAAAAGGTCGCTACTTCCCAGGGCTCCTATATGAGCCGATATTTAACTAGCTTGCTTAAGGAGCAAGGGCTTGATAAAGACGTGAAGATCCTGCATTTATTGCCTGCTGATGGCGAAGCTGCGCTATCCCGCGGTGACATTGCAGCCTATGCCTATCCAACTGGATTCGGGCCATTACTTCTGAAAAAAGGATATGTTGCTATTGATGAAGCGGCGAAACATCCGGTTCTACAAGGTTCAAGTCTAACGGTAGTTACGGAAGACTATCTGGCTAAGAACCCTCAATTTCCTAAACTTTGGAATGATCTTCGTACGAGAGCAGTGAAAGAAATTCGTGAAAACAGTGAAGAGTTTTTCAAATTCTATGCGGAAGCATCCGGCTATCCAGTGGATGTTGTGAAAGCATCGTTCAAGATCGAGCAGTGGCCTGTTGAATCAAGCACTACGGATGGTTTGAAACTAACAGAAGAAACGAAGAAATTTCTTGTGGAGCAAGGCTTGGCGAAGAAAGATTTTGTTATAACGGACTGGTTAGCGAAATAGGATTGACCAAGGAGGGATGAGGGTGAAAGAAGTTCCAATTTCCTATGTAAAGGCTAATCAAACGGGTATTGTTGTCTTTGTCCTGCTAGCATTTGCGTTTCAATGGACTTGGCTAGTTGCCTTGCTTTGGCTGATTCAGTTGCTTGGCCTAGTAAGTGGTGGGAAATGGAATCTGTTCGTAGTGGTGTCTAAACCGTTTCTATCTCGAAGCGGTATTGAAACACAAGCCGCAGAGTTGACAAGGTTTAACAATACTTTGGCTGTATTATTTCTTACTTTATCACTTGCATCTTTTGCCATCGGTTGGAGTATGGCGGGATATATCTTCACTGGCTTTTTACTCTTAGCTGCAGGCGCAGCCTTGCTGGGCTATTGTATCGGATGTACGATCTATTATCAGTATAAGCAATTCATCCTCAGACGAGAGTGAAGCGCGGTTAAGGAAAGGTAAATATGGAAAGACTCTCACTAGAGCAAGGTGGGAGTCTTTTCTATCCACATAATTAAGTGAAAAAGCTCAAATTAGGGCCAATTATTATTGCCGAAAATATGTTAAAAATAGGATTGACACCTTTAGTAGGTGATGCTAATATTGGTTTATACCTAATTCATACTAAACTTATCGGAATTATATGCGAACGCGAAAGGGAGTTAACATCATGGAGCATGCTATCACAATTCAAAGCGACGACGTCGAATTGGCCGCAACGTTACATTACCCGACAAATCAATCAGGAGCCGCGCAAGTTGATTGTCAACGTTGGCCGCTTATCATCATCTGTCATGGGTTTATTGGCAGCCGGATAGGGGTGGATCGTCTATTTGTGAAAGCAGCTCGTGAGTTTAGCTCGCAAGGATACTTGGTTCTCCGTTTCGATTACGGTGGTTGCGGTGAGAGTACTGGCGACTATGGAGCTGGCGGGCTGGATGTTCTGATTGAACAAACGAGAAGTGTTATTGATTATGCATCGACGATTGATTGTGTAGATCTCAGTCGTGTGATCTTGGTGGGTCATAGCTTAGGCGGTGCGGCTGCAGTTCTAACGGCAGCGAGAGATAATCGCGTGAAAACACTCGTGCTATGGTCAGCTGTCGCTCATCCACACAATGATATTGTAAGAATTGTAAGTAAATCTGAATACGAGAAACTTCCGTTAGGCGGATCGATCGATCATCATGGTTATGTATTGACAAGTAAATTTTTTGATTCTTTATCTCAGCATCAGCCGTTTGAACAACTGCGTAAATTTAACGGTGATGTCCTCGTTATTCACGGTACTGCGGACGATATCATACCAGTCGATTATGCGCCATTATACCAGAAGATGTTCTGGATGCGATCAGAGGGCCAATGCGAACTCGAGCTTGTCTATCAAGCAGATCATACTTATTCAACAACAGGTTCTGCGAAAGAACTTTTTGAGAAAACAGGGAACTGGTTAACCTTTATTCAGAAGCAGAAAAGAGATTGGAATGATTGGACAATTTAATGGAATCGGAGGCAAGAGAATGGCGAAACCACTAGAGTTAGATGATGTTTGGGTGGATAGAATTAAACAAATGTTAAACGGGTTGGAATACGGTTCCGTTCAAATCGTCGTACATGATGGAAAAATTGCTCAAATCGATAAAACAGAGAGAAAACGATTCGACGCGTCATCTCAACCGCAATCCCAACTGCAAGCAGTAAAATCAGTCAAACAAACTAGTAAAGGTTAGCATACAGCGGTTAAGTATAAAAGTGATTTACAAGCCCTCTTTCTTCGGAAAGGGGGCTGTTTTCATAAAGCGGAAGCCTTATAATAATGAAGAACAGGTTGGAGTGAAATGGAAAGTTTATGGGGGGATCCTATGCAGAAGCAGCATTTTATATGGAAAGACTCTAAGCAGATTAATAATTATGTATATGAATGGCTGCCTGATGAGACCACTGAAGTAAAAGCAATTGTTCAAATTGCACATGGCATGTCCGAAACGGCCTTTAGGTACGAGAGGCTTGCTGCTTTATTAACGAGTCAAGGTTTTGCTGTCTATGCGAACGATCATTTGGGGCATGGACGAACTGCAGGAACACCTGAAGCCGTAGGTAAATTTGGCAAAGATTGCTTTCATGGTATGGTTGAAAATATGGGGCAGATCACTAGTGAGATCCGTAAAAGGTATCCAAAGCAGATTCCTTTATTTCTGATGGGCCATAGTATGGGCTCGTTCTTAACACAGCATTACATGGTATCGTATATAAAAGAACATCCCGACAACGTTCAAGGTATCATTCTTTCAGGTACAAATGGCAAACAGGGTGCAGCTTTACATGCAGCAATCGCTATTGCAACAGCAGAAGCAGCTATTCGTGGAGATCATCACCGGAGTAAGCTTGTTACGTCTCTTTCATTTGGAGCTTTTAATAAAAAATTCGCGCCGAACCGAACGCCATTCGATTGGTTAAGTAATGATGCAGCCGAAGTTGATAAGTATGTAGAAGATCCATATTGCGGAGTTACGTTTACATCGGGTTATTTCAGAGATTTCTTTAGAGGACTAAAGGAAATTCATCAAGCTAAGCATGTCCACCAAATCCGTAAAGATTTGCCTATATACGTATTTTCAGGTGAAGAGGATCCGGTTGGTGGAGGTAAGGGGGTGCTCAGGCTGCTTAGCATGTACGAGGAACTTGGGCTTAAAAACGTTAGCAGTAAGCTTTATCCCCACGGCAGACATGAAATGTTGAATGAAGTGAATCGGGATGAAGTCATGGATGACATTGCAGCATGGCTGAATGAGCAGGTTGCATCTAGGGGTTAAAATCATGAAGTGAATAGAAGAGAAAAGAAAAGGCTGCTCCTCTTTGTAGAGAAATCTATGATTGAGGGGCAGCTTTTGCTTTTAAGTGAGTACAAGGAGTGGGAATTATGCGTTTCTTTGGAGCTGCAGGCGAATGCCTTCACGATCGATTTGAATCCAGTATTCTACGATTCGTTCGTTTTCGATGCGATACACGGCACTAGCGATCTCAATGATGGTTTGGCCAGTTGGCGGAAAGCCGTCGACTTCTCCGATGTGAGTGCCGGTCTGTTTCCAGCGTACGTAAACACGATCATCCTGTGCAATAAGTTCTTGTACCTCTAGGTGGAAGTCACCGTAGGATGCGATCATTTCCCTAACGTGGTCCGCATAATTGGCTGGTGTTCGGCGAACGGTGGTTTCGTTTTCTGCGGTCATTTGATGAGCAAGCACCTGCTCGGCCATGAATTGAATGGCGGCATCGGGTTGTTTGCCAGAACGAACTTGGTTGAAAAACTGCAGAACGATTTCTGTTGGCATCTTAGGCATAGGAAATGCTCCTGTCATTATGAATGTATGCTGAGTTTACTGGATAGCCAGGTGGAGTTCAAGCAAAGAATTTGCGGCGATCATGGGCATATCTATGTGGGGGGCGATTAAAGTGCAATACAAGAGTATTAATGAGCCATGGATGAGTGTTGGTATATCACAAGAGCATTGAATAGATATGGATGAGCGTTGGTACATCACAATAGCATTAAATGAGTTTTGGATGAGCGTTTGGTGATGCTGAGTAGCTAAAATATGTAGAATTACTTTTTACCTTTTCTATAAAGACGTTTCATTGGAAAATGTACAATAGAATTGATTCAGCTTTCTAAAAAATTAAAAACCACCCTGATAGCAGGCTGGCCTGATATCATGATGGTTAATTTACAAGTAGAAAGGGAGCCTCTACTTCAACAGCTGGCGGAATTCCTCGGTTAGAAGTGGAACGACTTCGAACAGATCGCCGACGATACCGTAGTCGGCGACTTTAAAGATCGGCGCCTCAGCATCTTTGTTAATCGCGATGATGACGCGCGAGGAGCTCATCCCGGCAAGATGCTGGATGGCGCCGCTAATGCCGCACGCGATGTAGATCTCCGGCGTCACGACCTTGCCGGTCTGGCCGATTTGCATCGCGTACTCGCAGTAGCCCGCGTCGCAGGCTCCGCGGGAAGCCCCAACAGCGCCGCCCAAGACGGCAGCCAGCTCTTCGAGCGGCTGAAAGCCATCGGCGCTGCGAACGCCCCGTCCGCCGGAGACAACGATCTTGGCTTCTGCCAAGTCGATGGTGCCGGACGTTTTCTTGACGACCTCCCGAATGATGCTGCGCAGGGAGGGAGCGGGGTAAGACACATCGATGACCGATGCTTGACGCGATGTGTCAGGCTCGGAGGCTGCGATGTTGTTCGGTCTTATCGTGACGACCCATGTGCCATCCGGGTCGGTAAACGCTTTCTTTTCGACAGCTTTGCCTGCGTAAAGCGGTCGCGTGAACTGCACGCTATCTCCGCTGCGCGAGATAGCCGTTACGTCCGAGAGCTGGCCAGCTGCGAGCTTCGCCGCGGCCAGCGGTGCGAGATCTCGGCCGACTGCGGTGTGGCCGAAGTAGAGCGCGCCTGGCTGTGCGGTATCCGTGACAGCCAGTAAAGCGCTAAAATAGGCTTCCGAGCTGTAGCTCTCCAGCTGGTTGTCTTCGACAACATAGATGGTGTCTGCGCCATAAGCCGCAAGCTCACCAGCAAGCGCTTTGCTTCCTGCACCGCCAATCAATACTGCGGCGATGGCATCACCATCAGCAGCGGAAAGCTGTGCTGCGCGTAACGCTTCAAAGGATACCTGTCGCAGCTTGCCGCCGCGTGCTTCTGCAACAACGAGAAATGTTTTGCTCATAAATGTAGCCTCCCCATATTTAGATCACTTTGGATTCGCTGCGTAATGCTTGCACGAGTTCGGTAACTTGCTGCGGAAGGTCGCCCTTTAGAATACGGCCTGCCTTACGCTCAGGCGGTAGGGTCAATTCCGTGCGTTCTGTTTTGGCGACTGCAGAATCAGCGCCCTCAATATCATCAAGTGATAAGTGCTGGAACGGTTTTTTCTTTGCCTTCATAATCCCAGGAAGTGAAGGATAGCGCGGCTCGTTCAAGCCTTGCTGTGCCGTGAACAGAGCAGGGAGAGGTACCTCGATCACTTCGATATCGCCTTCTGCATCGCGGTGGGCAACTGCTTTTCCTCCGGAAATTTCCAATTTCGTTATAGAAGCAACGTGAGGTAAGCCTAGGAGGTAAGAAAGTCGGATAGCGACTTGCCCAGCCCCATTGTCGACGGAGAAATTACCGCCTAATAGAAGATCGACGGACTGTCCACGCAAATAGTTGGCCAAAATTTCAGCGACTTCGAACTCATCTCCCTTAATGCGCTCATCGGAGATAAGAACGGCTTCATCAGCTCCCATCGCCAGAGCAGTACGTAGAGCTTCAGCGGTACGTTCGGGACCAACGGAGAGCAGGGTGACTTTGCCGCCTAGCTCATCTCGAATTTGAATCGCTTGCTCAACCGCATATTCATCGTAAGGATTAATGACGAATTTTACGCCATCCTCTTGAACGGCCCCATTATGCAGGACGATTTTTTCCTCCGTATCAAACGTTTGCTTCAATAATACAAAAATGTCCATAGTCAAGCTCCTTCCTGAATATACATGTTATACAGACGTTAAGACTCGATGCCTTTCATGAAAAAATTAATGGTAGGTCCAACTTGAGCGGTTAACGAATACTTTTGCCCAGAAATAAGCCAAGAAGTAACGACTTCATCCATGCCGCCAAAAATGAGAAGCCTCACAAGCTTCACTTCAAAATCCGGACGGAAACTGCCGTCTTTCTTACCTTTTTCTAATATATTTTCAATAAGGATAATATATCTCTTTAGTGCAAGGCCAATCTCTTTGCGAAGCTCGAGATCACTCTGTCTGAGCTCGATTTGGGTGAGGTAAGCAAGATGAATATTCCCTTCCAATACACTGAAATGAATCTCACATACTTTGTGCAGCGCTTCTCTAGCTGTCATTTGGTCATTCAGTCCATTATTGAGCTTCTCTACAAGTTCGCCTAATTTCTCCTGAAACAGGCTGGTCAAAATATCCTCCTTCTTCTTGAAATAAAGATAAATGGTGCCATCAGCGACGCCAGCTTCCTTGGCGATTCGGGATACTTGGGATTTGTGAAAGCCATGCTCAGCAAACACTTTCAGAGCGCCTTCGAGAATTGCGTAATACTTGTCTGGTTTTTTGCCACTTGTCAAGGAGATCACCTCGGTGTTAGAATACAAATATCGGTGAATGAATACTCATTCATTTTCGTAATTTCATCATAAAATACGCAGTACGCCTTGTCAACGACTTATTCAGCTTATTAAAGCAAGTAGGAAGGTTTGCCGGCTTACACTCCACAATGAAGCAGTTTTCAACTCTGGGAATAGGGTCAAATGGAACTTGCTTTTTTACGATATTCGAATGTAAGCGGTTACTTTGTTGGGTGTGTGGGGTTACGAGTTCAGTAGAAGGTGGGGCGATGTTATGGCTCATTATTGTTGGATTCGAGCAGGATGTCTTGGCCAGCTTGGAATAAGAGTCCATAAAGACTCCTATATCTGTAAAAGGCAATGAAAATGAGGAAATAGCAGTCTCCAGAGACTCTTATTTATCAGGATTTTGATCAAAAGGTGTGATTCAAGTGGAATAAGAGTCCCTAGAGACTCGTAAATCCGTGGATATCAATGAAAATGGGCAAATAGCAGTCTCCAGAGGCTCTTATTTATCGGGATTTTGATCAAAAAGGTATGATTCAAGTGGAATAAGAGTCCCTAGAGACTCCTATATCGGTAGAAGTCAATGAAAATGAGGAAATAGCAGTCTCCAGAGGCTCTTATTTATCAGGATTTTGGTCAAAAAGGTGTGATTCAAGTGGAATAAGAGTCCCTAGAGACTCCTATATCGGTAGAAGTCAATGAAGATGAGGAAATAGCAGACTGCAGAGACTTTTATTTATCCGGATTTCAAGCAAGATGGTGTGATTCAAGTGGAATAAGAGTCCCTAAAGACTCGTAAATCCCTGGATATCAATGAAAATGGGCAAATAGCAGTCTCTAGAGGCTCTTAATTATGTGAATGACGAGCAAGATGGTGTAGTTCAAGTGGAATAAGAATCCCTAAAGACTCGTAAATCCGTGGATATCAATGAAAATGGGCAAATAGCAGTCTCTAGAGGCTCTTAATTATGTGAATGACGAGCAAGATGGTGTAGTTCAAGTGGAATAAGAGTCCCTAGAGACTCCTATATCTGTAGAAGGCAATGAAGATGAGGAAATAGCAGACTGCAGAGACTCTTATTTATCCGGATTTCAAGCAAGATGGTGTGATTCGTTCGAATCTTATTAACTGCTCATCGCTCAAAACAACCTCATTTGCAGGGATTTTGGATGGAGTAGTAGGGGGACTTGCTAAACTCACTTACGAAATCTTGCAATATCTCACGAAATCTACAAGATCTTACAAAGTCTTACCAAGTATTACCAAGTCCTACGAAGTCTTACGAAGTCCTAGGCAAACGCAGAACATGCTAAAAGAAGAAAGTTTTGCAAAAGCAAAAGGCTAGGGAGGGTCCTCAATGACCGGTTCACTCATTCAGTTTCTATTATTTCTGGCGGTTACGGGGTTTGCAGTGTATTTGTTTGTACGTGTTGTGTATCACCGATATTTGTACATTAGGCTTGGCAAGTCTGTGAATTTGAAAAAGGAAGCGAAAGCAAGGTTGAAGGAGTTTGCGATTCAGGTATTTGGCCAGACCAAGCTGTTGAAGGATAAGAAGAGCGGCATTATGCACATTGTGATCTTTTACGGATTCATTATTTTGCAGCTTGGGGCGCTGGATCTCATTCTGAAGGGATTAATTGGCCATGGGTTACCAATACCAGGTTACGATTATTTCACATTGATGCAGGAAGTGACGGTAGCGCTGATTCTTCTGGCTATGGGATATGCGACCTATCGACGTTATGTAGAAAAGCTAAAACGGCTGAAACGCGGTTGGAAGCCGAGTATCGTTATATTCTTCATTTTTTTCTTGATGCTAACTGTCGTCGTCAGCGGTGGGTTTGAACGGGTAAAGGATGGGATGGAGATATCCACATTTACACCTATTTCATCTCTGTTCGCAGCAGCTTTCAGCGGTATGTCGCATACAGCGGCAACGGTTGGTTTCTATATAAGCTGGTGGATGCATTTGCTGATCCTACTTTCTTTTCTGATCTATGTGCCGCAGTCGAAGCATTTTCACATTATTACAGCACCAATCAATATCTTGCTGCGCCGAACAGAACCTACTGGTAAATTGGCTTCACTGGATTTGGAGGATGAAGAAGCGGAGTCGTTCGGTGTAGGCAAAATCGAAGATTTCACTCAGAAGCAGATGCTTGATTTCTACTCCTGTGTGGAATGTGGGCGCTGCACGAATGTTTGTCCCGCGAATACGACAGGGAAGATGCTATCGCCGATGCATTTGATTACAAAACTTCGTGATCATTTGACGGAAAAAGGCGCAGCCATCACCTCGAAATCACCATGGGTGCCAGCTTTTGCTTTCGCTAGTCCAAGTACTCAAAACCCGCTGGAAGTTGAGCTCATTGGCGGCGTTATAACGGAAGAAGAGCTGTGGGCTTGTACAACCTGCCGCAATTGTGAGGATCAATGTCCTGTAGGAAATGAGCATGTGGATAAGATTATTGATCTGCGCCGACATCTTGTACTGACGCAAGGCATCATGCCTCACGATGGTCAACGAGCATTACAAAACATCGAGAGACAAGGAAATCCTTGGGGCATTAGCCGAAATGATCGCGTGAAATGGGTCAAAGAAGTAGATCCGGATGATGAACTTGGCGTACGTACGGTGAAGGAAAACCCGGAATTCGAGTACTTGTTTTTCTTGGGTTCTATGGGCGCTTATGATAATCGCAGCCGCAAGATCACGCATTCTTTTGTGAAATTGATGAAGGAAGCCGGAGTCTCCTTTGCCATTTTGGGCAATGAGGAGAAGAATTCCGGAGACACACCTCGCCGTATGGGCAATGAATTTTTATTCCAACAGCTGTGTGCGGACAATATTGCGACTTTTCAAAAGTATAAGGTTCAGAAAATCGTAACGACGTGCCCGCATACGTATCATACATTCAAAAATGAATATCCCGAATTTGGCCTTACGGCAGACGTTTTCCATCACACCGAGCTGTTGGATCTGTGGGTGAAAGAGGGGCGTCTTAAGCCGCAACATGAAGTTAGAGAGCGTATTACGTACCACGATTCTTGCTATCTAGGCCGCTACAATGAAGTTTATGAGGAGCCACGCAATGTACTGCGAGCAATTCCAGGGGTTGAGTTGGTTGAGCAAGACCGTTCTCGCGAAAACAGTATGTGCTGCGGTGCCGGAGGCGGCATGATGTGGATGGAAGAAACAGCAGGTACACGCGTTAACGTAGCACGTACTGAACAGCTTTTAAGTGTGAAACCCACTGTTATCAGTTCTGCCTGTCCATATTGCTTAACGATGGTGGAGGATGGAACGAAGCTTAAGGAGGTCGAGGAACAGGTTAAAGCGCGAGATATCGCTGAAATTCTTGCCTTGTCTGTGTTTGGAACGCCTTAATGGGCGAGAGCGGTTGTCAAGGTTGACGCGAAAACTGAAAAAATCATGTAGGAGGAAATTTCCATATGACAAAGATTCGTACAGCGGCCGTTATCGGCTCCGGTGTGATGGGCTCCGGTATCGCTGCCCATTTGGCAAATGTAGGCATTCCTGTGTTATTGCTCGATATGGTGCCTGCTCAGCTGCAGCCGCAAGAACAAGCTGCCGGCCTTACGTTAGATCATCCTAAGGTGCGGAATCGACTTGCTCTTAATGCGATGGATAAGCTCAAGAAGACGAACCCAGCTCCCCTTTATAGTGAATCTTTCGCTGAACGTATTACACCAGGCAATCTAGAGGATGATTTAGCGAAGCTTGGAAGCGTGGATTGGATAATTGAAGTTATTGTGGAAAATTTGCAAGCGAAGCAGCAGCTCATTAACCGTATTGAAACCGTTTGGAAGCCGGGAACGATTGTTTCCTCGAATACATCGGGCATTTCAATCAATGCCATGGTCCAAAGCGCAAGCCCTGAGTTTAAAAAGCATTTCCTTGGCACTCATTTTTTTAATCCTCCTCGTTATATGAAATTATTGGAAGTGATTCCAAATGAACAGACAGACCCTGCAATTGTTGCTTTTATGACTGATTTTTGTGAGAAAAAGCTTGGAAAAGGTGTTGTTCAAGCGAAAGATACGCCGAATTTTATCGGCAATCGCATTGGCACTTATGGGCTTTTAGTTACTTTGCGTGAAATGCTTGCAAATGGATATACCGTCGAAGAAGTGGATGCTGTAACTGGTCCAGCAATGGGCCGCCCTAAGAGCGCGACGTTCCGTACGCTGGATTTGGTGGGTCTAGATACTTTCGTCCATGTAGCCAACAATGTGTTTGATCTTGTGACTGACCCTGCGGAGAAGGAAGTTTTCAATACACCGGCCATTTTAAGAACGATGGTAGAAAAAGGCTGGATCGGAGAGAAGCAGGGCCAAGGGTTTTATAAAAAAGTGAAGTCCGAAGCTGGCAAAGAAATTCAATCCCTAGACTTAAATACCATGGAATATTCGGCAAGCCGCAAAATCAGTTCAGGCTCTTTGGAAGCTGCGAAGCAAGCGAAAGGTACGGTAGGGAAGTTAAAGGCCTTGCTCGGCGCCAAAGATCGCTATTCGGATCTGGCGTGGAACATTTTGAAGCCGGTGCTGCTTTATTCCGCTGAGAAATTAGATGAGATTGCAGATTCCATTGTCGAGATTGATAATGCGCTCAAATGGGGCTTTAACTGGGATCTCGGTCCTTTTGAAACGTGGGATGCTATTGGGCTAAAACGTTCTGTGGAACGAATGGAAGCGGAAGGCAGTAATGTACCTGAGTGGGTAAAAGCTTGGATTGCCGCTGGCAATGACAGCTTTTATGAGAACAGGGAAGGCCAAAGTTTTTACTATCTGAAAAATGAGTTTCGCGGCGTTGAAACAAGGCCAGAACTCATTTCACTTGCTTCATTAAAACAGCAAAATAAAGTCATTCGCTCTAATAGCGGCGCGAGCTTGATAGACATTGGAGACGGGGTAGCTTGCTTAGAGTTTCACTCGCCGAACAATGCCATTGGAGCCGATATTCTCACAATGATTCAGCAAAGCGTGGACGAAGTACGCAGTAACTATCGCGGAATGGTTGTCGCTAACGAAGGTAAAAATTTCTGTGTCGGCGCCAATGTGATGCTGTTGTTAATGGAAGCGCAGGATGGCGAGTGGGATGAAGTTGACGGCATCATTCGTTTATTCCAAAACTCCATGCTGAAGCTCAAAAGGCTGGAAAAGCCAGTTGTTGCTGCTCCGCATAAGATGACGCTGGGTGGCGGAGTTGAGGCTTGTATGCCGGCAGACCAAATCATTTTCTCGGCTGAAACGTATTATGGACTCGTTGAGGTGGGAGTTGGCTTAATTCCTGCCGGTGGCGGATGTAAGGAGTTAGCCCTTCTAGCAAGTCAACAGGTTCGTGACCCAGAAGTTGATCTTCAGCCGTGGATCAATGCGATTTTTGAAACGGTGGCCATGGCAAAGGTGTCGACGAGCGGTCATGATACGAAACGTCTTGGCTATATGCGTGCGGGGGATACGGTCGTTGTGAATCCGGATCATCGTATTTATGAAGCGAAGCAAGCGGTTCTTCGCTTGGAAGCAGCGGGATACACACCTCCTGTGCAAGAGAAAATCCGCGTCGTTGGCGAGAACGGCAAAGCGGTCATGCAGATTGCTGCCTATACGATGCGCCAAGGCGGATATATCAGTGAGCACGATCAATTGATTGCGAATAAGCTTGCGCACGTGCTTGCAGGAGGTAATGTGCCAGCAGGAACGTTAGTCACAGAGCAGTACGTGCTCGATCTAGAGCGTGAAGCTTTCCTTAGTCTTTGTGGAGAGCTGAAAACACAGCAGCGTATGCAATACATGCTTTCCAAAGGGAAGGCACTGCGGAACTAAGGGAGAAGAATTTGCCTTTCTAATTAGAAACCCCGAATGGTGTATGCCTATTACTCATAATGAGGTGAAATCGATGAAAGAAGCAGTCATTGTATCGATAACGCGCACAGCAGTCGGTCGCGCGAAGAAAGGCAGTTTCGCTCAAACGAGAGCGGAGGATCTGGGTAAAGCCGTATTAGAAGAGGCTATACGGCGTGCTCCTGGACTCGACAAAGGTGATGTCGAGGACATCATTATCGGGTGCGCGATGCCCGAAGGCGAGCAAGGGCTGAACTTCGCCCGCACGATGTCGCTGTATGCGGGCTTCCCTGTGACCGTGCCGGCGATCACGGTCAATCGTTTTTGCTCCTCCGGGCTGCAAGCCATCGCATATGCGGCGGAGCGCATTATGCTCGGCCACGCGGAGGTGATCGTCGCCGGAGGCGTTGAGAGCATGAGCCACGTCCCGATGACGGGCTTCAAGCTCTCGCCGCATCCGGGGCTGGTTGAGAGCATGCCCGAGGTGTACATGGGCATGGGCCACACAGCCGAAGAAGTCGCGCAGCGCTTCGGCATCTCGCGCGAAGCGCAGGATGGCTTCGCAACGCGGAGCCATCAGAAGGCAGCCGCAGCGATCGCAGCCGGCAAGTTCGTAGACGAGATCGTGCCGGTAGAGACGAGCGTGAAGGGTGTTGACGAACGCGGTAAGGCGTTCGAGCGGAAGTTCGTGTTTGCCATGGATGAGGGCGTTCGCCCCGATACATCCGTGGAAGGGCTTGCCAAGCTGAAGCCTGCGTTCAGCTTGGGCGGCTCTGTGACGGCGGGCAACGCGTCACAGACGTCGGACGGCGCAGCGGCAGCCGTGCTGATGAGCCGCGAGCGCGCGGAAGCGCTCGGGTTGAAGCCGCTGGCGACGTTCAAGGCTTTCGCGCTTTCCGGCGTAGAGCCGGAAATTATGGGCGTAGGGCCAGTAAAGGCGATTCCGAAGGCTTTGCAGATGGCAGGAATCACGCAAGACCAAGTGAATCTGTTTGAAATCAACGAAGCGTTCGCTTCGCAATGTGTCCATATTATTCGCGAGCTAGGCTTAAATGAAGAATTGGTGAATGTGAACGGTGGTGCCATTGCCCTCGGGCATCCACTCGGGTGTACGGGTGCGAAGCTGACAACGAGCTTAATTCATGAGCTGCAGCGGCGTGGCGGCGGCTATGGCGTAGTGTCCATGTGTATCGGCGGCGGGATGGGAGCTGCCGGTGTATTTGAAGTGCATCCTGTTTAATTGAAGGCAGATAAGGAATAAGAACAGATTCATGAGAGTCTATCTAGGCTCTCATAAATCCTAATATTTACCCTTGTACAATTAATTTAGAGGAGAGATGAACCATGGCGGAGAAAGTTATAGGCGGAAGTTTTGTTATTTCAGATACGGATTTCCATGATATTGTGACCCCTGAGGATTTTACCGAAGAGCATCGCATGATTGCCGATACAACGCGTGATTTTGTAGCTCGGGAAGTCATGCCGAATGATGAGCATTTGGAAAAGCTCGATTATGATTTAACGGTAAAATTGATGCGCAGCGCGGGTGATCTCGGATTACTTGGCTCTGATGTACCTGAGATTTATGGCGGACTTGGGTTGGATAAAGTAAGTTCCACTGTGATTAGTGAAAATCTCGCACGCGCTTCATCCTTTGCTTTGTCCATTGGGGCGCATGTCGGGATAGGTACGTTGCCGATTGTATTTTTTGGCACAACTGAACAGAAGAAGAAGTATTTGCCAGACCTTGCGACAGGCGCGAAAATCGCGGCTTACTGTTTAACGGAACCTACATCCGGCTCGGATGCTTTGGGGGCAAAAACGACAGCTCGGTTGTCTGAGGATGGCAAGTATTACCTATTAAACGGATCCAAATTATATATCACTAATGCCGGATTTGCTGATATTTTCATCGTTTATGCCAAAATCAATGGCACTGATTTCACGGCCTTTATCGTAGAGAAAGGTGATCCTGGCTTTACGATGGGACCGGAAGAGAAGAAGATGGGGATCAAAGGCTCGTCGACGCGTCCGCTTTATTTTGAAGATGTCCGTGTGCCGGTCGAGAACTTATTGGGTGAAATCGGTAAGGGTCACCTGATTGCTTTTAACATTCTAAATATTGGCCGTTACAAATTGGCGACCGGTTGTCTGGGTGCTTCCAAGGAGACGATTGAGTTAGCTTCGAAATATGCGAATACCCGTCAACAGTTTAATACACCCATTTCACGTTTTCCTTTGATTGGTAAAAAGCTGGCGGAAATGAATATTCAAACGTATATGCTGGAAAGCATGGTGTATAGAACGACTGGATTGTTCGATACCATTCTCAAAGACATTGATCATACGAGCCCTGATGCAGGTAAACATTCGTCGAAAGGGATTTCTGAATATGCGTTGGAATGCTCCATTAATAAGGTGTTCGCTTCTGAAGTGTTGGATTTTGTTGCGGATGAGGGCTTGCAAATTCATGGCGGTTACGGTTTTATCCAGGAGTACAAAGTGGAGCGTATTTATCGGGATTCACGGATTAACCGAATTTTTGAAGGTACGAATGAAATTAATCGTCTGCTAATTCCAGGTACATTAGTGAAGAAAGCGATGAAAGGCGAACTGCCTTTGCTGCAAAAAGCACAAGCGCTGCAAGCGGAGTTGCTCTCTATCGTTCCGGGCCAAACGTTTGAAGGCACGCTAGCCGAAGAGGTGCATCTGGTTTCAATGGCTAAGAAAGTATTCCTTATGGTTGGTGGGCTTGCTGTACAGAAATATGGCATGGCACTAGAAAAAAATCAGGAAGTTTTAAGTCATTTAGCCGACATCATGATCCAAATTTTCGCTGCTGAAAGCGGGCTTCTTCGTACGCAAAAGCTGATTGAAAAAGCAGGGGAAGAAAAGGCAAAGAATGCGATCCAAATCACGACAGTTTTTGTTCATGAAGCCTTTGACAAAATAGAGGCATATGCGAAGGAAGCGCTCAGTACGATGGAAGAAGGAGATGTTCTTCGGACTCAATTATCGATTTTGAAAAAGCTGTCCAGACGCAGCAGTGTGAATACGGTTGGTTTGAAGCGCGACATCGCCGCACGTGTTATTCAGGGTGAGAAATTCATCGTATAGTCATCGATGTCAAGAACCTGAAGGGGATGGTTTTGTATGAATGAGGCAAAGCCTTGGCTGCGCCATTATCCGTCTGAAGTGGCGCCGACTTACGAGTACCCGAAGCATAATCTTGCACGTTTGTTGGTAGATTCCGCGCATAAGTTTCCGGACCGACCTGCCTTGTATTTCTTGGGGAAAACGCTGCGTTATCGGGAGGTATTGGAAGCGTCCTATCGTTTTGCCAATGCTTTAAAAGAGCTGGGCGTTAGCCCAGGGGATCGAGTGTCGATTATGCTGCCGAATTGTCCTTCGGCTATCATTGCGTACTTCGGAACCCTGATGATGGGCGGGATCGTCGTCATGACGAATCCGCTCTACGTGGAGCGAGAGCTGGTTCACCAGCTCTCGGATTCCGGAGCAACCGTTATTGTAACGTTGGATTTGCTGTTTGATCGTGTGCAAAAGGCGAAAGCGAAAACACCGATTCAACATGTTATTGTGACTTCAATTAAGGACTATTTGCCCTTTCCCAAAAATGTCTTATATCCGATTAAAATGAAGAAAGATGGTGCAAACCTTGCCGTCACTTACGAGGAGGGTGTCTATTCTTATAAAAAGCTGCTCCGAACAGCTTCTCGGGCCCCAATTTGTATAGATGTGGAGGCTGACGAGGATATTGCCCTTCTTCAATACACGGGTGGGACGACGGGGATATCCAAAGGGGTCATGCTGACTCATACCAATTTGATTGCTAATACGTACCAAACAAGTCATTGGTGTTATCGTATTCGGTTAGGTGAAGAAAGATTCTTGGGAGCCATCCCTTGCTTTCATGTCTTTGGTTTGACAGTCTTGCTGAATCAATCCATGTATAGGGCGGGAATGCTGATCCTCATTCCTAAGTTTGATATCAACCTGATTTTAGATACAATTCATACGCTGAAGCCAACGATTTTCCCAGGTGCGCCAACCATGTACATTGCTTTAATCAATCATAAGCGCGTGAAGGAAGTGGACATTTCCTCTATTAATGTTTGTGTAAGCGGTTCAGCGCCTCTCCCGTTAGAGGTACAAGAGCGCTTCGAGGCACTGACAGGCGGTAGATTAATCGAAGGCTATGGGTTGACGGAAGCATCCCCTGTTACACATGCGAATCCTATTTGGGGTTTTCGGAAAATAGGCTCAATTGGTATCCCTTTTCCAGATACAGATACGAAAGTTGTTGATTCGGATTCAGGTCAAGAGCTGCCGATTGGCGAAATTGGCGAAATTATCATTAAAGGGCCTCAAGTGATGAAAGGGTATTGGCTACGCGAGCACGAAACGGCCATGACCATCAGAAATGGCTGGTTATATACGGGCGACATGGGGCGTATCGACGAGGATGGTTTCTTCTCGATTGTTGATCGCAAGAAGGATTTAATCATAGCCGGAGGCTACAATATTTATCCTCGTGACATAGAGGAGGTTCTCTTCGAGCATCCCGCGATTCTCGAGGCGGCTGTTGCAGGCGTACCGGATGAATATCGGGGAGAAACGGTGAAAGCATTTGTGGTGCTGAGACCGGGAATGACGTTAACGGAAAAGGAGCTAGAATTGTGGTGCCGTGAGCGTTTGGCTGCCTACAAGGTGCCTCGGAAAGTCGAATTCCGCCAGTCTTTGCCGAAAACGATGATTGGAAAGGTGCTGCGCAGGCAATTACTAGAGGAAGAGACGAAGGTTTAAGAGCCTTATCCTGAATAACAATTAAGGGGAAGCCCTTTACAAGAAGAGTGGAGGGAATCCTATGGATGATTCTAACGAACAAATAAATAAGAGACTTCAGCAATTAGCAGCGTCAGCGGAGCCTACGTTTTGGGGCTTTCTTGGCTGTGAATTTGTGAGTATGAAAGACAACATCATCACGATTGCTTTGGAAGCCAAAACGCATCACTTGAACCCGATTGGGATCGTGCATGGCGGTGTACTATCTTCCTTACTGGACAATGCGATGGGGATTGTTGTGATGATGGCTAGGCCGGAGGATAAGGTTGTTACGACGAATTTAAATGTTCATTTCGTAGCTCCGCTATATGAAGGCCGCTTGGTGGTGACGGCTGAGCTTGTTCATCAATCCCGTAAGATGATAACTACCCAAGGTCGTGTTGTTGACCGTGAAGGCAATTTGGGGACGATTGGAACGGGAACGTTTCGAGTGATTTAAGGGTTGAATTATTTAGATGGGGGGCATGTGCTGAGCATGTCTCTCTTTGTTGTGGGTGTTATATTTCATATATTGTGTCATATAACCTTACATAAAATTAGAAATATGTCATAAAATATTCATGAACTTCTTGTTCATGTTATGTAAGTTAACACAAAACCATTGACTGAAATGGCAAGGTCATCCTATAATCATTTAAAAGGCACTAAGGGGGAAGCACCATGCATCTTACCATTCGTGAGGCATTATCCATATATCCATTAACGGAAGCGAAGCTAGTAGCAGGCAAACAAGGTGATTCCCGCATCGTCAAATCAGTCAATGTGATGGACGCTCCTGATATTGCGGATTGGACGAAATCCGGAGAGATGCTCTTCACTACTGCTTTCGCGATGAAGGATAGTCCGCAAGAAACGGTTAATTTACTTCGTAAATTAAATGATCGCGGAGCTGCAGGGTTAGGGATCAAGCTGGGGCGTTTTTGGTCGGAGCTGCCGCAGATTGTGGCAGATGAAGCAGATCGGCTTCATTTTCCAATTATTGAGATGCCATTTCAATTTACGTTCTCTGATCAAATGAATGCCTTGTTTAACGCTGAATACCGCCGCAATACACAGCTGCTGCAATCTGTTCTTGAGAAACAGAAGAAGCTGATGCAATTCGGATTGAAACAGGATAATATGCTTTCCATGTTCCAATTAATCAGTGACATTCTTGGTTATCCTATGGCGGTAGTGGGAGCTAGAGGACAAATTTTATATAACACAAGCGCATGGAGTCCTGATCAACTCTCCCAGAATTGGCCGTGGAAACGGAAATCAGGATGGGTATACGCAGGTAAAGAGCGTGCTTATCGTGTAGGACTGCATCAGCAGGACGATGAGCCTCTTGGACATTTGTTGATCATACCGGATTCGGTTCTGCTCGCAAACGTGGAGGAAGGCTTATTCCAGCAAGCTGCGGATATCCTGACCTTCCATATGTGTTATACATTCCGATCGCATGTGGAAGCATCCGCACAGCGCGATTTACAAAACAATCTCCTACGCTATTTGGAGAAAGGAACCTCTCTAGAGGAGTTCCTTGAACAGGCGGAAGCTAGAGGGCTATCTATCTTTACTGGAGCTTATCAATGTGTGATTAGCAAAAATAAGCCGGAAAATCTGGTGGAGGAGCAGCCCCAAATTAAGCTCAAAAACCTCAAGCAATACATGGAATCACATCCGAAATCAAGCAGTTTGACCGGGCACCATTTTGTGTTCAAGGATATGATGTTCTCGATCTATTCAACGAATCAAGCAGACGGATTTCCAGAGGAAGAGCTGTCACAGCTTCTGACCAAGTACGCTAGCGATTCAGGATGCATCGAAGAAGCCGGAGAAATAACTTTCTATTCGAGCTCCATGAAATTAAAGCCAACAGCGTTAAGGGAAGCCTATATGGAATGTTTGGAGACACAGCGTATGGCGTCCAAGCTTGGACTGCCAGATCGAGTGCTTCATTATGAAACCATTGAATTCGCGCATCTCTTCCAGAGCGTTTCTTCTACTATGATGGAAGATTACTGTGCCAAAATTCTTCGTCCTTTACTTGAAAAAGATGCCGAGTACTCGCAAGAAATGATTCGCACTTTAGAGGTGTTCATTCGTAACGATGGTCAAGTAAGCGAGGCGGCCAAGCAATTATTTATTCATAGGAATACAGTGACGTATCGCTTGGAGAAGATTAGTGATCTCTTACAGGTTGATTTCAAAAAAGTAAACGATCTATTAAAATTGAAGGCCGTCTTCTTATTCCGCCAATTTTTACATGTTAGATAGTAAACATAAAACCCTGAGACGCTTTAGGCGCTCAGGGTTTTCGCTTTTCCAAAGTAATTACGGTAATCTCCGGCCTGCACATTAGGCGAAAGGGGAGTGTCGTTGTTCCAATGCCGCGATTGACGTAAACAAGCATTTTCGAATTAGGCACTTCGCTAAGCCCTATTACATAATTTCTACCGCGCGGTGGTGTGATGACAGCTCCAACTCCCGGTAACCGGATCTGACCGCCATGGGTGTGGCCGGATAGTTGCAAATCGATGGCTTGTTCCGTTACCTTATCCGCGAAATCAGGGCAGTGGGATAGCAGCAAGGTAAATATTTGGGCATTGGCCCCGCGTAAGGTTTTCGCGATATCCGGTTTACCCGTCAGCATATCCTCAACGCCAGCTATCTGAATGGTTTGTCCTTTATAGGTGATCGTCTGAAAAGCGTTAACGAGAGACTGAAAGCCTCCGTTATGCAGGATCGGGAGGGTGTAGTTGTACCCAATCCACTTATCATGGTTGCCAAGTACAGCCCACTTTCCCAAAGGCGCCTCTAAGCTGCCCAGTAACTGACTGGTTAAATCTGGATCTTCACTAATATTGGCGTCAAATAAATCGCCGGTAAAAGTTAGCATGTCCGCTTTTTCTTTCTCAATGAGCTTCACGACACGTTCTAAATCTTGAAGGTCGAAGTGATGACCAATATGGATATCGCTGAATTGTAAAAGTTTAATACCATGGAAGGCATTAGGGAGTCGCTCGAAAGGCAGCGTTATTCTCGTAATCTCAACCCATTTGGGTTCCAAGAAACTAGCATAACTGCCAAGTAATCCTCCGGAAGCGATGAAAGAGCCTGCAAGCACAGTACCTTTCTTGAGAAAAGAGCGTCTTGAGATCGGGGGTGGTGATTGCATATGTTCCTCCTGTTCTTCCCTAGGAATATTTACAATTTTATTATACCAGTTAGATAGAGGGGGTTGCGAGTTGTGTGATTTATGTGATTTGCATATGCTGGTAGCTTACTTTATAATCATTATTAATTAGATAGGAAGGGAGATGTTCATATGTCAGCATGGAAAGAATTAACTACAGTAGAAGAGTGGCAGGAAGTACTGAATCGCTCCTCCGAGAAACCCGCTGTCGTTCTTAAGCACAGCACAACATGTCCAGTAAGTGCAAGCGCACTTGATGAATATGAGGAATATCTGTCCGGTAAACCAAATGCGGATGTGGATTATTTCTTAGTGAAAGTTATCGAATCGCGTCCAGTGTCAAATCAAATTGCAGAGGATCTAGGTATCAAACACGCGTCCCCGCAAATCCTTTATTTTAAAGATAAAGAATCCATTTGGAACACATCTCACTGGTCCGTTACAAACAAACATATCACAGCTGTTTTAGATTAATCCTATAATCCAACTCCAAAGAAGCCCTTGGTTACAGCCTATTTTCATTTAGGTGACCTTAGGGTTTTTTTTATGTTTTACATGTTGTATATATTTTACAATTAATTGAACAAAGTTTAAAAAAGATTGGCAAGCTGTTCTTCCTCCTATATACTTATTTGGCAACTATAAGATATCAACCTCTCAAGGAGTTTCACATCATGAATGCGATGAATAAAACGAAAGTACCAATCTCCATGTTTCTTTTGATCGGCATTATTGCCATTTCATTCTCAGCGATTTTTGTTCGGTGGTCGAATGCGCCTGCTTCTGTCATCGCGATGTATAGACTTCTCATGACGAATGCCTTGATGCTGCCTTTTCTTTGGAATTATAGGAAAGAGATTGCTAGAATTCGACTAAGAGATTGGCTGAGAACAGCCATATCCGGTGTTTCGCTTGGTTTGCATTTCTTATTTTGGATGGATTCCCTTCATTTTACGACAGTGGCGAGTTCGACGGCTATTTTAACGTTAGAGCCCATTTTTGTGCTGCTCGGAGCGTTTCTTCTTTATGGACATCGGACTAGTCGAGCGGCCTTGATCGCCATGTGTATGGCTATTGTGGGTGCGATTTGTATCGGATGGGGAGATTTCCAATTTTCCGGTAACGCGCTTAAGGGAGATTTGTTATCACTGGTCGGTACGCTTGCTGTAGCCTTACATATGCTCTTAGGCAAAAGCTTAAGAGAACATATATCTGCCTTTGTTTATAGTTTTTTTGTGTTCTTGTTCGCAGGGCTGGTACTTGCAGTCACCAATGTGTTTACCGGTGTGTCCTTTACTGCTTACCCAGCGAAAGAGTGGGGGATATTCTTGCTTTTGGCGATTGTTCCAACGGTATTTGGTCATTATGTATTTAATTGGCTGCTTAAATATATGAAGGCTTCTTCCGTCTCAATGACTGTTTTAGGGGAACCGCTAGGTGCCACTTTATTGGCTTACTTCTTGCTCGGAGAAACGATCACAACCATTCAATTGCTAGCCGGTTGTTTGCTGTTAGTTGGCGTGGGCATGTTTTTACGCAGTAATGAAAAGCAGTAATTTTTTTTCGTGATTTATTGAACAAAGGTAGAATAAAAGACGAATGACAAAAGCTTGCAGACGCGGAGGTATATCGTGAGATTTCGTGATTTTCATCGTAATGTCAAACTAAGAATCGGACTTTCCTTCATCTCCGGAACCGCTAATAATATGGTGCTACCCTTCATGTCGATTTATTTTTCTGGAAAATTGGGAGATACAAGTGCTGGTCTAGTCGTAATTCTTGGTATTCTTGCTGGTATCATCGCGGGGATAATTGGCGGCTACTATGCAGATCGAATTGGGCGCAAAAAGCTGATGCTGACTGCAGAATTAGGTTGGATGCTCTGTTTCGTTGGAATGGCGATGGCCAATTCGCCTTGGCTTGAATCTCCGGGGATGACCTTTGTTCTGATGATATTTGTTAGTATGTTCTGGGGAATTCATGGTCCTGCAAATGAAGCCATGCTGCTCGATGTAACAGCTCCGGATGTAAGGAAATTCATGTACGCCATCATGTACTGGATGAACAATTTATCTTTTGCAATTGCAGGACTTGCGGGCGCTTTCTTATTCAAATCTTACTTATTCGAGCTGTTCATTGGCTTGTCCGTCATTGGCTTGTTCACTCTGATCGTAACTTATTTCTTTATTGATGAAGTGTATCAACCACAAGTCGCTAGAGAGGATAAAGGCAGTCGAAAAGGTAGTTTGTCGATGTGGGGCAATTATCGGATGGTGCTGGGAGACAAGACTTTCATGATTTTCACTTTGGCATCGCTCCTGCTAGTATCTGTTGAGTTTCATCTTGGTAATTACGTGGGTGTAAGGCTTGAAAGGGAGATGGTGAATATCCCATTCTTCCCATGGAATGAACAATCTTGGCGTATAGACGGGTTGAAAATGTTAGGCTTTATCCGCACTGAAAATACGGTGCTTGTCGTTGTACTCTCCATCCTTATGGGGGTTATGATGCGCAAGTTCTCCGATAGCAAAGTACTGTTCATTGGGTACACTTGTTACATATTGGGTTACAGCTACCTTGCTTATTGCAATCAACCATGGCTGCTGCTCATCTCGATGTTCATTGCAACGGTTGGAGAGCTCATGTATGTACCGATTAAACAAGCCTATCTTGGTAATATTGCACCTGATCATGCGAGAAGCTCTTATATGGCATTATTCGGAATGGTGTATAAAGGGGCCATGCTTTTAGGAGGTTTCGGTGTCATGCTTGGCGGACTGATATCTTCGTGGATGATGGCATCTCTTATCGCGTTAAGCGGCTTCATTGGCATGATCATGTTCTATGCGATTCTAGCTCAATTAGAAGATCGTAAAGTGAAGGCGGAGATTAGCCACCAGGCTTCTTCTGCGAGCGTTTCGGCGTAATGGTCGGATAGGTGAAGAAGTGAATGGTATTTATCGGATGAGGCAGGTTAGGAGCAATAATTGTTGCACTTTTTACAACATCATACCTCCGAAAGAATTGATTCTTTCCATGCAACCCCAGATTTGCAAGCAAAAAAACGTCTTTATCCACAGCCGCTATCCGGGTGAAAACCAATGAAAAATGTGAAAACCGAGTAAACCGAGTTAAACCAAGATCTCCATACGAGCTCGGCGTAAACAAAGGAGGCAAAATAAGCCGCAAATAAAACAGCCGCATGAAACAGAGCAGGAGCTCAGTTTCATGCGGCTGGTCTTTCGTATGAAGAGTTATTTCTTCGCTGCATCAAATTCTGTTTTGATTTTACTTAACAGATCTGGGCTAGTGAGTACTTCGTATGCTGTGAAAGCCAACAGCTTAGCTGTGAAAATCATCGCATTAAGAGCGGGTTCCTGCAGCGCGAGATCACGGAACTCCTTGGTATGGAGCATATGTCTCTCGTCTGCAACTTTGACGAATGGGTGAATCGTCGGGCATTGGGTAGACACGTTGCCTAGGTCGAGGGAACCGTGATCCTTGCCAACTTCGATCTCTTTCGGATCAATTCCCATTGCTAATAACTGATCAGTAAAGACGGCTGATAGTGTCTCATTGGTTCGAAGTTCGTCATACGAATACTCGTAAAAGGAAGTTTTTAACGTGCAGCCGGTTTGCAGGGCAGCGCCTTCAGCGCAGTGAAGGACTTTCTGGACGAGCTCGTTCGTATACGTTCGGGAAGCTGAACGGACATAGAACTGAGCGACGGCATAGTCAGGGATAATATTTGGGGCTTTGCCGCCTTCGCTAATGATGCCGTGAATACGCGCATCTGACTTGGTTTGTTGGCGCAGCGCATTTATGGAATTGAACAGTTGAAGGACAGCATCAAGTGCGTTAACGCCTTCATAAGGTTGTGCAGCTGCATGAGCGGAACGGCCAAAGAATTCGTACTGAATAGCGTCCATAGCTAGTGATTCGCCTGACTTCTCATACGTATAGTACGGGTGAGCCATCAGCGCGATATCCACATCTTTGAATAGTCCAGCCGCGGCCATTGGCACTTTGGCACCCTTAGTTTCCTCGGCAGGTGTGCCATATACACGGATACTGCCGCCTGTTTCGTCGATGACCGACTTAAGGCCTATGGCTGCGCCAATGCTCATCATGCAGATGAGATGGTGACCGCAAGCGTGCCCCAGATCGGGCAATGCGTCATATTCAGCTAAGAAGGCCACGACAGGGCCAGCTTTACCAGAATCATAGGTAGCAATAAAAGAGGTTGCAATATCTAATACACCGCGTTCAACATGGAAGCCATGATAGGCCAATTCCTCAGTTAAGCGATCAGAAGCTTTAAATTCTTCATGCCCTAGCTCCGGGTTTGCCCCTATAAAGCTGGATATGGCTTTGAATCTGTCCGCATGGTTATCAATGGTTTGCGTAATAGTTGTTTTCATAAATGGAAGGCTCCTTTGTTGAATGGTTCTTAGCTCCATTGTAGTATAAAGGAAGGCGAACTACCACTTTACAGTCCACTGGGTTACAATTAATGAACAAAAAAAGTTAATAAACGCAATCTTACCAAACAAGATTTTTTTGCGTAATATTTAGGGGGACTCACACATGATGAAATATGGAGCCGAACACGAAGAACACCGATTTACATTATCTTTCACGGAATCAGAGGTAAGAGGGCAATGGCGGGACATTTTTTTGGGTATTCATAAAGAAGTTGGCGAGGAGTTTCCGGAGGATTTAATCGATCCCTCTATACTAGTTATCTGTAATCTAGATGGAGAAATTGTTCAAATTGTCCTTCACGACGAGGGCTGTGATTGTGAATTCCAATTTACGTTTTCGGAAAAGGCACAAATCGAAAATTATGTGAAGCAGCATGTAAACGTATAAAAAAACGACGAAAGAACTGGTGAGAGTGTCCCTTCCCAAACTGGGCGCTGGCGCATATAGTATTATACGTCAGGCTTTAGGGAGAGGATAGCAATGGAAAAGACGATCAATTATTTGGCATTTGGAGATTCACTAACGGTTGGTTTTGGAGCTCCGGAAGGTCACGGATTCGTATCTATCTATCGGCAAAAGTTGGAGCAATTGCTGAAGGTTCCTATTCACTTAAAGCCTGCAGGCAAGAATGGTGCTACAACTAGTCAATTGCTTCAAACACTTGAGTTAGATCCGCAGATCCAAAGGGATATAAGAGAAGCGAATCTCATCACGATCACAGCTGGCGGCAATGACTTAATCCAGGCAGCAATTCCTTTCTTTTATCAAGGAGATCCTGCTTACTTAAAATCTGCTCTTCAAACGTATGAATCCAACTATAAGAAATTGATCGGTGAAATTGAGGCGCTGCGGCAAGGGGTTGAGGAGCCTTTCTTAATCGTTTTAGTCGGGCTCTACAATCCTCTGCCGCAGGTGCCGGATGCCGCATATTGGGTACAGCGCTTTAATTTATTTCTTCGCAAATTAGAGCAGCCACATATTCTTGTGGTTCAAGTGTATGATGCTTTCGTAGGGCAAGATAGCCGTTATTTGTCAGAAGACGCCATTCATCCAAATGAAATTGGTTATGAAGAACTGGCGCGTCAAGTGGAGAATGCGGTTTCTCTCCAACATCTCCAGCAATTGATCCAATAATTAAGCGGGTATGACATACCAGAAAATGGAGAAGAAATGACAGGCGCTACCAGCAAGCACGAAAACATGCCATATGGCATGGTGATAAGGGATGCGCCGCCATACATAAAAGATGGAACCAAACGTATAGAACAGTCCGCCTACGACAAGCCACACGATACCGCCAAATGGCAGGTTTAAGTACAATGGTTTAAAGGCAAGAACAATCAACCAACCCATGAGTATATAACAAAGAGTTGAAACCAAGACAAAACGTTTCACGTAGAAAACTTTCAAGACGATCCCGGCAATCGCTAAGCCCCAAATCACACCCAAGAAGGTCCAGCCCAATGGTCCGCGCAATGTGACGAGTAAATAGGGTGTATAGCTGCCTGCAATTAACAAATAAATGGCGGAATGATCGAGAAGCTCAAACACATCCTTCAAACGCGGATGGCTCACACTATGAAGCAGCGTGGAGCAGGTATAAAGTATGACTAAAGCTGCACCAAAAATGCTAAAGCTTACAATGTGCCAAACCGTGCCATGTAAGGAAGCCTGCACGATGAGCAGGACAAGCGCTGCGATGCTTAACAACACGCCTACGCCGTGGCTGATGGCGTTGGCCTTCTCTTCCCGAACGGAATAGTCCATAGATAACCCTTCTTTCACTCTTAAATATCCTACTACCCTATAGATTGGACGATGAAAAGATGTTTTTACCTTCATTTCAATTAATAAATAAAATTGCTTTAGTCACAGGAGCAGGAAGAGGCATTGGCAGAGCGCTAGCGATAGGCCTTGCTGAGGCGGGAGCTGACGTAGCTCTTTTTGCGCGCACAGCGAGTGATATTGAGGAAGTAGCTCATGAAATTCGTGCTATGGGACGAAAGGCATATCCGTTTCCAGTTGATGTCACGAATAGAGAACAGATCGAGGAAGCTGTCCAACAAATCATTGAACAGACGGGGCGACTGGATATTCTAGTGAACAATGCGGGAATGAATATTCGCAGTCAAGCGCTGGCTGTTACGGATGAAGAATGGGACACTATTATGCAGACGAATCTTAAATCTGCTTTCTTGTGCTCTCAAATCGTAGGTCGTCACATGCAGCAAAAGGAATATGGAAGAATTATCAATATCGCTTCTGTTGCAGGACAGGTTGCCCTTCGAACAGGTGTTGTATACGCAGCAACCAAAGCTGCGATGATCCAAATGACGAAGGTGCTAGCACTTGAATGGGGTAAATATGGGATCAATGTGAACAGTATTGGACCATGGTATTTCAAAACACCATTGACAGAGAAAATACTTGCTAATCCGGATTACCTAGCCGAAATTATTGCGCGAACACCTCTAGGGCGCGTGGGTGAGCTTGAGGAGTTGGTAGGGCCCGCTGTTTTTCTCGCTTCAGATGCGGCGAATTATGTAACAGGTCAGACCCTGTTCGTTGATGGTGGGATGACCATTTACGGCTTCTAAATTGGAGCTGCTTTATTTTGTAGGATTGAGCTTTTCGACTAGTTCAATTATACTTTACACAATCTTAATAGAGTTGTTGCGGGTTCAAGATAGATAGACAGCATAGATAAGGTGGTATGACCGAAATGTCCCGGGTTCGTATATGTACCGATAGCACAAGTGACTTAAGCGAAGAGCTTTATCGACGCTTTCAAATAGAGGTAGTGCCTCTTTATGTTATTTTTGAGGACAATTCCTATAAAGATGGTATTTCGATAAAACCTGATAGACTCTATGAATTAGTTGACCAAACCGGCAAGTTACCCAAGACCGCTGCTCCATCACCTATTGATTTCGAACGAGCGTTTGAACCCATTATTCAAAGAGGAGAAGACATTGTCTTTATTGGTCTTTCCTCTGAGCTTTCATCAACGATTCAGAATGCTACTATTGCCGCTGCGAGTTTTCCAGAAGGCAGGGTAATGGTCATTGATTCTAGAAATCTATCAACAGGAATAGGTTTGCTAGTTTTAAAAGCTGCTCAAGCGGCAATGGATGGCCGGAGCAGTGCTGAAATAAAATCAATGATAGAACCTCTAATCACCCGAATGGAAGTTGAATTCATCATTGACACATTGGAATATTTGCATAAAGGCGGAAGATGTTCAAGTGTTCAGCATTTTATTGGAAGTCTGTTGAGAATTAGACCGATCGTTAAAGTCATTGACGGGGCTATGACATCGACGGATAAGGTAAGAGGTAAACGGGAAAAAGCACTTCATCAGCTTCTGGATAATGCTTTAGCTCAAAAAGATGACATGGACACGGAATTTCTGTTTATCACTCACTCTTCGGCAGCAGAAGAAGCTGCTTACATCAAACAACAAATTGAACAACAAACGAATGTGAAACATGTTTATATAACTGAAACGGGCTGCGTTGTTGCCAGCCACTGCGGACCGCATACAGTAGGTATTGTTTTCGCCAAAAAATAAGAAATGAGTGGACACCATGACGACAATCAAGATTATCACAGATAGCAGTTGCGACCTTCCCGAAATGATCGTAGATGAGATAGGGATTGCGATTGTTCCATTATCCGTACATTTTGGAGAGGAATGCATGCCGCCTGACATGGAGCTAGCTGATTTTTATGCGAGAATGAAAAAGGAGAGCGTCCTGCCGAAGACGTCAAGTCCGGCTCCACAGCTGTTCCTCGCTGAGTATCAGAAGGCCCGTGTAGATCAAGATATTCTTGTGATCAGTCTTTCATCGGCGCTTAGCAGTACTTATCATCATGCCGTCATGGCTAAAGAGATGCTCCTAGAAGAAGGTTTTGCAGGTCGTATCGAGGTCATTGATTCGAAAACAACTTCACTTGGACTTGGTGTTCTCGTCTATAAGGCAGCCAAAATGGCAAAAGCGAATGTACCATTTGATCAAATTGTAGAAGTGATAAATCAATCCGTAACGACTTCAGGCACTTTTTTCTTTCTCGACACATTAGAAAATGTAATAAAAGGTGGCAGACTCGACCGAGTGCGGGGAGCAGTTGCTTCTGTGCTGAATATAAAGCTTTTAATGAAAGGCAGTGAAGAAGGTACCATAGAAGTAATTGAGAAAATACGCGGCACCCAGCAAGCTTTGAAACGATTAATCACCAAAATTGGGGAAGCTCACCACGATTTCGATAAAGATGTGATTGCTGTCGCGCATTGCAATTGTGAGGATAGAGCGCGTGAAGTCTTGAAGCAACTACTTGAGAAATATCCTTTCCGCAAAGTGCTGTTCTCTAACATGGGCACGGTTATTGGTACTTATGCTGGTGAAGGCGGCGTGTTGATCGCTTACTAAAAATGTGAGAAAAGACACCTATTTACTCGATCTGTATGATCGGTGAATAGGTGTCTTTTTTCATTGTAGAAACTATGAATTTTACTTTCTTGTTGGCCGACCGGTCGCCACAGAATTAATTGCATCTGTAAAGTTGTATAGCGTGCAACAATTTATCTCGATTTCTTTTACCGACGTGGAGATGTTGTAAGAAGTACAACAATTTAGTCGAATTTCATGCCAAATGGCCATTTTTGGGCTAAATTGTTGTATTTTCTGCAACTTTCTTAGGAAAAGACTCTAATATCTTAGAATAAGTTGTACAATCTACAACATTGCTTAAAACTATTCAGGATAATGGGTTTCCACTATTTCCGTATCTTCTGTCGAGACAAGAGGGGACAGCTCGCCTGGAGCCATCAACCATAATTCATGAAGCGCACGCGTACAGCCTACATACAGAAGCTTGGCATCCATAAAAGTGGCTTCGTAATGCCCGGCAGTAACATCCATAAGCAGCACAGCATCAAATTCAAGTCCCTTGGTCAAAAAGACGGGAAGGACCGAGATGCCACCGCGGTATACCCGTTGCTTGGAGGTTATGAGATTCGTTTCGATACCAGCTTCAGTCAACGCATCATGAAGGTCCTGTGCTTGCTTCTCCGTACGGGCAACAACAGCGATTGTACTCGAGCTCCCTTGTATCAAGGTTGCGATGGCACGCTGCAGCAGCGGCATTCGGCCTTTGATATCCGTCTGTAGGACACGGACTTTGTTGCCGCTGCGGAACACTGGAACAGCAAGGAGCGGATTCTCGACGCCTCGTTTCAAGACCTGATTGGCAAACAAGATGATTTCCATGGTGGAACGATAACTGCGTTCAAGTTCGAAATAACCAGTTTCTTCTACTTCAAACAAGCTGGAAAATTCCTTCCAGTCTGTGATGCCTTGATAAGCGTGAATTCCCTGTGATAAATCGCCTAGTATCGTGAACGAACTATTCCTTGTATAAGAATCAAGCACAGCTACCTGGAAAGGTGAAAAGTCCTGCGCCTCATCGATCACGACATGGTCGAATAACCGATCTGAGGGAATGCCGAATAGACGTGTATGAATATAAAGGAGTGGAGCGAGATCCTCGAGCTGCACTTCTTTTTTCTTGAAAAGCTTCAACGAAGCGGTGACAATAGGTTCTGGTATTTGGTTGAGCAGGTCCATGGGCAAGCTGTCCGGACGACCTTTGTCAGAGAAGAGCATTTTGTAAAAGCTGAATGCCGAGTGATCAGGCCATCCTGTCAGATACGTGCGCAGGCGCTGAGAAGCTTTCTTTTTCAGCTCTTTCTTCCGACTTTGCTCCCAAATCTTGTCGAGCTGAATTTCCATCCAGCGTTTGATCCGAGCAATGACACGCTCCCGCCTTTTGACAAGCGGATAGTGCTTGTTCTCTACGAAAAACCATTCGCGAATGGTTGCAATTGGAAGCTTGATATCCTCCCACGGGATGAAATCCGAAGTAGGTACATAAGACCCCTCGAACCTTGTGAGACAGAGATCTAGGTATTGTTTGAACGCAATGGATCCTTTAAATCGTCCCGGCGCTTGGTCATCGACCGATGGTCTTTTGCTGCCGAGCGAGAACCAGGTTTGAAGAACTAGTGCTTGATCCGCTAGTTTCACTTCTTGGTCGAGCACATCGATTGCCCAATCTGTGAAAGTGCTTTGCTGGATATTTCCGACTCCAAGTTCAGGCAGTACGCCGGATATGTAGTCGAGAAACATGGAGTTGGGTGCAAAAATAATCATCCGTTCTGCACGAACCTGTTCGCGGTATTGATAGAGTAAGAAAGCAAGTCGATGCAGAGCGACTGTTGTTTTACCGCTTCCTGCAACCCCTTGGATAATCAGTGCGGTATTCTTCGCTGCGCGGATAATGCGATCTTGCTCAGCTTGGATCGTAGATACAATGTCGCGCAGCTTATTGTCTTTATTTTCGCCAAGGCGGTAGAGTAAAAACTCATCGCCTACGGCCAGAGAGTCTGCATTGCGGTCATAGGTATCAACGACACGCTGGAGAATTTGTTTACGGACAACTAGGTTTCGCTTGAGATATACGAGGCCATCGATAAGGCCGTCCGGAGAATCATAAGAAGCTGCGTCCAGTCCACCCGTGAATGAATAGAAAAGGCTAGCGACTGGTGCCCGCCAGTCAATGACAAGCAATTGGCCTGTTCGCTCGTCCTCGACGCCTGATTTACCAATATAAAGCGGAAGGGCGGAAGCCGATCCAGTCTCTTGGAAGTCTAGGCGGCCGAAATACGGTTCATCGACGGCTTTAGCTAAATTATGTCGGCCATTCTCGCGTGCTGCCTCCAACGCTTGCTCCGTTAAATCCGGCCCATAATAAACAGGAGTCGACCTAAGCCGCTCAAGCTGTTTGTCAATTTCTGCATTCGTTCGTTCAAGTTGTTGTAATTCTTCTTGATAGGCACTTTGAGTCTTTGTGTCCAAGATCAGTTACCTCCTAAGATCAGATGTTGTTTATTTTATGAAATAAACAGGTAAACAATATATCACACCTGTCAGTATATGGGAAGCTAAACTGTCAAGCTTGAGATTTGGGCTCATTGGTAAAGAATGTTATAATGGACTGGAACTTATTATAATTTGAAGGAGTGCGGAGCTATGTCCATCTATAATATTGACGTTCAAACGATCTCAGGCGAAACGAAGTCACTTTCCGAATATAAAGGAAAAGTACTGCTCATTGTAAATACAGCAAGTGCATGTGGGCTTACACCGCATTATAAAGGGCTCCAAAGCTTATATGAACAGTTTCAAGACAAAGGATTGGTTGTTCTTGGATTCCCTTGTAATCAGTTTGGCGGTCAAGAACCAGGCACGAATGAAGAAATCCAAAGCTTCTGCGAACTCAACTACAAAGTGACATTCCCGTTATTTGATAAAATCGATGTGAAGGGTGAAAATGCTCATCCCTTATATACTTACCTGTTAAGCCATACACCTGAGCCGTATCGTACAGGAGAAATCGAATGGAATTTCGTGAAATTCCTAGTTGACGCAAACGGTATTGTTGTTAAGCAGTACAGCGCAAGTACCGATCCAGCAACTATCGCTCCGGATATCGAAGCCATTTTAGCATAGGATAAATAAAAAAAGCTGTTGCATCTACATCAGCGGCTCGCTATAATCATAATAATCATGAAGTTGAAGGAGACGAATCATATGAAGAATACAACTTGGTTCGTACAAATTCATTATTTTTATAGGCGTTAGCACACACCTGTACATATCAGGGTGGGCTAACGCATTTCGCGTTGGCCTCCCTGCGGGATAGCAATTCGCGCAGGACCATAGGTCCGGCGCGTTTTTTTATCTCGTTAAGAAAGGGAAGGGTGGATGGTATGCGAAACGTGGAAGGATCAAATGTAAGTTGGAGATCAGAAGATTCGTATAGAAAGCAGCTAGAAGAACAAGCTATGGTAATCATTCTTGACCCTATAGCTTCTGAAGCTGCATGTAGAATGACAAATGAGCTGAAACTAGTTGGTATCGGTATAAAGATGGTTGATGAGAAATTGGATGTGGATAAGCAGCTAACTATTGCGAAAAAGCTTGGAATTCGCTTTATCATCTGTATAGGCATGACAGACAGCTCATCTGATCAAGTGAAGTTAATGGATATGCTAGATCTGCATGAGAAAGTGATGCCGATAGATCAAGCCATTTATTGCATCGAAAAGATTTATCCGCCAGCAGATTTTACATAAAAAGAGAGTGGAGTGAAGAGATGAAGCACCGATATGGATTTATATATGCACATCCGGATGATGAGACGTTTCTTAGTGCGTGCATCATTCGCAAGCTTGCCGATCAAGGGGGAAATCCTGTTTTGTTGTTGGCAACACGAGGTGAAGCGGGAAGACAAGGGTTAGAGCGGGCAAAAGATCGATCAGAGCTGGCTAAACTACGAGAGAAAGAGATGGATGAAGCCGCCAAAATACTGGGCTTATCACACGTGGAGCACTTAGGTTGGCCAGATGGTCAGCTCGCAGAGATTAATTTCGATGCACTAGTTGCAGGTGTTATCGCATTTATTCAGCGGTACGAGATTGAGGTACTATTCACTTTTCCAGAGGATGGGGGCAATGGTCACCCTGATCATATCACCATTTCCAAGGCGACAACGGCGGCAGTATTAAGTGGGAAATGTCCGAGTGTGCGCAAGTTATACTATGCAGCAGCCTCATTACTAGCAAAAGGTCACAAGCCTTCGATAGTTGTAGATACAGAAACTGGTTGGCCGATCAAGGCAGCAGCCTTGCGGGCTCATGCAACTCAGCATGTAACAATTTCCAATCATTTCGGTGAACTTGATGTTTTTCCGGAAAATCGTCGATGGGAAGCTTTTGTGCTGGGTTGGCAGGATGGAACAATGTGGCCTGAGCAGGATCGAACGAAGGTACTGGAAGAATAGGGAAAGTAAGTGGTATAATAGGGGACAAGGCAGGTGAACGACATCATGGCAATTATAGCCAAAATTGAAGCTGTACTTATCGCGGATGATGCTTCAACGTTTGTAACGAGAGAAATCGACGGTGTCGAACTAAGTTTTGGGGGCATTGAAGGCGATCGTCACTTCGGTTTATTCGCCAAAGCGGACTCGCGGCAGCCCATGTACAAAAGAGGCCAAGAGATCATGAATCGTCGTCAACTCAGTATCGTATCTGTTGAGGAACTGCAAGGCATTGCGCAGCGACTGGGTGTGGAAACAATTAAACCTGAGTGGTTGGGTGCAAATATTGTTGTGAGCGGTGCTCCTGAATTAACCAAGCTCCCTATGGGAATCCGAATGATTCTGCCAAGTGGCGGCGGACTTGTGTGTGAAGGGGAGAACGAGCCCTGTGCAGGACCTGGCAAGCAGATTGCCAATCATTACGGAGACAGAAGCCTAACGCAACAATTTATCAAACATGCTGGGCAAAGCAGAGGGATTGTCGCTTACGTGGAACGCCCAGGTGAAATAAAACCAGGTGACTTGGTTGAGATTCAAATTTAATTGCATTTATTTTATAAGGTACCCCCAGAAGTGTGCTCCTCTTCTCGAAATCTATATTAGAGAGCTTTATCATAGAGAATTGGATCAGGAAGGTGTGGAGAAATGTCACTTTGCAACTGTGAAACATGCGGACAAGTTTATATTTCGAAATTTGAAAAGCATTGTAAATCTTGCTCCCAGCTTCAATTGAAAGAGTCCCACAAAGTGAAGGATTTCGTTCGGGCTCATCCGCGTGCCACACTTATTGAGGTTTACCACCAAACGGGTGTATCTTTGAAAACGATAAAAGAACTTATGAGAGCTTGAATACATAGAAAATGACAAAAACCATGATGGTCTTCATTGAAGATTTCATGGTTTTTTTATGTGGGAGCAGATTGATTGGCTGCAACTTTAAGGCTTGGAAGGAGTTAGAGACAATAGTTAAAGGCAATAGTGAAAATAACTAGCTAAAGAAACTGGGGTAATGGAACTAGTTAATTGAAGTAGGATGCGCTATTTGTCCAAATACCTTCCTTTATTCGTATAAAGGGAATATGGATTCGTTATTTTGCTGTTTTTGGCGGGAAATGCGGCATCCGAAAGGAAATAAGTGTGACGTTCCGTATCCAAAGCAAAATAGCGACTTTCGAGCAAAATAAGGCATTGACGCTCCGCTCATGAAGGTTCAGGGTGGGGGTATTATGAGAGTGATTGCTATTCTAGTATATGAATCAGTTGAAAACTAGCACCCAGGTCCCCCCGCCGCGCTTTTATTGGTTCAAAACGAAGTAACTGAGACAAGAAAGAAAAAGCCTTCAATTCCCAAGGGATTGAAGGCTTTTTCGCTATTTTAAAACTCTCACTATCGCTTAGCAAACACATCCAGGAGAAGCTCATCCTTCACTGGATCTTGAACATCCCAGGCTGTCGCGAATCTAACTTGGTGAGAAACGCCGACAATTTCGTACTTCTGAACGAGATGTTGGCGCGCGGAGCCGATAATGAGAGAATGCAGCCGCAGCTGCTTCTTCTGACCAAGAGCGCCAAGCTTCTGCAGCGTTGCTTTGGAGATTTGGCCGACACCATCGGTGACCATCACGAAGTCGGCATCGTGAAACTGCCGCTCGTGCTGTACGATGTCCATGCCTCTGCTCAGCGGCGCGTCGAAGTTCGTGCCGCCACCGAAAGCGAGCTGAGCCAGACCATAGAAGCGGTCCCAATCCGGCCGCTTATAAGATAGCACATGCTCGATGAGCTCGCCCTTCGCCCCGAACAGGAGCAGGACGAAGTCCCGCCGTTCGAGGAGGGAGAAGGAGGCGAAGGTCGCCGTAAACAGCTGCGCAAGCCGCAGCTTGCTGCCTCGCATCGAGTGGGAGGTATCGAGCATGCAGATAACAGGACCTTTCTGCGGCTCCTCAACAGAGCCGGTGTAGTTGTAGGTCATGAGCTTATTTTCCATCCATTTGACGAGAAAATAAGGCTCAAAATCTTCATCAGCGAGCAGGCTGGCTTCGCTCGGAAGCAGATGCGCGATGTCGCCAGACTGGCGTAAATCATCGTAGGCTTCCGGAACGTAAGGCGAGCGCAGCTTCTTCCGCTGCACCCGAAGGTGATGGATGTTCCGTCCCACCTCCTGCAGGAAAGACACCAGATCCTTGCTGCGCTTCAGTTTCTCAATCCACTGCACGTAGCGCTCGAACGTCTGCCGCCGCAATTTCCCCAGCTCGCTGCCCCAGCGCCGGTTCGCGAGCCGCTGACTCGCTTGCACGAGCTCGTGCACATTGAAGCTGTCCGCCTCTTCGAGGGACAGCGTCTCCTTTAAAGCTTGCCCGAGCCAGTCGCCAAGCTCGGCCTCGATCTCCTTCATGGCCGCGATGTCGCGCGCGCTCATGCGGTCCAGCTGCCGCTCGCGGCGCTCGAGTTCCTCTTCCGCCTTGCGCAGCTTCGCTTTGAGCTTATCGCGCTTCATGAACTCGGTGCGCATCTCGCTTTGCAGCTCCGTGATGCGCTGCTTCAGCGCGCGTATCTCCTCGGCGATGAGCGGCCTCGAATCGACAGCTTCCTGTTTGTCTTCGACGGCGCGCTTCCCTTGCTGCAGTGTATAGCCTACGAGCCGCAGCTTCTCGATTTGCTTCTCGGAGAGACGCTCACTGACGCTCTTTTCCTCTTGTCCGCTCATCTGCTGCTTCTTCTCGAAGCCGAAGCCGCTCATTTGCTGTTCCTTTTGTCTGCGTTTGACTTCTTTTTCATAGGACTCGGTAAGCCACATCAGCGCCTTAAGCGCTGTTTTGAAAGAGGCATTTACTTGTCCAATTGTTCGAGGATGAATGGACATATAGAAGTACTGCTTGCGCAGCGTTAAGACCATCCATCGGTGGAAAGGGGTTTCCTCTACGGTGCCGTCCACATCAGGCTTCGTTAAATAGAAGCACATAAAGAAATCTGCAAAAAGTTCAAGCGTAAACCAAGGGGCTTGCTTTACGGCCTCGCGCATCCATTCTTGTGCGACGCGCGATGAGTGTACGTAGCCCTCGAACACATACCTGTCAACCCGAGTGCAGCGTATGATCATATAGGTAACCTCTTATAACGTATAGTCGTATATGATTCCCGGGATTTCCCGGTCAAACAATGTGCGATATAAGCCTTGGATCGATTGTAATATGCGCTCTCCTTGAATGCGCAAGTGCGTGAATTTAACGGCATACTGCTCGGGATGCTGCAGAAAAATAGATTGAGAAGCAATCCATTCCGGTAATTTCTTTTCTTTCTCCTGCCAGGAGACAAGTCTGCCGCGTAAGCTTCTGGCTGTTTCTTCCAGCTCAGTGCGGCAATCTTCCAAAGTTACTTTCAATCGCTCGGAAGCATCCTTATTTAAAGCGCCGCCGATTTCTTTTTTAAATTGGAAGGCATGTAATTCATCTTCTTTCTCCAACCATTTCTTAACCGTCAAGTTATATTGAAGCAGCGGGAGTTCTTGTTCCATTTCTCGTTTGAGCATGTCCTGGAATAAGGTGTCGAAGATGGCTTTGAGCTCTGCCAAATCTTCAGGGAAATCCCACAGCATATGCGGGGTTAGTACGGTATCCCACACATTGACAGCGCTGCGCCCATGGATAGCTGCTGAAATCTTCCACGAATGGCCAATCTTGTGGTAGCGTCGATCCGAAAGTACATATTCTTTCTCTTCAAGAGCTGTCTTCAATTGAAAAAGCATGTAAACCAGCGCATCTGGCAATTGAACCTCGGCCGCTTGAGATTTCAACTGTTTCACCAATTCCGTTGATAGAAGGGCAGGGAGAGGTGTGGTTGGTGCCTGAAACATAAGTTCAAAGCTGGATATTTGCTTGACATATTCGACTTCAAAACGGAACAGGAAACGGTCGTACAGCGCTGCTAATTGTTCGTTATCTTCAGGCAATTCATTCGATGCTGCCATTAAGAATAGAAGGGGAGACTGCTGCTTCTGCCGTCCATTGAAGAAGACACGTTCATTCAAGACAGAAAGAAGCGCATTAAGTATGGCACTGTTCGCTTTGAATATTTCATCGAGAAAGGCGAAGCGGGCGCTCGGTAAGTAGCCGTCTGTGAGCCTTACATACTCATCATTTTTAAGCTTTTGTAAGGAGACAGGCCCGAATAATTCGTCAGGTGTTGTGAATCGGGTTAATAAATAATCATAATAAGGTTCGTTACCGAATAATTCGGCGGCAGCGCGTGCTAATTGAGATTTGGCTGAACCGGGAGGTCCAACCAATAAGACATGTTCGCCGCTCATGATAGCGAGCAGTAAGACACGGATGAGCTCTTCCCGTTCCATGAACCGTTTTTCGAGATGACCCATAGCTTCTCTTAATTTGTTCTGTATGACGATGGGTTCTTTCACATTGTTGTCCCCCTTGGCGTAATCAAAGCTCGTATGTTTATATTGTATCAAACTGCCCGGTAAACATCGAATATGCTACAATAAGACCTGTAGTATCTACACTACTTTTATCTGAACCTGCAGCAATCAGTCTTCTAAGAAAATATAAAGGAGCGTTATCCATGCCACAAATGATCGTTAGAGGAATTAGTGTTCCTCAAATTCAATCCATTAGTACGGCGTTAATTGAAGAACTAGCTCAAGTATGCTCGTGCGGAACGGACAATTTTATGCTGGAATGTCTTCCCACAGTTTCTATATTTCAAGGAAAGCAAGTCCATACATACCCTTTTATTGAAGTAGGTTGGTTCGAGAGAGGGCAGGAAACGCGTGACCAGTATGCTAGTGTGCTGACCAAACACGTTCTTTCGCTGGGCATTCCTGAGGTGGAGATCGCTTTTCGGGTATACCGGGAGGACAGCTATTATTGGAATGGGAAGTTAATTTGAACGAATATCATGGCTAATAGATTTAATGAAGGAGTGGTCCATATGCGGATTGGTGTGATCTCGGATACTCATTTATCACCTCGGGTTCAGAAACTGCCAGATGCGTTACTTGCAGGTTTACAAGGTGTTGATCTTATTATTCATGCCGGGGACTGGGTGAGTGAGCACGTTGTCGACTTGGTTGAGCGAATCGCACCTTGCGAATCTGTGGCAGGTAACAATGACGGATCTGACATCATAGAACGATTTGGCTTGAGGAAAATTCTGACACTCGGCGACTATCGAATAGGTCTTATCCATGGAGATGGCTTTCGTAAAACGACAGAGGAAAGAGCCCGAGAAGCGTTCCAGGCCGAGCGGCCGGATATCGTCATCTTCGGACATTCCCATGTTCCATACCAGCAAACGATTAATGGCATTCTCATGTTTAATCCAGGCTCGCCTACGGATAAAAGAAGGCAGCCGCAATACTCCTACGGCATCATCGAGCTCGGTGATAGCATTCATGCGAAGCATTTCTTTTACGATAGTAAGGTTTAGCATCTGTCAGTGCGTACATCTATTTTACCCGCCGGAGACAGCCTGGAAAACGATAAGCTGATCCCCTTGCTGCAGCGTGATATTTAAGTCATCCAGCCATGCGATATTCGTGTCATTGTAATAGAGCAGGACATGCTTTCGGACTTGTCCGGTTTCTGTCCAAAGATGAACGCGCAGCAGGGGATAGCTCGATATAAGTTGATCTAGTGCATCCTGTAACGTAAGCGCATCCAATTGAAATTTGACGTTTCCCCCTGTGCAATCACGCAGCAAAGAGGGGACGCTGACGGTAATAAGCATGCTAGTCCTCCAAAATCATTGGCTTCACAGTTAGGATTCGTGATAATTGTCCTGGCAGACGTTCCCAGCTTTCTCCGCGGTCTAATGAACAGTAAATTTCACCTGATGTTGTTCCAAAATAAAGTCCATAAGGCTCAAGTGAGTCCACAGCCATCGCATCTCTCAGTACGCTGACATGTCGTTCTTCTTCTGGGAGAACATCCCCAATAGGCTTCCAGGTATGTTCACCGCGAGCCATTCTGTAAACTATTAACTTGCCGTCTCGCATAGATCGTTGTTCGCTGCTTTCCAGCGGGATAAGAAATAAATCACCTGTTGGTGAAATGCTAATCGGGAAACCAAACGGGGCATCACCTTCGCGTAATGTAAGACCTTCCTCGATAGGATGCCAGCTGTCACCGCCATCAATGGATTTGAACACCCCGCTATGCTCCTGCATATAGAGAACATCGGAGTTTTCCGGGTCGAGCACCATCTTATGCACACAGTATCCGACACGCTCATCAGGTTGACCTGTTGGTATCCGATTCAAGCCGTTATTGCAGGGCTTCCAGCTAATCCCCCCGTCAAGTGTACGGAAGACACCGACAGCGGATATTCCAATCCACATACGCTGCGAATTCCTTGGATCGATAAGAATGGTATGCAAGCACATACCGCCGGCTCCGGGAAACCACTCGGGACGTGTGGGGTGCTTCGTTAAACCATCTAACTCTTGCCACGTTTGACCGTTGTCGCGGCTAACGAATAATCCCGCTTCTTCGACACCCGCAAAAAGAGTTTCGGGCTGAGAGGCAAGACCAGGCACCAACTGCCAAATACGGTTTAGTGAAAAACCGCTCTCTTCGGAGTACCTCGGACTATCCGCAATCTGTTCCCACGTTTCACCGCCATTGCTGGACACTCGAATGGTCGCTCCATAAGCGGCATGAGAGGTTCCCGCATACAACGTACTTGCTGTTCGTGTATCTCCAAGAACACTATAAGCTTCCCATCCTGGTAAAAAAGGTCCTTGCATGGACCAGTTCCGTCTTTCAGTCGTTGAGGAATAAATGAAAATGCCTTTATTGGTGCCGACGAGCAGTTGAACGCGCTTTGACATAAGTGCCCTCCTATAATCATACTCCTAAGATAATTTCGACAGATGGCAAAAAATTCCTTCTCTTAAATTGTGTCATTTCCTTCCTTTGCTTAGGTGTTCACCGTGTTTGCAAGAGTAAGAGGGACATACACTGTCATAGTTCTATTATTCGAATGGTGGTGATTCGATGCGTGCTACGGTAGGTGTCCTATTGGATTTGGAAACTTATTTGGGTATTGCAAGAGGAAGAACAGGAAATGAACGCTTAGCCCTGTATAACAAAGCAGGAAAGATGCATGGAGTAAGACCTTTTTATATGTGTTTACAGCATGTAAAAGGTAAATCTGCTTTGGGCTATTACTATGAGAATAATGCGTACAGGCTCGTTAGGCGATCTATTCCTCGTGTGACACATAACCGTGCCATTAGCTTATCTCCTTATTTAAGAAAAAAATTAAAAGAGCTTTCGCGATCGAGCATCGTGTTCAACAGGCAAAATCGATACGACAAATATCGCATACATCAACTCTTATACACCAATCATTCGCTGCGCAAGTATCTTCCTGATTCTATTAAATATTCGCGGGAAAAATTAGAAGACTCCATGAAGAAGTACGCCTCACTTTTCATCAAGCCAACAAACAGCAGTGTAGGTGACGGGATCATTAAAATATCCAAGCAGGAGAGTGGGGATTGGACTTTATACTGGATGAAAAAGAAACCAAAGCTTGTTTCCAAGAAGAAAGCCATTTCATTCATTGGGAAGGTAGTGGGTAAACAAAACTACATGATTCAGGAAGCAATCCAGTTAGCAACTTACAAAGAAAGGCCTTATGATCTTCGTGTATCGGTACAGCGTGGAGGTAATGGGCAGTGGCAAGTTACCGGAATGATTGGGAAAGTCGCAGCCTCCGGCCGTCATGTGACTAATGTGGCAAAGGGAGGGAAAGTTAAACGGTGTGAGCAGCTATTTGAGTCCAGTAGATTTGATTCCACCCAAATGAAGCAAGAGTTACAGCAAGTATCTCTGGCTATTGCCCAGTATATTGGCACAAAATTGCCTCATATGGCTGACATCGGATTAGATGTGGGCGTTGATCAGGATGGCCACATTAAATTGATCGAAGTAAACGGCAGAGACCAACGTTACACCTTTAAAAAAGCAGGCCTAGAAACGACTTTTTATCGAACTTATGAAACACCTATGCGATACGCAAAGTTTCTCTTGCATCAATCAACGTAACTGCATGGTTAATTTGCCCCAGTATTCTGGGGCTTTTGAAAAAGAAACTAGGTAGAGACTGATTACAGCGAAATTCTCATTATTTTCTCATTTACATAGCCTATACTTATTGGATTAACGAGACAAGGGAGATATTCATGAAACGGGTATTGCTCATAGAAGATGAAAAAAACTTAGTTCGTTTCATTCAATTGGAACTAGAGCACGAATCATTCGAAGTACATACAGCTTACGATGGGAAAACAGGATTAGAATTAGCCCTTCAAGATCATTGGGATTTGATATTGTTAGATATTATGCTGCCAGAGCTGAACGGAATTGAGGTTTGCCACCGTATACGTGCAGCGAAGAAGACTCCAATCCTCATGTTGACAGCCAGAGATAGCGTTGTTGATCGTGTATCAGGCTTAGATAGCGGCGCCGATGATTATATGCCCAAACCCTTTGCCATTGAGGAATTATTGGCTAGGATAAGGTCTATTTTCCGACGTATCGAACTCGAGGGAAACGACCCGCATGCTATGCTTTCATTTCAAAATATTCACGTCGATATGGATGCTCGTATAGTTTATAAAGACAAACAAATCATTGAGCTTACTAAGCGTGAGTTCGATCTATTAGTGATGTTCATGAAAAACCTTAATCTCGTGCTGACGCGCGATATGCTTTTGGATCATGTATGGGGGTATGATTCGTTAGTGGAGACGAATGTTGTCGATGTTTATGTCAGGTATTTGAGGAACAAGTTAGATCAAGCTGGCGAGAATAGCTGTATTCATACGGTTCGGGGAATCGGATACGTGATGCGATGATGGAACGATTAACTCGTTTATTTCGACAACTCCCCATCAAGTGGAAGCTCATGTTAGGAGCAACTGCCCTCATCTTCCTTTTATTTGCAACCTATAATTTCTCCCAATATCTTGTTCTCAAACAGTGGATGATGAATCAAGAGAAGGACAAAATTCAAGTTAGTATGGCGCAGCTTCAAGACTATTTACTTGAAAAATCAAATACAATGGATGCCTTGTTGATAACGGAAGCTCGTCCCTACATAGAAAAAATGATTGGAAAAAACCAATTAGTACGTATTATTGGGAATAATGGAGAGCCCCTCCTGACCGTATCAAATCATTTTGAAGAAAGTTGGGTTACACCTAGGACTGTGACTGCGCCTGAACTATTTGATACTATCCGCCAAGAAGATCACATTCTCATTTATAGGAGTCCATTTATAACGGCAAAGTTTGTTGGAACCTTAGAGTTCGCAAGTAATCTAGAAACGTTCGATCATTTTAGCCGGACGTTATTCTGGGTGATGCTGATCGGCGGGGTGTTGGCTGTTTTTATAAGTGCAGTTAGTGGCTTAGCAATTGCGAGGCAATTGATGCGCCCTATTCGGGCATTGGCAGCAACCATTCGAAGTGTGAAGGAGAAAGGGCTGAAAGAGCGCGTTAGCAACATAGAAAATGGAGATGAATTATCCAGTTTAGCGCAATTATTTAATGAATTGATGAATCAGTTGGAAGTCTCCTTTCACCAACAAAAGCAATTTGTTGAGGATGCCTCTCATGAGCTGCGGACACCCATAACGATATTGGAAGGTCACTTGTCCCTCTTAAATCGCTGGGGTAAATCAGATCCTGAAGTCTTAAATGAATCTTTGCAAGCTTCCCTCCAAGAGACAAGACGCTTGAAAGGGATCGTCGAAGAACTGCTGACCCTAACGAGAGTAGAAACTCACCTCGATTCTGAAATTAGTGAGCCTATTCCAATAGAACCCGTAATCTTAGAAACGCTCAAAAGATTTGAGGTCCTTAATCCCGATTTTGAATTTCAAGTGAATACGGAGAAAATGAGTGATGCTTTGGTATCCATAAGTCCGCTGCACCTGGAGCAAATTCTCCTAATCATTCTGGAGAACGCGGTTAAATACTCCATGCAAGATAGACGGATCGTTATTGAGGGACTACGATTGATAAATGAAGTGCAAATTACTATCGAAGATCATGGAATAGGGATTCCGCAAGCCGAATTACCCTATGTATTTGATCGGTTCTATCGTGTTGATAAAGCAAGAAATCGTGAGATAGCGGGTACAGGGCTAGGATTGTCTATTGCCAAGCAATTTGTTCACAAGTATCAGGGGGAAATAACCATCCGAAGCAAGGAAAACGAAGGTACCACAGTCATAATTACATTACCAATAAACCAGATTATTAAATAGTGCATTTCTCATGTTGTTCTCATCTTTATCATGTAAAGTCAATGCAAATGCTTTCGTTAGAGCATTCAGTATAAATAAAGGATGATGAAGATGAGCTTTACACAGTTGGATTATCATTGGTTTCAACTCATTAATCAATTAGGGAATACGATACCCGCTCTAAACCCGATTATGCGTTTGTTAGCTTCTTATGCGGAGTACGTGTTTTACATCGGAATTGTGATTTATTGGTTTACGAGGCATGATCTCAAGCGTAGAATGATTGCTGAATCACTTCTGTCCGCATGTGTGGCAGTAGCTTTCAGCGGAATACTTGCGCATTTCTTTTACCGGGATCGTCCGTTTGTCACACATAATGTCATTCAACTGATCGCTCATCCGGCCAATGCCTCTTTTCCAAGTGACCATGCCATCGGCGCTTTCGTTATAGCCACATCCATTTGGATTCACCGGAGAAAAGAAGGGAAGTTATGGCTTGTATTAGCAGCTGGTATTGCTTTCTCAAGAATTTGGACAGGGATTCATTATCCTTCTGATGTTATAGGAGGCGCTGTGATTGGAATCGCTGCCGCGGTTCTCATCCATCAGTTATTTAAGCGTTCGCCGTTGGCACTGACATGGTTGAAGAAATGCATCCATTGCTATGAAGCTGTCGAGTCCAAGATATGGCGAAGGAACGAAGCGCCGCGATCTTCAGTAAATGAATTATGAATACATTCTGGGCGAAAGACCGTAAATGGGTGATTCTTAGTCTTGGAATTACACTGCTAATCGTCATATATGGCGCATGGATAATGTTCCATATACCATCTATACAATGGCATGATCGCTCTTTCAAAGGTATATTTAAAAATTATGGATCTCAAGCAAGTTTTTTATTATTTGCTGTTTTGGCGTACTATGTGCTCAAAATAATGATACAGAGACGATGGGTGGAACAATGGCTTATACTGAAAAGGAGTGTTATTACCCTTTTGAGAATAACTCGGAAATTCCATACACCTATCGCCATTCTTGCCATCGGCGTCATTGTTCTGCATATCGTGGGTGCTATTCTATATGGTATCAAGCTAGACTTTGCCAATATAAGTGGACTTCTAGCAGGACTTGCCTTGTTGCCTGTACCGATTGCAGGGGTATTTCGATCTCGAGGTCTTGATCGGAAATGGCATTTGCGATTAGGACTAATCTTTGCTGTCTTATTTTTAATTCATGCATACCTTTGATAAGCGGGGAATGACGGGAGGACATCCATTGAAAAAAACGTTCTTGGCAGTATCCATTCTTATGCTAATGGTGACAGCTTGTTCCACTCCGGATCAAGGTCATGTAGCGACATCAACCCAACCACAAACTCAAATAGCAACACCCGCTGCTTCGCCAACGGCTTCCCCTGTAAATACGAATAAACCTAATAAACAAGAAGTTCCAATACAAACCCCAACCATATTACCTTCACCAAGTCCGTTGACCACCGCTTCAAGTCCGGCGAAAGTGCCTAACCCGGCAATTTCCGAAGGCGGTAAACCCGACCATGTTGTTATAGTGGTAGAAGAGAATCATTCTTATGAGAAATTAATTGGCAATGCTTCAGCTCCTTATATCAATGCTTTGGCTGGGCAAGGAGCGTTCTTCACACATTCCTATGCGGTGGCACATCCCAGTCAGCCTAATTATTTCGTCTTATTCTCGGGCTCCGATCAAGGTATTAAAAATGATTCTTGCGGTCATGAATTTAAGACGGCTAATTTGGCTAGTGAACTGGTGAAGGCAGGCTATTCATTTGCAGGCTACTCGGAGGATTTACCAGCAATTGCTTCAACCGTTTGTACGAATCAGCAGTATGGCCGCAAACACAGTCCATGGGTTAGTTTCTCCAATGTTGCCAAAGAGAGCAATCAACCTTTTAACCTATTTCCAAAAGACTTCAGCAAACTGCCAACGGTATCTTTCGTTATCCCTAATCAGGATAATGACATGCATGACGGGACAATTCTTGCTGCAGATGAGTGGCTAAAAAAACACATTGGTCCCTATGTAACCTGGGCTCAAAGCCATAACAGCTTGCTCATTCTCACCTGGGACGAAGATGATAATTCCAAAGACAATCATATCCCAACAATCTTTGTAGGACCAATGGTCAAAGCAGCTAAATATGATCAGCATATTACGCATTTGAATGTATTACGTACATTAGAAGAGTTGTATAAACTGCCTTATTTGGGCGGAACAAATGAAGTTCCTGCTATTCAAGGTATTTGGAAGTAAAGTTAAAAACCAAATAACTCACCGCTTTTTGGTGAAACAGTGTGGAAATCCGTTTAGATGCTAAACGGGTTTTTCTTATGTGGGCAGAGAGTTAAGAAAGATTTAAGAAATGGTTCACAAGCACTTCACTATTGTTGACTATGATGTAGTTGTAAGCCCATATCAAAGGAGAGTTTGAGCTCCACTCAAAGATCCCAAAGCGGAGAGACTTTGAGCTCCACTCAAAGATCCCAAAGCGGAGAGACTTTGAGCTCCACTCAAAGATCCCTATATTAGGAGGAGAAAATGAAAAAGAAATGGTTAATGTTAGGCAGCGCTGTTGGAATTAGCAGCATTGTCATGGTGACGACGGGGTTTAGTGCATTGGCGAGTTCATCTGGGTATGATGCTTATAAATCAGCTTTGAAAAACACCAAAACGGTTCAGAATGTAGCTGTACAAGCTTCAGCCGCCTTACAAGATAACGGTAATGTGCTTGCAAGCGCAAATGGAAGCTTCAAAGTGAGCTTGGATACGAAAACGGCAAGCGGAAGTGCAGATGTGTTAGCGAATGGCAGCCAACAATCGCTCAGCTTCTATAAGCAAAATAATCAAACTGTACTTAAATCAAACGCTAGCGATATTTATTTTGTGAAGCAAGAGGGCGTTAAGAAACACAAAACCGAGAAAAAGCTGAATGAAACTGACATTCCTCAGCAAGTTGAGACCGTCATCGACGCTTTAGTTGGTAATCTGAAGGACTATGTGTCCGTTGATACGAAAGCTGATGGGTCGAAAGAGATCGCCATTCAACTCGACAATGCTCAGATTCCTACTGTAGTCAATGCTCTAGCACCGCTTGCAATTAAAGAAGCAACCAAAGCAGAGAATGACGGTGAGACTAATGATGACGCCGTTAAAGGAAATGAGCTGCCGTTCAAAGAAGATTTCTTGAAGAATGCGGCTCCACAGCTAACGCAAGAGATCAAAATCGATAAAGTATCCATTAAGGCAACCGTAGATGCTAATAATTATATCTCTCATCAAGAAGCAGATTTAACGGTCTCTGGTAAAGATGATAGTGGAGTGGTGCACCAAGTTACCCTTCACCTTCAAGCGGATCTGTCCGGTTATAACAGCACAACACCTGAAACCATTGATTTGGCTGGTAAAACCGTACAGACATTGAAGAATGATCACCAAGGTAAACACGGCCATAACGAATAGTAAACCTATTAGGTAATAGCAGATAGGCTTCCCTGTCCGAGCCTATCTGCTTTATCTCTTATGAGAAGGGGGAACTTAATGAACACCATATTAGAAACGGCTCATTTGAGCAAAATGTATGGCAACGATCGCGGAATTCGTGATATGAGTCTCCAGTTACATGAAGGTGACGTTTATGGTTTATTAGGACCGAACGGCGCTGGCAAAACAACGTTTCTTAAGTTGATAACTGGTTTGATACGTCCCGATAAAGGCTCGATTTCATTGTTTAATGCCAATCTTTTCGAACAATTCGAACAAGGAATGCAGCACGTAGGCAGCATGATTGAATCGGCAGATTTTCATGAATTTCTTAGCGCATGGCAGTACTTAGAACTTGTCGCCCGGTACTATCCGAATGTCACGCCGAAGGGTATAGAAGAAGTCTTGGATCTTGTGGGCTTGTTCAAAGTTCGTAAGGAGAAAATCAAAGGCTATTCAACAGGTATGAAACAAAAGCTAGCACTTGCCGCTGCGATCCTGCCGGAACCAAAGCTTGTCATCCTGGATGAGCCTACGAATGGGCTGGATATCGAAGGTACAGTGACGTTTCGAAAGTTGATAAAGCAGTTGACCGAAGAAAAAGGGACATCGTTCTTAATCTCGAGCCATATGATTCATGAGCTAGAGCAGCTATGTAATCGGGTGGGGATTGTCGTAGAAGGACATTTGAAAAAAGAAGGGTACGTATCTGAACTGCTGCAAAGCAATCAATCCTTAGAGCAATTCTATATAGACGAACTTCAGCTTGCAAAGGAGGACAAAGATTGTGCATAGATGGCGCGCCGGTTACTTAAATGAACTTTACTTGCTATGGTATCGAAAGAAAGTAGTTATGTTCGCTATCTTTTCAGCGATTCTTCCTCTCCTGCTTGCCATTTCGCTGGGCGCTTTACAACCAATTCTCGGTCTTATTGCCGAGAGTCAGTCCTTTCCAATTGAGATGTTAACGATTTATACAAGTATTTGGATTCCACTGTTTATCTTAACGGTTACTGGCGATTTATTTCCAAATGAATTGGCATCTAGAACGCTGAAGCTTGCTTTGCTTCGTCCGAATTCACGCTTTCAAGTTTTTGGAACAAAAGTCGCTGCTCTTGGAACAGGTATTGCTGGAATATTGATTCTACTCGGCATTATTACCTTTATTTGCAACCTATTTGCTGGGACATCAGCCAGCTTCACGGATTCGTTCCATATGATGAAAGCTTACATCGCGGCATTTTTCTCCATGTTTGCTTTATCAGCCTTGTTTGTATTCGTTTCTCAGTTTTTCAAAAGTGCTAGCAGCTTCATGGTCTTTTCACACGTATTATACGCGGCTGCAAAAATTGCTCCATTTTTGATGAGCTCCATTGCTGCGTTTTCACCTGCCTCCTATACGGATTGGCATATGTTATGGCTCAGTCAAACCGTTTCCGCCGGCAAGCTATTAACAACGTCTCTGTTCCTAATTTCCAGTTGTATGTTGTTTTTGGCACTTGGTTACTATAAATTTGATAGAAAAGAAGTATAAAAACGGGGAATCTACTCATGTCTATTCGTCTGAAGTTATTGCTTTCCTATGCGGCTATGCTGCTAATTCCACTTGTTATGATGATGATTACAGCTGTTCTATTGGTCGTTGTTTTTAAAGGCGATTTCCAAAGCATCCGTGATCAGTATGGATCTGGTATCGGACTATTCGAGAATCAGAATGTGGAACATACGGTTAAAGATCTGAAACGTTCCGTGGAGAAGAATCCGTCCATCCTAGCTGACTCGGCGTACTTAGCGGATATTGATCAAGAGCTTCAGTTAAGTAACTCAAAGCTGGTTGTACGTAAGGATAATACGTTAGTCTATGTTTCTCCAACCTTGCAAGGATCAGATGCACTCCAGCAGCTGCCTGCATTCAAGCACCCTGGACATCCAGAACGGGAAGATGCCAAGCGGTATGGGAGAGAGTTACTGGGTGTAACCTCTTTCGATTTTTATTATATCGGACAACAACCGGGAAGTGTTTTCATTATTACGACGGTTAATCCAATCGTTAATTTCACGCAGAAATTTTTCCCTATTCTTTTTATCACGTTACTTATTATTCTGATTCTCACGCATACCTTGTTAACCTATTTTGTCTCAAAAAGTATCATTACCCCTCTCCGAAAGTTAAAGAATGCTATGAAAAGGATTCAATCTGGAGATCTTGATTTCCAAGTACAGATTACAAGTAAGGATGAAATTGGGCAACTCAGCATAGCCTTTGAACAAATGAGAAAACAATTGCGGGAATCCATTCAGACACAAATTCAATATGAAGAAAATCGTAAAGAGCTTATCTCTAACATTTCACACGATATTCGGACGCCTCTTACAGCAATTAGAGGTTATGTAGATGGTCTAGGTGACGGAATAGCCGATACGGATGACAAAAAACAAAAATACATCGAAATCATTTCCTCCAAAGCCGAAGAGATGGATCATTTAATTGATGAATTATTTCTATATTCCAAATTGGATTTGAAGCGGGTACCCTTCAATTTTGAAGTCGTGGATTTCGCCTCTTTTTTGGAAGATTGGTCCGATGAACTTGAATTTGAACTTGGCAAACAAGGCGTTCATTATAAGTCAGATATCGCGTTAAACCAGCAGATTCAGGTCTCAATTGATCGGGATAAAATGAAGCGCGTTTTCTCTAATATAATGGACAATAGCTTAAAATATATGAATAAACCAGAGAAACACATTAGCTTGCATGCTAGGATAGCCGGGGAACATGTTATCATTGAAATTTCAGATAATGGAATAGGTATGAATGCTGAGTCGTTGCCGCATATTTTTGATCGCTTTTACCGAGCAGATCCTTCCAGGAACAGTAATAATGGGGGAAGCGGTCTAGGGTTAGCGATTTCGAAGCAAATGATCGAAGGTCATGGCGGAACCATTGGGGCTCGCAGTATGAAAGGTGAAGGGACTTGTATGACTATCAAATTGCCGCTTAGAAGGCACAAAGACGGTGATAACGAATGAAACGACTATTAATTGTAGAAGATGAACAACTTATTGCTGAACTTGAACGTGATTATTTGGAAGTGAGTGGCTTTAAGGTTGATATTGCGATGGATGGCGAGCAAGGTCTAAAGTTGGGACTCAGCGGAGAGTATGATTTAATCATTCTTGATGTCATGCTCCCTTTATTGAACGGGTTCGAAGTATGCAAGCAAATTCGCGAGAAACATCAAATTCCAATCCTAATGGTAACTGCCAAAAAAGAGGATATCGATGTGATTAGGGGTCTTGGTCTTGGAGCAGATGACTATATTACTAAGCCGTTTAAACCTGGAGAGCTGGTTGCAAGAGTCAAAGCGCATTTGGCACGCTATGAGCGATTAATAGGCACCAAAGAAAACAGTGAAGAAATTCGCATCCATGGTCTTTTAATCGATTATGGTTCCCGTCGTGTTTTTGTTCATGAGCAAGAAATTAACCTTACGACGAAGGAATTTGATTTACTCTATTTTTTGGCTATGAATCCAAATCGTGTTTATAGCAAAGATAACCTTTTCGACCGCATATGGGGAATGGATGCAATGGGAGATTCACAGACCGTTACGGTCCATATCCGTAAAATAAGAGAAAAAATTGAATTAGATGCATCCAACGCTCAATATATTGAAACGGTATGGGGAGCAGGTTATCGTTTTCGCCTATAATTATATGCGATGAAAGGTGGGTTTTCCTTGAGCATGAATGTGAATCCTCGTGTATTGATACTAACAGCCAGCTATGGTAACGGACATCTACAAGCTTCAAAAGCCCTGCAGCAGCAATTCTTGAGGCAAGGTGTAGATCAGGTGAAAATCGTCAATTTGATGCAAGAAGGCCATCCATTCATTAACTTAATTACAACCTCGCTAGTTAACAAAAGCACAAAAAGTTCTCGCATAGGTCTCGATTATTACGGCTGGAGCTATTACTTAACCCGTGAAACCTCACGAACCGCTTTATTCCAGAGATCCATGACCTATCTTGGTAAAAAAAAGCTGAAAGAACTTATTCATCAAGAGCGCCCGGATGTTGTTGTTAACACCTTTCCATTCGGCGCATCACCCGAAGTATGCAGTTCTATGGGCATTACGAATTTCACTGTACTGACGGATTATGCTTTACATGCCAGCTGGTTACACCCGAATGTTGATAAATACTATGTGGCAACGGAAGAATTAAAGCAGCAAATCATTTTCAAAGGATTCAGCAGGGATCGTATTGAGGTTAGCGGAATTCCGTTGCGGCAAGAGTTCGCAAATGAGAGGAATACCAGCACCCAAAGACAAAAAAAGAAGATCATTCTTATCATGGCATCAGACAGCGGGGCTACCAGCTATATAGAGGAAATGTTGAATAATCTAGCTTTACTGGACAATTGTCAATTGGTCGTTGTTTGTGGCCGAAATGAGAGGTTAAAAAGTAAACTTGAAGACCAGTTTGCTGCTTTTTCGGGAATAACATTTCTGGGATTTGTTGAAAATGTGCATGAATGGATGTCTCAGGCAACTTGTATTGTAACCAAAGCAGGTGGGTTAACTTTGACAGAGGCCATTGTTTTACGACTGCCTATCTTTATTTATAGGCCCTATGCCGGTCAAGAAAAGGAAAATGCCTTGTATCTCTCTAGCCGTGGAATGGCATCGGTTTCTACGAACATGAAGGAATTTACCAGTAAAATCACTTATTTAATCAATCATCCAAGCTTGCATGAAGAAATAAAAGAACGCATGAGAGCGCTGCAACGAAGTCAAGCGGCTGTTCACATCGTGAATGATATGATGCTAAGCGTGAATAATCAATCAGTATCGTTATCCATATAAGATGAGAGGACTGATCCGGATGAAGGAGAGTCTAGATGATTTTTTATCCTAGACCATATTCTTATCATTCCCGGAAAAAGTGTAGATCATGAAGAGAATAAAGTCATTTAATGAATAAAAAAACTCCTTCAGATGGATAGCTGGAAGGAGTTTTTTGCGAATATCCGGCTTAGTTAATCACTCGGCGAGCTGTTTTGTAATTTCTGCTCCACCAACCGGAATTCATATCTGAAATCGTTACGCCAGGATTGCCGTACGTATGAAGAATCTTACCATTACCCATATAGATACCTACGTGATGAATAGGTGAATAGAAGAAGACAAGGTCTCCAGGTTGCAGTTGATTTCTAGGCACAAATGTACCAACCTGTGATTGCTGTTTGGATGAACGAGGCAAATTGATCCCATTCTTACCATATACGTATTGCGTAAAAGATGAGCAGTCAAAGGAACTTGCACTGCTTTTCTGCGATCCGAACATGTACCTCACGCCAAGGTATTGCTTGCCGGTTAAGATAACACGATTTGCTTTTCCCGACATCGATGTTGAAGCTGCTGTTATAGAAGCTGCGCTTGCAGCATGTGCGGATTGAGGGGCTGCTATTAGATTAGCTGATGCAAATAAGGATACACTAAGTGTAATTCCTAATAGCGATTTACTTAGGCGGTTCTTTTTCATGTTGTTCATGATAGGATGTCCTCCTTCAGGATCGTGTTTTAGGTTTCCACCTGGGATAACCTTAACACATCCAGAATGACCTATAGATTACCAAACATATGGGAACACTAGGTCAAATCAGGCTTAAACGAGGTTTATTAGAAAACCATGAGAATCCAATGAAGCCAAAACCCTTGACAAGAAAAAAACAAAGGTCTGTTCCACTTCTGAGAACGGCTGATGGTTCGCCAACGCCGATTAACCTCATAAAGCAAATAAACCTCCAGTCCCATTTCAAGTGGGATTGGAGGTTTTTACTAAATATAGGAAACAAGGGTTACTTACGTTTTTTGGGTAAGAATCGGCCGTTCGCTCTCGAATAACGCAGTACTTTGAAGAACATTTTTTTATCTTTTAATTGGTTAAATATAAAGGGGTCAGGTGCTGTGTTTACTTCTATGACCCATGGTTTTAACTTTTTATCAATACCGATATCAACACCAATTTCTTTAAATCTCGGATAAACTTTCTGGTAATGCGTTGCGATTTGAAATCCTAGATGTCGCAAGCTTTTGATATAATCATCTTTTTTCGGATTCTTTAAGTAAGGAGTAAGTAATAATTCTAATGGCAGCGGTTTGCCGCTATTATGAAAGTTCGTTACTATTTTTTGTGGATGAGCAACTCGACCAATATAACCAGTAGCTTCCCAAGTTTTCTTAGGGCTTTTTTGTACCATTATACGTATGTCGAAAATTCTCTTTTGATGGGTTAAGAGATGAATGCCTTGCTGAACCAAATAGGATCTAGCTAACTTGGCTTTGTTTAGGGCACCGAATAAACCTAAAAAAGTTCGAAAGGATTTAGCTGTTTTGCCGGACTGAAATCGATAAGTCTCATTTTTCTCTACACGAATAACGCCATGTCCAGAAGAGCCATTGAGTGGTTTGACATAAACCATTTTATGTTTATTTAGCATTTCAAGCAGGTTTTTTTGACTATAGATTCTTGTTTCCGGAACAAATTTACGAAGTTCTTTGTTTAATAAAAGAACTTTCGTCTTGACCCATTTGCTGCCTACTGTTCTAGCTCGATTCATGGACATAACAGCACCTCTACGTGGGATTTTTCGTATAAATCTTTTCTAATTTGCTGGCTGTGGCTCGCCAACTAAATTTTCTCGTTACATCTAGTCGGGCTTGCTTGGCCAGTCTTTTGGCCTTAGAAGGGTCTTTGGCTAGTTTAATAATTTGTTTGGCAAAAGCCCTTGGGCTTCGATAATTCGCCACTAAAAGTCCGTTATGCTTATGTCGAATAATTTCAGGAATCCCGCCATTTCTAGAAGCGATCGCTGGAATGCCGGATGCCATCGCCTCCACATTCACTAAGCCAAACGCTTCATGACCTTGAGACGGGCAAACGAAACAATCCCCGGACTGATAGAAACGAGGCATTTGACTGCGTGAAACATAACCCTTGAACGTTACTGGGATTCGAAGTGAGGAAGCTAATTTTTTCAAATAATGCTTGTAGCTTGGCTTACCAGTCCCGCCGGCAATGTGAAGCCTCGCTGAAGGGATGGATTTTCTAACGATCTGTGTAGCTTTCATAAGTACGGGAATTCCTTTCCTCGGAATCAATCTGCCTGCAAATAGAATGATAAATGGCCGGCGACCGCCCGTTGAATGCTTTTTCACTTTACGTGGACGGAATTGAGCAAGATCGACGCCCAGATGAACGTAACGAACCTTATGGCTGATTTTTGGAAAGGTTCGTTTCAGGTGATTTTGCAGCGAAAGGCTGTTGCCAATAATACGATTAGCCGCACGGAGATCGCTTGCAGCGAGTTTCTTGGATGTCATCGGAGGGGAAATAAACGTCGTTGAATGTAAAAAAACAGAGATAGGCGTATGCGGGAATACTTTTCTCACGGCATGCACAAACCTAGGGCGGTTATCGATTTGAATTATATCGTAATGATGCCCTTTGACAGTCTTCAGTACATTAGATAAATAAGCATGTTTATTGGCACCGGGTACTCGAAGAATCGTAATATGACCTAATCTACTTGTCTTTGGGTAGTTGGAGCGCAGCCGACTTATTATGGTCACTTTATGCTTGGAGGATATTTTTTTGGCGATTTGGTATATACAATGCTCCACAGAGCCTCCGACGGGAGGAGGGACGGGGATTTGTTCAGGAGCAATAATCAGAATATGCATAATAAGAACCTTCACCTCTTGGCTTCATTTGACGTTTCCAGTTATCATATTCAAAGGAAGTGAAGGGACTTGGAGTAAAGTCTACTTACTAAAATAAAATTTTTCGATCATTACCATATTGCAGCCATTTATAAAGTGGGATACACTGAGGCGACAGATTCTGATCTACTTAGAAAGTTCAATTAAGGAGCGATACTCTCTTGAAGACATTAATTATTGCGGAAAAACCCGATATGGGACGTAATATAGCCGCCGCAATAGAACCCAAAGCCAAAAATCTCAGGTCCCATCTAGAGGGTGAGCAGTACATCATCACCTGGGCGATCGGACACTTAATTGAGTTGGCTGAACCTGATCAATATGATGATAAATATAAAAAATGGAATATTAATCACCTGCCGATTATTCCTGATGAATTTAAGTTGATTCCAAACCCGCGGACTTACGATCAGCTTAAAGTGATTGCTGAGCTTGCGAAGAAATGCGACATGCTTGTCAATGCGTGTGATGCGGGGAGGGAAGGGCAGCATATCTTCTCGCTTATTCAGCGGCATCTTGGACTGAAGCAGCCTGTTAAGCGCCTCTGGATTTCCGATTTAACCTCGGAAACGATTCGAAATGGCTTCGCTACATTAAAGGACGGCGCAGAATACGAGAATTTAACGCGCGCCGCGCGCTCCCGCAGTGAAGCTGATTGGCTAATCGGCATGAATGGTTCTCGTGCATTCACAACCAAGCATAACGTATTGCTTTCCGTTGGCCGCGTTCAAACGCCTGTACTAGCGCTTATTTATGACCGACAGAAGCAGATTGAAGCCTTCTCTTCGCTCAAATTTTATGAGCTGGAAGGACATTTTACACAAGGCGAGACGACGTATAGAGGCATGTGGCAGGGAGAGCGCTTGACGGATGGACCGAAGGTCGAGGCGCTTGCTGCCAAGGTCAAAGGGAAGCCAGCACGGATTATCTCCTATGAAGTGAAAGAGACGAAGGAATATCCGTTTAAATTGTATGATTTGACGCTGCTGCAGCGTGAGGCGAATGGGAAATACGCCTTCTCAGCGAAGAAGACGTTGGATACGGCTCAGGCACTCTATGAGAAGCATAAGGTCATTTCCTATCCTAGAACCAATTCCAACTATGTGACTGAGCAAAATATACCGGAAATGCACAAGTCCTTATCCGCATTACAAGGAACGGCTTACCATGAGCTTGTGCAAGGGGCAAACCGAAATCTGGTGCATAAAAATAACAAGTTTATTTGCAATCCGAGCAAAGTTGAAGATCACCATGCGATCCTTCCGACGAATCGCAAAGCATCAGGACTGAGTCCAGATGAACAGAAATTGTACGATTTGATTGTAAGACGTTTCTTATCCCAGTTTTACCCTCCAGCTGAATATAAGGTTCATACGGTTATGACTGAGGTAGAACAAGAAATGTTTAAAACCACGGTTAAAGAGCTGCTCCAATTAGGCTGGAAAGTCATCTATGCCGATCAGAAAAAAGAAAAGGCAAAGAGCCCGAAGGGGAAGGAGAAGGAAGAGGAAGAAGACGAAGAGGTTGAAGTAAACGAGCCTTTCTCCATCGATTCACAGGGAAATGTCCTTTGCCATGACGCGATTGTGAAGGAAAAAGATACACAGCCGCCTAAGCATTTTAACGAAGGAACGCTGCTCAAAGCTATGGAAAGCGCCGGTAAGCAGATTGAAGATGAGGAGCTCCGCGATGCGATGAAAGATTCGGGACTCGGCACTCCGGCAACTCGTGCAGCGACTATCGAGCGTCTCAAGAAGGTTGGCTACATTGACATGCAGGGCAAGAAAATCGTCCTGACCCAGAAGGGGCGAACGGTGGTTGAATTAATTCGCGGCGCCGGCATTGAACTGCTGACTTCACCTGAAATGACAGGGCAATGGGAGCGCAGACTGAATGAAATCTCCCGTGGTACGGCTTCGGACGAGCAGTTTATGCATAACGTCAAAAGATTCGCAACCCTTATCGTTGATAAGGTTCGCGTGCAAGCTAGGGCTTCCAAAACAGCTTTTGAAGGCGAAACGCCTCCTGCCAGTGCACCCAAACGGGGGTCTGCACGATCGAATGCGGCTTCAGCTTCAGGCGGCACCAAAACAGCAACCGCCCCTAAGAAAGCGGCTCCTGCTAAACAAACAGATGGAGCTAGTACGTTCCTAGCGACATGTCCAAGACCAGGGTGCGGAGGCTCTCTTTTCATGGGACGTAAAGGTTACGGCTGCTCGCACTATAAGGAAGGCTGCAAATTCGTCATCTGGAAAGAAAGCTTTGGCCGGAATCTAACGGACGCCCAAGTTCAGGCGCTCGTAAATAAAGGGAAAACGACGAAGCTGAAGCTCGTACTTGCAGATGGTACAGCGGCGGATGGACGAATCGTGCTGAAAAACATGGATACGGGAGAGCTCGGTACGGAAACGGAGTGATAGGAGGGATGAATGGTGAGCCATTTAACGAACGACTGGGCTTCACTGTTGGGGTCAGAGTTTGAAGAGCCCTATTTCCATGAGTTGCAAAAATTTCTTAATGATGAGTATACGGCACAAACCATTTTTCCAGAACAAAATGAGATTTATAGTGCACTTCATTTAACATCTTATGCGAATACCAAAGTAGTTATTTTGGGACAAGATCCCTATCATGGTAGAGGCCAAGCCCATGGTCTCAGTTTTTCCGTAAAACCGGGTATACCGATACCGCCATCTTTGCAAAATATGTATAAAGAATTACAGTCTGACCTTGGCTGCTATATCCCCGATAACGGCTACTTGAAGACTTGGGCAGAACAAGGCGTACTGCTGTTGAACACTGTTCTAACAGTGAGAGCAGATACGCCGAATTCGCATAAAGGAAAAGGGTGGGAACGTTTTACAGACAAAGTCATAACAACGCTTAGTGATCGGGAGAAACCGATCATTTTTGTACTGTGGGGAAGTCATGCACAGGCTAAGCAGCGTCTAATTGATACTTCGAAGCATGTAATCATAAAATCAGTTCACCCAAGTCCGCTTTCTTCGTATCGCGGATTTTTTGGCAGTAAGCCTTTTTCGCAAGTGAACGCGTATCTTAGGGACTTTGGATATTTGGAAATTGATTGGCAAATACCAAATTTATTTGTGAAGGAGCGGGAATAATGAGCGACAATAAAGAATTTATTTATGTCTTACGATTAAAACCTGCTTTTCTAGATCGCAGTGTTTGGACAGATAGAGAAGAGAAAATTGTTGAAGAGCACTTTCAATACCTTTTACAGTTGAAAGAGGAGGGGGAGCTCATTTTGGCAGGCAGAACACAAACTTTTGATGAAAAAACATTTGGCATTGTTATCCTAAGGGTGGATAATGAGTTAGAAGCTACACTGATCATGGAACAAGACCCTGCTGTTTCTAATCAACTTATGACCAGTGAATTGTTTCCATACAGTATTGCAGTTATGTAAGTAGACTGCCAGTTTTCTGGCGAAAACTCAAAGGAGTGAATCCAATGAAATTTCAAGAATTTAAGTACGAACGACCTGACTTTAGCGCTTTTGAAATTAAATTTAAGGAGCTTTTAGAAGCGTTTAAACGAGCATCTTCGTTTGGCGATCAGGACCAAGCGATGGAAGCGATCGTTAGTCTGCGAAGTGAGTTGGAGTCAATGGAGTCTATTGCGCGGATTCGTCACAGTGTGGATACAAATGATGAATTTTACAAAGCGGAGCAAGAGTATTTCGACGAAATTGAGCCTTTATATCAAGGGCTAATTACCGAATTTTATAAAGCTCTCATTGAATCCTCCTATCGATCAGAGTTAGAGGTCAAATGGGGGAAGCAGCTGTTCACGATTGCCTCCTTATCATTGAAGACGTTTTCACCGGAAATTGTTGAAGATCTTGTACAGGAAAACAAACTGGCCAGTGAATATTCGAAGCTGCTTGCATCTGCGAAGCTCATTTATGCAGGGGAAGAACGAAATTTATCCCAACTCGTGCCTTTTCAATTATCAACAGACCGAAATGTACGTAAAGAAGCGAATGATGTGAAATATAGCTTTTTTATAGAGAATGAAGCGAAATTGGATGAACTGTATGACCAATTAGTGAAGATTCGTACTCTCATAGCTAAGAAGCTCGGATACAACAATTTTGTTGAACTCGCATATGCTCGTTTGAACCGTTCTGATTATAATGCCACAGATGTGGATGTATTTAGGAATCAAGTTCTTGAACACATTGTACCCGTGGCAACCAAACTAAAGGAGCGGCAGAAGGCTAGAATCGGCGTAGACTCGCTGCACTATTACGACGACAAGTTTGGTTTCGCCTCCGGGAATGCAACGCCTAAAGGCGATGCGGATTGGATTGTGAAACAAGCTCGTAAGATGTATGCAGAGCTATCCCCGGAAACGGATGAGTTCTTTACCTTTATGATCGATAACGGTTTGATGGATCTAGTGGCTAAGAAGGGGAAACGCGTAGGTGGTTATTGCTCTTATATTAGTACATACAAAGCACCGTATATTTTCTCTAATTTTAACGGAACTTCAGGTGACATTGATGTCTTAACGCACGAAGTAGGTCATGCATTCCAGGGCTTTAGCAGCCGAGAGTTTCAAGTGCCTGAATACATATTCCCAACCTTGGAAGCCTGTGAAATTCACTCGATGAGCATGGAGTTTCTCGCTTGGCCTTGGATGTCGTTGTTCTTCGAGGAAGAGACAGATAAGTATAAATTCAAGCATCTTAGTGAGTCGCTCTTATTCATTCCATACGGTGTTGCAGTAGATGAATTTCAGCATCGGATCTATGAGCAGCCGGAACTTACACCCGCTGAGCGTAAGTTAGTTTGGCGCGAGGTTGAGCGCAAATATTTGCCGCATCGTGTTTACGAGGATAATGACTATTTGGAAAGAGGGGGCTTTTGGCAGCAGCAAGCCCACATTTACAAAAGCCCGTTTTACTACATTGATTACACCCTTGCGCAAGTGTGCGCGTTTCAATTCTGGAAACGAGCTAATGAAAATTCAGAATTAGCTTGGGAGGATTACTTAAGACTTTGTCAGCAAGGCGGAAGTCTGAATTTCACAGAGCTTGTGCAAGTCGCTAAGCTAATTTCACCCTTCAAAGATGGCTGTGTGGCTTCGGTAATTGGTCATATCGACTCATGGCTTGATCAGGTTGATGATGCTAAGCTTTAAATCATAGGCTTCACATGAGTGATTTGCAGTCCGCTGTCACAGTATTTACCTGTTTCATAGGAGAGATTGCCGAGAACTTCTTCTAAGGCTTGGTAATCAGCCGAAGAACCTCGTTGTATGGCTTGTATGGCTGCTTGGAGGACGATTTGTCCATCTGCCATCGCGATATCCCATAAGTCCCAAACGCTGTATGTGTACGTTTCCTCTAATGAGGTAGGACAATTCCAAACCGTCTTGGCTTCGTTTAAATAATCAAGCGGAGCCGGATGCTTGGTATAGACCAAAGGCGATATTTGACCGAAGGTGAATAAACGTTTGATTCCTTTTGGATCGTGGAATAAGCGTTGAGCTCGAATCATGTCCATGTAAGCATCGTTCCAATCCTTATCAGTAATCTGCGATGCATGGTCAGGGTAGTGGATGGCGGCAGCGTGGGCAAGCGCAGGTACAATACCAAGGGGCAGAGCTTCTCCAACATAAATTTCTTTCCATACAGGCGTATTCCATGTCTGAAGTCCAAGCTTGCGACGAACAATGAGTGTGTCCATAATAATCTCAAATCGTTGGTGATCCCATTTCTTGAAGCCTGATTTGTAAAAAACATAGGGATGCATATTACGGTCGAGAATATGGTGTGTAAGGAATCCAAGTGCATAAACAACAGCGGGATTATACAAGCCTCGACCTTGCATATGGGAAAGTAGATCCATCAAGAACGGACCGCATGCTCTTGTATGCATGAGACTTCCCAATTGATTGAGTTTCTTGTCTTTTTTCCAAGGTAAGAAGTTATGATAGAACAAGAAATCGGGTCCTTGGCAGCCAAGAGAGAAAACATGTCTCAGCTGCTTATCATTCAGCATATTGGCATGCCCTAATTCGTTCATTAATTCTTGACCGAAAATCAGATGTGTCCAGATGTTAGGCAATTGTGCCCCTCCTAATTTGTGATGTTCAAACATACCTAGAAGAACCATTTTATTTTATCATAACGAGGAATTTCAAGGGCACATTTCATGAACTATTTGATCAACCAAGAGCTATTACGGGAGGAATCATCTTTAAATCGTCGAATTCAAACATTTGGTGATGGAAACCATCCATGTATGTTTAAGATGGGGGATAAATGAATGGATATGCTTTCGAGAACGGAACCGTCATTTGCCACGGTATTCGAATTCACAACGATGGGCATGGCGATTATTTCGCTCAATGGACAATGGATGAAGATGAATAACAGCCTAAGCGCGATAACTGGATATTCGGAAGAAGAATTAGTAAATACCGATATAACCACGATCTTTTTGCCCGAAGAGAACGACAAACTGCCTGGACACTTAGCGCAACTGTTGTCTGGGGATTTACGCTATTTTCAGATCGAACAACGATTGAAGTCAAAAGAGGGAGCAATCAAAAGGGTGGAATGCGGAATTTCGCTAATTAGAAACTCTGACAATGAACCTCTTTATTATATGGCTCAGATGAAAGATCTCTCGATAAAGTCCGAGATGGAACTTAAACTTGCTGAGAGTGAGCAGCGGTATAATTCGTTAATTGAGCATAATCCTGCGGGGATCATAACAGGTGATTTGAACGGTGTGATCATAAGTGTGAATCCTGCTATGGAACGGATTCTGGGTTACACGAAGACGGATATGGTTGGACGGTCCATCCATCAATTCTGGGAGCAAGAGAAACAAGAGGATCCATCTGAATACGCGACCGATAGTGTGCTCTTGCAGACGGATAATTATATGCTTCGGGTTACGCATAAGAGTGGCGGCATGATAGAATTAGGCTTAAAAAATGTGCCGATTATTGTGAATGGGATAACGGAAGGCGTTTATATTATCGCTAGAGATATCACCCAGCATAATAAAGACCGTGAGTCCTTGAGAGTTGCGCAGCAGGATCTGCATGACACTGTTCGCAGACAGCAAGGAATGACCATGAAATTCAGACAAATGCAAGGGAAATTCATTCATACCTTATGTGACGGTGAACTTCTGTATAGGCTCGGCTATAAGCCATCGCATATCCTTGGCAACGGCTTATACGAGATATGGCCATTCTATATGGCTGTCAATATCGATAAGTATTATCGCAGGGCATGGAGCGGGGAAGAAAATGTCATGTATGAAGCCACATTCCGGGGGATTACCTATTTGACATCGTTACGTCCCATTTTTGAAAATGGCCGCGTAATTGAAGTGATCGGCTCTTGTGTGGACATTACGGAACGTAAACAGATGGAAACAGAGCTTAGAGAAACGAAGGAGCTGCTGGAATCTTTTATTAATAATACAACAGATGCCATCTGCGTACTTGATCAACGGTTTAAGGTTATTTCTGTCAATTCCGCCTATGAGAAAGTATTTGGTTGGAATCAGGATGAGCTTCTAAACCAACTATTACCCATATATCCAGATTTCTTGGAAGAGCATCGTATAGAAATTCATGACATATTGAAAGCGGGTAATCAAATTTCTGGGTTAGAGACGGTTCGAGTTCGTAAAGATGGACAGCTCATTCACGTAAGTGTGACCAAAACGCCGATCAAGAATGAGAAGGGCGAGATTATCGGGTTTGCTGGCATTACGCGAGATATTACTGAACGGAAACGAACTGAGGAATTGTTGCGTAAATCAGATAAACTCTCCGTCGCTGGCCAATTAGCTGCCGGACTTGCTCATGAAATCAGGAATCCGCTCACGTCACTCCGAGGCTTCCTACAGCTGCTGCAGAACGATATGAAGGGAAAACAGCACTATTTTGACATTATGCTGTCCGAACTGGATCGGATTAATTTCATTGTTAGCGAATTCCTCGTCATTGCGAAACCGGAAGCTATTCAATACAAAAAAAGTGATTTGATAAATATATTACAAACCGTGATTGCGCTGCTTGATACGCAGGCTAATCTATGTAATGTGCAGCTTTTGCTCGAGTTTGAGTCTGATATTCCGGAGTTCATTTGTTCTGAGATGCATCTTAAGCAATTGTTTATTAATTTGGTGAAAAATGCGATTGAAGCGATAACGAAGGATGGACAAATTAAGATTACCGTTTCCATGCAGGGCAGCGGGATGATTCGAGTAAGGACTCAGGATAATGGATGCGGCATCCCAGAGGAGCGGGTCAAGCAATTAGGTGAACCTTTCTATACAACGAAGGAAAAGGGCACAGGACTCGGTCTGATGATGTGTTTCAAAATCGTTGAAGCGCACAAAGGCACAATGTCAATTCAGAGCCAAATTGGAGTAGGAACCATTATTGATGTGTTTTTGCCGACGCAGACGATAGGTAAGGACATGAGTGAATTTGAATAGCATGAATGTAAAAACCGCCAGGCCTGTTAAGTAACAGGAACGGGCGGTTTTATTCATTTCTAGAAACGGATACTAAATTCATTCGTCTCTCTTGAATACCATTTTGTCTTTGAGGAGTCCTGTTCAGGATGAATTTGTACTTCATCAGGTGTATATTTTACGATAAAACCCGAATTTACCTGATAATAAACGCCTAATGAATCTAACGACCAAACATAAACAGGTGTTTTTGTAAGAGCGGCAATGAAAATTTCTGTATCTGTTTCCAGTAGTTTGGTTCCGTAAATCATCTTCACACCTCTGTCTTATTATTTTGAAAAAGCAGCGCTTATTAGTAGTGACAGCATGAGCTTACAAACAATCACAAACTGTTCCTTTTTTTTTTGTGGTGTTTCGGTTTTATACCAAGTACAATCAAAGTTGTGCAATTTTGAATACGATTGACAGGGAGAAGCAGCATGAAATTCGCAGTTCAATATATATCATTTTTTGTGATCCAAGGGGAAGGTGCCGACTCGGCATCCGCTAAAAGTTATCGCCATTACCAGACTTTGGACGAGAATGATTATGAAGACAGTGCGTTACAACAATTCTTAGACGGAGAGTTCGCCCGAATTGCTAAACGCAAAGTTGAGCGAAACCCGAGAGCTGAGCAGGTGCCTACGAAGATAGGACGTTTCATTACCGAGCCAGGCTTCGAATTAGAAAGTAATCCGAACTATAATCTATTCGCGCGTTTGCGCTATGCAGAGAATAAACAGGACTTCCTTAATGTCGCTGACGAACTCTTAAACGCTTATCTGAACACAAGTGCGGTCAGGGGCGGAGCTTTTCTTGTCGCAAGTGCGAAGCTCAATCAATATTTTGATGATCCTTTTGTATTTATCCTTAAGTGCGATTTTGAGCCGAAAATTGCACGGATTACCGACGAAAAGAGCTTATTGAATCAAGTGGAAATGGCGATTAATGCAAAAAACATGAAATCGATCCAATATCCGTTTATGCCTGAGGAAGGCATGTTAGAACCAGCGGAGCTGAAAATTCACCAGGCTTCACATGCTCGTTACTTTGAGGATTTCCTAAAATATGTAGAATATGAGCAGTCCATGCCAGAAATTTTGCATCATCAAGTACTAGGGCTCGTTCAGCAGCAGCTGGAGAGAGACTATGAGCATAAACCGGAGGAACGCGAGCAGGAAGAAAAGGATTTGGAAATTTGGGCAGCCAGTGAAAAGCGCGAGCTTCAGGAGAAGTGGACACCGACACAGGTCATGGATGCCGCTAATTATTTGGCCCAGCAGAAGCCGGATCTGGAAATGCGCATCAAGCTAGATCATATCAGTGTGAAGGCCCAGCTTGCCGATTATGGACGCAAAGTTCACATTGCCAGACAAGGTGAACGTTACGTTATCCTGATTGAAGGCGATTATTTATACTTCGAAAAAGGCGTATCACCGGTTGAATTACTTAGACCAGATGATCTTCATGCTGTCATTGAGCGGATTACAAGAGAAGAAGAAAACGATAGATAAAGGTGAAAAAATAGGGTTCCCACCACTATGAATTCCTTGTATAATAGGGAAGCTTTGCAAGAATTGACTGACGGTAAATTAGGAATGGGCAGAAGGAGAAAGGGGTCAATGGCTGTGATCGTGGTTGGGGGAATGATCGGTCTAGGTAAAACATCGGTATCGACTTTACTTGGGCAAGAATTAAATTCTAATGTTTATTATGAAAGTGTCGATGATAATCCGATACTACCGCTATTTTACACGGCATCACCGGAAGAAATTGAGTTGAAGCGATATCCGTTTTTACTTCAATTGCACTTCTTGAATACAAGATTTAAGGCAATTAAACAAGCGTTAGTACATAATCGAAATGTACTGGATAGAAGTATTTATGAGGATTGGTACTTTGCCAAAGTGAATCGGGAGTTAGGCCGTATTTCACAGCTGGAATTTGATGTTTATGAGGGGCTTGCCGACAATATGATGTCTGAGCTTGCCGAGCTTCCTAAGAAAGCGCCAGACCTTATGGTATATCTAAAAGCTTCATTCGAAACGGTTATGTACCGCATCGGACTGCGGGGACGCAGCTTCGAGCAGGATCAATCTTTGGTTGATTATTATCGGCAGCTTTGGTCAGGTTATGATGACTGGGTGATGAATCATTATCATGCCTCTGAAGTGTTGATTGTAGATATGGATCGTGTTGATGTTGTGAATCGTTCCGAAGATGCGATTGAATTAGTTGAGCAGGTACGTGCCAAGCTTTCCGAATTGGTCATCGTTTAAAATATCGAAGGGCCCCCTCATTCCGAGGGGGTCTTTCGAATTATGTAGGAGTTTAATGGTTATAAAGTCCTGTGAAATTACATATACTATCGAAATATGACGGTATTTATCTCTATTTGTTGTATCTAGAGTAAAATTATTGTATGATACGTTATGTATCAAGTGGAAATGTGATTCTTGAATGGAAGAGTAGGTGATGAGTTTGTTATTTATCGTATGTTACAGAGGAAAGCCTATGTGCCCGCCACTTTCTAAATTGGCAGCAAATGAGAAAATGATGAAGTTAAGCCGATTTTTCTCGAATCTTGAGATCGTTGAGGTTAAACAACAATTAGTTGCAACATAACAGAATATAAACTTCATACCCTCATAATAACGCACCTCCTTAACCCATGGTTTTAGGAGGTTTTTGTCTTGAATGGAATATGTTACAGTAGATGGAAATGGTTCGTTGGTTATGGAGGGCAACATGAAGAATATCTTACCTTCTACTAGGAAAGCAATTATCATAGGAGCTGGGATTGGTGGATTAACGACAGCGCTTTTCTTAGAAAAGCAAGGTTGGAAAGTTATCATCTACGAGAAAAAGAAAGAGCTATCCGAGTTCGGTGCTGGAATTGTGTTAGCTGCGAATGCGATGCATGTATTATCGGAGCTTGGCTTGGATGAACAGGTGCGGGGGACCGGTGCTAAAGTTGGCTTGGCTGAAATTCGCTCATGGGATGGTAAACCGATCACTTCAGTTCCCGTCTCGAAGCAAGCCGCTCAATATGGAACTTATAGCTACCTTATTCATCGCGCGAAGCTTCAAATGATTTTATTTCAACAACTAGATGAGCGAACAATCGTTTATATGAATAAAAAGCTGATAACCTTTGAACAGGATCCGCATCAGGTAGTTGTCCATTTTGATGATGGAACAGAAGATAGCGGACATATCTTAATCGGTGCAGATGGCATTCATTCACGAGTTGCTCAACTATTATTTGGTTTAGAACAACTGCGATATTCAGGTTTTAGAGCTTTCCGAGGTATTACTACATTCTTGGATAAGCGTTATATGCCTGAGATCGGTGGAGGATTTGAGGCATGGGGTAGAGGACGACGGTTCGGTTTTTCCCAGATTGGCGAGGGGCAAGTTTTTTGGTTCGCGGCAATCAATGCAGCTTCAGGGATAGGTGTAGATCGTAAGAAGGAATACGTTCTTATGCAATTTGAGGGCTGGCATAATCCGATTGAGCAGGCTATCCAGTCTACTGATGAGGGGGCAATTTTAACGCATGACATTCATGATCGTAAACCACTTGAAAGATGGAGCCGAGGGAGAGTAACACTGGTTGGTGATGCAGCTCATCCTATGCTGCCTAATCTCGGGCAAGGAGGCGCTCAGGCGATGGAGGATGCTCTTGTTGTAGCTAGATGTCTAGAAGGAATTTCAATGCTTTCATTAAATAGCGTTACATCCGCACTTCATTCTTATGAAAGCAATCGAAAACCACGAGCCAATCAAGTTGTGCGTCAATCCAGACGAATGGCGCGCATCGTGCAAATGAGCAATCCAGCCGCTATTGTGCTGCGAAATCAGGTGCTTAGACTCCTTCCTGATAATGTCCAAATGAAGCAGTTGGATTGGCTTCTGGGTTATCGCGTGTAGATAAATAAACTAAATATTTGGAGGTAGTCCATGAATATACTAATTCTAGGCGGTACGAAATTCCTAGGAAGAGCGCTTACAGAAGCCGCATTAGCTAGGGGGCATGAAGTAACTTTATTTCACCGGGGACTGCATGACGCTAATGCCTTTCCACAGGTCCGGCATATCCATGGTGATCGGAACGTTGATTTACTCTTGCTTCAAGAGCACGAATGGGATGCGGTAATCGATACGAGCGGATATCAGCCAGAGGTTGTAGATGCCGCTGCAAAGTTGTTGAAGGATCGAGTGAAGCACTTTACCTTCATTTCTACTGTTTCCGTCTATGACGATCTTCGGAAGGAAAATTTGAATGAGTCGGCACCAGTGGCTGAATTGGAATCGGTAGAAACAATTGATCCAGGGCGGCGTTACGGTGCGCTAAAAGCCCTCTGTGAGCAAGCGGTGAACCAATCATTTCCTGACCGGTCACTAGTTATACGTCCAGGTCTCATTGTTGGACCGTATGATGCATCGGATAGATTCACCTATTGGCCATCTCGTTTTCATCGGGGCGGAGACGTGTTAGTTCCTCTGCCGAAAGAACGGAAGCTCCAATTTATTGATGTAAGAGATTTATCGGCTTGGATTATTCGGTTAGTTGAACAAGGTATAACGGGCACACTCCATGCAAGCGGCAACGATTATACAATGGAAGATGTAGTTAAGGCATGTAAAAGTGTATGTGTATCTGAAACATCTTGTTCATGGGTATCGGAAACGTTCTTAGTGGCACATGAAGTCGGGGAGTGGATGGAGCTTCCACTTTGGATAAAGAGCGATAGTTTAGTCGGGATGTTTGCTTTGGACAATGCCAAAGCCTTCGAATCGGGACTAACAACTAGGCCGTTAAGTGAGACTGTCCAAGACACTTTGGTTTGGGATTTAGGACGATCATCTGAGATAGTTCGCCTTGCAGGTATGGACCCTTCCCGCGAACAAGAATTACTCAGACTCTGGCGTGATTTTAGCAACTGATGGGATATTTGACTCCGGAAAATAATTTTTCGAAAAGTATGAAATTCAATAGAATAGATGGAAAACACCGAATATAATGGAATAGTATACTTTGAGAAAAAGAAAGAGGTGCTGTCTATGTATGATTCTTCGGATATTCAAAGTAATAAGGGAATGGCCATCATTGCATACATCTTGTTTTTTATCCCGCTCATCGCTGCAAAGGACTCCAAGTTTGCATGGTATCATGCTAACCAAGGTCTTACGTTATTACTAGCCGCTGTCATCGTAAATGTTGTTTTGGGTATTATTCCTTTCATTGGTTGGATTCTATTGCCTTTAGCGAATTTAGCTGTGTTTGTTTTAGCCATTTTAGGTATAGTCGCTGCGGCCCAAGGCCAAGTAAAACCCCTTCCGTTTATCGGAGGTTACACGTTATTGAAGTAGCAGGACATTACATATGAGAAGCAGGTTGCCAATTGTGGCAGCCTGCTTTTTCGATTTTAAACGATAAGATGATGATTCAGTTAAAAGAAGAAGCTGCCAATTGCGCAATACGTTGATTTACGTTGTCTTTATACAACCCGCCGTGATAGCAGATAACAGCCTCAATGTCGTATTTGATGAACTTCTTAATTGATTGCATCGCTAACTCATAGTTAACGGAGTACTCCGGAATAGGGCCGAGAAGTTGACCATCTGAAACGACCAAGGCATCAGCCGCAATCAATGTTTTGCTCTGTTTGTGGTACAGACTAACATGTCCCGGAGTATGACCTGGGGTATGTATGACGATAATTCCACCACTATAGGTAAGTTCGTGTCCATCTTCAAGAATGCCATTGACCGGTCCTTTGGGCGGATTCTCCAAAGCTGATCGAAAAGCTTTTCGCCATTCAGGAGAAATGTCCGCAGGTAAACTAGCGACCGCTTTTTCGATCGATTCTGGTGTGATTTTGATCAACATTTTCTCACCTTGAATATAAGGTTTCTCGATTTCACTGGCCAAGATATCAAGTTTATGCGGAGATTTGCTTATGAAATCAGGTAAACTTCCGATATGATCTATGTCTTGATGGGTAATAATAATTGTTTTCAAATGACGGAATGGAACGTTATGTTCCTCCATGGCATTCTGTATAAGCGGTAATATACCGGGATATCCGGTGTCCACGAGAGTGGCGCCCCCTTCATCGATTAAAAGGGTTGGGTGTATGACATCGATACGCCCCATTACAGGAACTGACAGTTCAAGCATGTAAATACCGTTCGCAATCTGCATTCGAATCCCTCCAAAGAGAAATGATAATGAAATAACAGTGCTATCATACCCAGGAGGTTGGTGGATTGTCAAACAAATATTTTATTATAACACAAATTTATCTGAATGTCAATATATTTCTATTTGTGAACTAGACGTATTTAGTTTTGTCCAAATTTTGATCAACGTGTGAATAAAGTATGAACAAATTTTGGATTTGTGATATAATATGTTTATAAAGCACTTACATTGGAGTTTGGAGTTGATAACGATGGCAAATAGAGCCGTTTTGATCAGTAGTAATGAGCGCAGTGAGCGCGATGTAATGCCATTAGTCAAGATGATGACAATAGCGGCATGGACGTTGCTAGGCATAGGATTACTATTAAGCTTGATGAATATGGATCATTTTAGTGACCGTAATGCTTCTTTAATGGTTGGTATTGGCTTCATGGTAGGTAGTGTGCACATCTATGTCATTCGGACGGCTATTCACTTGGTGCATTCTCGTGCAGCTTCAAAGTCGGAATGATTACAACGTATTATGAGTAATAAAAAAAGCCTTTCAAGTTACAACTTGAAGGGCTTTTTCGTTTTCATGCATTTTCATACATTTTTATAATAGTCAACAAACGTTCTGTGACATTTGTTTTACAGTAAAACGTCGATCCTTTGACGTATTTGTTAAGTTGCATTTGCGACAGTGTACTTTTATCAGCGAGATGATATCTTGATAATAGATCAGATTTGTTGATAGGGAGGTTAAGTAGGATGAAGAAGAGAACACTCGTACAAGCTTTGCTGCCCTTTATGATGGTCGCCATCATTATTTTATTGGCAGGCTGCAGTAATCAAGCTATGGTACTGAATCCCAAAGGACCTGTGGGTGCTGAACAGAAAGATTTGATTGTGATTTCTACTATTTTATGTACGGTAATCCTCGTACCTGTTCTTGCGCTAACTGCATGGATCGTATGGCGGTATCGGGATAAAGAAGGCAATAAAGCATCTTATAAGCCAAATTGGGCGCACAGTACTACTTTAGAAATCGTTTGGTGGTCAATTCCCATCATTATTATTGTGGCACTGGCAGTCATAACTATTCGTTATACGCACTCACTAGAGCCTTCTAAGCCGTTGAAATCCAATAAACCACCCGTCACCATTCAAGTGACATCACTGGATTGGAAATGGTTGTTTACGTATCCGGAGCAGGGCATAGCAACAGTCAACTACTTGCAAATTCCAGAGGATACGCCGATTAAGTTTGAACTGACCTCAGATGCTCCGATGAACTCGTTCTGGGTCCCGCAGTTGGGTGGGCAGATATATACGATGTCAGGTATGAAGATGACACTGTATTTGCAAGCCGATGAGATCGGGCATTACTTCGGAACGGGAGCGAATTTCAGCGGTGCGCATTTTGCGGATATGACATTCGATGTGAATGCGACATCTCAGAGCGATTTCGATGCTTTCGTAGCCAAAACGAAAAAGGTTCCAACAAAACTTACGATGGAAAGCTATGAAACATTAGCAAAGCCTGGTAAGTCAGATGTGCAATACTTCTCATCGGTGCCAGATGGACTTTTCGATAAGATTGTAACGAAATATACGAATGGTCAATCCATTCACAGTGGTCATGGCGGTACAGAATCCGTGAAAGAGACGAGTAAGCCTCAAGCAACGGACAAAAATGCCCCTATGAATCATAATGATCACAGTCAAATGAATATGACAAAATGATCGATCAAAGCTTTTGAGAAAGGGAGATCTGCTCATGTTGGATAAAATAAAGCAATTCGCATCAGAGTTTTTCGTAACGGGCGATCCACTCATCCTGGGTGCTCAGGTTAGTATCGGACTCTCGATGATCGCAATGATTTTCGTGCTGTCTTATTTCAGGAAGTGGGGCTGGCTCTGGCGTGAATGGTTAACAAGTGTTGACCATAAACGAATCGGGATCATGTACATTATTTGCTCGATCATGATGCTGTTCCGCGGCGGTGTGGATGCGCTACTAATGCGTGTACAGCTAGCAATGCCAAACAGCGAATTTTTGCAACCAGAGCACTATAATCAAATTTTCACAACGCATGGCGTGATTATGATTTTATTCATGGCTATGCCTCTAATGTTTGGTTTATTTAATATTGTAGTCCCTCTGCAAATTGGAGCTCGAGACGTCGCTTATCCGTTCTTGAACTCACTTAGCTTCTGGATGTTCTTCTGGGGAGCGATGCTTTTCAACGTATCCTTTGTCATCGGCGGATCACCGGATGCAGGATGGCTTAGCTATCCGCCGCTTTCGGAAGTGTCCCACAGTCCGGGTGTTGGACAGAACTTCTATATCTGGGGGATTCAAATATCCGGTATCGGTAGTTTGGCAACAGGGATTAACTTTATCGTAACTATTTTGAAAATGCGTGCACCTGGCATGAAGTTGATGAAAATGCCGATGTTTACATGGTCCGTATTTTCAAGCTGTATTATGATTATCTTTGCTTTCCCGATCCTAACAGTTACGTTAGCCTTATTATTCCTTGACCGTTTCCTTGGCGCCCATTTCTTCACGTTGGACGGCGGCGGGAATCCGATGATGTACATTAATTTGATTTGGATGTGGGGTCACCCCGAGGTCTATATTGTTGTCGTTCCGGCTTTCGGGATTTTCTCAGAAGTTGTTTCGACCTTCTCCAAAAAGAAATTATTTGGTTACAAATCGATGGTTTTTGCTATGCTGATCATTAGTTTATTGTCCTTCTTCACATGGGCGCATCACTTCTTTACGATGGGCTCCGGCGCGAATGTTAACGCCTTTTTCGCCATTAGTACGATGTTGATTGCGATACCGACCGGAGCTAAAGTATTTAACTGGTTATTCACTATGTTCCGCGGTAAAATTCGTTTTACGACACCAATGATGTGGACGATTGCCTTCATTCCTTGTTTCGTTGTTGGGGGCATGACAGGGGTATTGTTATCTGTTGCGCCTGCTGATTTTCAATTCCATAATAGCTACTTCCTGATTGCGCATTTCCATCAAGTTTTAATTGGCGGTGTAGCTTTTGGTTACTTCGCTGGACTTTACTACTGGTGGCCGAAAATGTTCGGCTTCAAACTTAATGAACACTTAGGTAAATGGGCATTCTGGCTGTGGAACATTGGATTCTATGTTTGTTTCATGCCGCAATATTTCTTAGGCTTAGATGGTATGACTCGTCGTACGTACACGTACGATTTCGATATGGGCTGGGGACCGTTAAATCTGGTGTCAACAGTTGGTGGTTTCCTTATGGGTATTGGGTTCATTTTCCAAGTATGGCAAATTGCCCACTCGATTAAATTCAGAGAACCGGATGTTTCCGGGGATCCGTGGGATGGCCGAACACTAGAGTGGTCGATTCCTTCGCCAGCTCCAATATATAACTTTGCCGTATTGCCAGAAGTAAACGAGGCAGATGCATGGTGGGAAATAAAGCAGAAGCAAAGCTTATCTGCCAAGCAATCAGCCAAGATCGTATATGAAGCGATTCACATGCCTAAGAATTCTTCCATACCATTCATAATGTCCGCTTTGTGGTTTTTCGCAGGATTTGGTTTTGTATTTGATTGGATGTGGCTGACGATTCCTGCCTTAATTGGTGTCGCGATTAGTATGATTGCACGTTCGTTCAGCTATGATACGGATTATTATATTCCTGCTGATGAAGTGAAACGTACGGAAGCCGCATTGAAAGGGGCGAAAGTATAATGGCACATGCAGCTGCGCAAGGTGGGCATCACGCCCACGATCATGAACATGATCACGAGTCGCTCAAAACGTTCGGATTCTGGATATTTCTAATCACGGACTGTATTTTATTTGGATCTTTATTTGCAACGTACATGGTTCTTCATCAAAATACGAACGGGGGACCTACCCCGGAAGAATTGTTCAAGATGCCAGGTATCATTGCAGAAACCTTTATCTTGCTAACTAGCAGCTTCACAAGCGGTTTAGCCGTGCTTGGTATGCATAAAGGGAACATGAAGCAGTTAATCGGTTGGCTCGCCGTAACCGTGCTTCTGGGAGCGTCATTCGTTGGACTCGAGCTTAATGAATTCATTAACATGGTTAATCATGAGGGTGCAACTATTAGTACGAGCGCTTTTTTATCAGCCTTCTTTGCATTAGTTGGTACACACGGTTTGCACGTATCGGTTGGCTTGATCTGGATGGTCGGGTTGATGCTGCAATTGAAACGCCGCGGCATCACAGCAGTAACCAAACGGAAAGTGGCTGTCATTTCCCTGTACTGGCATTTCCTTGATGTTGTTTGGATCTTCGTATTTACAGTCGTCTATTTGATGGGGGTGATGTAAGATGAGTCAACCGCATACAGGTTCACATGAAAACCATGACGCTCATGGTTCATTGAAATCTTATATCATTGGCTTTGCTCTCTCGATCATTCTGACCATCATTCCACTCGTTGCCGTCATGAACCATATGTTGAGCAAAACAGGCACAATCGTATTGATCCTCATCATGGCTGTACTGCAATTCGGTGTTCAATTGTTCTTCTTCATGCATGTGAAAGAGGGCGAGAACGCTCGCTGGAATATCATGGCGCTGATCTTTGGTCTTGTTATTTTATTGACGATTGTGGCCGGTTCGATTTGGATTATGACTTATAATCAAGTGGCTCATTAAGTTTTGATAAAAGGAAAGACGTTTTCACCACGATTGGCGTGGTGAGAACGTCTTTTTTATTGTGTTGGAATGCAGCAGTTCCTCGGACAAGTCAAAAAATTAGGAGAAGGCATCTGGAACGATGAAATTCATCGCTAAAGAACATGGAGTAGCTAGAATTGACTCCATAACGATGAAAAACATCCTTTCAGGCACCGAGCCAGCCTAAGTCTTCTGAAGGTAGCAGCTGAAACGATGAAATTCATCGCTAAAGTACACGTAGTAGCTGAAAGAGTCTCCATAGCGATGTAAAACATGCTTATGGACGCGGAATCAGCCTCAATCCACTCAAGTTGGCAGCTGAGACGATGAATTTCATCACTAAAGTATTCAGAGTATCACTAGCATGTAGGATTGTTACGTTCCTTAGCTTCTCGTTTCTCTTGTTGTACGGCTTTTTCTCCGAATTGATCTAAGCGAGAAGGGCTGCCTGCAGGTCCAGTGTTCTTGGGCTTACTATTTCTTCCACTCATGATTTATCACCTCCGTCGATACAGCTTTTGCTAAATGATTATCGTTCATTCAATAAGACAAAAGGTAATAAATAGTTGTCTTTCTATCTTACGCATGATACATTATGTATCAGAGATACTAATTGTATCATTCAGCCAGAGTGGACAAGCAATTCTATTGAACGGAGAGGAGCCGAATGATTCGCAGAAGCCAACGATTTCGTAACCATCTCGACGATAATCTGATTCATCTGCATAAGAACTTGTTCATAAGCCCTTCTGATCCACAATATTACGAAAAAGTGATCCGATATATTGACGCTAATTCTCCGGAAGCTCATTATAAGATCGGACAAAAATTTCAGTTAAAAGGAAATTTGAAAAGAGCGATTTTCCATTACAAAGAAGTTCTTCGAACGTATCCATCACCATTTTATTCGGCTGCTAATCGAGCCATTCGTGAATTTGATCAACAACAAGCGGATCATGCAGCTAGTATGCAAAAGGCTTTCCCAGAGGCGGAAAAACGGCTGTTACCTCCATTTATGAAAACAATGCTTATCGTTCTCTTTGTACTTAATTTGATGTTAGTCTTCTTGTTTGTTGGAGATGCCCCGATCTATAAAGCGATTTCGAAAATGAAAGTCTGGGGTGTTGGAAGCGACATTACATATGAGACAGTAGATGTCCCATTTATCATGTATCTTGATCCTGACACCAAAAATGAAGATATTGAAACAGCACTGCATAAGCAGGCTTTGGAATTAGCCAAGGAGATGCCGAATTCCAGTATTCTTATTTATGGCATTGTTTCACAAGATAACGTGAACCAAGGGAAAACAATGCTTCTCACGAATGATGAGTTGACGAAAAGCGCCATTGTTATCGCTCAATATCATCCCGCGACGGATCGTACAGTGAGAATTCGCTTTCTGAATTCCGAATTTGAAAAGCACCAACCGCTTAGTGCGATTGGTGCTAATTTAGTTCGTACAGCTTTGGAATCGTACCGCAAAGATTATGGGAAGGCTCCCGTTCATCTGAATGCTCTCTTGCAAGATTATCCGAATAATTATTTAAGCTTCATTCCGTTAGAAGCGGTCACAAGTTCCAATGACATATCCACGGAGTTTAACGGGCGAGGCGGTTGGGTCTACAATTTCGGCGCGGCTGATGTCGAGCAGATGTTTTATGCGAATACTGCAGGCGTTGGCCGAGTACCCTATGAACCTGTGCATATAGAAATCAACAAGGCAGAACATCAATTGAAACTGGTTAGCGGCAGCTATTTACTGTGGGTTAAAGATATTGGTCTTGGAGCCAACGGGAGCACACCCCAAGGAGATTTTCGGGTGATGGATCGTGTACAGAAGCCCAAAGGTAACCATGCACAGGTATATGGGGAGGCCGGCTTGGGACTTGGAGTGATTGCACTTCATGGAACATTCGATGAAAGCTCAATCGGCACGGATCAATCATTGGGCTGTATTCGACTGACGAATCCGGATGTGCAGCAATTATTCCAGTTTGTTCCTAAGGGCACAGAGGTTCAAATAAATTCTGCCAAATGGGCAACGATCCATAATGAGCAAGTCAAGGACACGATATTGCTCATTCCAAATAAGCTGCCATCCCTTGATCAATCGCCGAAACAGGTATTTCACTGGCTTGGTTAATCACGTTTTGTTAATGGCATTACATATTATTTCCTGCGATCTTATGAAAAAAGCAGCCAAGGCTTACCGAGGATTAGTCGGAAGCAGCGGCTGCTTTTTAAATTAACTACATTAAGTTCTCAGGGTTCAGTTTTTCCAATTCAGGGATGACGAAGCGTCCGTCTTTGCGAATGAGAACATCATCAAAGTAGATTTCGCCGCCACCATATTCGGGACGCTGGATAAGCACCATATCCCAGTGAACGGAGGAGCGGTTCGTATTATCCGCTGTTTCATATGCTTGTCCTGGAGTAAAGTGAATGCTGCCATCAATCTTCTCATCGAATAAAATATCTTTCATTGGATGTTGGATGTACGGGTTTACACCAATTGCGAATTCGCCGATATATCGAGCACCATCATCGGTATCCAGGATATCATTCAATTTCTTGCTGTCATTGCTTGTAGCTTCAACAATACGGCCATTTTCGAACCGTAATACAATATTTTCAAAAGAAGTGCCGGAATATATCGTAGGTGTGTTATAGCTGATTACTCCATTGACGGAGTCCTTCACAGGCGCTGTGTATACTTCACCATCAGGTATGTTTCTCAAACCAGAGCAAGGAACGGCGCCAATATTTTTGATCGAGAAGCTAATATCAGTCCCTTTGGCAACAAGGCGAACGCGGTCTGTACGGTTCATCAGGTCGACAAGTGATTCCATAGCGACAGCCATTTTGCTGTAATCGAGATTACAAACATTGAAATAGAAATCTTCGAAAGCCTCGGTGCTTTTGCCGGCAAGCTGAGCCATCGAAGGATTCGGATAACGCATTACACACCATTTAGTATTGTTAATGCGTTCGTCGAAAAGAGGACGTTGGAAGTATTTTAGGTAGAGCCTCATTTGGTCATCGGGTACATCGGACGATTCGGTAATATTATCACCGCTACGGACGGCTACGTAAGCATCCATCTGCTTCATCCTCGCAAGCTCAAATTCGGACCATTGGGTAAATAGCTCTTGTGTGCCTGTCATCTGTAAACTTCTCATGATGGCTGGATCGCGCAGCTCGATGAATGGTTTACCGCCTACGGCATACACTTCTTCAATGAAGCATTTGGCGAGTTCAGGGTCTTTGACTCCAATCATTTCAATCAATATGTTCTCACCAGGCTGAAGGCTAACTGAATAACGGATTATATTTCGGGCAAAAGTTTGAAGTCTTGGATCTCTCATTCTATAGGTCTCCCTTGATTGAATATATGTACTAACAAATTATATCGCAACAAGCGTTCTTAAGCCAATAATGACTAATGATTTCGTGGAACTTAATGGGGTATGCTACAATATATCAAGGAATGACAGACAACAGAAAATTACAACTAGAGGAGGACGCAATGGCAAGAGATCAGATTAAAGTACCATTCGGGTACGAACCTCCAGCGGAGACTCATAAAGGAACCGTTTTATTATTTGAAACATTTGAGGACTGGACGAAGACAGAGCTGCAAGCTTTTACCAAATGGGCGGAGGAAAGAAAGTTCGTTCGGGCTATCTTTTATCCCCAGCATGAGGAAACGCTACGGAGAATGGACATACCTAGTCAACAGCCCTATTATGCCCGTGTGAAGCATTTGGAAAGCCTACTGGAACATGTGGATACCACCCTTCAATTGGACGTGGATAAGTGGGAAGGGAAGCGTAAGAAGTACACACCGATAGATACATCTTTGAAATTTTTGACGGATAAAACGCCCGGACCCCATTTCGTATGCATGAGTGATCGCTATGCGAATCTATTCGTGACATATCCTTCCTTCAAGGAATGGATCAAAAAAGTAAGACTCGTCATCATCAACCAATTCCATGTCCCACTCCATGGTAAGCTGAATGAATACGCGGAGAGATGGGAAGCTGTGGATTTTGGAAATGGCTCTTAAACAACGGATCTCAACTAACAAATTAATCATATTAATTATGGTCGTTATCGTGGCAGGGATGAGTCAAGGTATGCTCCTGCCGCTGCTAACGATCCTTTTGGATCGTTCGGGTGTCTCAACGGAAGCCAATGGCCTGAATGCTGCTGCGCTTTATATTGGTATTTTCTCCACGATGTTCTTCATAGAAAGACCTGTGCGAAGATACGGATATAAGCCAGTCATCATGGTTGGGATGGGACTGGTCATCTTGGCAACTTGTTTGTTTCCGTTATGGCAGCAGATTGGTTTCTGGTTTGTACTTCGTTTGCTTGTAGGGATCGGGGATAGCGCCCTGCATTATGCAACCCAGTTATGGATCGTTACATCAAGCCCTAAAGAGCGTAGAGGACGTAATATCTCTTTATACGGCATGGCTTATGGCGTTGGTTTTAGCTTAGGACCTATAGGAATTACCTTGCTCAAAGCAGGTAGTTGGGTTCCCTTTTTGACGACCAGTAGCTTTTTCTTAATCGTTCTAACGCTTGTGCTGCAGTTGTCCAATGAGAAGCCAGAGCAACTAGACAAAGTGGAAGCGGTGCATAAGCGTGCTTCAAAGGTATTAGCAATCGCTTGGTTCCCGCTCATTACCTCCTTACTCTATGGCTATATGGAAGCCTCGATGAACAGCAACTTTCCGATTTATGGACTGCGTGCAGGTCTCACGGAATCTAATATTGGTGTTCTGCTGCCCATCATGGGGGTAGGGGGTCTCATCATGCAGCTGCCCCTAGGGATCTGGAGTGATCGTGTAGGGCGGAGAAGTATCCTTATTGTGAGTGGCCTCATTGGCTCCATCGCATTTCTATGTATTCCGTTTGCAGGCTCGAATCTTTGGTTGATTGGACTCTGTTTCGGCGTTGCCGGGGGCATGGTGGGCTCGTTTTTCTCACTAGGTTTGGCCTACGCGGCAGATATATTGCCCAGACATTTAGTACCTACTGCGAATGTACTTGCTTCTATCCAGTACAGCTTAGGAAGTATAGCCGGCCCTTTAATGGGAGGACTAGCTATACGGTATATTAGCACGGCCAGTATTTTTTACTTAATAGGCCTTATCTATATCTTATTTGCCCTATCTGGGTTTACTTTTCGACGTCAATCTGTATGAAAAAAAGACACTAAACCTAACGAAGGTTTGGTGTCCTTTTTCATTTAGTCAACATTTAGCCTATTTCATAGCTTGCTGCTTGATCCGTCATATACCGCTCTGTCAAAATAGTGAGCATAGAAATTCCGATTTGATTCTCTCCGCCCTCAGGAATAATAATGTCAGCATATTTCTTGGACGGCTCAATAAATGCGTCATGCATTGGCTTAACGGTTGTCAAATATTGATCAAAGACAGATTGGAGCGTACGTCCACGTTCATTAATATCTCGGGATAGTCGGCGCAGAATACGGACGTCTGGATCGGTATCAACGAACACCTTAATGTTCAAAGCACCGCGCAGCTCTTCATCTGTTAAGACATGAATGCCTTCAAGAAGCACAATCGGTTTTACTTCGATACGAATCGTCTCTTGAGAGCGAGCGTGCTGCGAGAAATCGTACACAGGAATGTCAACGGCATTGCCGTTTTTCAATTCATTTAAATGCTTGAGCAGCAAGGTATTTTCGAAGGCACGGGGATGATCATAATTAATACGTTCCCGTTCTTCAAAAGTAAGACCACTATGATGAAGATAATAATTATCTTGTGAAATTAATGTCACGTTCGTGGATCCTAGCTTGGTAATGATAGATCGAGCTACTGTAGTTTTTCCTGAACCGGTACCACCGGCAATTCCGATAACGAGCATGAAATGTAGTGCCTCCCCAAATAACTTGAAAACCTTCCTCCGTAGTTTAACATAATGTTTGTATAAAAAGAAAAAGCGATCGAATTTCGATCACCTTTTGCAGAGAATAATAGCCTTATCGAATTTGCTTCGGGGTATGGAACTTCTCTTGATTGGCCTCGATATCTTGTGAAGCTTGCGTCAATTGTTCCATGGTTTGCTGTATCTGCTGCCCATACTCATCGTTATTAAAAGCTTGTAGCTGCTCATGTGCTTCATGAACTTGCTGCTTAGCCTCTGTAAGCGCTGCTTGTGCAGATTGAATAGACCGAGGGTTGGCCTGTGTAATGGCAACTTGCAGCTGATGCTCAGCGTCTTGAGCTTGGAGTATAGCATGATCTGCTGCGTCAATGGCGTGCTGAAGCGGCTGCTGATGCTGACGGGTTTCTGTCATAGGGGAATGCCTCCTAAGGATAATTGTTATGGGTAAAAAAGAACAGCGACTTTACTACATTGCTCCAAAGTTGGGGAAATCATTCTTCGATTGGGAAATGAAATTATTTCCTGGGGAAGCGCAAAATGTGAGCGTTCTTATGATAATTCGACATGAAAAGTCAGAAAATTTCGAATACAAAATCAATTACATGAAAAGGCTATTGTTTCCAAAATAAAAGTGGACAAACCGCTTGAATATTCATAAGCTAAAGAAGATAGCTTTTTTTTGACATGATTAGACAATTTGGGTCTAAATAGGGGATGAAACGATGAGAACATGGAAAGGTTTTTGTATAATTGCAGCTGTTACACTAAGTATTTCCGGATGTGGATCATCCAAAACAAATACTTCACCGGCAAATTCATTCACGCCTACCTTAGAGGCAAGTATTATTGTTAATGGAGATGCTGCAACCCTTCGAATTACAACGGACCTTAAGCTTTCCAAAGAGCATTATGATCAACAGCGCAAGCAAGGGGAAGGGCACGTTCATGTTTCCTTGGACAAAGCAGAAAAAGAAATCATGACGACCACTGAAAAAAATTATGAACATTTAAGCAAAGGTCCTCACGAATTAAAGGTTTCCTTACATAATAACGATCACACACCTTATGATGTAAGCAAGACGATCACGTTTGAAGTGAAGTAGGAGCATCCCATGTCATTTCTTCCAAAGAGATTGAGCTTACAGAAAAGAATTGTTTTCCTCGTGACTACAGTTACGGTCAGTATGCTCTCAACAATGTTGGTTTTCGATACCATAAGTTTAAATCAATCCATTCGAGAAGCCTATGTGAGTCAAATAAGCGGTATGACGATTGCCATTAATGGACGCTATGAAGAATCTCGTTCCGTTACAGATGTACAGCAAATATTTGATTATATTCAATACAAAAATACGCGTGTACTCGAAATGAAGCTTTACGATAAACAAGGCATAGTTCTTGCGGCTTCCAATCGTTCTGAAGTCGGTAATCATATGCCTCTTGATAGTGTAATCATTCCTAAGCAGGATCATACCATTGTTGACCGTGTGCCTATGGCACAAACGGATAAACCGGTAGTCCGTCTGACGGCGCCTCTACAGGAGGATGGCCTTGTTGTAGGTGCGGTAGAAGTTATTTTTGATTCGTCCGAGGAAGCCGTACTACTTGCAAAGCGAACGAAACTTATTCTGATTGTGGGCATTAGTGTAGCTATTGTTATGTCAACATTGCTTTGGCTTATTTTGAGAAGAATTGTTATTCGACCATTAAGCCGACTTCGTGAAGCCGCGCTTGTTGTAAGGCAAGGAGGAGATCTTCCTAGCCTGCAGTTCAAAGCTTCCCCTGAAATCGACGAAGTGTCTGAAGCTTTTAATGATATGGTCAAAAATTTGGATGAACGCTACCAAGAGCTTCAACAGGTACTAAAAACATTGCAGGTGACACAGGACCATCTTGTCCAATCTGAGAAAATGGGAGCTTTGGGTAATCTTGTAGCCGGTGTCTCACATGAAATCAACACACCAATCGGGATTGGTGTAACAGCAATCAGCTATTTAGATCAAAAGACGAAGGAATTTAAGAACCTGTATGAGACAGGTAAAATGAAAAAGTCTGACCTTGAGCAGTTTCTATCCATCACACAAGAGACGAATGCCATGGTGCAGACCAATCTGGAACGCGCTTCTTCCTTGGTGCGCAGTTTTAAACAAATTTCTGTTGATCAAAGCGTTGAAGTCAAGCGCTCGTTTCATTTGAAGGAGTATTTAGAGGGAATCATTTCAAGCTTGAAACCTACGCTCAAGAAAACAAGGCTACGAGTAGATGTTTATTGTGATAATGAGCTGATTCTTTACACTTACCCAGGTGCTTTATCACAAATTATTACGAATTTAGTCATGAATTCTTTGAACCATGCCTATGCAATAGAGGAAGAAGGCAGTTTAACCATACGTGTTGAAGAGCATCAAGACTATATTATCCTTGCCTATACCGATGACGGTAAAGGGATGACGAAAGAAGTGCTAGATCAAATTTTTGATCCTTTCTTCACGACGAGCCGCGGCAAAGGCGGAACAGGGTTAGGGATGAATATTGTCTATAATCTCGTTACACAATCACTGAATGGAACCATCGAAGGTTCTAGTACCTTGGGACAAGGAAGTTTATTTACCATTACAATTCCGAAAGAGGAGGAAGCTGTGCAATGACAGGACAAGATGGGTTAATGGACCAGGATGAGCTTTTTTTTGCTGAGGAAGAAGAGACCGATTCAGCAAAGGAAGTTCCGATCGAACAAGACCCTTGGGTCGTACTCATTGTTGACGATGAGAAACAAATCCATCAAGTGACGAAAATGGTTCTGCAAGACTTTGAATTTGATGGAAAGAAGCTGGAATTCCATAGTGCTTATTCGGCTTTAGAAGCCAAACAGCTGTTAAAACAACAACCTAATGCCTCATTAGTTCTTTTGGATGTTGTCATGGAGCAAGATGATGCGGGGCTGCAAATTGTTAAGTACATACGCGAAGAATTGAATAATCAGGCGATACGTATTATTTTGCGGACAGGTCAGCCAGGTCAAGCGCCTGAACGCACGGTCATCATGGATTATGACATTAATGATTACAAAGAAAAGACAGAACTCACAACACAGAAGCTGTTCACCACAGTGGTTACGGCGCTGCGTTCCTATCGCGATATTAAAACAATTGAGAAAAGCAGATCGGGCTTGGAGGAGATTATTAAGTCATCTGCTTCGTTATTCGAGCTGCAATCTATGAAGAAATTTGCTTCCGGCGTTTTAACACAAATGACCTCCATCGTTAACTTACATAAAAATGCGCTTCATTGCAGCTTTGCTGTTACTAAAGGCGTGGAAGATATTTATATCCTAGCAGCAAGCGGGGATTATGCATCCAATCAAGACGAACGAGCACGGGATGTTGTTCCTACAGATGTACTCCAAGAGATTGAACATGCCTTTCATTCCAAAAAAAGCAGCTTCGCATCGGATCGCTTTGTGATTTATTTTCAAAGTAAGATGGGGATGGAAAATGTCATCTATATGAATGGATTCAAAGCACTCAGCGAGTGGGAGCATTATTTAGTTGATATTTACTGTGCGAATGTTTCTGTGGCTTTCGAAAATATTTATTTGAATGAAGAGCTTGAAAGCACACAGCAAGAAATTATTTATACGATGGGTGAAATCACGGAAACGAGATCCAAGGAAACGGGACACCATGTGAAAAGAGTTGCCGAATACTCCCGTTTACTGGCCATTAAATATGGATTATCTGAGCAGGAAGCCGAAGTCATTCGCTTGGCTTCGCCGATGCATGATGTTGGTAAAGTTGGCATACCAGACGCGATTTTAAATAAGCCTGGATCGCTAACAAGTGAAGAATTCGATGTTATGAAGACTCATTCGAATCTGGGGTACGAAATGCTCAAGCATTCGAACAAGCAAGTCTTAAATGCCGCTGCTATCATCGCACAGCAGCATCATGAGCGTTTTGATGGAACAGGGTATCCTCAAGGACTTCGCGGCGACGAGATACATCTCTATGGTCGTATAACCGCATTAGCTGATGTATTTGATGCTTTATGCAGTGATCGTGTTTATAAGAAAGCTTGGGAACTTGATCGTGTAATGGATTTGCTTAAAACGGAACGCGGTCGGCATTTCGATCCTGTGATCGTTGATCTCTTCATTAAGCATTTGGATGAGTTCCTGGTTATCAAAGAGTTCTACAAGGAGCAGCGTTAACGGCATCATCTGAAATTCGCCAAAAACGTGGATTATCTGGGGTAATTCCTGAATCCATCTAATAAAGTGGTATGAAATCTGCTTCTTTGTCTCTTTTACGGAGATGGAGGAGCATTTCTTTTAATTGACATTTCCTGTATGCTAGAAAGGGGCTAGAGACAGAGAGAAAGAGAAAGAAGGTGTGACCATGGAAGGAATTGGACTCGTACTGGAAGGCGGAGGTATGCGAGGCGTATACACCGCAGGAGTCTTGGAATACTTTATGGAACAGGATTTATATTTTCCTTATGTGGTTGGTGTATCCGCAGGTGCATGCAACGCAGTTTCGTATATTTCCAAACAACCCGGGCGTAATAAAAAAGTAACGATCGGTTATATTAGAGATCACCGATATTTAAGCTATCGTAATTTATTCCGTCATAAGAGCATATTTGGGATGGATTTTATATTTAAAGAGTTGCCGAATAAGTTGGTACCGTTTGATTACGATACCTTCTATAACTCGTCACAGCAGTTCGCGATCGGTACAACCGATGCGCATACGGGCGAACCCATTTATTACACGAAACATCAGCTTATGCAGCAAACCTTGCCGATTGTTCAAGCATCAAGTTCATTGCCATTTGTAGCCACTCCGATTCATTATGAAGGTCGGACCTTGTTTGACGGCGGCTTAGTAGATCCGATTCCTGTGAAGAAGTCTCTAGCTGATGGGAACAAAAAGCATGTTATCGTGTTGACCAAAGAACAGGGGTATCGCAAGAGTCCCTTTAAGCAGCGGTGGCTAGCTAAAAGTTTCTACCCGGCTTATAACGGCCTTGTCAATGTACTTGTCAATCGAAGTGAAATCTATAATGGAACCTTAGAAACCATTGAACGAATGGAAGCAGATGGAAGTGCGATCATTATACGACCTTCGTCCAAAGTAGTAGTAGGCCGTATGGAAAAGGATCCAAAGAAACTAGAAGCGCTGCACGAGCTTGGCTATCAGGATGCGAAACGAATGGGATCACAGATGAAAGAATGGTTACTTAGTTGACCGTAAGGAGCTGTGTACTTGGAAAAATTAAATCAAAAAATTATTTAGTGAAAAGTTTGGTTGGGTTAGTGATCGTTTCGGCGTCACCTGGGCATTGACTCTTGCGAAAAACTAGACATATTAATTAAGGCCACTGTTCCTTTGAAGTGCGCCCCTTAGAATAGACATTGGAAAAACCCCTGGGTTAAGCCGATGAAAAATTTAAGGGTGCATGCATAAGGTGAATGGTGGTTTTTATTGTTTTATGGGTTGGTGAAGGACTGGATCGAGAATTTCGATGGTTGATGTTGTAGAAAATGCAACAATTGCAGCCCATTAAAGCGCTATTGCGATACGATGTTGCATAAAGTGCAACAGTTTGGACCGTCACAGGTCATTTTTGCGTAAATGGGTTAAAAGTGTTGTAAAAACTACAACTTCCACTTAAAAAATAGCCTTTGGGAGTGAAAATTGTTGCAGAAAATACAACATCAGTAACCACGGATGGCTGCCTATATGTACAAAGCCTTTGACCAACTTTATAAACAAAATTTGAAGTTATGGCCGTCGGGTCTGCTGAGGAAGTTAAAAAGAGTTATCAACAAGCATCGAAAGTGCATAACATAGGCTCTATTTGCTGGATGCAGCAGGAATGTAATTATCATTTCTGTTTGCAATAAGTACGAACATGAGGTATGGTATAAACAAACCAATAAGAACCCACGGGAGCTTGAGAAGTCAGGCTGAGATTGTGACCGTCATTGTCACTCACCGTTAATCTGATCTGGGTAATGCCAGCGTAGAGAACACTAATAAATGCACGTTCATTCGATTTGTTTCGAATGGGTTTATCATTTTCTACTCATGGCGCTCCCGGATAACGGGGGCTTTTTCTTGTGGTTAAATAGAGATGTGGAGAGGGGAAACAAAGAATGAAATGGAAGAAAATTGCACCACTTATGTTAGTTAGCTTAACGGTAGCCTTGGCTGGATGCGGTAATAAGATGGCTGAACAGCCGGCAAAACAAACGGCCAAGCCGTTAACGAACGTGAAGGTCGTTCTAGACTGGACGCCAAATACGAACCATACGGGGTTATACGTCGCTAAGGATCAAGGCTTTTTTGAAAAAGAGGGACTGAATGTAGAAATTATTGCTCCTGGTGAAGGCGGAGCCGATGCGATGATTGCTTCAGGAGCTGCGGAATTCGGTGTCAGTTATCAAGAAAGTATTACACAAGGACGAATTCAAGGTGTGCCGTTAGTTTCCATTGCTGCGGTGATTCAGCATAACACATCCGGTTTTGCATCGCCGGTAGCGAAGAACATCAAGTCGCCTAAGGATTTCGAGGGGAAAACGTATGGCGGTTGGGGTGCTCCGTCAGAAAGTGCGATGATCGACTCGCTAGTGCAATCCGAGAAAGCAGATCCGAGCAAAGTGAAGATCGTGAATATCGGTGATGCCGATTATTTCACAGCTGTGAAGCGGGATATTGATTTCGCATGGATTTACTACGCTTGGACAGGTGTAGATGCCGAGCTGCGCGGCGAGCCGCTGAACATGATTTATTTGAACAAATATTCGGATAAACTGGATTACTATACACCGGTTCTTGCGACGAATGAGAAAATGATCAAAGAGAAGCCTGAGCTCGTGAAAGCTTTCATGGCTGCTGCATCGAAAGGTTATCAATTCGCGATCAGCAAGCCTGAGGACGCTGCTAATATTTTGATCAAAGCGGTTCCTGATTTAGATAAAAAACTTGTGCTTGCCAGTCAAAAATGGCTTAGCCCGCGTTATCAAGATGATGCCGCTCGTTGGGGTGAACAAAAAAAATCCGTATGGGAAAATTATGCGAACTGGATGCTTGATCACAAACTGCTCGAGAAAAATATCGATGCAGATGCTGCATTCACGAACAAATTTTTACCGGAAAGCTCAAAATAACACGATTTGTTGGAGGAGGCACTTATAGTGGCTAATGCACTTGTCAGTATTCAAATCATTCCGAAAACGAAAAACAATGAAGATGTCATCCCCTATGTAGACCGTGCTATTGAAGTCATAGCCAAGTCTGGCGTGAAATATTTCGTATCTCCGCTGGAAACGACAATGGAAGGGGAGCTCGACCAACTTCTGGCGATCATTCAAGATATGAATGCCGCGATGATTGAGATGGGCAGCCCTAACGTAATTTCGCAGGTGAAAATTTACTTCAATCCGTCAGGTGCTTCGATGGACAAATTGACGGAGAAATACAGATAATGAAACAGCATCGCTGGTTCAAAGCAGGGTGGCCACCGATTGTTGTGGTCATCCTTCTGTTGCTTTTATGGCAGCTTGCCGTGACTTGGGGAGGTACAGCAAGCTGGCTGCTGCCTAGTCCGCTCAAAATATGGAAAGACGGCACTACGGATATGCCCAGAGTATGGATGCACACATTCGCTACACTGCGCTTAATGTTGATTGGGTTTAGTGCTGGTGTAACAGGCGGCGTGATTGTCGCTAGCTGCTTACATCGAGTGCCTGCGCTAAAGGCTGGTTTTTACCCGCTGCTTATTTTATCTCAAAATGTCCCGACTATTGCACTGGGGCCTCTGCTTATCATTTTATTTGGTTTTGGCATTTTACCTAAAATTCTATTAATCTCACTTGTTTGCTTTTTTCCTGTAACGATGTCTACCTTGGACGGTTTTATGCAAACGGATCGCAGTATGTATAACTATATGCAGATGATCGGCGCCAGCAAACGGCAAATCTTTTATAAATTAGAACTGCCGCATGCTTTGCCATTTCTCTTCACAGGACTCAAAATATCGGCCACATACAGTGTGATGGGGGCCGTGATTGCCGAATGGCTTGGCGGAGGCGTTGGACTGGGCTATTATATGATTTTGCAAAAATCGGCGTTCCGCGCTGATCGCGAATTTGTCGCTATTCTGATGATCGTTACTCTCAGCTTACTCTTTTTCTGGCTCATCGCAGGGCTTGAGAAGCTCGTCATTCGATGGAATGCGAAACGATCATCTTAAGAAAGGGGAGATGAGCTCATGAGCAAATTAGAACTTAGAGGCATTCATCAAACGTTCCCTGGTAAAAAACAGCGCATATCCGTGCTTGCGGATATTTCTTTACATGTTAAAGAAGGGGAGTTCGTTTCACTTATCGGTCCATCAGGCAGCGGAAAGAGTACCCTTTTTCACATTATTGGCGGGCTTGTAAAGCCTTCTTCAGGGGAGGTATGGCTGAATGGTGTGAATGTGACCGGCTCTAAAGGCCTAATCTCATACATGCCACAGCAGCCTGCCTTGTTCCCATGGCGTTCTATTGAGTCCAACGTAGCACTTGCACAGGAAGTTGCAGGAGAAACGCGAACAGATGCGCTTGCCAAAGCAAGGGAGTGGCTGCCCAAGGTCGGATTAGGCGGTTATGAGCAAGAGCTTCCGCATGTACTTTCAGGTGGGATGCAGCAGCGTGTTTCTTTTCTGAGAGCTTTGCTCAGTCCACAGGAACTCATGTGTCTGGACGAGCCGTTCGGCTCCTTAGACGCACTTACACGGCAAGACATGCAAGCATGGCTGCTTAATATATGGGAACAGAATAAGCGCTCCATTTTATTTGTGACGCATAGCATTGAAGAAGCGTTGTTTCTATCCGATCGTATCTATGTACTCTCTAACAAGCCTGCCAAGATCATAGAAGAGCTGGTTATTCCGTTTGCAAGGCCGCGTCAAGAGTCCGTCATGCTTGAACCGAAATTTCAAGAGCTCCGGCAGCATATTCAAGGGCTTTTGCGTCAGGAGATTACCTATGATAAAAGCCATTGATGCTCATATTCATCTCGATATGTACACAGAATCTGCTGCACGGACTCTGTTAACGGAATTAGCAGAGTGCCGCATTGAGGCACTGATAGCAGTGTCGAGACATCTGGACTCCTGTAAGGCAACTGAGCAGCTGTTAATGCAAGCCCCAGAGCAAGTTTTTGCAGCATATGGCTATCACCCTGAACAAGATCTGCCTACGGAAAATCAGTTGAATGATTTAAACGAATGGATTCGTGAGCATTCGTCTAGGATGATCGCTGTTGGTGAAATTGGTTTGCCTTATTATATGAGGCTGGAGGCTGAAGCAGAGGGGCGTGTTTTTGAATTAGCGCCTTACATTGCACTTCTTGAGAGCTTCTTGAAGCTGGCAGTGGAATTGGATAAACCGGTAGTCTTGCACGCAGTATACGAGGATGCTGACATTGTGTGCGGCTTACTTGAAAAGCATGGCATGAAAAAGGCGCATTTTCATTGGTTCAAAGGGTCACATTCAACGGTAGAGCGTATGATTCAAGCTGGCTATTTTATCTCCATAACACCGGACGTTCTATATGAAGAAGAAATACGGACACTCGTTCGTAATTATCCTATTACGCTGTTGATGGTCGAAACGGATGGCCCATGGCCTTTCGAGGGGCCCTTTGAGGGGCAGCAGACGCATCCGCGTATGGTCCATGCTGTCATTGAACAGATAGCGCTTCTAAAAGGACTGCCAGTGGAAGAAGCGGCACATACGCTTTTGAATAATACCAAACAATTCTATGGCATTCCTACACCTCACTTATTCTAATTAAATCTAACTGGACATCTATTCGTATAGGTTTTATAATAATACAGAACGCATGTTCGATTTCTAGATAAGGTGAGTGTTTAAATGACTATTAGATGCGGTTGGGTTAATGAAGATCCGTTATATATCGATTACCATGATCATGAATGGGGTGTTCCTGTCCATGATGACCGGCATTTGTTCGAGATGCTTAATCTGGAAGGCGCACAAGCGGGGCTGAGCTGGTATACGATTCTGAAGAAGCGGGAGAGCTATCGAGAAGCTTTCGATGGGTTTGATCCGCAGATTATTGTGAACTATGACGATAAAAAGCTGAATGAACTTCTTGAGAACTCAGGGATCGTTCGCAATCGCTTGAAAATTGCGTCTGTAGTTCAGAATGCGAAAGCCTTTATAAAGGTGCAGCAGGAGTTTGGTACGTTTGATTCCTATATCTGGGGATTCGTTGGCGGGAAGCCGATTAACAATCATTGGACGGATATGAGTCAGGTGCCTGCGACGACAGAAATCTCTGATGCTATGAGTAAAGATTTAAAAAAACGCGGCTTTAAGTTCGTAGGTTCGACGATTTGTTATGCTTATATGCAAGCGGTTGGCATGGTGAACGATCACAATCAAACCTGTTTTCGATATAAATAAAGTGTAGAGAAAAGGCCATCTGATCGGACGATCGTCCAAATCAGATGGCCTTTTTGTGCTTCAATCAGGCGTATTGGAGTTGCTTCTCCATTAGATTGGTTTTAATTAAATAAATACGCTTACGAATGTAGAAGTCATATACGGCTCCTGTTAGCTCGCGAGGTTTAATGCGGTTATTTGTGTCGTTATCTATGATTGTCACCGAACCATCGTCATAAAACTTGAACGTATAATCGGCGTAGTGGGTGTGTGCTTCGTCCAGCATGGCGTCAATCTGTCCGGGAAGAAGATGGTCAGTGTTACACAATGCCTTGTGGTACCAATAATCCCTCTCAATAAACCGAAAATTGTGACTGGTGTTCATCATGTTAACAACCTCCTCATCTAATTGGAACATTTGTTCTTATTTTCATTATAGCAAACAAATGTTCGTGATGGAAGAGGAATCTATGAAAAATGGGAAATATTTTCATATATAAAAAAACCTCCAATCAATTGGATTGGAGGTTCGTTCTGGAAACGATATGCTTCGTGATTGCCAGACCATGCGTACGGCCTGTTTCAATGAAAATTTCGTTCGCATCATACTTAGATGAAGCGACAACTCCAGCTACATATAAACCTGGGATGTTCGTTTCCATCGTGTCTGGTTGAACAAGAGGAGCGTTGGTTTCTTCGTGGAAATGTACACCGATGGAGGTTAGAAGCTCACGGTCCGGTCGAAATCCGGTTAGGGCAAGTACGAAGTCATTATCTAAAGTGACGTGTTCGGTTCCTTTTCGCACGTTAATGGTATGCTCATCAATACGTTCTACTTGGGAATCGAACCACATTCGAATACGGCCCTTATTCACCATACTTTCAAATATCGGACGAACCCACGGTTTAATGTTGGCTGAGAAGTCCTTGCCGCGGTAAACCACTGTAACTTCAGCGCCAACTCTAAGTAAATCCATAGCAGCATCAACAGCGGAGTTGTTTCCGCCAATAACGGCAACTTTTGCCCCTGCATAAGGATGTGCTTCTTTATAATAATGCGTCGTCTTTGGCAGTTCTTCACCGGGAATACCGAGTAAATTAGGATGATCAAAATAGCCCGTAGCTACGATAACATTGCGCGTGATATACGCCGCCTTTTTCCCAAATTGATCCTCTGTATGAACTTTAAATCCCGTCTCTAGTCGTTCGATAGAAACAGCTTCCTCATAGGAATGAATTCGCAGCTGTTCTCTTCGCGCAACCTCTCTGTAGTAGACCAAAGCTTCTTGGCGATAAGGCTTTTCATGAGGTGTTGTGAATGGATAACCGCCAATTTCCAACAGCTCTGGTGTGCTGAAAAACTGTAAATAGGTTGGATATAAATAAATGGCATTTACGATGCAGCTTTTTTCTATAAGTAAAGGTGAAAGGCCTTCGCGCTGTAAGGCGATAGCGGCTGACAACCCGCAAGGACCGGCACCTATGACGATGACTTGTTCCAATGTAACAACCTCCCCAAGATTGAATACTCATTACATAGTATCGCAAGCTGAGGAAGATGCCAAGTTTAGGTATGGAAATAAGAGCAGACAACTACCCCCTTGATGTAGGAAATAGAAGGCTGCTCTGAATCTAAGAAGACACTTACTTCTGATTCAATTGTTGTTCTTCGTTACCTTCACTAATGTCGTCCTTGGCGATGTTGATAGGTGTCGTCTCGGGTGCATTTTCTAATGTGTCGTTAACGAAAGCCATATCTTGATTTTTGGCATTCATATTCGTTGTGCCTTTGTATTTGCCTCTATGCTTCTCGTTTTCCATGTCGTTCTTCCTTTCAAGGGCAGTTTAACGTTCATCTTTAACGTGTACAGTTGTGGTTTTTTTATTCTCCATAAATAGGAAAATTGATGAAACCAATGAAAGCTGGACGTCGTCTATTAGAGTAGATGAATCGCGTAAGGGATGGTGGAATATGATTCAAGAGCTTGTGCAAAGATTAGCAGCTGCCAAAGAAAATGGCCGCTTGCAAGCAGTTTGGTCGACCCGGTTAGCGGATTTAGAAAGAGAATGGAGTAACTCAAAAGATCATATTGTCATTTGGGAAGAACAGCTCATCAAAGAAAAAAGAGATGTGGAAAAATTGAAAACTCGCAGTTTTACCAGCTTTCTGTATGATTTAATGAACAAGAAAGCAGAGAAGCTGGCTGTTGAGGAACAAGAACTGCTGGAATTGAAATTTAGATATAATGAAGCTGTTCGTCGAAGGGATCATCTTGAGCAGGAGATACAAGAGATGCGGAACAAGCTCCATTCCGTGCGATTTTGGGACATAGAAGTGGAAGATCTGACTCTCCGAATTGAATCCTATATTCATGCTAATGACTCTGGGAAGAGCGGGCAGCTGCGGGAGCTCTCTGAACGGATAGCGGAATTTCAATTACAAATCAAAGAGCTTAAAGAAGCGTTAAGTGCAGGAGAGTCAGTCGTGAAATATTTGCAATTAGCAGCGGATTCACTTCGTTCTGCACGGAATTGGGGTACATATGATATGCTCGGCGGGGGCATGCTGTCTACGCATATCAAACACGGGAAAATTGATGAAGCCATGGATCATGTACACGCTGCTCAGAATAGACTAAGCCGTTTTGAGAAGGAGCTTAAGGATGTCCATATGACGTTATCGATGGATAGCCATATTAGCGGATTTCTCAAATTCTCAGATTATTTCTTTGACGGATTATTAACCGATTGGTTGGTTCAAGGTAAGATTCACGAAACTTCAAAACAAGTAGAAGATAAATCGATGGAAGTGAATCGAATATGTAACGAGTTAGAGCAAGCTTTAAGTAAGTCGGAGTCGAGCATGGAAGAAGTAAAGAGGTTATATAGTTCGTTGATACAAAATCCGCTATAATGGAAATATAGATGGAAACAAAAGGAGAAGAGAGACCTATGAATCAGGCAAGTATCAAACATATGGTTGTATTTAATTTACACGCAGGTAAAGATACGCTGGAAGCCGAACTATTTCTAAAAAGCAGTGCTCAGGAACTGGCGGCAATACCTGGGGTTGAGCAATTTGAAGTGTTTCGTCAAGTCAGCACAAAGACAGATTATGATTACGGATTTTCAATGGTTTTTGCTGATAGAGCGGCTTATGAAGCTTACAATGTTCATCCGGTACATACCCAGTATGTTTCGGAGAGTTGGGCAAAAGAAGTAAGTCGGTTTCAAGAAATCGATTTGATGATTTTTTAATGAGGTGCTCGTATGAAACCATTGAAATTAGCAAAAGAAGAGAAGGAATTGTTGATTGAGGATTTGCAAGGCCATCTGGAGTTGGACCACAATATTGAATTAGGACGGTTGGCCACGGAACAATTAATCGATTATATGCTTCAACAATTGGCTGCACCTATTTATAACCAGGCCATAGAAGATGCTGGCAAGACATTGATGGAAAGAGTGAGTTCATTGGAAGAAGACCTCTACGCCATGAAAATGACGAAAAAAATAACACGCAGGTAAGCAGTACATAGAAGGTTCTGAGGGGAGAACTCGAGCAATTTGAATAAGTCAGAAGAGATGTTTGATATCTATGATGAAAAGATGAATAGGCTTGGGGTGGCTCCGCGCTCAGAAGTGCATGCGAAAGGGCTTTGGCATCGCACTTTTCAGTGCTGGATCGTTAGCCTGGAAGGGAAGGAGCCTAATCTCCTGCTCCAGTTAAGACATCCAGAGAAGGATCTGTTTCCAAACTTGCTGGACATTTCTTGCGCCGGGCATCTCGCAGCCGGAGAAACCACGGAAAACGGTGTGAGGGAACTAGAGGAAGAGCTTGGGCTGAAGGTCGATTTCAGTGATTTAATCCCTTGCGGGATGTTTGCAGAAGAAGACCTGATTTCGGAGCAACTCATTGATCGTGAGTTTTGTCATGTGTTTATATATCGTTGCGACCAACCACTGAATCGTTACGCGCTGCAGCCAGATGAGGTAAGCGGTCTGTTCGCAGTAAGTGTCGCTGATCTTGAACGTTTAGTTCATCAAGAAACAAAAGAAATAATGGCAAATGGCTATAAAATGGGTGTTGAAGGCGAGGTAGATCAAATAAGTCTGCTTCTGACCCTAGATGATATGGTGCCGCATCCAATCGCTTATTTTGATCTTGTGTTTCGTGCATTAAGGGAAAATGGATGGTCGGAATGAAAAAGAACCGTATCGGGTGACCCAATCGGTTCTCTATTCGCGTACAACCTATTTTTCAGACGAAATACTTGTTCGCTATGTAGGCATAGGCGATATAACAGACAATAGAGAGTCCGATACAGACAATTCCGAGAGCTGTTTTCCGCTTAAACAAAAGCAAGAATCCGGCACTAAATGCCGATCCCATAACTAGCATTGAAATAAAAGTTAGAACACCCATCGATATTTATCTCCTTAACCTTTGTTTACGTAATCACGCACCATATCTTCAGTTACATAAGACCGGAGCGGAGAAATACCTTCTTTGGCATGGGCGATGATTTGAGCTGTTATCGCGTTAATCGCATCAACGCTAAAAGGGAGCCCGTTTCTGCACAGATCAACAGCAGCATCAATAGCTTGCTCACGCTGTGCATCTAGCTCTGCGAACCTAACGAGATGTAGGTGCTGTGCATTCGAATGTTTAGTTATCGCTTCATGTACATTCATCTTAAAGTTCTCCTTTAGTGACCGTATTCTAATCTAGTATACACGATTGAATAGGTGAGGAACAGTTTTTGTAAGAGGAAATCCGAACAAAAATCGACAATACAAGCTTCGTTTCATTAATAATTAATGCCATTAATTAAATGCGAGCGGTCCAGATTTGAAATCCAATTCATTTCAAGTGCTAATTCAGAAGCATGAAGGCAAGGATGCCGCTTACATTATATTTCCGTATGATGTAGAACGGTAATTTGGTACCAAGGGGCAAGTGAAAGTGCAGGTATGGAACAAGCGATAATAAGACAGACAGAAGCCTCGGAGTGAAACTAATGAACTCGTTACCGATTGAAACCGTGCTTCCTCAATTGAAAGAAGCGTTACGAACACATGCATGCGCGATATTGGTCGCTCAGCCTGGTGCAGGTAAAACAACGCAAGTGCCGCTTGCTATTCTGCAAGAGTCTTGGCTTCAAAACCAAAAGATACTCATGCTCGAGCCCAGAAGATTGGCAGCTCGTGCGGCTGCTCGCTATATGTCGAAGCTTCGTGGTGAAGAAGTTGGGCAGACCATAGGCTACCGGGTGAAAAATGACTCGCGAATCGGACCGAACACACGAATTGAAGTGATAACAGAAGGTGTTCTTACCCGCATGCTTCAAGCGGATCCTGCCCTGGAAGGGGTAGGGGCTGTTATTTTTGATGAATTTCATGAGCGCAGCTTACATGCTGATTTGGGGTTGGCACTTAGCAGGCAATCACAAACCTTGCTTCGTGAGGATCTGCGAATTCTTATTATGTCGGCTACGATTGAGGCCAACACGGTTTCGGCCATGCTTGATCATGCACCGATTATTCAAAGTGAAGGGCGAACTTATCCGGTTGTAACTCATTATCTGGATGCGAAAATTACGAGCAAATTAGAACAGGCTGTAGTAATAGGCATCCAACGCGCCTTGCAAATGAATGAAGGCAGTTTGCTCGTTTTTCTCCCGGGAGCAGCTGAAATTCATCGTGTAGCTAATAGCCTTACTGCGCTTAAATTAGGAAAAGAGATAGAGATTGCACCTCTGTATGGTAATCTCTCTCAAGAGGCGCAAGACCATGCATTGGCAGTATGTTCCCCTGGACACCGGAAGATTGTGCTGGCCACTTCGATTGCCGAGACAAGCTTGACCGTCGAAGGCGTCACGGTTGTTATCGACAGCGGGCTCATGCGCGTGCCTCGCTTCTCACCACGGACCGGCATGACTCGTCTTACGACGGTGCCTGTGTCAGTCGCCTCTGCGGATCAGCGCAGAGGCCGTGCCGGTCGACTCGGTCCAGGCGTGTGTTACCGCCTATGGACCGAGACAGAGCAGCGGCAGCTCCCGCTGAGCAGCACGCCAGAGATCCGCGAAGCGGATCTGGCACCGCTCGCGCTGGAGCTTGCCGCCTGGGGCGTGCCAGACCCAGCTGCGCTGGTCTGGCTGGACCCGCCGCCTGCTGCTGCGTATCAGCAGGCGCGGGAACTGCTCGTGCAGCTGGGCGCGCTGCACGAGGACGGGGGCTTGAGCGCGCACGGCAAGCGCCTAGCGTCGCTGGGTCTACACCCGCGGCTTGCGCACATGGTGCTGCAAGCCATACCGCTTGAGCTCGGCGCGATGGCGTGCGAGCTCGCCGTAATGCTTGGCGAGCGCGATTTCATGCGCGCTGCTGAGGGAAGAGATGCGGATATTCGTACCCGCATCGAAGTGCTCTGGCGCGCTGCGCAGGGCGAGCAGCGCGCAGATGTTGACTTTGGCTTATGCCGCCGCATCGCGGCGGAAGCCAAAGTGCTCATGCAGCAGCTCGGCATCCGTCCGAGCGGGAATAAACCGAATGCGAGCGGGTTGCTGCTCGCATTCGCTTATCCCGACCGCGTCGCGCAGCGGCGGTCGACGGGGGGGTTCCTGCTCAGCAGCGGGCGCGGCGCTGTGCTGCCCGAGCTGCAGCCGCTCTCGAACGAGCGTTATCTCGTCGCCGCCGAGCTGGACGATAACGGAGTGGAGAGCCGCATATATTTGGCAGCCCCGATACAGGAGGACGAGCTGTTTGAAGCCTTTGATGGCAGCCGCTTGCTCAAAGAGCAAGAAGTGATTTGGGAACAGGCAACGGGTTCCGTTAAAGCAAGACAGCGCCTTCGTTTAGGTGCTATTATCCTCAAAGAAAACCCAATGCAGGATCCAAACCCAGACTTGGTGCTGCAAGCTTTGATATCTGGAATTCAAGAAGAATCTTTGGAGCTGCTGCCTTGGACTCGGAGTGCGAGGCAGCTTCAACAGCGTGTTATGTTTTTGCATCGATTTGATGTAGAATGGCCAGATATGGGGGACGCCAATTTGCTAGCTTCCTTAGAGGACTGGCTAGGACCCCATCTTTATGGTTTGAAAAGCAAAGGGGCTTTAGGGCGTCTTAACTTGACAAGCATATTAGAAGAAATGCTAACATGGGAGCAGCGTCAATGGTTAGAAGAATGGGCGCCAACGCATATTCAGGTACCCAGCGGTTCCCGAATTCCCGTTGATTATAGCGTCAGTGAGTCGCCTGCGTTATCAGTTCGCTTGCAAGAAATGTTTGGTTTAGCCGATACCCCTCGGATCGCAAAGGGTAGGGTACCCGTGACCTTACACTTATTATCGCCTGCTCAGCGTCCAGTTCAGGTGACGAAGGATTTGGCGAGCTTCTGGCGGGATGCTTATTTCGAAGTCAAAAAAGATCTCAAAGGCCGATACCCCAAACATTACTGGCCGGACGATCCGATGGCGGCGATGCCGACTAATCGAGCTAAACCGCGTTCCTAACCTAATTTGTACCAGAAGGGAACTGAGCAAGCCATGACAATCCACTCCGAACCGGAGGAATTCGTCATTTATGTATCTGCTGGTTTTGCCACAGCGCCTTATTTCCTAGATGCTTTCGCCGCGGAATTAGCTTCTCGTTTTGAACAAGCCGGTTCACGTGTCCAAGTCGTTATCCATTATCCATATGGCGATTGGACGCGGCGAAAGCAAGTGCAGCTCCGAGAAATTACCAGCGATCTATGGAACAATGCACATCGAAAAAGGTCTCATTATGGCGGCAAAAGCTTGTTGAAGTTGATCAACGACAATCTGGTCCCTGGACAGCAACTGCTGCTAATTGGGCATAGTGCAGGAGCGGTGGCTTCTATTCTGGCGGCCGATGCCCTTATGAAAGTGGGGGTTTCCATCCTCGGTGTGGTTCAAATCGGATCGCCGAAATGTGCGATTCCTCCATCTTTAAAGAACCGTGTCCTTTATCTTGATGCTGCTAATCAATTGGATAAATCCAATGATCCAGTACCTAGACTGGGCACATGGGGTGGCTGGATGAGAACGCGCTTAGGATTGCGCCGTTGGAATGGCATGAAACATGCACCTTCTCATCGACAAACTTTACCGTTAATAGGTGGGCATGCCGATTATTTCAGAGATCACAATCCCTATATATGGAATGAAGCAACGAACCTGCAAACCACAATGAACACGATTTGGACTTGGTTACAACGAATAGAAAAGGATGATGAACATGATTGAAATTCTAAAGGCAAGCATGGAACACAGCAAAGAAGAAGGCTACCTCGGGCAGGTGCAATTCAAGGTGGAGGGCCACGAGCACCCGTACGAAATTACCCTGCAAAGCAAACGAGGTAAAGATGACTGGAGCTATGCGCTTCACTTTTTACAGGAATCAGGAAAAGAAGAGGATATTGAAGCTGTTGAAGATTTGTTGGAAGACGACGAATGGTTTGATTTGCTAGTGGACGCAGCTCAAAAAAACCTAGTGAAGTAATAATACATTCTGTTACATTTCGATCGTTTGGATAGGAGAAAACGCCGATGGATCCTGAGGTAAAGGCAACGCTTAAGATGAGCTATGATCAACAGGCTCAATTGCGGGCTAGGGATACAGTTCAGTCGTGGAAAGTAGATGAGATGGTTCGTTTTTTGGCTAGGCTTCAGGCAGACGATAAGGGTACAGGGCAAAGGATTTTAGATCTTGGAAGCGGTCCTGGCCATCAAGCGATTTATTTGAAAAATCATGGATGCCACGTCACATGCGTTGATTTATCTAATGAGATGGTGAACATTTGCCTTCAAAAAGGACTTGATGCCTTTGCCATGGATTTCTACACCTTGGAATTGGAGCCGGAGTCGTTTGATGCGATATGGACGATGAATGCCCTGCTTCATGTGCCAAAAGATTGTCTCCTGCAAGTTCTGGCCAATATGGAGCGAGTGCTGAAGCCAGACGGTTTCTTGTACATGGGCCTGTATGGCGGGTACGAAAGCGAAGGGATTTGGGGAAATGACTCGTACAAACCTCAGCGGTTTTTCGCCTTCTATGAAGATGAGCACATTCAGAGAATTGTAAGTGAAGTATTCGACATCGAACACTTTACTGTTCTCCCGATGGAGGGCATGCAGGTCGATTATCAATCGATCTTGGCCAGGAAAAAGCAACAGAAACCTCTCTCAGGACCGAAGTAGCACAAGAACGTGGAAATTTCAGGAAAAGATAAGCCTAATTAGTTCAGAACTAACTGAACTAATTAGGCTTATTTTCGTTACTAATTCCTCGAGATGAATGGGTGATTTCACTCAAGGAATAGGCATTATCTGAATTAACATTAAGTTCTCTGACCATACTGTTATCCAATGAGAGAACCCTGGGATTAGCAAAGCCTTATGAATAATAGTTCAAGGACTTGACCCCTTGTTAAAAATAAGAGTCATGCTGCATTCACAACATGACTCTTCCTCAATTAGAACAATCTCCTAGCCGTGACAAATCGTTTCTTCCATTTTTCATCGAAGTCTGCAATGTGAACGCCGAGCTCTTTCGAATAAGTATGAAGGATTTTCCCGTTTCCCGCATAGATGCCTACGTGACCGATATCTAGCCCGCGAGCACTGAAGAACAGTAGATCGCCTTTACGTATTTGGTCGAGTTCGATTTCTTTCCCTTTTTGGGCTTGGTCATAGGAGACTCGCGGCAGATCGATAGACAGTACTTGGTTGAAAACATGCCGGACGAAAGAAGAGCAGTCGAACGTATTGGTTTGGCCGGAAGCGGCACCGAACTCGTATGGCGTACCCAGGTATTTGGACCCGAAAACGAGCAACTCATCGGCTTTCTTCTCGGCCAAAGCGGAACTTGTGTAATCGGTATACATCGATGCAGCCGAGATGAAACCAATTGTATCGTCTTTGGTCTGTACCTCCAACCAATTTGCGTCGATTTCTCGGATTACGTGGATTCTCTCGTTTTTCGGAAGAACTCGGAGCACTTGGGTTTCCGTATCTTTTGCTGGAGAGTCACGCAGGTTGACGCCGTATTCGATAGTCGTTTCATAGTCATGAGCGGATGAAATGGTAATCGAACGGGAATATTCATGCCATTTCACGATATTGCCAAGTGTTTCGCTAATAAATCGCACCGGAACCATAGTAAACCCGTCGATAATTTTGCCTGGCACGGGCATCTCCAGCCGTTCTTGGTTTTTATAAGCGACTGTTTCTCCGATTCGGTATGTAAGGACGACGTCTTTATTAATGGCAGTAACCGTTCTTGTGGTCTCATCCCAAGAAATTTTTGCACCCTCAGCCTCAAAAATGGCACGCATCGGAACAAGGCTATAGCCGGTTTCGATCACGGGAGGAGTCTGAAAGGACATCGGATGCCCGTCCAGAAATACAGTAGGAGATGGATTCACCTCGGCTTGTGCCGACGTTGTTTGGAGAAGCATCATGGTCAGCAGCGTAAACACTGTGCCTGTAAGAAAGCTGGTTTTAATCTTCATGTGCATACACCCTTACTAAGTTTTCTTTGGTAATCTATAGACGCATCTGCGTGGGTGTTTGTTGCTTTCCAATTTGTGGTAACCATTTCAGCGAGAAATAATAGAAACGATAGAAAATTAATTAATTTGATAAGCCTATATGTTAAAATGTGGGTAGCATTTTTTAAATCACATCCAAATCAAAGGAGCAGAATGATGAATCAACACACAACGAGATCTCAACAAATCACTGCATTTGCTGAGAAGAAAGTTACCTGGCTGGAACTTTTCTATGATCTGCTTTTTGTAGCGGCAGTTTCAAAGGCTAGTCATGTTTTATTACATGTCCAAAATGGATCAATTCCAGTTGAATACTTAGTCAAATTCGTTCTCATATTTATTCCGATTTGGTGGGCATGGGTTGGGCAATCCCTCTTTGTAAACCGGTTTGGACGGGATATCTTATCTCACCGAATATTTCTGATTCTGCAATTATTTTTTGTTCTCATCATGACGGCCAGTCTATCGGTTAATTTTGACCAATATTATGTCCCATTTCTAATAGGTTATATTGGTTTAAGAGCGATGACAGCCATCCAATATCTTTCGGTACATAAAAAAGAAGAAGCACATAGAAAGATCGCAGCCCGTTATTTAGGCAGCCGCTTTTGGATTGGATTGGTGATATCTTCTTGCTCACTTTTCTTCGACTCGTGGATTCGTTATGCCGTTTTGTACGCAGGCATTTCAGTAGACATTTTTCTCCCATTAATCGGTCGGCAATACTTGGTGAAAAGCCCTATAAATACGCATCATCTATTAGAGCGCTTCTCGTTGTTTACACTCATTCTTCTTGGTGAATCCGTAATCAGTATACTAGCAGTCTTGCAGTCTAGTGACTGGACGTGGCAATCTATTGTATTTGCGACCCTCACTTTTTTATTAATTATTGCTATGTGGTGGCAATATTTTGACAATGTTGAAAAGAAAGTGAATAAGACTTTAGAAACAGCAGGGCAAACCATCATTTATGGCCATTTATTCATTTATTTATCCATGTGTATGATTGCAGCATCGATCCAATTGTTATTTTTGAAACAATTAAATTATTCATTTATGCTAAGTTTTGTTTTTGGATCTGTACTGCTTTACTTTTTCTCAACCACGTTGGTTTTTCATAAATATCGACACGCACATCAAAGACTAGGTATATATCACTTAGTGTTATTGGCAGGGTTACTTGGGATATTTTTCACGCTGGATTTGTTTTTTCTTTTACCAAATTACATGATTATTGGAGAAGTGATGCTGTTCTTTGGCGTATATGCGAAATTAACGACCTGAACTTTAGATGAATGAACCAAGACAAACATCGTGCCGAGTCTTATCGCCTTCCTCATATAATGTGGGTAGTTTATTATCCCTAGAAGGAAATGAGAAAGGGTGATGGCCTTGGTCAGAAGACGAACGATATCAAGCTTAGATAATGATATACAAGTTCTGAAGAGAGATGTTAAGAAGCTTGAACAGCCTATAACGTCAGGCAGAATAGCAAGTAGGGCGGTAACGAGAAGGGAACTTGCTCCAAGATCTGTTAGTGGATCCAAGATAGCAAGGAGGGCCATCACACTAGACAAACTTGCTCCCAGCGTGGTTAACAATATCACATCAAACGTTGTGCAATTGATTGGTGCTAGTGCATTAAAAGTCGCAACAGCGGCTAGTCAAGGTGCGTTAGGATCACAAGGGCCTGTTGGATCGACTGGTCCTCAAGGTCCGCTAGGTCTACAGGGTTTACAAGGTCCTGTGGGACCGGCTGGAGTAACAGGACCAACAGGTACTCAAGGACTCCAAGGAGCAGAAGGGCCGACTGGGATGACGGGACCTTCTGGCATTGTCGATGTTCGATTCGCAGGAAGCAACCTTCCTGTCCCATTTACTATTATCCAAGGATCGGGAGATGCTGCGACAGAATTAATTTTACCGCCAATTACATTGCTCGCTAATCAGGTGGTCAAAATAGATGCGTTTGCGAATATTAATTTTATCATCGTTCAAAATTATTCGGTGGATAGCTCTATTTCCAGAAATCAAGGGGACATCGTTACATCGGATAGTTCTGTAATAATCCAAAATCAGGATCAGCCCTTTTTTCCGCAAGCTGCTGTAACGACTTCTCTAACCTGGGTGGATAATCCGGGTCCAGGTAGCTATAATTACTCGTTTACAATCGCAGGATCAGCTAACGGCATAACAGACGCGTTTATAAATAGTAGGGGATTAACCGCCATGGTTATTACCGTAACACAGTAAGTCGTTAATAAGGTTATTGGAAAAAATGGAAATAAGGCTGGACACAAGTCGTGTTCAACCTTATTTTTAATATATGTAAAATTTTAGTGGAAGAACATGGGACTATCGGAAAATGTTAGTCATATGAAAACCAAATTATCAAAGGGGAACCATTTTATGAAAATAACGGATGTTCCATTTTGCACAATTGACTGGAGTGAAATAAGCGCTACTCAACATCCTGGAATTGAAGGTAATGCTTATTGGCGTACATTTGAAATGGGAAACATAAGGGTGCGAATGGTAGAATATACGCCTGGTTATATAGCTGACCATTGGTGTAATAGAGGTCACGTTCTGTTAGTACTAGAAGGTGAATTGTACACCGAACTTTCAGATGGAAGAGAATTTAAACTCACCCCAGGAGTCAGTTATCAAGTGGCTGATGATGCAAATCCGCATAGATCTTATACGAAAACTGGAGCCAAATTATTTATAGTAGATTAAAAAATGATATGCTGCCTCTTTTACGCTAATCTGCTTATAACTGTTTCTTTTGCCAAACAGCATCGAGCTCGGGAAGAAGGAGGACACTTTCCTGTTCATTTGGATCAGTTCGGGCAATCAGAGCGGTGCAGGACTCCGTTTCACTCGGATTATAGGGGAGATGGGGCATCCCTGCTGGGATGTATAGAAAGTCCCCCGCATCCAATTCCATATGCTGTTCAAGCTGCTCACCATACCACATTGCAGATTTTCCTTGAAGCATATAAATGGCTGTCTCATGATCTTGATGAAGGTGAGCCTTTGCTCTTTTTCCTGGTGGTATAGTCAATAAATGCATACAGATCCCTTGAGCACCAACGCTTTCTTTGGATATGGCTTCAACATAATCAAGCCCTTGTTTTCCATGAAAAGTTCGAGACGAACGAATAAGTCGACAACTACTCTTTTTATCCACTAGTTTACGCACCTCCTTAAGAATCAAAATATTAACTTTACGGAGAAATGATGTAAGTGAAAGGAGAATGAATGAAAACCTCTATTGTCGATATTGATTTTGCATGATTCATTTATCGGTCGGAGAACTGATACCACACACGTACTTTGGCATAAATCGTTAATTGTCCCGGTTGGATCGGGGTGACGGCACTTTTGGAAAGCATGGTAGTTGCATAGGGGATAGGTTCGGCGGTTTCGGTAATTTCTTGGATTTGACTGGGGACTGTGACAAGAGTAACTCCCAGTGTATTTGCGATAGTAACAGCCTTTTGATGGGCGTTACGAATGGCAAGCGATAATGCTTGATTCTCGTAAATTTCTGGCTTTGATGTCGTAAATTTAATGTCGGTGATGTTATTGGCGCCACTTGCAACTGCGGTGTCAACGAGAATTCCTGTCAATTCTACTTTATCGTTGGTGATTTGTAAGAGATGGGTTACTTTATAGCCTCGAAAAATTTGCTTACCGTCATGATAATCGTATTGAATTTCAATTCCAAAATCGTACGTTTGTATCTTTTCCCGGGGGATGTTTAGTTTTAATAACGATTGAATGATAGTGGTTACGATTTTTGCGTTTTCGGTTTGGACAGCAGGTAAGACAGGACCTTCGGTTATGACTCCCAGCACCACTAACGCCCTGTCGGGAGCTGCAGCCGCTCTACCCGTACCTAAGACTTCTATTGTCGGTGGGCATTTATATTGAGAAAAAGAGGCCGATTTATTAACTGGATAATTGCACATAGAAGGACTCCTTTCAAGTAAAGGGCATATTCTAATGTATGGAAATAAAGGGACTAAAATTCTTGTTTAAATAAGCAATACGCTGGTATGCAAAAGGGGGAGCAACTGTGGACTGGACACAATTAAAGGAAAGTAAATTATTACGTCTGGAACAAATAGGGGAATCTCTAAGGAAAACAGGTAAAGCTAGGGCGCTCATCGGTTTCGGATCCATGGCAGAGCAAGAGCGAGTAGATGCTTACTCAGATTTAGACTTTTTGGTTATACCAAAAAAGGGATACCAAACAGAACTTATTGAAAATTTGGATTGGCTAACGTCGATCAGTCCTGTTGGATATTACTATCAATTTACTGCCGATGGGTACAAGCTTTTCTATAAAGACGGGATATTCTGCGATTTCGGGATTCTTGAAGCAGATGAGGTCAAACAAATTCCGCATGGGGCAGGCCGTATCATTTGGTGTGAGGAAGGTTTTGACCCAGATATTACAGCGCCCACGTATTCAAGTAATTATGATGTAAACCCTCAGGATATTAACTATGCAGTGGGTGAAATTTTGACCAATCTTTATGTAGGCCTATGTCGATATGCACGCGGTGAGAAACTATCTGCGACCAGACATATTCAAAACATCGCACTAGATAAGCTATTAGCTTGCTCGCAGATTTTTACGAGTGAAGAAGCGTGCTGCAAGGATCCTTTTCAAAATGAGCGGCGGTATGAGCAGAGATTCCCTACATTTGCTGCCTCCTTAACAAGAATGATTCAAGGTTATGAGCGTTGTCCTGAATCAGCCTTAGAAATTATTTCTTTTTTAGAGGAACACACTCCTATCCATCCATTCATGAAGAAGATGATTACAGAAATAGCTGAGGACCTTATAGCCAAAAGATCATCATTTAACGTAGAGTAATCTGTTGCTGCAGCAGCAGGTTATTTTTTTGGATCAGCTTCTAGTGAAGAGGTCCAACACGATTGAAGTCTCAATTCAGCATGTGGTCCATATCTTTTAGTAAGATCTTGTTCTTACGAAAGGATGGTTAAATTGTTGTATTCGCCTCATTTGATTACACGTAGAATCAAGCCAGAAAATCAAGAATTCCCAATGCTGTCACTTTCCAGTCGAATCACGCCTGAACATCTGTTTTATATCCGAAACCATTTTCCATATCCGAATGTGGACATGCGAACTTGGGGACTTTCAATTGAAGGAAGTGTAAATAAACCAATTCATTTTCGGTATCATGATCTCTTGAAAATGCCTCAAGTTACACTGCCTGTAACGCTCGAGTGTGTTGGAGATAAGAGATCGTTTTTTCAGCCGAAAACTCGGGGCGAGCAGTGGGGACTAGGGGCAATTAGTCATGCTGTTTGGACAGGGGTTCGTCTTCAAGATTTATTATATGCAGCCGACGTTCAAAGGAAGGCTCGTGAAGTGACGTTTGAGGGCATGGATAAGGGAGTTCGAACGGATATGCCAGGCGTATTTTCCTATACAAGAAGTTTAACACTCAAACACGCTCTGCATCCCGATACCATTGTAGCCCTTTACATGAACGGAAAACCGCTATCCTTCCGTCACGGTTACCCAGCTAGATTAATTGTTCCAGGATGGTATGGAATGGCTTCAGTCAAATGGCTTCACCGTATCGTCGTGGTGGAGGAGCACTTTCAAGGACCTTTCCAAGTCGTAGATTATGTCTATGATCGAAAATTGACTCCAAATACTCCTGAACCGGTTACTTCCATTCGCGTCAATTCGACCATTGCGGGACCAACAGACCAGGAGGTATTGGCAAAAGGGGGGAATTGGGTATGGGGGATGGCCATATCTGGCAGTGATCCAGTCGTTCTGGTAGAGATAAGTACGGACAATGGAAACACTTGGCACGCAGCATCTTGGTTGGATCAGCAAGAAACTTATTCCTGGAGGCGTTGGTGTTGGAAATGGACGGTAACGGAATCCGGAACCTACGATATTAAAGTCAGAGCTAAGGATGCAGCAGGTAATATTCAAAGCGAAATGGCAGATTGGAATGTAAAAGGTTATGGCTATAATGCGATTCAGCATATACGTGTGTATATTGGCTAATCTTTTAATTCGATTTAATACGGGCGTTGTGCTTCAACAAGTTTGCGCCTATAAAAGCAGTGCGTTCCTTGCGTCAGAGGGCGTGTTGTTTTTTTTCTACCCGTTTCACATTAACAATAACTTAACCCACCATTTGAATTCTATTTGCTATACTTTGTTTGATATGACAAGAGTCTACAAATAAAGAGAGAGTAGCTTTTGCGCAAACAAAAGAGAGAAACTTCTAACACCCCAGATTGGGCTGCATCTTCGATAAGCACGGCCTTAGCCGCAGGTATTCTAAAAGGGTATGAGGATAATACGTTCCGAGCGAACAATGTGGCAACGAGAGCAGAGGCGGCAATGATTTACAAGCTGTTGGAAGCTTTGAACATCTAAACATAGTTTGAAACAAGGGACCATATGCGAATGCATATGGTCTTTTATTAATACTATATGTTTTGAGTTTGGGGGAAGCAAAGCTTCCTCTTTTTTTTGACCGCTCCAGAATAAGAGCGTTTTTCGCGCTTACTGATAGCACATCTCCTGCCACCGTATATGTACATACAAGTTGAGCAAATGATATAATACGGTCAGAATCAATAACCTGAGGTGAATTATGAAAGAAAGGCAAATGCCAAAATACTTACAGCTCAAACAAGAAATCTTATCGTGGCTTCATACCGGGAGGCTGAAACCGAATGATCAAATGCCATCGGAAAATGAAATAGCCGAGCAATTTCAGATGAGCCGTCAAACGGTTCGTCAGACGTTCGGGGAGCTAGAGCAAGAAGGTTGGCTGTATCGGATGCAAGGAAAAGGGACATTTGTTTCCACGCCCCAAACGCAAAAAAGTCGGGATGTTCAAACTATTGGCATTCTGACAACTTATATATCTGATTACATTTTTCCTCATATCGTAAGAGGAGCGGAGTCTGCATTACGCGCGAGAGGATACAGACTACTCTTGTCTTCCACAGACAATGATAAGGGAAAAGAGAAGGAAAGCCTCGACATGATGATGAGTCAGCCCTTGAGCGGTCTTATTATTGAACCAACCAAAAGTGCGGAAGGCAATCCGAATTTAAGCTATTACCTTTCCTTAGACTATCAACATATTCCTTATTTGATGATTAATGAGCGGTACCCGGAGATGAATTGTCCTTCTTTGGTCGTGGATGATGAAGAGGGCGGATTCAAGGCTACTCAGCATTTAATTGAGCTTGGGCATCGCCGTATTGCAGGGTTTTTCAAGACCGATGACTTGCAAGGGGTTAATCGGTTGAAAGGGTTTATTCGAGCTCATCATCACTATCAAATCCCGTTGCTGCCGGAACTCGTCATTCATTATTCGACGGAGGAGAAGAGACAAAAACCCTACGAGAGCGCATTAGTGATGCTAGACCAGGCGGATAAGCGGCCAACGGCTTTCGTTTGCTACAATGATGAGATAGCTATTCACTTGCTTGAAGCTGTACGTACAACAGGCCTTCGAGCGCCGCAGGATATCTCGCTGGTCGGTTTTGATGACTCTTCTTTAGCAACCGCAACAGAAGTCAAGCTAACGACACTTTCGCATCCCAAAACGGAAATGGGCGCTGATGCAGCGGAGATATTGATTGATATGATACAAAATAAACGAGCAAATGGAAGTAAAACAGGGAAAGTCTATAAACCAGAATTAATCGTCAGGGAGTCAACCATCCAAGTTTCACTTTCTTAAAAATTCATCTAGCCAACTTGTACGCACAAGTTATATACTGAATTTAGAAACAGCTGAATATTTGAAGGAGGCTATCCATGTCTAAGATATAAGCGATTGGTGTTGACTATGGAACGGAATCTGGCCGTGCCGTACTGGTCGACTTGAGCGATGGAACTGAGGTTGCCGATCATGTAACGCCATACCCGCACAATGTTATTGATGAGAAACTGCCTGTATCTGAGATCAAACTTGCGTATGATTGGGCTTTGCAGCATCCCCAATTTTTGTATTGACCCAGTCAGTTCCAGCGGTTGTGCAGGCTTCCGGTCATCTTTTTTGAAGGTGACAGAAATAGACGTTTAACGGACCTGGATGCCGTTAACTGCCTATTTGGAGCGATGATTTCGAGGTTACGGACTTCAGCGCCGTTATTCGGTTTCAATCTATCTTATTTTCATAATTTGAAGTAGATTAAGGGCTGTCGAGTCCATTAGATTTTCAAATTCAATCTTTTTCGGGGATTAACATCGCTCCAGTCCTTTAGCCGGGAAAGATGAATCTGAAGTTGATTTCACACCCATTTCCTTACTCAACAGCTGTATGTTGATTGGTCAGTCGTAGTTTTTTTCCTACCTCACCAAAAGTCACATTTATCATTGTTTGCGTTATTTTCATCCATTGACTTCCTTGATTCACATGCTTTAGAGTAAATTCATATAAGCCTGTCCAAATTTAAAGGCACAGCTATGTAGGAGGTTAACGCGAAATGACGACGAAAGCGTTTGAAGGAACATACCAAGGAGAGAAAGCCATTTGGTTACAAGCTGGCCGTTATGAAGCAGCTGTTTTACCGGAAATTGGCGCTAATCTAATTGCTTTTAGAGATACTGAAAAAGAATATCGCTTTTTGCGTGAGCCTGAAATGGAAGAGATGGAAGCTTTTAAAGAACGTCCAATCGTGCACGGGATTCCGGTATTATTTCCACCCAATCGGTATGAGGACGGGAAGTTTCCTTGGAAAGGCAAAGTCTATGAATTTCCGATCAATGAACCGAAAACAGGAAATCACCTACACGGCTTTGTACACAATATTCCATGGGCTGTTGAGAAGTTTAGTAGAGATGAATCTGAGAGTCGTGTTACCTTAGCTTTGCGCGTAAGAGAAGGGCATTCGGTTTATGCTTATTTACCTCATGAATTCACGATTCGCTTGACTTACACATTGAATGCACATGGTTTGCATCAGCATGTATCCGTACATAATGAAGGCAAAGAGGCAATGCCTTGTTTGTTAGCGTATCACACGACGATTAATGCACCTTTTGCGCCGAACAGTCAGGCATCTGATTATGGATTTAAAATGACGATCGGCAACCGTTGGAAAATGAGTGAAAGAATGCTGCCAACTGGTGAGTATCAGCCATTGTCAGCTGAGGAAGAGAAGATGAAAGTAGGCGGCTTGTCGCCGTTCTTTGAATCCATGGATAATCACTATACAACCTTGCCGCAAAATGGTCGCAATTATATGGAGTTGACAGATTCACGCGAAGGGATCAAACTGGTTTATGATGTAGGGACTTCCTACAAACAGTGGATGATCTGGAATAATGGCGCTTCTGAAGGGTTTTTCTGCCCAGAGCCGCAAATGAATCTAGTGAATGCACCGAACGTTGATCTCCCGGCTGATCAAATTGGACTAGTTTCCTTGGAACCAGGCGAAATTTGGGAAGAAACAGGACGACTTTATACGATTGAATTGAACAAATAAAATAGTGACTTTGATCTCCGACCAAAGATCCCTATATAAGTCCCTTTGACGCATGGAGTGAATCCGACGTGATGATCTGCTTGTGGCGAGGGGCATTTTTATCCGGAAGAAAGGGCGGGGTACAGTTGGAAAATAATGAAGGCTCGGAAAAGGAACAGCTCCTAGATCAGATCAAAAAATTAACATTAGAAAACGAGAGATTGAAACAAGAAATCGCGAAACTGCGCGGAGTTAAGCGTCCATCTTCGGGCTCCATGGATAGCATGTCTACGAAATTGAAAGAAGCGTTGAGAGAGTAATCGTAAAGCCTATCTGTGATCACTAAAAAAAAAAGAAGTCTCTTGGAGAGGGTTGAATCTCCAGGAGATTTTTTTTCATGTCAAAATACCAAAGAAAGTAACCACTGTCCCCTATCAAGTCCGCCGCAGATATGATAATTTCTATACCAAACACACAACATAGTGGATTACGCTCTTGGCTCATTGCAAAGGGATGTGAGGAGCGGTTGGGTTAGTTACAAGTAAGACCAAGGCAGGAAAGTAACATGCCATGAGCGAATGGGTTCTGAATACATCTTATCCATCAAGGAGATTCCGACTATGAATTTATTAATTGTGGAAGATGAAATCCGACTCAGAAACGCACTAGCTAACAACATTCCCTGGGATAAGCACGGAATAGAAGTCGTCGGGCAGGCTGGAAACGGAATGGAAGCGCTGCGGCTGATCGACCGTAAAAAGCCTGAGATTATCTTGCTGGACCTGCAGATGCCGGAGATGGACGGACTGACTTTAGCAAGACAACTTCGCCAAGCCGACCCTTTGTTGAAAATCATTGTTCTCAGCGGACATGACGATTTCGCATACGCTCAAGAGGCATTGGGGCTTGGTGTTATGAAATATTTGTTAAAACCGGCAGGGGACGAGGAGATTTTGGAGACGGTGCTTGAAGCGGCCAATCGGTTGAAAAATGAGCTGGAGCAGCGCCATAACGAGGATGAGCTAAAGCATAAATGGAAGCTGCATCTTCCGCAGCTGATCAATGAATTTTTCCAGGGGTGGCTGAACGGGAAGTACGAACCTTGGGAGCTTGAACAGAAAAGCAAGGATCTCCAACTGGATTTACAAAAAGATGCCGTATATGCTGTTGCCGTAGTCGATATGGACCCATTGTCGGAGGATGAAACCCGATTCAGTAAGAAAGATATTTCGCTGCTACAATTTTCGCTCAGCAGTATCGTGAAGGAAACATTGCTGGCCACTCCTTGTTGGGTGTCTACCGATTATGCGGGCTGCACGGTCGTTGTGTTCCAACTTGATGGAAATGAAGAGGCTGGAGTAGCCCTACAGAAAGTCAATGCAGTGACCGAAAAACTGCTGTTAACTGTACGAAGCTGCCTTAGGCTAAGTGCAAGCGCAGGGATTAGCGGGATAACAGGCGGCCAAGAGGATATGAACAAGTTGTATATTCAGGCGGTTCGTGCGTTACAGAATCGGATCGTACTGGGCTATGATCTGGCGATCCCATACCGGGAAGAGCAGGGGAGAGAACCTGAGCTGTCATTTCAACCAAACCTGGAGAAAGCACTGGAAATCGCTCTAGAAACAGGGGAAGGTGACAAAGCGATCGAAACGTTAACAGCCCTCTGGGACGGCGGTATGGCCAAAGCGGAAACGGTTGAAGACATGCATGAGCACATCCTTTATTTCACTAGCCTCTTTATTTGCATGATCCAGAAGCAGGGCTGGCCAGTGCGGGAAGTGGCCGGTGAGGATTACGTTTATTTCCACAATCACTTGGATCTGGCCGCAAAGGAACAAATTCTATTTTGGCTGCAACGGATGATTAGGGCGTATTTAACCTATGCCAGCCAGAGGCGAAAATCGACGAGTCATGGCATGATTAAGACCATATTAAGTCTGGTCGAAAATGAAATTGATCAGGAAATGACGCTGCATGCTGTCGCTGATCGGTTGTATGTTAACTCTTCCTACCTAAGCCGTCTCTTCAAACAAGAAACAGGAAAAGCCTTCTCCACCTATGTACTGGAACGTAAAATGGAGCGGGCCAAGGCATTCCTGCAGGAGGGAGCACGGGTATATGACGCCGCTTCTGGAGTCGGGTATAGGGATGTGAGCTATTTTACAAGAGTATTCCGCAAATATTGGGGCGTGACGCCCGGGGAAGTTCGTCATTGAATTCCTTGCAAGCCGTTTGGCAGCCTTCTCAGTTGATCTGGGAAGGTTTTTTCATATGTCAGAAGCGAGAAGTTATGAAAGTACCAAAACAAGTAATATTCCTCTAATTCGCAAAAAAACGGTGGGTGATAAACTAAATCTAAGAAAGACAGGTAAGAAGGAGGAGACACCTTGCGAGAAACGACCACTACGACGGAAACTATCATATTTACAAAGAAAAATGGTAAAAAGAGCTATAGACGACAATTGTGGATCGATATTAGGAAAGATTGGGATTTGTATCTCGCACTCATCCCTGGCATCGCATTTCTACTGCTGTTTAAGTACACACCGATGTACGGGATTATCATTGCTTTCAAGGATTTCAATATTTTCGATGGTATGGCCGCAAGTCCATGGGTCGGGTGGAAGCATTTCGATAAATTGATTTCCTCCGCTAGTTTTTTGCAAGTTTTCCAGAATACCTTGATCATTTCAGTTTACAAAATCGTATTTCTCTTTCCGCTCCCGATTGTGGTCGCCATTTTGCTTAACGAATTGAAGAACATGGCGTTCAAAAAAAGCATACAAACCGTCGTTTACCTGCCTCACTTCCTGTCTTGGGTTATCGTCAGCGGCTTGTTCATTGATCTGCTTTCCACGAACGGCGGTATCGTCAACAAAATAATCGTCGCCATGGGCGGCGAACCGATCCGCTTTTTCCTGGACAGCCACATTTTCCTCTCGGTTCTCATCAGCACGGCAGGCTGGAAGGAGACCGGCTGGAACACGATCATATACTTGGCGGCTTTGGCCGGTATCGATCCCGGCTTGTACGAAGCGGCCAAAATAGATGGCGCTAATAAATGGAAGCAAATCATACATATTACACTGCCTGGTCTGATTCCGATTATCCTGCTCATGTTCATTCTTCGTCTCGGCTATGTGCTCGAAGCGGGAACTGAACAAATTCTCGTTATGTATAACCCAAGCGTATATAACGTTGCAGATGTTATTGGCACCTTTGTTTATCGCATAGGTCTTGGTGAACAGGATTACAGCTTCTCAACTGCCGTTGGAGTATTCGAATCTGTGGTTGCGTTTATTTTGATCTTAACGGGTAACGGATTGGCCCGTAAGTTTTTCGGACGAGGTATCTGGTAAACGGCGAATAAAGGAGGATCAGCTATGCATACAAAAGGCACCTTACTATCACCTGCCGTCAGAAGGTCTGGAGCCATCCCAACATCCCGTGGCGAAAAAATCTTCACAGTGGTCAATCATATTTTCTTTATCCTGATGGGACTTTCCACCATCTTCCCGTTCGTCAATCTCATCGCCAAATCGCTTAGCAGCGAGGCAGCGGTCGTTTCGGGGATGGTTACCTTGTACCCGATCGATTTTCAGGTAGGGACTTACAAGTATGTGGCGAGCAATTCCTTATTCCTGAATGCGTTTATGGTTTCCATTACGGTGACGCTGGTTGGTTCACTGCTCGCTTTATTCATGACGACGTTAGCCGCTTATCCGCTTTCCAAGCCGAGGCTGCGGGGACGCAAGTTTTTTATCATCATGTACCTGTTTACAATGCTGTTCAGCGGTGGATTGATCCCGACTTACCTGCTTATGCACGAACTCAATCTTATCGATAAACTGCCGGTGCTCTTCCTGCCATTAATGATTAACGTGTACAACATGCTCATTGTCAAAAGCTATTTCGAAAGCCTGCCTGACAGCCTTGAAGAATCGGCGAAAATGGATGGCGCCAGCAATATGATGATCCTTGTGCGCATCATTTTGCCGCTGTCTATGCCAGTGTTGGCGACCATCGCATTGTTCTACGCGGTTACGTTCTGGAATGATTACTTTACGTCGCTTATCTATATCAACTCAGTAGAAATGAAGCCGCTGCAGCTTTATTTAAAGGAATTGTTCGTCTCTTCGACGGATGCCTTCATGCGGACCAATGTTGACGCATCGTTGAACGTTTCACCGCAGTCGATCCAAGCGGCTTCCATCATTCTGGCGACGCTGCCGATCATATTCGTGTATCCGTTCCTTCAAAAATATTTCGTAAAGGGTGTTCTGGTCGGCTCCGTAAAAGGCTGAATCTGACAATCAAAACTTGAAGGGTGGTGGTGGGCAGGCTCAAAGATGGTTCCATGAAATTTGGATTTACGCACTTCTCCATACTCAAAGAATGAAAAAGGGAGGCTCTTTCATGGTAAAAAAATTTTTAGCTCTGATGTCCATCTCGACTTTGGCAGCGTCTATCACTGCTTGTGGCGGAAGCGGCCAAACGGCAGGCAGTACCACAGCACCGTCTGCATCCACAGCTCCAGTCGCAACTGTAGATACCAGCAAGCCGAAGCCAGAATTCAAGGCGCTGCTGCAATATGCGCGTTTTGATCCCAATGCTGAAGTCGTGGCGAAGTTCCTGAACGAAAAAACCGGTTACAAAGTTACCTACGACATGCTGCCGGTCGAGAACCCAGACGATAAGCTTAATCTGCTCATGGCCAACAAGGAGAAATACAGCTTCATGCTGCTCAGTGGCCCACAGTATTCCAGACTCTCATCTTCCGGCGCGTTGGAGCCGATTGATGAGTTGGTGAATAAATATGGCACGAACATGAAGAACGTTATTTCCCAAAACTCTTGGAACGGGGCGAAGCTGAACGGTAAAATTTACGGTATTCCACAGACCGGATCGGGTACGATCGTCAACACAGCGCTGATCGTGCGCCAGGATTGGATGGATGAGCTCGGACTTAAGGCCCCGACAACACGCGATGAGCTGTACAACATGATGAAGACAATCAAAGAGAAGAAGAATGTCATGGCGTTGTCCGGCGGTAAATCTCCGCTCGTGCCTGAAATCATGCCGACCTTCGGTCTCACGCTGGTTCAATCTACCGCAACGACCGGCTGGCAGGATGTTAACGGAAAACTGGTCAATGTGGTAGAAAATCCGAACATGAAAAAATATTTAGAGTTCATAAAGAAGCTTTATTCGGAGAAATTGATTGACCAGGAATGGTCTCTCAATCAGGCGAACAAAGTCATCGAGAACTTCACGAGCGGCAAAGCGGCTATGATCTCAAACGGCTACTTCAACGCGCCTACTGTACAAAATGCACTTCTGAAAAACACGCCTAACGCCAAAATCGCAAGCCTTCCTTACCTGAAAGGCGATGATGGCAAAGTACAAGTTATGGGTTCCGCAGGTATCAGTTATTACGTAGGTATACCGAAATGGGCCGAAAACAAGGAAGAGATTATCAAATACCTGGATTTGAAGCTCGACAAAGACATTCACAAGGAAGCGACGATCGGCAAAGAAGGCGTTCACCACAAGGTGGAAAACGGCAACTACTTCCCGATTCTGCCGATTTTCAACGACCAGTATAATAACGCTTCTTCGTTTCTCACTGGCGTGGATGAGAAAAACTACCCGATCTACTGGCAGGCGCGCGTTCGTAAAGATCCTATCCTGACCGATGCATTTAACAAAAATCAGGAAGCTGCCAAAGGCAACATCGTCGTAGATCCGCTCTCTTTTGCACCTCCGCTTGAAGCAATCGGTAAATACAATTTAAAACTGCAGAAGTTGATGGAAGACACCTTCCTTAAGTACATTACAGGTGCAGAGCAGCTCGAAAATTATGATAAATTCCTAGCACAGTGGAAAACAGATGGCGGAGACGAAATGACGAAAGCTGTCAACGAATGGTACGCAGCGAACAAGAAGTAATTTTAAGCGCAATATTCCCCTGCGGTTCACGCCGTGGGGGTTTTATTTCTCTGAGGGAGTGAGAAAAGGATGAAAAAGATCGGATTTATTGACTATTTCCTAGACGAGTGGCATGCGGAGAAATATCCTGGTTGGATTGAAAAGGCATCGAGTGGCAGCATGAAGGTCGCGTACGCTTATGGCAAGTCTAATATCGAAGGAAAGCTTAGCAATGCGGAATGGAGCGAGAAGAAGGGAATCCAGCTTCTTGACTCGATCGAGGCGGTTGTGGAGCAGAGTGACTATTTGCTTGTTCTGTCACCGGATCATCCGGAGTACCATGAGGAATTGTCACTCATTCCACTTCGGTCGGGCAAGCCTACCTACATTGATAAAACGTTCGCGCCTAACCGGGCAGCGGCCTTGCGGATGTTCGAACTCGCAGACAAGCATGAGACCCCCATGTACTCGACTTCAGCTCTACGGTTCGCTTCAGAGTATATAGGACTAGAAAAACAAGGAATAGAGTCCATTTGCAGCCTAGGACCGGGACAATTTGAGAACTATTCGATCCATCAAGTGGAACCGATCGTCTCGGTAATGGGGACGGATGTCAAACGAGTGATGTGGACGGGAACGGCAAACACACCAGCGCTGCTAATCGGGTATGCGGACGGTCGCCAAGCAACGATCAACCTATATGGATGGGAATGTCCGTTCAGCATGGCGCTCCGTTATGGAGCGGGGTCATCGAAGTTTCTAAAGATCGAGTCGGATTTCTTTGGGGCGTTTATTGAGAATCTTATCGGTTTTTTCGAGACGGGTAAGCCGCCTGTTCCGCAGGCAGAAACGATTGCGATTGCAACGATTCTGGAATTTGGAAGTAAGGCGGCGAATACGCCATATCAGTGGTTGGAGCTGCCGTAAACGGCGATGGGAGCTTTAAGTTGCGCGGGTAATAAGCGTGTATTAAGCGTGTAATCCGGTGTGGAACTATTTTGTCAGCATAACAGCTCCCTAGCCTGGATTGAATGGAGCATATGACTTTGGCAAGTTGACCGGAGGTCTGAAAGCGGAACGAACTGTTGATTTCATGAGGGAAGCGGAACGACGATGCGCTAAAGTGCTGTAAAAGGCCGATATTGTGGTCAAACGGAACGACGATCCTCTATTTCGCAAGAATACAACTAAATGCCCGCATTTTGAAGAAATAAGGTATTCTCATTCCGCGAAGACTCCAATTTGAGCCTTTTGGCCGAAAATAAGGTACTGACGTTCCGCAGGTCATCGTAACCAAGTGATGGGGGAGTTCCTCGTGAGAACCAACGCGCAAGCACAATTCTAACCAATAGGCCTATTTGAATCTGCTCCAAAAAGAGGCTGTCCGAAAAGTCAATTTATGATTTTTGAGCCCCCACTTAGAAGCAGATTCATATGTAAAAAGAACCTCCATCTCCCACTTTAGTGGAATTGGAGGTTCTTTTGTTTAAATTTGGGACATGCTCAATCATGCGAGCACTTTTGGGACAGCCCTTTTTTCTGAACATGTGATGTTATCCGTTGTCAAACCTTAACCCATATCTCCAACTTCATTCTCTCTATTATCATTCGCTGCATCGTCGTACACGCCATCATCATTCTCTTTATCTTCGATCTTTTCTTTGTGCGTATTGAATACCTTGATCTTAATCTCCGATTGTTTGCCACGATAAGAGGCAGTAATGGTTGCGGATCCAGGCTTCACAGCTGTGATAGTGCCGTCTGCAGCTATAGTTGCAACTTTATCGAGCGAAGAGATGAATGTCGCCCCTTGGGTAATGTAACCCATTGTGCCATCTGAGTAAGTTGCTTTGAGCGGTGCTTGGAAGGTCTCACCTTTCACGAGACTGTGTTTATTCTCTTCAAAAGTAATGCTTGCCAGTTCGACGACAGTAACAACTGATTTGGCTGTTTTTCCTTCATATACAGCAATGATTTCCGCAGTTCCGGCCTTCAGCGCGGTAACCGTTCCGTCTGCGGCAACGGCTGCTGTCTCAGGATTGCTGGAGCTGAACACAGCACCGGTTACTACGGCTCTCGTCTCGTCCGAGTAGACGGCTGTTGTGACAGTTACATGCTTGTCGCCTGCCACTAGACGGTAGGCGGCAGAATCAAGCTCAATGCCTGTGATGACAGGAGCCGTACGCGTTATGTTTACGGTTTTTTCGTTCGTTTTGCGGCCGTCTACGTAAACGGAGATTTTTACGGGATTGGAACCAACTTCCAGTGGGACCATACCGCTAAAGTCTCCGTTGCTAGCCAGCGCAGCGGGAACGCCATTTAAACGAACATCAGCCGTACCTGGCCCAAGCACTTCAACATTGCCTTTGATCTCGAGATTCTTCAGCGGTGTGCTAACGTTTGCATAGGAAAGGTGACCGCGCAGCACGGCCGATCTGACAGCATCACCGACCTTGTATGTTTTGGCGACCAGCTGCCGTCTCGTCCGAACGCCTGAAGCATCCAGAGCAGAGATCACGAAGCCGCCCTGCGGAATAACGCTGTTATTGGGTGACATATTCGTCCAGTTCCAACTAAGCGCCTGTTGTTGGTTAACGACCTTAGTGACTTTACCGGTGCTGTCTACGATCGCTTCGACACCAAAGGTGCTGGTAGCTGTCGTTAGACCGAACGAATCCGTATAGACGTTGAGATTATTCTCATTCCGGCTTACATTGTACAAATCGCCTTCTAGGAACGATTCCGGATTGCTAGGAACACTTGAGCCTACCTGATAATCCTTGACGTACTCCACGTTCTGGAGCGATGCTTTAACAACCGACCAATTAACCTGCGAATAGTCGAAAAGCATCAAACCATTCGATTGCGACAAGCCAGCCTGGAACACCGACCGCTGAAGCGGGGGATCCTGGATGTTCGCCAGCGCGATACTAGCGTACATCGGAACTTCACCGTTCGTTACAATGTTGCCCAACGTAATGTGATGCTCGATTTCTTTTTGTGTTGTTTGATACGTGCCGATCATAAGGAAATCGATGTTGCCCGTGTAACCGGTTTGTGCGTAAGACTCAGTGTAAAGACTGTCGTCCGGGAAATGCAAACGGCTGTCGTATTTGAAATTGGGGCTGCCCCAGTGGACGCCGTTTAGGTAGTAAGAATCAAACCAGGAGCCTACATAGGCGGAAGAGTAGATCTTATGGCCTTTCAGTGCTGTGTACCGATCGGTAAGCAAACGGACTTCATCCGTAAATGTCTTGATCGTCTGCGAGCGGAACTCCCACCAATCGTTGATGAGCGGTCCGTATTGCCGGACATTGTTCACGTAAGTGAAGACGTCAGCAGGCCAATTTGTAAGCTGTTTACCGCGATCGGCGAGAAACGCCTCGAACTTCGAGCGGGTTAACGGGCTGAAGTCGGCAGTTTCATTGTCATAGCGGGTTCGGTCTAGCACGACGCCGTCAACATCGTAGTTTTTGATAACTTCTTCCATGTTTTTCAACTCAAAGGCTCTTACGTCATCATTAGCCGGGTTAACGAAAGCTACGAGTGATTTACCCGTTTTGTAATAGTTGCTTTCACGCAGCCGCAGAATCTGACCGCCATCCTCAGGACGGTAAACATGCTCTTCCCAGTCGAGGTGCTGGTTCAGCAGCCCATACTCGTTGTGCGCAGGTGAGCCCTCGGCAAAGACGTTGAACGCTGCATGGATTTTGATGCCGAGCTGATGCCCGTACCTGATGAACTCCTCCAGCATGTCAAGGTTCGGATTCGCTCCCGCACGGGTCGGCGCGGTCATCTGGGAGATATGCGGACGACCGGTCAGGTCGTTCTTCTTGTAGTTGGCGAAGCCTTCTACACCTTTAACATCTAGTGCAATTGCCGTGACTCCGGCGTCTTTTGCCTTGGTCAGCATATCGTGAACATTTTCAGGCGTTTGCAGCTTGAAAATATTCGTTCCTTGGTCGACCCATAGGACGACTTCCTTTGCGGTGCCCGTTTGTTTTTTGTAAAACACGACTAGCGTCTTGCGGTCATTGTCCGTCCCGTTCTTGATGGCGATGACGTCAAGATAATTGACACCCTCCGTGAGACCAACCTCGAGCTGAAAGGTGCCGTTCGCTTGCAACGCAGCCGTGGATAGGTTCACACGAATTGAATAGGGGATACCCTGCTCTAGGTTTTCCAGCTTGCCAGTGACTACTGTTTTCGGCTCGGTTACCGTAAACCATTCGTCGTTGTTCAGTTTAAGCCGAGCTTTGAGGCCTTGTCCTGTCATTAATTCAGAGACAGGAATGACTTCCCCGTTTTTACGCAGCTTGATTTTGTCACCGACCTTGAAATTTTTCGCGAGATATTGCTTATAGGTTTTGTTCGCCCAACTGTCATCATTCGAAACTAGGATGTAACCGCCTTGAGGGATGACTAGGTCAGTAGGCCCTGTCCAGACAGGCACTCCGCCGTTCACGGAAGGGTTTACCACGCGAGTCACTTGGTTAGCTCCATCGACGACAACGCCGACGGAAGTTTTGCCAACTGTAATCTGAGGTGCATATTCCGTTGTGAATAAAGCTACATAATCGGTAATACCGCTTACATCCTTATCAACAGCATTAATTTGCTTGCGAGGACCTTCAATATCAATGGTTATATCTACCGGAGCGGCTTCTACTTCAATGTAATCGGCGGCGGCCGGAGCAGCGGCAGTGGCAGCGGAGCCAGAAACGGTCTCCGCAGCAACAGCGGTCGTGGACCAAAGGGAAACGATCATTGTGACCAATAAGGTCAAAGACATCCATTTCGACTTATTCAACGGGTTTCACTATCCTTCCATTCATTTGATAGGGCTAGTTTTGGACCAGTTCAACTTTGAGGTTTGTCGTAAACCGTTTCTTAGAAGTGTATTTCTTCGCCTTTTTCGCTAGATTCATAGATACCGCAAAGAATTTTCATCATTTCAACGCCGTCTTGAACAGGAGAAATGGTTTTCTTAATGCCTTGGCATACTTCAATGAAATAATTGATTTCATCCTGAAACCCGGCAACAAAATCAAAAGACAGGTTGTTGATCTGCGGAGTGAGATTCAAGATCGTATCGTACTTCTCTGTGACGATGGATAGCTGAGGTTCCAATTCAGCGCCGCCTTTGTCGCCATACAGCTTCACGGTAAGCTCGTCTTCCTTCGCATGAAGCGTGAAGCTTACGTCTACAAGGATGGAGGCGCCATTCTCGAAACGAATCAGCGCATTCGCCATATCCTCTACGGTATTGTGGGAAGCGTCATAGTCCGCTGCCTTGTAGAAGGCAAGGTTTTTCACGTTGGCACGATTGCCGAGTCTTTTGTAGGTATTGCCGGAGACTGACTTCACCTTCGGTCGGCCCATCAGGTACCAGCAAAGGTCGATAACGTGGACGCCTACATCGATCAGCGGGCCGCCGCCAGAACGTTCCACATCGGAAAACCAGCCGCCAGGATTACCGAGACGACGAATGCACGAAGCTTTGGCGTAGTAAATTTCACCGAGTTCATCGTTTTCTAGAAACGATTTGATGATACGAGTATTAGATGCATATCTGCGGACGAAGCCGACCTGGAGCGTTTTACCGGAGCGGTGGACTGCTTCCTCCACGGCTAACGCTTCGTCTACCGTTTTGCAGAGCGGTTTTTCGGTAAGCACGTTTTTGCCGGCATCCAATGCGGCTATGGAGATCGGCGCATGGCTATTGTTCCACGTACAGATGCTGACGGCATCGACTCCTGGATCGGCAAGCAATTCTTTGTAGTCCGTGTAAATGCGTGTTATGCCGTATTTTTCGGCTTTCGCCTTAGCGCGTTCTTCGTTCAGGTCGCAGATGGCATAAAGCTCAGCGTCTGGATTATTTTGGTATGACCTCAAATGCATTTCAGAAATGGAACCGGCTCCGATGACCGCGATACGTACTTTACTCATTTGAAAAACTCCTCGTCTCTTGAATATTTTTTTATACCGAATGAATCGTTGGCCAAGCGAGTTCAATCCCATAGCTTATAAGCATATTCTGGAAGCTTTGAAGCTCTGTCTCCATACTGCGCACCTCTCGGGGCAGGAGTTCGCGGTCGATACAACGGCTTGCTAGAAAGCCAGCAGCCTCACCGATGTTCCATTCAACAGGATGGAGCCGGTAGCAGCCGTTTGTGATATGGGTGACGCCAAGATTTTTGCATGCCGGCAGCAGATTGTTTATGCGGACCGGAATCAGGCTGCCTAGTGGAATCTGGAACGGCAGAGAAGAGATATCGATATAATGGCGGTTCCCCGTGCTCGGGTGCAGATCAATTCGGTAACAGCCGATGCCGACAGAATCGGCAAATTGCTCTGCTTTACCATCGAGGCGGCAGGCTGTGCTCACATGCTGTTCCAGTACGGTAAACTGTGCTTTGATCCTGCGTGACTCCCGCATGTACGGAGACATGGCCAGTCCGTCCTCGGTGCCGACGATGTCTTTGCGCAGATGAAGCCCGGGGTAGCCGAAACCCCCGTCCGGCCGAGGCGCTTCCGTTTGCAGCCAGTAAAGCAAGGAGAGGCTAAGCTGCTTCGCATCCCACAGATTCCGTTCTCTTTCCTCATCGCTCACATCGATGACCGAACCAAGCCAGTAGTCATTCTGCGGCCAGTTGACCAGTGTAATGCTACCAGGATAAAAGCCTTCCTCGAAGTTTCTGCTGTCGATGATGCGCCGATAGTAGAACAGAGAGTACTTTTCGGTCCCTTCAAAAAGCTCATAAGTGACATGCTCTAGCGTATGAGGGCGGACGCCGGACCAGCTTAGCAGGCGATCGGGCCAAAAATCGGCTTTGTACTGCCGCCAGAAATCATAGCGCTCTGGACGTTCGATGGTGTGGTCTTCGCCTTCGATGTAATCCATCGCAAAGCAGTATGTAAAGCCCTGCATGTCCTGCGGAAGAGCTTCGCCTTCCACGGCATGCGGTTCCCCGGTTTGGCTCTTGGACTCCGCCCCAGTCACATATTCCGCCCCGGCAAGCGGCAGAACATCTCCACATTCCGTGGCGTCAAGGAAGTAGGCGGCGGATAGCTCCACGAGTTCCCCGGTAAGCAAATTCCTTACCCTTACCGTTCGTACATCATCACCGTCCACGGAAGCCGACTGGGCGCGATGACGGGTAAGAATCTGCAGCCTCCCGCTGTGAATATAAGGAGCCAGCATTTCCTGCAGAACTGCCAATGCAGCGCGTGGCTCATGGCACAACCGCGAAACGCCGCCGTTCCCGGGGTTAAGATGAATGCGGGACCGTGCTTCTTCAGTAAGGGGAAAGTGGCGCCGATAATAATCACGTACCCCATCCCGGAACTGCCGGTACGTGCGTGTGCAGCCGAACTGCTCAATCCAAGGGTGCTCATCTGGGGGAACAGCCTGACTCGTTAATTGCCCGCCGATCCAGTCTGTTTCTTCGGTCATGATCACCGTCTTGCCTGATTTGGCAGCGGCAAGCGCGGCTGCGCAGCCGCCGGTTCCCCCGCCAATCACGACGATATCGGCATGAAATTTTTGAATGTTGTGGTTGCTTTTCATGTGTGGCAACGGAAATATTCCCTCCTTTTTCCTCCTCGCCTGCAGGATTTCTCAGGCTATCCTCATTGTAATACAGCGGGAACGAGGTCACAGCGGAGGACCATGACTTCTTTTGGTACTTTAATAACCATTGCCTATGGAAAAAAAGGGATTGCTGGATCGGAGTCGAAAATGGATAACAAAGCCCCACAATGTGAGTGGATTTTAAGGAGTAAGTAGAGGAGGAATGTTAGATGCCAAATCAACAACAACCTGTTAACGCCGTGCAATTGGACGCAAACATGCGAATTCAGCAATCCGGCGGCAATCATGTTAATTGGTATTCACCGCTAGAGAAGCCCTTCCATATTGCCGGTTTCGGTTGGCTGCACGAAGAAAGGCTTTACCGCAGGCTGCCGGCAAAACCAGATTGGAAACTCCCAGAGGCGGTAGACCAATTGGCCAACTGCACCGCCGGCGGTCAAATCCGCTTCGAGACGGATGCTACATCGCTATCTGTCAAAGTAAAACTGTCAGGCGTTGCCAATATGTATCATATGCCCGCGACGGGGCAGTGCGGGTTTGACTGTTACATTGGAGGTCCAGGAGAGCAGCTATATTATGGCACAACGGTTTATGATCACACACTCGCCGAATACGAAGCTGTTATTTTTAAGGATATGGCGCGGGAGAGCCGGATCATTACGTTGAACTTTCCACTCTACCAAGGCGTAGAGGAAGTTTGGATCGGCTTGGAACGTGAAGCGCAGATCGCTCCGCCACCGGCTTACGAAAATAACGGAAAGATCATCGTTTACGGCACCTCAATCACGCAAGGCGGCTGTGCAAACCGTCCGGGGATGGCTTATACCAACATACTTTCCAGACGTATCAACAGGGAGTTTCTCAACCTGGGCTTTTCCGGCAACGGTAAGGGAGAACCTGAGCTCGCTCATATCCTTTCGGACATCCCGAACCCTGCATGCCTGATACTGGATTATGAGGCGAACTGCGTTTCTACTGAACTGCTTCAGACAACTCTGCCCGAGTTCATATCGATCTACCGAGATAAACACCCGCTGACTCCAATCCTTGTAATGTCGCGCATCACCTATGCGAAGGATAAATTTCATGATCAAATGGTGAAAGATCGGGCGGAACGCAAACAATTCCAGCTCCGAACCGTAGAGCAGCAGCGCGAGATGGGCGATGCCAACATTTATTTTTACGACGGATCTAACCTGCTGGGTGAGGATGCACATGAATGTACCGTTGACGGAGTCCATCCGACTGACCTCGGCTTTTTGCGTATGGCAGATGGGCTGATGCCAGCCCTACAGAAGATTTTGGCCGATTGATTGCTGGTTCATTATGCCTGGAGGGGTGGTTGAGTAATGAAAAGAAAAAGCGCGGCCATTCTAGCCTTACTCACTTGCTTCGCTACCGCCGGATGCAGCTTTCCGGAATGGTCAAAGAACCAAGATAACGTTTCGGAAGCTGTCCAGGATCCGGTCATTCGAATCATCGTCAACAGCCTGGGCATGAACTTTCCGGAAGGTATGGATGAGAATAACAACCCCTATCTTAGCTACATTGAGAAAAACATCGGCGTACAGGTGAATGTGACACTCCCGCCACTGAACGGATACGATGAAAAGCTAAACGTCATTATGACGTCTGGGGAGCCTCCCGATCTGCTGAACACGAGCAATCCCTCTTGGTTTATCAATTTCGTGAATCAGAAGGCGCTCACGCCTTTGAATGATTATATTGAGAAATATGGGGCGAATCTGAAAGCCAAAATCCCAAAAGAAGCTTGGGACAACGTAACTGTCAATGGCCATATATATGCAATACCCAGTCTTAATGAAGTGAAGGGAACTGAAATTGTTTATGCTCGAAAAGACTGGCTGGACAAGCTCGGCCTGCAGCCACCGCGAACAATCGAAGAGTTTACAACGGTGATGAAGGCCTTTGCCGAAGGAGACCCGGATGGAAACGGTAGAAAGGATACCTTTGGCCTCTCGATCCTGGAGCGTCTCAGGAGAACGTCGCCATTTCTCGGCGCCTTCGGCGTACAAATGAACGCTTGGTATGAGCGGGATGGTAAGTTGGTTTACTCCGGTATCCTCCCAGAAATGAAAGAAGCACTCCTATACCTTCGCAGCTTGTACGACCAGAATATTCTGGACCCGGAGTTCCCGCTCAATAAAATCGATGTACTTGGCGAAAAGATTGCGACTGGCAGGGTCGGCTTATATTCCGCAGCATGGTCTGACACACGCACCCACATTGCGGCTAACCGTAAAAACGATCCGAATGCGGTATGGATCCCGCTTGAATTCCCGGTCGGACCGAATGGTAAACACGGGGTCTACAGCACATCAAACGTTCGTTCTTACAATGTTGTGCCCATCAAGAGTCAAAACGCGGAAGCCGTTGTCAAATTTCTCGATTTTATCGCAGGCCCCGGTCAAACAAGCCTGAAGCTTGGTTTTGAGAACGAAATTTGGACTCGAGTGAACGGAAAGCTTTCAATCCGGTTTGACGAACACACGAAGCATGGCTATCGGGGTATCTATGGATCGCTGGTCGATACCGCGGAGCGGGACATAACGCGGGATCGGCTAGAGGGACTCGGCGAACAATTTCACCTTTACGAAAACCTGCAGCGGATCGAAAGCAACCTGATGGAAGATCGGTTTAATGGACCGCCGACACCCGCAATGGGCAAGCATTACGTCAAGCTGTCCAAGCTGCAAGAAGAGACTTTTACACGCATCATCGCGGGGTTGAGCCCCATCGAGGAATTCGATGCCTTTGTGAAGAAATGGAAGGATGCAGGCGGCGATGAAATAACTGGAGAAGTGAACGAATGGTGGCGAGAAACCGGCAAGTAGCCGGAAAGTAACAGGGCACGATTGGAGGGATCGCCAATATGTTAAAAGAAATCCTGCCTAAAGTGCGCAAAATACTGGTCGGTTATATTCAGATTCGGCTAACATGGTACTTTTTACTGATTCTGCTTCCGCTCGCCGGCTTCAGTCTTTTTGCCATCTCAAAATCACAGACGATTTTAGAAGTTCAAACGGGTGAGAGGACACAAGGGGCCCTGCATACGATGACGGATTACATCGACCTGACACTGCAGAACCTCGAACAGCTTTCTTCGCTGATCGCGTTCGACATGAACATGAACACGACACTGCAGTCCGTCGGACAGGAGCCGGAAAAGCAGTCGTTCGTTCATTTTGCACAAGTGATGGACCAAATCACGAACATGACGACGGTCAATTTAATCGTGGACCAAATCTCCATCATCCATATGCCGTCACGTACCGTCATTTCCACCAAACTGGGGGGGCGCAAGCTGCCCGAAGGCGCGGAGAAGCAGGAATGGTACCAACGTTTAATGGAATCCAGCGGGGGGACGGTTTTTTTTACGCCGAAGGAGGGGGAATCTTACTTCGATGCAGACAGCGTTCATCTGATTCGGACGATGGATCCTTATAACAGGACACTCATTAATCCGAATCTGCTTGTGCTTTCCGTCAAAAAAAGCGCTCTAATCGAGTTGGCGAAACCGCTTCTTCCCTCTAGAAATGCGAATATCTATCTGTTTGGCAGCGATGGAAGCTCGATCACGGGCACGGGTGCGAGTGTACATCCCCAAGTTTGGGACACCGTGAATGAAGTTAGGACGATCCGTAAGTCACAGCAAACCGGTACGGAAATGGTTACGATCAGTGTGAAATCAAAGTTTTCCGGTTGGTCGCTCATGATGGAGCAGCCCTTGGCGGAACTACGCAGCCATACCGACTCCTTAAAGGTGTTTAGTTATGGGATTTTAGGCGTTAGTCTGTTGCTAGCTGTTTGGATTTCCTGGATCATCTATAGGGGGATTTCCGCGCCGCTGCGGAAGCTAGCTTATGGGATGAAACAGCTCCGTACAGGTAATTTCACCATTCAACTGGAAGATACGCGCGTGGACGAACTGGGATACGTGATCGAATCGTTCAATCGGATGGCTGAGAACCAGAAGACACTTATTCGTGACCACTATGAGAAGCAGCTGTTACTGTCCAAAATGGAGCTTAAGTTTTTGCAGTCGCAAATCAACCCGCATTTTCTTTATAACACACTAGATTCCATCTATTGGACGGCCAAAAACTATGAAGCGGATGAAATTAGCGAAATGGTGCTTAATCTGTCGAAATTTTTCCGGCTAAGCCTGAATAAGGGAAACGAAACGTTTGCGGTTGGGGAGACCATCGAGCATTTGAAATATTACATTAAAGTCCAGCAGCTGAGGTTCTTAGATCATTTTACTGTCCGGTACGACATTGCCGAGGAAAGCGCTCCTTATCATGTGTTGAAGCTCCTCTTGCAGCCGCTTGTAGAAAATGCTGTGCTGCACGGTTTGGAAAAGCAGAGCGGGGGCGGAGAACTCTTCATTTCCTCGTATTTGGAAGGTAATCGGCTTGTGCTTGAAGTTTGTGACAACGGGGTAGGGGTCAATGACGAAAGGCTCGCCTATATTTGCGGCAAACTGGAGGAAGCTTCTAAGCTAGCGGCAGAAGGTATTTCAACGGACTTCAAGAAGGATAAGGATCTATTCGGACTGCGAAATGTGGTCACACGAATGATCATGTACTACGGCAAGGAATCACAATTTATCTTCGAGAGCGATGCCAAAAGGGGCACCCGGATCACACTCCTCCTACCATTGGAAAAATGTGTGTCGCCATTAGAAGATCAGGCGGGCTAAGGGTATCTCCAATGTGAAGGTGATGAAGGGAAATAGTGGCATTCTTGTTTCAAATAATATGATAAAATGGTGTCAACTTAAGTGTAACGAGGGGAGGTATCAGGATGAAAAATGAAAGTTTAGCGCGCAGGTCAATAGAAACTTCCACATTAAAGGATCACGAGTTGGCAGCTTCTACGCAAGTGCAAATGAGTCCAAATTATATACATAGCTTACATAAGACGATAGGGAATCGGGCTGTTGCCCAAATGGTGCGGGCTGGCCAACTAGCCAATCCGACACAAACGGTCCAGAGAAAGACAAATCATACAGGACTCCCGGATGATTTGAAATCAGGTGTGGAGAGACTTTCGGGGATTTCCTTGGACGATGTGAAAGTCCACTATAATTCTCCCAAGCCTGCCCAATTGCAAGCCCATGCTTACGCGGAGGGGACGGATATTCATGTTGCACCCGGACAAGACCAGCATCTCCCTCATGAAACGTGGCATGTTGTACAGCAAAAGCAAGGCAAGGTGAAACCTAGGATGCAAATGGGAGACGTTGCGATCAACGATGATGCAGGGTTGGAGCAAGAAGCTGATATCATGGGTGCCAAGGCCTTACAACATGTGCAAGGGGGGTCTGAGCCTTCACCTCCAGGCATTCAAAGAAGTTCGCTGAGCGATGCCGGCGTCGTGCAAAGAATGCTTGTTTCCAGTGACAAAAAACGTAACGGTGACGAGGATGAAAAGCATGTGGAAGCCTCCGATCTCGGAGACGCCAATGTCATATTTATGGAGTATGCACAATTCCTTGAAAAAGACACCTCTGCTTATGTAAAAGGAGAGGTGAAAAAAGGGATTGCAGGACTGAAAAAAGTGTTAAATGAAGCGGAAGTTGACGCCAGTGAGTTAAAAGAAAGCTTCATTGCCGGACTGATTCAGAATGAGTTATGGAAAAAAGCAAAAGCTAGCGATTTTGAATCGCTGCGGACACAGATTTCAACGCTTTATCCTGATTACGAGGGTGTTGATGCGTATACAGATCAGGAAACGATTGATTACTGTAAGGACGATCCCGAGCCATTGCAGGCCTGGTTAGAGGAAATAATAACATTAACTGGGGACAAGGTGTCTGATTTCGTCACTGGCGCTGCTGCCTTCACGGCAGAATGGAAAAATTACCTGGCCTATGTTCTGTATGATAAGGCTAAGGTTAAATTTTACGATATGACGGAAGAATTTGTCCCGTTTGTTCAGCCGTTTATTCAACTCATCGAGGATATCAACGCAAACCGAATTGACAGTTTGGATTATGTGAGAAAGTATGGTAACAACCCAGCAAATTACGGGGCTGAATTTGAGGTTTCGGGTCCTGCTGAGATGGTCGCGAAGTATGACAATAAAGCAGTTATACATACGCATTATGGCGCTAACAATACGCAACCAAATTATGGGCATACGAAACCGTATGATAAAAGATATGAAGCGGGTTACGGATATACCGTCGTAAATCTTCCCGAACTCCTTGGGATGGATGACACCCAAAAAACGTACAATGCCTTGTAGCTGATTGATTCCGCCACCATGTGTCTGGCGGTTTTTTTATTTTAATCATGTTGGACTATGCTTTTGCTAATTTGTCTCTGTCAGCAGCTTGTGGCGGTTATTCCAACCAACCATTCTCAATCAAGATATCTGATCCATCTTTTGCAAAATTCAAAATTTCGGCCGTTAGTCGAATGTAAATTTCTCCTAAATCAGTCCTAGGACTTTGACCAAGACTTCGGCCATAATGTGCAATTCCAGCCGAGTTTAACGCGGACGTATGGAACATCATTAGTTTTTCTGAAAATGGTGCATCGGTTGATTCTGTTGGTAGTGTATCCCACGCACTTGCAGATGGAAGATATTCTTTGCTTAGTAATGTTCCGAATATTTCAACGTGTTTATCTGCAATGTTCCTGCCCCGAATGAAATAATCGCGGACCTTTTTGTCCTTAGCAACTTGACTATATCCAATCAGCAATGACCGACCCAATTGATTTTGAATGAGGTTAAAATAGATATGATTTATTTCAATAGCACTTAACGGTCTGCCATGCCCAAACAAACCTGCAAGATAACTTTGATTTTGGACATACTCAACTTTTTTCGGAATTGGAATAAAGGGAGCTCTTATGAAAGTTCCTTTTTGTAACATGATTTCTGTTGCTTTATTTAGCAATCTAGCCGATTCATTTAGACATTCGGTAAAGTATTCACACATATCCAAACGAGCGGCATTGGCTAAAGCCAGAGTATAAAATTCAAGGCCAACTTTGCCAATATTCTGTATGTAAAAAAGATAAAAATCATCTAGAAACAAGCGTGGAGTTTCCAAATTAACATCTAATTTTTCTGAAAATCCGTCTGGAACAGGGTGTTTTTCCTCAATGAAAAAAGATTTTAATTTTTGTACGTGTGCTCGTGATAATTGCATGGCAAATTCAAGGACGGAACGAATTTCTGTGTCTTCCACATGTGACAAGTAAACCTCTAGTGTACAAACTGCTAATGTATCATTTATATATGCAGACCAAATGTTAGCGATTTCTGCAGATGTTAATAAAATCTTATGCTCTGTTTGCATCTTATCACCTTTCCAATGGTGTTATTTATTTACAATATTTCCTCCATTGGCATTAATATTCAATAACTGATATTTAGTGAATTGTCATCGGACAGGGCAAGTGATGTGTCCATCTGTCATAAAAAAGCCACTCCATAATGGAGTGGTTTGGTTATAAGATAAGAGTTTATATGTTTTGGGTGACAGAGAGGCAACCCATTAATACAGGTGAGATAAGGCCTGATATCCGCGCTGCGTGCAACTTGTAACGATGTTTTACATCGTTACAGATGTCTCAGCCGTGGTTGTCTCGCGCTGCTGCAACTTGTAACGATGAATTACATCGTTACAGATGTCCAAGTAGCTGGGAGGGGCTGGTAAACGAAAGACCTGGTAAATGGTCAGGGTTTCCTTATTTTTTATTGAGGGATTAGTCCTTCGCCCCCAAAAAAGGGGCTGTTATTTCGATCTCACCATAAATTGATAGGTTAGCGTTGACGCGCAGTGAAAATCTGAAAAACTACACCAAACTTGTCTATGACCATACCGTAAGCAGGACTGAAATGAGTTTCTTGCAGTTCCAAGCTCACTTGTCCGTCTTGTCGTAACGCTTCATATAGTTGCTCAGCTTGCTCCTTTTCAGAAGTTGTTATACAGATAGTAACTTGATTGCCAATGGGATGGGGTTGACCCGGAAAAATATCGGAAACCATCAGTTCTGTTTGGCCGACTTTTAGCACCGAATGTGCTATTCGATCTCTTGCATTTTCTGGTATGGATAATTCATCGGAATCCGGACTCTCTCCGAAGGTTTGGATAAAGACAACTTTAGCGTCTAATGATTGTACATAAAAATCGATAGCTTCTTTGGCATTTCCGTCCAACATAATAAAAGGTGTTAATTGTAAAATCATGATTAAACAGCTCCCTTGGTTCAATTTTTTTATTCTTTCGCTCACTGCCAATTATAATTTATAATAGTGACAGTACTTGTCATAAATATAAAAAACGGAGAATTGCTATGCCCAAATCAAAACGACTCCTGGCATTGATGATGACCGTTAACCGAAAACGGAAGTTTACTGTCAAGGAGCTTGCCCAAGAGTTTGAGGTGTCATCGAGAACGATTTTAAGAGATTTACAGGAATTAAGTGAGTTAGGGGTTCCTTTATACTCGGAAGTGGGACCTCATGGCGGTTATCAGGTGTTGAATGAAAGAATCCTGCCGCCCATTGCCTTTACTGAGGAAGAGGCCATAGCCATATTTTTTGCTTGTCATGCCCTGCGGCACTATGCCAATCTCCCTTTTAAAACGGAAGCTTCTTCGGCATTGAGTAAATTTTATAACTACATGTCTGGAGACGTCCGGAATCGTATTGATCAAATGAAGAATCGGGTTGACTTTATAACGCCGTCAAGGCATTCGGAATCCCCTTTTTTATCCATCTTGCTGGATGGGGCTATCGATCAAAAAGTCCTTCTCATCGATTATGAATCACGAGAAGGAATATCTAGTAGAGAAATACAGCCGATTGGCATCTATGCAAGCAACGGCTTATGGTACTGTCCAGCTTATTGCTTTATTCGCGGCGATATTCGTGTATTCCGATGTGACAGAATTCATTCGGCAGTTTCTTCTGCTTCGAAACCGATGGATCTTCGGCATGTTCATCTTGGAAATAGAGAATCACTTAGCAAAGAGGAAGAGGAAGAAGTTATTTTATTTGTGGAATTAAGCAAAGAAGGGGTCCAGAAGTGCGAGAATGAATTATGGACGGTATCTAAATTACATATCCGTAACGATGGCACAGGTTGGCTGGACGGTAACATAGCGAAAAGTGACATCCCGTTTTTCGTGAAGTTTATTCTTGGTTTGGGAAGTGAGGCGACCGTAAAAAGTCCAACGGAATTGGTGAATGGGATGAAAGAGCTGATGGCCGAGATCATGGCAAAATATAAATAAGAAAAGATGACTAGTAACCAGATTGCCGCGCAGTTCGACAAAGCTAGTAACATTCGTTATAATGAGAACTGCCAAAAGGAGGGAACTAACATGAACGAAACATTGCCACCAAAAACGTGTTCGATCGACCGACTCGTTACGAAAGAAGCTGAAGTTAACAAGGTACTTGCTGGTGAGAAAACAGCTTGCAGACGTAACGGACGCTATGCAGATATCGGTGAAACGATGGAATTGCAAGGCACTGCTTTTACAGTAACTAACGTTTACCAACAAGCTTTGGGTGAATTGACTGTGGAACATGCAAAAGCAGAAGGTCATACATCCGTTGATGAGTACCGTGATAGTATTTTAGCTATGCATCCAGGTATGCCATGGCTGCCGCATATGAAAGTATGGGTACACGAATTTCAAAAGGCTGAATAAGTAAGAACAAAACAGTGTGGATCTAAGGATCCGCACTGTTTTGTTGACCACATAAGAAAGTATAAGTTTTCGGTTTCCGAAAACCGCTTTCTTATTGGCGATAAAACCTAATATAGGGATCTTTGGTCGTAGATCAAAGTCTCTCCTCGTTATACGCGGTCGCTCATCTTTGAATGGCCTCGATAGAGGTTTTCTCAATTCCTCATATAGAACGGATGATGGTGTTGTCTTGGTACGTACTGCTTTTATATATCCATATATTTAGTGTTGTTTTAAGTATTGGCCCTTATTTTATCCTGTTTCCATTATTGGCTAGAATTCGTAATGCGCCATTCGAGCAATTGCCAGACTATCTAGAGCCATTTCGCATTACGGTTAGGCTTACCAAGCATGCCGGCCATGTGCTGGTTGCGACAGGGATTTTACTCACATGGTTAACGGCGTGGACGTGGAAGACATCATGGATTATCGTTACGGTCCTCATTATGGTTGCTTCGCTGTACTTTATTGCCCGTGCATTCTCGCCACTGCTTCGTAAGCTAAAGGCACCAAACGATAGTCGAGATTTCTTGGTCAACAAGCTGCGCAAGGCGTTAATCTGGTATGTTATCATTACGCTGTCTATGATGTGGTTTATGGTAGCCAAACCGACTCTTTGGTAGAAAGGTTACATTGCTGGCTTTCGAGCGTACATCACAACGAAATTGTAATATTTATAGACACAGTCAACGTCGATGAAGCCGCAAGCCCGAAGCCAGTTCAGCTGTTGATCGAGGGGAGCCATTTTATCCAGCTTCGTCCTTTCGTAGGCAGCTTGCACAGCTTCAGGAGTTAGATCAGTGGCTTCAACTTTGGCCTCCCAATCAGAACGGTACAATTGATCAAGGAAAGTGCTGCTGCCTTGGACTTGATCTGCGTTTATGAAGACCCCTCCTGGTTTAAGCAGCTTAAAAATTCTTTCATACAGGGCATGCTTATCCTGATCCTCGAGATGGTGAATGGAGAGCGAAGAGATCACGCAATCAAATGGTTCAGAAGTCTCGAATGTACGATAATCCTCAGCAATGTAGGTCATATTAGCTTGGGTTTCTCCAAATCGCCGTATGGCGATGTCGAGCATGCTTTGTGAGAGATCAATTAACGTTAATTTGGTATTCGGATATTTGTTTAGTACGAAAGAGGAGAAGAGACCTGTACCCGCTCCTAGGTCGAGAATATGTGGAGTTGCATGATCAACCTGTACAAGTGAAGTTGCTGTGTGGTAAAAATCATCAAAACAAGGAATAAGTTTTCTTCGCTGGCTATCATACTTCTCAGCAATTTCGTTGAATTTTGTTGTGATTTGTTGGTTTGCTTGCTCGCTCATAGTTTGATCACTCCGTTCGGTAGATTAGCTGATTTTGCTTCCTGGTCTCATTTTAAAGGGAAAAGCAGGAAAAATCTAAGATATAAAACCGATCATGTTTATAGGTATAAACTATCAAGATCGCATGAACTATTGCGAAATAGTTCAAAGGGTCAATGTTTTGTTCGACGCAACAGCTGATTAAGAACCTCGGAGAAAACTAGTCCGATCGCGATAGCACCAGATAACAGGAAGGCTTTGGCTGCTAGCTGTACGGCTAGATCATAGTGATTGAGGACAACATTACGCATGGCATCATAGGCTAAGCCGCCTGGAACTAACGGGATGATACCCGATACACTGAATACGATAACGGGTGTTTTATATATTTTCGCAAAAAATTGACTGATAACAGTTACGAAAAAAGAGGCAATCAACGTGGCCAGGATGGGGTCTAAAGGAATCATTTGAATGGAAACATATAACATCCACCCACACATACCCACGAAGCCGCACTGCAAAAGTGTGCCCTTAGGAACATTGAAAAGAATAGCGAATGCTGCAGTCGCAATGAAACTCGTTAAGAGCTGTTCAATCATCATCATCCTAAACGCCCACCCCGTTATAAAATGAAAGTACAAAGGCAATGCCGGCTCCAATGGCAAAAGCAGTTAAAAAGGCTTCAGCGCCTTTGGAAACCCCTGAAACGAAATGGCCTGCCATTAAGTCGCGCACGGCATTCGTAATGAGAAGTCCCGGAACAAGCGGCATGACAGAGCCAATAATAATGGTATCAAGTGCATGACCAAACCCCACTTTGACAAACAAGAAAGCCATGGTTCCAATGAGTAAGGACGCCAGAAATTCAGCGAAGAACTTAATCGGCACTAGCCGATTAAAATAATTAAGGAAGGCTAAGCCAGCTCCGCCAGCAACGAACGCAGGTAGGAAATCATGCCATTCTCCTTGGAACATGATTAAGAAACAACCGCTTGCAACAGCAGCGGACAGTATTTGAAACCAAGCGGGATAACGCATCTGGGCCACATCAATGTCCTCAAGCAGCCGATAAGCTTCTGTGGGCGTTAGTTCCCCCTGGCTGATTCGTCTAGAAATCGCATTCACAACCGTAACTTTGCGAAGATCGGTCGAACGTGCGGATATACGAATTAGTCTTGTGGTCTGCTCAGGTCCATCTATGGAGAAAATGATGCCAGTAGGTGTTACAAAACTATGGGAGTTCGGTACGCCAAAGGCTTCTGCGACATGGGTCATGGTATCTTCGACACGATAGGTTTCACCACCGTTTTCCAGCATGATTTTACCAGCTAGTAAACAAACTTGTGCAATTTCGTAGTTCGTAGCAGCAGGATAAGCCATGGTTTGTTCTCTCCTGAAAAAGTATTTGCCAAAAGTATAATATATCACGGAAACCATTGAAAATCCTAAGTTGAACCCATTTGGTGTATGCCCAGCTACAATAGGCCATGTCTCCGCATGTTCTTAACGACAAAAGGAAATCGTAAAAGATAAGTTACCAAAGGAGGAATATCATGAGAGCTTTTAGAAATACAATTCTTGCTATGTCGGTTGTATTACTCATCATAACGAATAGCACGACTATTTATGCAAAAAAGCCCGCCGAACTGCTGAAAGCAGCATTCGTTCGAAATGGCGACCTATGGATTAAAGCTGGTGACAACGAAAGACAACAAACCCGAGGAGCATACATATTAAACCCGAAATGGTCTTATGACGGCCAGTGGATAGCCTATACAAAGGGCGAAAATGAACAAGAACTTTGGCTATTACAGGTTCAAACTGGACAAAGTCATCTCGTAGCACAGGTAGGCGGAAGGAACTTTCAATGGCAACCTAACCGGAATTCTCTCGCATTTCTAACCGCCCAGCAGCTTAATTGGATAGACTCCGATGAACTAGCAAAACCAAAGAAAGTTGCAGAGGGGATCGGGAATTTTTCCTGGTATCCGGATGGGAGCGGTTTTTTAGTTTCAACGGAAGCCAAGCTCTTAGACAACGAATGGACACCGATACGAATAATGAAAATACCATTAACCGCAAATGCCGATCCAACCGGCTTTGAGACGTTGCATGTACTGCCAAAGCAGTCTGATGATTTTTTTGCTGTTAGTACAAGCATCTTCAAATGGTCTGCAAACGGACGTTGGATTGCCTTCCTGGCTAAACCTACCGCATCGCTGTCGGCCGATGGCAACACACTGTGTGTATTGTCCGCAGACGGTTCAGTTTTCAAAACAATTGATCAAATGGTTAACAACGAGATGTGGTTTGAGTGGGCGAGCAAAGATGAGACACTTGCCTATATCGAAGGCGTTGGAAGAGAAGCTACAACGAATAAACATTTGAAAGTTATGCGGATTCCTGCCGGAAAATCTGTTTCCTACACACCTAAGGGTTACGTCGAGCAAAACTTCACTTGGTATGGTCTTCGGAATATCGTTACTTCAAGATCCAAAGAAGCGGAGTGGTCGATAGACCCAGCCAAACGGCAATTTCCATATTTGGTTAATGTGAAGCTGAAGAGTCAACATCAGAAATTATTGACGCAGCCATCGGAAACTTACGGCGATTTTAATCCCATTTCTCTACCATCACACCAGTTGGCATGGATTAGATCTAATCGCAGCTATTCAAATGTCATAGTCACCGATCCTCATAGCAAAAATGCTGAAACTTGGATCGAAAACATAGACCTTGGAGCCAACTACTACGAACAAAGGAATTGGAATACTGTACTAAGCTTCTTTATTCGAAAATGACGAATGAAACTGTACTTAAATAGACTTGCTGCAACCTGAGCCAAATAATAGTTGGACTCAGGTTGTTTTGTTTTGCTCCTATTGGATATTGGAGTGTCTAACCAACGAGATTGAGGCTAGAATGAAAGCAAATAAGGTATTATTGGTGTATAATGGAATTAAAAATGTTGTGGGGTTATGCGATGCCGAAGTATATTGCACTTTTGCGAGGGATTAATGTAAGCGGTCAGAAGATTATTAAGATGGACAAGCTGCGAAGCATTTTTGAATCCATGGATTATAAAAATGTGATTACCTATATACAAAGCGGTAACGTCATTTTTGATTGTGAGGAAAATGATCCTGCAGTCGTACGTGATCGAATTGTGAGCGAGCTCAAGGTTCAACTTACTTTCGATATTCCTGTCGTCATCCGAACATTAGAGGAATTGCACGAGGTTATAGAAAACACGCCTTACCAAATAGTCAATGCAGAAGCGAATGAACAAAGATATATAACCTTTTTATCTCATTCAGCGACTGATGCGGCTATCGCAAAATTAGAAGCCTTTCAAAATGAAGTGGACGAGTTCCGTGTCAAAGGGCAAACCGTATATTTACTCATTCGTAAAAACTACGGAGAATCAAAGTTCAGCAACAATTTTATCGAAAAGAAGCTAGGTGTATCCGCGACAACAAGGAACTGGGAGACCGTGAATAAATTGATTCAACTTGCAGAAGGAGGGAGTTAAACTAAGATGGCCTATGATGATGAACACATGAGTTATAAGAATACATTTATACAGGTTTCTGCTGATTGTCCAGTTGAAGTAGGGATTGTACCTTCCATGAAAAAGGATAGTAAAACCGCTCATTTGATCCAATACGAGCTGCTGTCTCAGAATCCTTACAAATATACCCAAGGAGAGCTTATTTATGAAGTCTATTTGCAACATAAGCAAATTCCTCAGAGCGAAATCGAAGCTCGTAGTGATGAAATTCGTGAGGAGCTTTTTTCTAAAAACCACCCTTGTTTAAGAGCATCCATGCTTCCAAAGAAGCACGGTTGGGGTGTACATTACAATGAAGAAGGTAAAATTGCGATTTATCCCATGGAATCTGAAGCTTACCAGCAATTTGTTGAAGCAGGTACGGGACGTGAAGATGGTCCAAAGTTATTATTTGCGATGAGAAATTCTCGCGGGTGAAAGAAATAGGAAGTGAAAACAAGGAATCCTTTTATCGGAAAGGGATTCTTTTTTTTGTGGGTTTGACTTTTTTATAAACAGAATAATATAATGTCTATTATATCATAAACTTTATTGGGATGTGTTTGCTTTGGAGATGTCCGAAATGTTCTGGAAAGCCTCACTCGATGAGTGGAAACGAGGCTATCTACAGGAAGATGATGGTTACATTTGTTTGCTTTGCGGCAAGAGAACGGAAGCGGGAATTATTTATCCCCAAGACGGTGTCTTGTATGAGGCAGAGCGTTACCTGAAATGGCATATTGGGCATGCGCATGGATCTGTCTTTCAATATTTGATCGGGTTGGATAAAAAGCTTACAGGTCTGACTGATCATCAAAATAGTTTGCTTCAGCTTTTCTATGAAGGAAAGAGCGATAGTGAAATCCAAAAGGAATTGGGAATTGGCAGTGCTTCAACGATTCGCAATCATCGATTTGGATTGAAGGAGAAAGAGCGTCAAGCCAAAATTTTTGTGACGATGATGGAGCTGTTGAAAGAGAAGGACCAGCATGCGCCAGCTTTTGTAGAGATTCATAAATCGGCCAAGATGGTGGATGAACGATACAATATGACGGAAGATGAGTACGAGAAGATCGTTAAGAAGTATTTCCCTGATGGCACGTCAGGTGAACTAGTCTCATTTTCACAGCAAGAAAAGCATAAAGTCGTTGTGCTGCGTGAAATCGCCAAACGATTTGAACAGGATCGCATGTATGGAGAAAAGGAAGTAAACGAGATGATCAAGCCAGTCTTTCACGACTATGCCAAAATACGCAGATATTTGATTGAATATGGCTTTCTCGATCGACAACCAGACGGAAGTCAATATTGGCTGAAAGGATGAATAGGAACAACATGAATAAAAAAGAGAACAACGAGATGAATCGTAGACAAGAGCTGCAGCAGCAATATAAAGAAACGAAGAAGGAAGCTGGTGTATTTCAAGTCCGGAATATGATGAATGGAAAGCTGTGGGTTATAAGCACGAAGAATTTAAAATCTATGAATGGGAAGCTAATGGAATTACAAATGGGCACGCATCGGAATCAGCTTCTACAGAAGGAATGGAACGAATTTGGTGGCGATGCCTTCGTGCTTGAGGTTCTAGAAGTACTTAAAGTGAAGGAGACCGGATACTTCGACGAAAATGATGCGCTGAAAAAGCTGGAAGAGAAGTGGCTTGAGGAGCTCCAGCCATATGAGGATCGCGGTTATAATAAGCGGAAAGTGTAGGGCGTGAGAGGTTTAGCAGGGATTCTGCTGAACCTCTTTTTAGTCAAATTATTACATTTCGCATTCATCTCTTGCATCCTAAACACGAAAAGGAATTATATAATCATGCACATGACTACAATGCTTTTACGTCCCCGTTTGCTAGGGATGTAATTCAAATATTGGAGATAATACGGGGATGAAATGTGTGGAGTATAAGATATAAGACATGTCTTATGAGGAGTAAGTGAAGTGAAGGAGATAATTGTAGAATGAGGTGTGTGAACGATGAATGGTAGGGGTACTAATAATTATTTGCGAATTGTGCGAACGCTTGCGCCTATATTCGCGTTCGTGTGGCTCTGGCTGGCATGCTTCGCGCCAGCAGTAACCCGAGCATCCGCATCCCAAGTCGCGGCGGAAAGGCAGCAGCACGGTATCGCGATTCCTGTGCTGAACTACCACAGCATCGGGGTGGAGCCAGGGAACACGTACGTGCTCCACCCCGATAAGTTCGCGCGCCAAATGGACTATTTGGCCGCGCATCACTACACCCCGTTGACGCTGGGCGACTTCGCGCGCATCATCGAGAAGAAACAGCCGTCACCGGAGAGGCCCGTGCTGCTCACGTTCGATGACGGCTACGCGAACAACGCTGAGGTGGCGATGCCGATCCTCCAGCGGCACGGCTTTCCGGCGACGCTGTTCCTGTCGCCAGGATTCATTGGCCAGCCAGGTTACTTGAGCTGGCCACAAGTGCAAAAGCTGAGCGCGGCGGGGTGGGACATAGCGCCGCACAGCATGACACATCCGCATCTCCCGCAGCTCAGCATTGAACAGCAGCGCGAGGAGATCACGGAATCGCGCCGGCGTATTGAGCAGGCGATTGGGAAGAGCGCTGACGTTTTCGCATATCCGTATGGCGAGTACAACGAGGATACGTTGAAGATCTTAAAAGAGGAGGCATACCACTATGCCTTTACAACGAAGGAAGGCTACGCTTCGTCGAACCAATCGCCATATGAACGAAGTCGAATTGTCGTTCATGGCGAAGATGATTTCGCTACATGGGTTCAGAAGCTTCTATATTCGGAAGAAGGAAGTAAAGTTTCCCATTCTAGAGCTAATAAGTTCTAGTCGGTTTAATTCACTTAAGAATTAAGTAGACTATAGCGATGCGTATTGTAGAATTGAATGTTTGTTTAGACATATTAGAAATTAATGTTTTGGGTTTGTGGCAGGTAAAGCTTACTTTTATTTGTTAGTTAAATTGGTTAGCTTGGTTGGCTAAGAAAGAATGTGAAGGTGAATTTTTAGTATGTGTTTTTGTTTGCGGTTATAGGGGAAAAGGAGATTTAGAATACCAATTTGACTGCCTGCTCTTGGTTTCGTTGAGGGGAAGTTGTACATCGTACAACAATTATCGTTGGTTTCTTCTCAGATAGCTAACAATGTTGTATTCTGTACAACAATTAAGCCTTATTTGCTTTTATAGAGCTACTTTTGGACAAAAAGGTTGTATTTTATGCAACAATCGAGTGCTTTTCGCGGTTTTTCTTGCTTATTGTTGTACAATATACAACAACTTGAACCAAGATTTACTTGAACCAACCTATTTTGACCTAAACCGAAACATTACTTGAACTGAACCAAACATCAATCTAAAAACACATCCCAAAAGACAACATAAGCCGTTTACCCTTGGATCAATAGGTCCTACCAAACCAATCTCAGTCCATTTTTTTAATTCACACTAAAGCTTTTAGTTTAGCAGTGGATTTAACGAGATTTTTTAGTATAATCGTAAATAGAGATGATAAGCTCAAACTACACTATTTCGGTTAAGGAGTCGTACAATGTCAAAAACACTAATTTTCGGACATAAAAATCCGGACACTGATTCAATCACATCAGCAATTGCTTATGCTGCACTAAAAACGAAATTAGGCCAAGAGGTTGAGGCTGTTCGTTTAGGCAGTGTGAATGGTGAAACGCAATATGCATTGGATACTTTTAAAGTTGCAGCGCCTCGTCAAGTTGAGACTGTAGCGAATGAAGCAGCTAATGTCATCTTGGTTGACCATGTTGAGCGTCAACAAAGTGCTACAGACATCGATCAAGTACGCGTTGTGGAAGTGATTGACCACCACCGTATTGCTAACTTTGAGACTAGCCACCCGCTTTACTACCGCGCAGAGCCGGTTGGTTGCACAGCAACCATCCTCAATAAATTGTACAAAGAAAACGGAGTTTCTATCGACAAAGACATCGCAGGTTTGATGCTTTCAGCTATCATTTCGGATTCCTTGTTGTTCAAATCCCCGACTTGCACAGAGCAAGATGTTGCCGCTGCTCGTGAACTTGCTGCTATTGCTGGTGTAGATGCTGAGACTTATGGTCTGGAAATGTTGAAAGCCGGAGCAGATCTAAGTGACAAAACGGTTGCACAATTGATTTCTTTGGACGCAAAAGAATTCCAAATGGGCAGCTACAAAGCTGAAATTGCACAAGTGAATGCGGTTGATGTTAATGATGTTCTTTCCCAGCAAGCTGAAATTGAATCCGCGCTTAATGCCATCATCGCTGAGAAAAACCTGGATTTGTTCTTGTTTGTTGTTACAGACATTCTTAACAATGATTCCGTTGGTCTTGCACTTGGACGCAAATCAGATGCTGTGGAGAAAGCATACAACGTAACGCTTGTAGACAACAAAGCGCTGCTCAAAGGCGTTGTTTCACGTAAATCTCAAATCGTTCCTGTTCTTACGGATATCTTCAACAACCTGTAAGATTCAGCTTTATTACGAGGACACCGTTCTGAATGAACGGTGTCTTTTGGTTGTTTGCTCATCTTTTGGTATGATAGAAGGGATATGAAAGGAAGAGGTGAAGTTGAGATGGTTGATAACGTTGAGCAAGGCAATTATGAAAAGGCAACTTTTGCTGGTGGATGTTTCTGGTGTATGGTTACACCATTTGAGGAACTGCCAGGTATTATATCTGTAGTGTCAGGTTATATTGGCGGTCACACAAGCAATCCGACTTATAAGGAAGTATGCTCGGAGACAACAGGTCATGCAGAAGCCGTTCAAATTACATTTGACCCCGAACTATATCCTTATGATAAATTACTTGATACATTTTGGCGTCAGATTGATCCCACCGATGCAGGAGGTCAGTTCCATGACCGCGGATCGTCTTACCGGACTGGCATTTTTGCCCATAGTGACGAGCAGAAAGAGAAAGCGGAAGCTTCCAAGCAAGCACTTCAGGATAGCGGTCGATTCGATCGGCCTATCGTGACGGAGATTGTTCGGATTGATGCTGAAGCCTTTTACCCAGGGGAAGATTACCATCAGGACTATCATCACAAAAATCCGCAGCATTACAAGGCCTACCGCAAAGGATCAGGACGTGATTCCTATATTGAAAAGCATTGGAACACAGCCAAGGATAAAGCGGAACGTAAGCAAAAATTAACACCGATTCAATTTGAGGTAACGCAAAACAATGGGACTGAGCGGCCATTTGAGAATGAGTTCTGGGACTCTCATGAGAAAGGCCTGTATGTGGACATCGTTTCAGGCGAGCCGTTATTCAGCTCCTATGACAAATTTGATTCAGGCTGTGGTTGGCCTAGTTTCACGAAACCGGTATTCGAAGGCAGTGTGAAAGAGAAAGCAGATCATAGTCATTTCATGATACGTACAGAGGTGCGAAGTCATGAAGCGGATTCCCACTTAGGCCACGTGTTTAATGATGGCCCAGGGCCTAATGGTCTTAGATATTGCATTAATTCGGCTGCACTTCGTTTTATTCCGATAGCCGACCTGGAGAAGGAAGGGTATGGAGCTTATCTTCGTTTTTTTGAAGAGAAGTAAGACCTTTAAGGTGAGATATACAAAAAAGACGCTAATCAGGATGAAGATCCTGGCTAGCGTCTTTCTCATTTACATGGATGTACGGTTTACTACATAGATAATCAGTGCAAGCACTCCAAGGGCAATAGCAAACACATAGAACAACGTAAGTCGAGACCAATTGCCTTTGGTTTTGTTGTCATATTCGGGATTGCCTTCTTTATTTGTTCGGGAGTGACCAATGATCACTGTAAATAAGACTGCCGCTATTAAAATGACAGAGAAGATTAAATAATAAGCATTGCTTGACATTACAGCACCGCTTTCTGTTTTTTTTCAAGTTGTTGAGCCCATTATAAACTTATTTTTATTAATTGAAAAATGGACAGTCATTCTTTGTACCATGGGTTCAAATGGATAAGGACTTCATCTACATCACCATGCTGTTCCATAATGGATTTCTTGATAGCACGGGAGATATCATGACCTTGCTGGATCGTGAGCTCACCTGGAATCGCAACTCTGGCATCTACTAAAATGTAATGACCGTGTTCCCTTGCGCGAATACGATCAATTCGTTTTACCTGTGGAACCGCTTGGATTAACTGTGTATACTGGTGCAGCTTTTGTTGATCCACCGTTTTCTCCATTAGGACATCAAAGGCTTCCTTGCCCATTTCCACAGCTAATTTCAAAACCAATAATGAAACGATAATTCCCGCCGCTGCATCTCCGTAGGATAACCAGTGTATGTTATAAGTTTTACCAACAAAGGCCAATCCAATTCCAATAACTGCCGCCAGTGAGGCGTAGACATCGGCCAAGTGATCCTTGGCTGTTGCAATTAGCCCCTTGCTGTTCGTTCTGCTGCCAATCCGCATCGTATATACATAGAGGACGTATTTCCAAACCATAGACACAGCTGCTGCAATAAAGGCAATTAAGCTAGGTGTTAGAGGATCGTGGAAAAATGCGGCTGTCGAATGATAAGCAATATAAATGGCAGCAAGCGCAAGGATAAAAGCTACAAAGCCAGAACCTAACACCTCTGCTTTGCCATGGCCATAGGGATGGTCTTCATCGGCTGGAAGTTTGGAAATTTGCATTGCACTAAGTGCAGCGATCGTGGCGATAATATCGCCTGCGTTATGAACCCCGTCAGCTAATAAAACCTCACTATGAAACAGCAAACCAATGACGATTTTCATGATGGTGAGAATGATATTGCTGATTAAGGATAGCCATATCGCCCAAACTGATGATTTGTTGTCGTTGTTCATCAATGATGACCTCCTACAGAAGTGTTTCCCCAAGGAAAAAAAATCCCTTGACCAAGGGTCAAGGGATTAGCTTCATTTTTATATGGGAATCTAGCAAATTATAATAGGACATGTTCAACACTTCACTTTACACAAATATCTTTGTATAATACCACACATAGCAGTAATTAACAAATCATGTTTCCATCGTATACACGTAGGTAGAAACAAGATGGAAGGGGAGCAGAAAAAGTTCTATGTTAAAGATTTGGTTGATTGAAATAGAACACCAATTGCTCCCGAATTTGGAGCTTTACAGTAAACAACCCTACGACCCAATTGTTGTACACTATATACCAAAGCCATGGAAACTTGTTGGTTCTGGTAATTATGCAGCTGTACTTGCACATCCGGATTACCCTGAGATCGTTGTTAAAGTATATGCGCCAGGCAGACCGGGAATTGGAGAGGAAAAGGAAGTATATAAACGACTTGGGAAACATCCCGCATTTTCAGAATGCTTGCATGCAGGGGATCATTATTTGGTATTGCGGCGTTTGACAGGAGTTACGTTATACAAATGCTTACATCGAGGGATTCCGATTCCACGCCAAGTCATTACAGACATAGATGAAGCACTCGCTTACGCAGTTAGCAGGGGCCTAAATCCTCATGACGTACATGGGAAAAATGTAATGATGAAAGATGGCAGAGGATTAGTTGTCGATGTGTCTGACTTTATGAAAATCGAATATTGTCCCATGTGGGACGATCTCAAAAATGCTTATAATCGTTTCTATTATCCGTGGGTCCGTAAAATGCCCTTTCCCGACTTTGCCTTGAATGTTGTTCGGAGAAGCTATCGTAAATGGAAGAAATACCGCAGAAAGAGCAAGTGAACCGAAATTTATATAAAAGGTAGGTTTGTTTATGAGAGTACATGAATTTGAGATCCATTCAGATTTACAACGAGCCGATTTATCGGCCATCTCTGCAAAGTCTTCACATTTTATATCAGATATTACAATAGATTTTGAGTTTGACCATAAGCACCACACTGTGGATGTGAAAAGCCTACTGGGCATGCTTCTAGTCCCGATCAAAGCTGGAACAACACTTCGTTTGCTCACAAAAGGCAAAGATGAGGAAGAGGCCATGCACTTTATGTTTGATTTATTTGCGCCATATCGAGGGGATTAATGACTAGGCACAATATTTGACCCTATTCTCACAAGATTGGATAGAGAATGTCCCTAAGAAAAGGAATAAAATAAAGCGTAACAAGGTAACTATACGCAATTTAGGGATGATATTGGAGGAATGTGCGAGATGGGTAAGTATCACATCGTGGTCGTTGGTTGCGGCAGCATGGCGAATGTATGGGTCGAGTATATGTTAAAACGTGAGGATAGCGACATTGTGGCGCTTGTTGATATTAAGACGGAATTCGCACAAGCCATGGCTGACCGCCATGGTCTTACCTGCGGCGTCTATACCAATCTGGAGCAAGCTATTCAAGAAAGCGGTGCTAATCTGGTGCTGGACATCACGATTCCGTCCAGCCATTTCCAGGTGTGCGGTACAGCACTCCGGCAGGGATGTGACGTCTTCGGTGAGAAACCGATGGCCGCCACGATGGCGGAAGCGCGGGAGCTAGTGCAGCTGGCGGAGCGGACGGGAAGATCCTTCTCCGTCATGCAGAACCGCCGCTACGACGCGAACATCCGCGCACTGCGGGAAATCATTAACGCGGGCACGATCGGCCGCGTTGGTTATGTCGGCGCCGATTTCTTCTTGGGGCCGCATTTTGGGGGCTTTCGCGAGGCTATGGAAAGCCCGCTCATTCTAGACATGGCGATCCATACCTTCGATCAGGCTCGGTTTATTACTGGGGCAGACCCCGTTTCGGTGTACTGCCAGGAATTCAACCCTCCCGGCTCGTGGTACGCCGGGAATGCCTCTGCGATCTGCATCTATGAGATGTCAGACGGCACTGTGTTCTGTTACCGCGGCTCCTGGTGCGCGGAAGGGGCGCCGACCTCTTGGGAGGCGGCTTGGCGTGTGACCGGCGAGCAGGGCACCGCTCTCTGGGACGGAAGCGGCGCACCGTACGCCGAGATCGTCGCCGCCGGCGGCCAAGCCGGCAAGTTTATCCGCGACTACACAAGAATGGACGCGGATGTCAACTGGCCCGGCCGCAGCGGTCACGCCGGCTGTTTGGACGAGATGTTCGCGGCGCTGGAAGAAGGCCGCCGCGCGGAGACGGACTGCCGCGACAACATCAAGAGCATGGCGATGGTCCTTGGCGCCCTCGACAGTGCAAAGCTTGGCCAGAAGGTTGATCTAAGGAACTACTGGAACTAGGACGCGTGGGTGATGATGCTGTAAGGAAACAAGGGTAACTTGTTGGTGACTAAGTTTCCCCCGGCTACGCAGCATCCATCTATCGTAGCAGTTACTCCGGCTATTATAAGATATGCACCACTGCGCTCAACGCTTGGGACAAAGATGTACAGAATTAGCTACCAGTAATTAATGCTACTAGTAAGCGAGTTCATATAGGATGATTTGCAACAAAATGGAGAGACAACAACCAACAAGATGCAGAATGTGCAGCAAATCTCAGATTATTTAATATATCCTCTTTAAGACCAAAGTCTAATCGTACAAAAAAAGCAAAGAAGAGGTTAAACAGAAAGCTCTGTTTAACCTCTTCTTGCTATTTCCCTTTAATGAATATCTTTCTTTTTAAATCTTCCGCCCTTTACATCATGGATATTGCCTATGGCGAGGAAAGCTTTGGGATCCAATTCGTCCAAGATGGACTTCAGCTTGGCTTCTTCCAGCCGGGTAATGACGCTGAAGATCACTTTCTTGTCATCCCCTGTAAAGGCGCCTTCGCCTTTAAGGTAGGTTACGCCACGGCCTAGTCGGGAGGTTATGGTATCCCCAATTTTGTCGGATTCATCGCTGATAATCCAGACGGCTTTGGATTGATCCAGGCCTTCGATGGTGATATCAATCATTTTGAAGGCAATGTAATACGCAATGAGCGAGTACATCGCATGATCCCAACCGAAGACAAAGCCTGCGCTGGCGAGAATAAAGAAGTTGAAGAACATCACGATTTCACCAACGGAGAATGGCGACTTTTTACTAAATACAATAGCTACAATTTCAGTTCCATCGAGTGAACCGCCTGAGCGAATGACTAGTCCTACACCAATACCAAGTATGATTCCACCGAAAACTGCGGCTAACAAAGGATCAATGGTAATCGCTTGTACAGGATGCAGCAGGGAGGTTCCTATGGACATAAGGATAACGGAGAATAAGGTTGAAATGGCAAATGTTTTGCCGATTTGTTTGTATCCTAAAAGTAAGAAGGGCAAATTCAAAATAACGAGAAATACGCCTAATGGGATTTTCGTCAAATGAGAGACGATGATGGATATCCCTACAACGCCGCCATCAATAATATTGTTGGGGACTAAGAAAATTTCCAAACCAACAGAAAATAGGGCTGATCCGACGATCATGAAAAAAATTCTGCGAATAAATTTAAGGCGGGTTATTTTTTGATGTTGGGAGCGTGCTTGTTCAGCTCCAGCCGATAAGTTTGACATGATGGGTTCCTCTTTTCCACATTTCATTCAGTTGGGTCTAATGAATAATGAAGGAATGAGGCCCGTGTAACCCGATATGAATTTGAGAAAAGCTAATAAGATATCTCTCAACTGTTCCCATATTTTGGATAATAAAAAAATAATAAATACAACAAATACGGTCATTTCATATTGTTTGTCATAATCTTCGTGTCTCTGAATCTGGTCTTCGTGAGCTCGTATTGTTTCTCTGGATGGCGGATGTGCTTGAACAGTTAACACATGGGACGTATTGGATAGAACGATTATATCGGTATCGAAAGAATAGTGGTGTGAAATTGGCGGTGTCAAAGGAAATACGAACAACCCAAGAATGATCCAGACCAAAATCGTCCATTGCCATTTATGTTTAATATGATGCAGGAGCATTCCCTCCAATCATGATTTGCAACCAAATTTGCTTGAATTGTAGCACTTCAGTTCCACTGAGTCAAACCTGAAAGCGGTATCATTTTTATTTTCAATTCATGAGCAGCGTGATAAGATTGGAGTATATTTTTGAATTTTGATTTGTAAGCGCGCTCATTATTTATCCCTACTCAAAACTCCTTCTAACCCTTGACCTTAACCTAAGGTTAAGGTTTATTCTTAGGAAAACTTGAAGGAGGAATGAGCATGTCGCGAGATCATAACATTTATAAAGATAACGCAGAAACATACGACCTATTAATTAGTAAGCAGCCCAATTTAGCAAAGGTGATTCATGAGATAAGGCCTTATGAGCATTTGGATGTGGTGGACTTAGGGGCAGGGACTGGAAGGCTTTCTATGTTTCTGGCTGCTGATGCGAATTCACTCTGGTGTCTGGATAGTTCCAAGGCCATGCTGAATATGTTAGAAAAAAAGTTAACTACTTCATCTTCTAAGACTAACTGGCGAACGATTGTTTCCGACCATAGAGCGCTGCCAATTGAGGACGCTAGCAAGGATCTCGTCGTAGCTGGGTGGAGCTTATGTTATCTAGCTAGCTCGAATAATGTGGATTGGGAGAATAATTTGAAACAAATGATGTCTGAAATTAGACGCATTCTTAGACCAGATGGTACCGTGATTATTCTCGAGACCTTGGGAACAGGGTTTGCAAAACCGATGAGATATGATTTTTTGGCACCTTATTATCAGTTATTAGAAACTGAATATGGGTTTGAACACACCTCGCTAGCCACCGATTATAAGTTCAAAGATGTGAATGAGGCTGTACAGTTAACCTCGTATTTCTTTGGAGAGGATTTTGGAAATCAAGTAAGGGCAAATAAATGGCATGTGGTACCTGAGTATGCAGGCATTTGGTATAAGCACTTCAATTCTTAGTACCAAAAAATATCGTAACAACTTATAATGGACAATTTTCCATGGATATAGTCCAATAGACCTATAGTCTTTGTGAATCGCTTGGTTTAGAAAAATGATCCAGCATCCTTGGGGGGAGTTTGCATGTTGAGGATCTTATTACAGAAAAACAGTTGGTTGAGGTATGTGATAGCAGGCATCGTTTCGTTCTGCTTATACATCGGTTTATCTCACATCATCACCGTTGAAGGAGCCGACAATAATCCGCGATTCATAATGCTTAGGTTAGAGGACATAGGTCCTGGCGGCTATTATAGTACACCTGAAGGGCTCGGAAAGTTGAGAGCCGTCTTTGACTATTTGCATCAGCAGCATGTTCATTACAGTATGGCGGTCGTCCCGCGTTGGATCAATATAAGTCAAGACGGTACACGTTATGATCGCGCAATCGATCAATTGGATAATGACTATATTCAAGCTTTTGATCGAGTTCTACGAGAAGCTGCGGAGCATGGCGGGTCCATTGGCATGCATGGTTATACCCATCAGGTAGGGGATGTTTATCGTGAGGATGGACATCAAGCCTCGGGTATAGGCAACGAATTTAATGTCATTGATAGGCCTGAAACTGCGACTACTGCTTTTGCCGAACAGCGTGTGCAAGAAGGTTACCGCCGTTTTCGCCTTGCTAATTTATCGCCACATTTCTGGGAAGCGCCGCATTACCATACAACCCCAGAACAGGATAAGGTGTTTCGTTCTTATTTCGGTCTCTTTTATCAACCAGATGTTACGATCGATTCCAACCCGCCTGCAGCTCAATATAAGAATGCTCTAAATAAGGGCTTCGGAAATACGTCGTTTGGCAATGTATTCGTACCGACAACTCTTTCATATATACCTAGTGGCAAAGATGAGAAGTTTATTCTTAATCAAATGGGGAAAACAGATCGAATTAACTCTTTTTTCTATCATCCTTTTTTGGAGTTTAGCCATCTGGTGCCGGTTGTGGATGAGTGGGGCGAACAGCTGCTTAAGGACGGTATACCGCAATATCAATACGCTGGTGAAAATAAAAGTGTGTTACAAAGGCTAGTCACACAAATTCATTTGAAGGGTTATCCGTTCTATTCCATTCATGATTATGTACCCTTTGCACCATCTGTGAGTCTGAAGGTTGGAAGCGCGAAATCTACGCTCGTACAAATTGGCAATGTAACAGACAGGAATCAAGCTGACATTGTGACATGGGATAAGAAGACCTCCAATCTGTCGGTCATTCAAGCTCAGTACAAAGGATTACGAAATGAAAACCAACCTGCACCACAGGTTTGGGCATCCTTGCCATATGCAGATGGCTCATCATTTACACTTAATGGGATGAATGATGGCCATAAAAAGGGTCTTTGGGTCGTTCGACCTTCGGGCAAGCTTGAGAGCTACTCTTCGGATGGGTCAACATTCACGCGGGAACAAATTTGGACGATTCCGGCCAAGCGTTGGTACGATTTGTATGAATTGCGTCAGCCCAATGGGGACTGTATCCTTGCCGGTCAATCGCAAGATCGAAGTCAACTTCTAGGTGTTTATATGCATGGTGGGAAAGTTAAAGAAATTAAGCCCTACACGTTCAGGTCCAATTCTTCAAAGGATCTACTTGTGAGAAATTTGCGGAATGAAGAAAGCCAACGCTTGTTTTTGTTTAAAGAGAATACCTCCCAAGGCGTGGAATTCGAATTGGATACAGCGAACATGCAATGGAAGCTGAATAAGGTTTCACTGAACATTCCTGATGAGCTTGGCGGCGTCCGGTTCGGTGATTTTAACGGGGATGGCAAGGAAGATATTTTACGCTCTGATCCCAAAAATTTAACGAACCGAGTATATTTACAGACAACGGAGAATGAATACAAGTTGCTCTCGGTTTATGGACCATGGGGGCGAACGAATGGACGCTTAACAGTTGCTGATTTCGATGGAAACGGGAAGGTTGATATCGCGATGTTACCAAACGAGGATGGTCAATTGGACGTTGCTTTGTCCTATCAGAGTCTAAATGTTAATGACTAGGAAGCATTAAGGGGGCCATTTGGCGCCCTTTTTTGTTTCAGTTAGATAATTGAGACCGTCGATTGATTATGCCTCCTCACAACTGGTAAGCATGAAATGACGGTTTCCCAATTTACAATACAAAGTTCAATTTGATAATATTAGTTAAACGTTAATAGCATTTAAAGGAAACATGATAAGGATATGCGAATCAAGGGGGATCATTTTGAGAACACCTATTTTATATGGCTCTGTGCACGTATTGTTTTATCGAAATGAAGAGGTTTTATTATTAAAGAGACAAAATACCGGGTTTCAAGACGGCAATTGGAGCGTTGTTGCAGGCAGGATGGATGGCGGTGAAGAGGTCATCGCAGCTGCAATAAGAGAAGCGGAAGAAGAAGCAGGAGTCGTCATCAAGCCTACAGATATTGAAATTATCGGTGTCATGCATCGTAAAAATACGACGTCGGAGTGGGTGGACTTCTTTTTAAACGTACATAGCTGGCAGGGTGAGATAACGAATAAAGAGCCAGAGAAGTGCGAGCAATTGAAATGGTTTCATTTGAAGGAGCTGCCTGACAATATGGTTAACTATATTCGGCTTGCTTTAGAGAAGAAACAACAGGGAGTTTGGTTTGAAAGTATAGGATGGTGAGGATATGACTAGTGCAAAGATCGAAATCAGAAATATCCGGGTAGAAGAAGCGAAGGACTATTGGGCGCTGCGGCTTGAGGCTTTGCAAAAACATCCGGATGCGTTCGGCGCTGCATATGAAGAATCGGTCTTGCTGCCAATGGAAGAAGTGGAGAAACGAATTGGTCAAGACACCAGCAATTATATATTGGGTGCTTTTACAACAGAAGGTCAGCTTATCGGTACAGTAGGATTTAAACGAGAGCAAAGTCTAAAGCTAAAGCATAAAGCCTTTATTTGGGGTGTATACGTATCAGAGAACTACCGCGGGCAGGGCATTGCGAAACAGTTAATGTTAGAAGTGATCCGTAGAGGCAAACAACTAGAAGGTTTGAAGCAAGTGACCCTTTGCGTGGTCACCACGAACGGAGCAGCTACTGAACTCTACCGCAAATTAGGTTTTGAGACGTATGGCGTTGAACGAAATGCTTTGGAATTTGAGGGACAGGGCTATGATGAGGAAATGATGGTTCACACATATAAGGAGTAATAGTTTAAAACGTAGAGCTGCCATTGTGCAGCTCTTTTTTGCAACGATTTGGACCAGGTGAACGCTGACTGCATACAGTGTAAAAGATGATCCTATTAGACGAAGGTGATGACGTGCGCAGTGTGGTTGGAATTCTTCTAGATCGAAGAACTTATTTAGGCATTCACAGGCAGCAGACTGGGTATGAGCGAATCGATCTATACAATAAAGCCGCTGAAAATCTCGGGATGACGCCTTTCTACATGTGCCTTCAGCATATTAGTGAGAAGTCTGCTCTAGGATTATGCTATGAAAATAAAAAGTATCGGCTTATTAGGCTGCCTATTCCTAAAGTGACTCATAACCGTGCGATGACGCTTACGCCGTATTTACAAAAACAATTAAAGCTTCTTTCCAAATCAAGTATTGTATTCAATGGGCAAAATCGCCATGATAAACTTCGTATTCACAAGTTATTAACGACAAACAAATCAATTCGAGAGTATCTTCCTGAATCTATGGCCTACTCACGAGAACAACTGGTAGACGCTATGGAAAAATATCCATCTCTTTACGTTAAACCAACGAATAGCAGCATTGGGAAAGGGGTGATTAAAGTCACTCAGAAGGAAAACGAAGATTGGCAGCTTTGCTGGAGTAATAGCGAACCGAAAATGCTCAGTGAAAAGAAAGCCCAAGCTTTTATCCATGAAAAGGTTGGAACACAAAGCTATCTCATCCAACAAGCGATTTCTTTGGCAACATATCATGGGCGACCGTATGATCTAAGGATTTCTGCCCAGCGCGGGGATAAAGGGATATGGCAAATAACGGGTATTGCTGGCAAAGTTGCTGCATCAGGTAGACATGTTACGAATTTGGCTAAAGGCGGAGAAGCTAGGCGATGTGAAGAATTGTTTCGGGCTAGCGGCTTCGATCCTAACCGAATGAAGGCTGCTGTTGAGCAAGTTTCTTTGATGATAGCTGAAAACCTGAGTGAGCGAATCCCGACCATGGCAGATGTCGGATTGGATGTTGGTGTCGATTTTAATGGGCAAATTAAGCTTATCGAAGTGAATGGTAGAGATCAAAGATATGAATTCAAGCAATTGAAAATGCATCAGACTTTTAATAATACGTATGAGACACCATTACGGTATGCTAAATATCTATTAAACCGTTGAAGTTTCAAAGAATCTAGCCCTATCTTCGGTGGGGCTATTACATAGGAATTAGAAGAAATGGGGATTAACACTACTATAATTGGCTTATTCAACTAGGACACAAACAACGTGATGCGAATAAACTTTAATATGGCGTTGTAAAGGTGGAATCCAAAGGTGAAAAGTCGTATATTAGTTATCAAAAAGAATTTATTGCCCTGGTACAATGAACTTGATGATCATATTGATATCGATCATTCAGACTTCCCAAGGCTTGTCCGTGAACAAATAGAAGCAATTGGCGAGTATACAATTGTCTTCATAACTCGATTTGAAACGAGATTGAAGCAAATTAGCAAGAGCAAGAATACTTAGCCAATTACTTCCGATGCTGATGTTGTAAGGTTAAGAAGTTTTTTGCTTTGCTTTCTTAGTGTAATCTCGATACTCTTTATACCATTGAAATAGCCAAACTCCAAATGTGAAATAGACCCCGCTTGCCAAGTATCCGCCAATGACATCACTCGGGTAATGAACACCAAGATAAATCCGACTCATACCAATAAGGATGATCATAACGACACAGAGAATGATGATGATACTTCTTCCTAGTCTCGTAGAGAGATGCCGCCAAAGTAGAAAGGCAAGAGACGCGTAAAGAGCGAAGGCTTCCATGGAATGTCCGCTTGGAAAGCTGTAGCCAGTTTCCTGTATAAGTCTATGCAGATCGGGTCTTTGACGAACAAAATATAATTTGAGTAGAAGATTAATAATGGCGGTACCAGCAACGATGGAGATAAATAAAATGAGCTCATAACGATGATGTAAAACAAAATAAAGAAAAAGTATAGCAGAGAGGGCAATGACGACAACTATCGGGGTTGAACCAATGAAGGTGAATACTTTCATGAGTAGGGTGAGCCCAGGCGATTCCATTCCTTGAATGAAGGTAATCAGATTGTGATCGAATTGCACGATCTGTTGGCCCTGAATGAGGGTAGCAACTAGGGAGAAGCAGACAAGAGAGAGGATACAAAGAATAAGAACATAAGTAATCTTAAGTTTTGGGATCATGGTAGTTCTCCGAATTCACAATATTTAATGTTTACAAAAATTTAGTATAGCATAAGGTGTATTTATGTATACGAGCCTATATGTGATATAAAGGTATTTCATGCAGCCGATTAGTCTTTTACTAGATCAATTAATGGCATTAAATGTTGAGGTGAGATTTACAAACTCAGGGAAGCCATTCTTGCTTCAACGCTCACTGATTTTGGCATTCATCGTTTTGAACATGCGAAGCTGTTATAGGTGATTTAATGTTTTAGAGTTTTTAGAGTTTGAATCTCTCTATCTGGTCCCATTTATTCTCGAGTTCTAATATTCGCTTTTGCATGGGGCCGAAGAGATCGAAGTGTGGATAGGAAGGACTATGGTGAATATATTGCGGGTTGAGTCCATGTGATATACACCATTGGGATAACCGATCCAAATCCGAACAGCCCACCTTCGTGACGGTTCGAATGCCAACAAAGCGTTTATCCAGCCAGTAATGAGTCAAAAAGGCAATCTCGCCGCGGCTTACGGCAGCCTTCCATTGTTGAAGTTCTTCTCTTTTTATGCCAAAGGCCATTGGGATTCCATCCTTTTTGCTTAGAATTCATAAAAGTGTGTTATAATTATACAATATAAGACAAGATGAGGCAGGGAATGACCTGCTTCTTTTTATTTTTAAAAATGAATTTGGCTTTTGTATTGCTTCATACCCATAAAAACAAGTAAAATAGAAGAGAAGCATTATTTGATCGATGTAGTGCCAACGATGCCAACTAGGGATTGGATCCTTTTCAATGAGGAAGAACCATACGGTCAGCATGTTTTTACCCACAAGAAAATAAACGGTTTAAAGGAAAAGGGGACATTTAAAAGTGAACGTTCATTTAAATTTTACGAACAAGGGAAAACTGGTTATTGAAAATTTTAACAATGAGGAATTAATTGAAATTTTCAGCCGATACATCAACACGTTAACGAAGAAATACGCGGTAGATGTTAAGGTTCTTGCAGAAGCTAATCAGAACATTGTCGAAGACGGTTCATTCAAAGTTATCCTTTCCAATGTACAGTGTGATGTTGAAACTTTTTTCAAAGAACTCGGAAGAGACATTAAAGTGCCTTTGAAAAAAAGATCAGATGGAAAATTGGAGAACGTATTTAAAATTCAGGTTATTGATTAAGTTACGGAGGCTTGTATGCTTAGTTTAGATGAAAAATTAGCTATCGTGGAATCTTTTCCCGAGCTAGAGCGGAAAAATGTATCCCTTGGACGGATCAATTTCCATTATGAAGATAGTGCTTATGATAAGAAGACTGTTGTTTATCACCTGCACCCAAACGGAAACGGATTTGTATACGCTGAATATATCAAAGGATATGCAACGGACAGCAAAGGGTTAATTAATATCCGTGATTTCAGCGCGGAAGAGCTGCGAGACATTATTGAGAAGTCGATTCATTCTTTAACGGGTCAGACATCTAAGAAGCTTCCAAAGTTGGATACTGAACAACAAGAAGAGCATTGGATCGATGAAGACGGCCATCTCTTGGTCGTTACCTTCGTTGAAGATTTATGGTATATCTATGCCGGCAGCAATCTAGACTGCGCTTTTGAAACCTATGAAGAGGTCCAAGAGTATTTGGAAGAAGAAGGATTCACTAAAAAGTAAATCTTATTGGTACAAATTAAGAAAACCTCATCTACGGATGGGGTTTTCTTTCTTAAGAAATGCTGTCAAGTAAGCAGCTGCTGCTAAAAGTGTACCAAAAACTAGGTAGATCATCGGATGACAGTAGAAAGGAAGTTCTTCACAAGTTCGTGATAGATCTGTCATAGGGAATACTTGAAAAAATAGGGTAGGACAGGGCTGCTAACGCAAAAGTTAACCCGTATAAGCTAATGAACAAGACAACTAATTTCAAGCAATGCGGAAGAATATCTTTGTAGGTTCTATCGGAAAGATTCATTTGATCAGCACCCGCCAGGATTAGAATTGGAAGTATTAACCATATTACGATAACACAGAGATGATATTGTGAGCAACTTGCCCTCACTAAAGGGCTATTTGTGCTATAATTGATGGAAAATTGATCTAGCAGCAATAGAATCTAGTGGGGGTATATTCGTGAAATTTAGACCTTGCATCGATTTACACAACGGTAAAGTGAAACAAATTGTAGGTGAGACATTAAGTACAGAGGGAAAGGAAATCATTGAAAATTTTGTTTCCTCTTATGACTCAACCTATTATGCCGCGATGTTTAAAAGAGATCATCTGCTTGGAGGCCATGTCATCATGCTCGGTGACGGAAATAAGGATGAAGCTGTGAGTGCGCTACGTGAGTATCCCGGCGGGTTGCAAATTGGCGGTGGTATTCAGGCGGAGAATGCCAGCTACTATCTTGAGCAAGGCGCCTCGCACGTAGTTGTGACCTCCTATATTTTCCGAGACGGGCAGCTGAATATGGACAATCTTAAACGAATCGAAGCTGAGGTAGGAAAAAACAATTTGGTCATTGATCTAAGCTGTAAAGAGAAAGATGGCAAATGGTTCGTTGCTACAAATCAATGGAAGCAATTAAGTAACTTTGAATTGAATAAAGAAAATATTCAGTTTCTTGAACAATATTGTGATGAGTTTCTGATTCACGCTGTTGATGTAGAGGGCAAACAAAGCGGGATTCAGCAAAGCCTGGTCAGTACGTTGGCAGATTGGGTTGTAATTCCTACTACCTACGCTGGAGGGGCAAGATCATTCGCGGATCTTGAGCTGTTCAAAGAGTTGTCCAGCGGCAAGCTTGATATTACCATTGGTAGTGCCTTAGATATTTTCGGTGGCAAGCTCTCTTATGATGAAGTCGTGAAATATATGAACGAGTTAACTTAGTTGGAAGCAGCAGATACCTTATGATTAGGGTGTCTGCTGTTTTTAATTAGAGGATCAGCTCCAATTGTTGTTAGTAGGATTTAACGTTATTATTAAAGCTGTACGTTAATGAATGGCAGACTTTTATGATTCGGTGAAATAGGGGATGTTTGAGGGATGACGCGCTGGCAAAGACTTTACTACTTGGGTATGGTTTTAGCCCTGATATTAGCTGTAACAGGGGAATTAATTTGGCTGCCAGATCCCTTGCGTTTAGGGACAAGGCTTTATTGGATTGATGCGATTGATCTACTGATCTATGTTCTTGCCTTGATTCCTATTATTTGGATGGCAGGCGCATTCTGGCATATGTTCTCGCAGGGAAATGCTTGGGTTCCCGTTCGAAGTACCGCGGTTATCGCAGCATCCCTGGCGAGTGTAATTATTCTGCTAACGATTCCGAAAAAGGTTGAAATTTCGGTGAGTACTTTTCTTATAACTTGGTTATTAGTATTTATAGATTTATTTTTCCATGAACGGATGCGTCGCAAGATGCCTGTTCAGAGTATAACTTTGTTTGGTTCCACTTTGTTATTATTGCTTGTGATGTTCTGGCCGACGAATTCGATGGTCACTTACCCAGGATTGACCCTAAATATGAATCGTTACGCACAGGCAAATGAGGGAAATGTTCATGGAGAAATTTCGGGTGTGCTCGTGTTTGAGCGGCCAGCATTCCCGATCGATTGGCTATATGCGAAGCTATTTGCTAAGTATTCATTTGAACCGAAGAATCTAGGTATGTCTTTGGGAGAGTACAACCAAGAAGTACGTACGATGAAGGAGGATGCGAACGCCGCGGGAAGTGCAATTGCTTATCAAAAAGTAGGTAAGGGCAAAGGAATCACCTCGCACGGCGTTCGCATCACGGCTATTCTAAAAGATAGCCCTGTCTCTGGTATCTTGCAGCTGAGCGATGTAATCGAGGAAGTTAATGAATATAGCGTTACAACGGTTCAAGATTTGACAGCTCGCATGAAATTGACCAAGCCCGGGGATCAGGTGAAGGTGCTGGTGCTGCGCGGCGGACAGAAAGTTAGTCTTTCAGTTAAGACTCGAACAAATCCAGACGACCCGAGTCGTGCTGCATTCGGCATTCAAGTTGCGAATGAGATGCAATATGATATTCCAGCGCCGGTGAGATATCATAACTATTTATTGCATGAGGGAGGACCCTCGCATGGGGCGGTGCTGGCACTAACATTGATTGATCAGCTTACACCTTGCGGTGTCACTTATGGCAATCGTGTTGCAGGCACTGGAACCATGGAGCCCGATGGTTCGATCGGTCCTGTAGGAGGCTTAGAACAGAAAGCCTATAGCGTCAGCAGAACGGATGCCGATGTATTCTTTGTTCCATCTCAAAATGAGTCAGAAGCAAGACGAGGAGCACCTGGGCTCCTTATTGTACCAGTGCATACGATTGACGATATGTTGAACTGGTTGCGTTCAAATCCTAAGCAGAACAATCAGCCAACTTGCTCTTAGCCAAAAAAGCGCATGTTGTCTATTCGACAATTTGCGCTTTTTCACAGTCTACTTAACAATGCTTATATTTTCTTAACAATATTTGTATAAACTATATAAATAATAGACTATTCATTGGAGGTCATACACAATGGACAGGTTAATTGAAATAGAAAAGAAAATAGAAGCGAAAAGAGATGAGCTTAATCATGCGGGAAACATGTACGAGCTGCGGTCCGAATTCATATTGCGATTATCCGGCGAGTTGGACGAATTATTAAATGCTTATCAAATTCTGATAGCTTGTTAGTCCCTGGATGCTTCATAAAGCTTTCTTGCAATGAGTTTAGGCTCGAATTGTGCAGTTGACATGTGATCACCATGTGCTTGAATAAATCGATATAAACCCAATCGGCTTGACATATGCGGATGCCAGCCAAATTCTGGATTGCCAAGTGGTATAGCAGTGTCTTCCATCAGATGGACATAGCTTTTGGGTACTTGCAGGCTGTAAAATTTCTTCAAGTCAAACTTTTCAAATAAGGGCCCGGCAGGTTCAGGTGTGACTTTTTTATAGAGCTGTTGAGCTTGCGCATAACTTGCTAGATTGGCAAAGGATTCTCTGAAAAGAGGAAACGGAAGCAATACTGTATTGTCCTTTGAGCTTTCTACGAGCTGCTTGAACATGGCTTTCATAGAGGGAGGAAACTCATCGGCAAGCGATCCGCCATCTTTAAGTACAAATGCGTTCAAAAAGACGAGTCTTTTCAGACGATCAGGAACAAGCTCTGCTACTTTTTGAACTAAACTGCCTCCAAAGCTATGTCCAACCAAAATAATGTTTTTTAAATTGTGAGATGTTACGTAATCGGCGATGGACTTTGTCATCATCGCATGTGTTGCAGCTTTGTTAGGGTCAGCGCCATGTCCTGGGTACTCAGGAACATAGACGGTATGGCCTTTTTTGCGTAATTCTGCAGCAATCCCAGACCAAAAGCTCGCATCTGCCCAAGAGCCGTGAATCAGAACAAAAGTGAGAGGCTGATCTCTTTCACGGAAATCATGTTCTAAATCCTGAGCCCAAGTAGCCTGAGTGTTGTAAGGCCAAACGGAAGGGGGAAATGGGGGTTGGATAGGATGCTGAAACGTCCAAGTTTGGAGTGGCTGCGGCAAGTTTTCATAATTGTAGGTCATCATGGTCTTCCTCTCGAAGTTTATGCATTAGTGTATGCCCAGTACGCCCAGATGCCACAACAAAACAAAATGACGTCCGAACTGGACGTCAACGTTTAGAAAATGCGTCCACCAAAACTGTCGCCTTTGCGCGCAGAGGGCAGATGAATCGTTTTTACATGCTCACTATGCAGAATCGATTTCCCGGTTGCTGTATGAAGCTCAAGAAAAGGATGATCCGCTTTGTGCAGGACGCCGATTTTACTTGGATTTTCTCCAAGATCCAGGACAACAAACTGGCTTTCCAGTTTTTTTAACTGCTGATCAAACGTTCGTGAAAACGTAACTTGAGAGGGTTGAACGAGAAAATGCTCCATTTTCATCGAGTACGGTGTCGTATTAGGATGGTAAGGGATCACATATTTGACGTGCTTCATCGAAATGAACATCGTATGAAACACAGGGGAGTGGAAGGCAAAATAATCATTCATGATATGGGTCAAGTAACCATGTATACTTTGATTGCCAGTGATATATATTTCAACGAACATCCCTTTAGCGCTCATCAACATCTTTCGATAAGAGATTGACGTGGACTGAAGATCAAAAGGATATTCCGTAGGCGGGTCTATGGAAGAGCTTGCATAGGTATCGAGCTTTAAATATTGTAAATGAATAATTGGAATATAGTAAAAATGAAATTCATTATATATCACGATAAGATCACTGCCTACCTCAAGGAGCACTCCCTTTAAGGGTTGCTGCATCCCCGAAAATGAAAGCTCCACTTGTTTATCAATTAACATAGTCATAGTTTCCATTGTTCGCACCTCCTTTCAATCTAGTAGAAATGCTTTATCCTTATTGAAATTGTGCATAAATAACCCCAAATGGCGCGCTGAATGCCGTAGCAATCAGCGCGCCTGCGACGAGATTGGGGTTATAGGATATGGGTATCATGTAGCAAGTTCTACTAAATTTAATTAGAGCGGTATTTTTTTAACATAAGTTTAATAGCTACGATTTGTGCAGCAGTTGCTTTGTTGCTTTTATTGTTGTTTTTATTGGAAGAGCTATTGGATTTGTTGCCATTGCTTTTATTTTTGTTAAAGACATTAATACTTTTAATATGGAAGATTGGAATGCGGACAATTTCATTATTTACAACAAGCAGCAAAACGTTATCCCCGGAATATACGAGAAGACCTTCAACTTTCTCAGGGCCACCGCGGTTGATTTGAACATTTGTGTATCTCAATTGACCCAAGAGACCTTCAAATGTATACGCATTTTCATAACGTTGAGGAGCTCTGTTACTTCTGTTACTTCTGTTGCTTTTGTTACTTTTGTTACCTCTGCTAGCATTGCTGTTCATACTACTAATGCTTTTGATATGTTGCAATTGGATATAGACAATAGTGCCATCTTTGATTTGAATTGCTAAATAATCATGATGGACGGATACTAATCTACCTACGATAGAATCAGGACCTCCGCGATTGATTCTAACCTCAGTGCCAATTAATGAACCTAAATAGTTTAAACTCATTTTGTCATTTCCCCTCTCAGGAACGTGGTTTAGTTTGGATATAAGCAGCGTTTACTAGTTTGCGTTCACCTCCTGTACCAATGTCATTGCTGCTCATTTGTAATATAAGTATATGTATCCGTTAGAGATGAGGTACTAGATTCCAATCTATTTTTGCAATAATTCCACCAAAAGAATGGAACCTACTAATAATTAATTTTTCCATATCAACCAATATCTCTATCCAATTCAAATCTCCTATCATAGACTGCACTATAAACTATAAGGAGGTTTTTAAAGATGGAGGTTATTGTTTCTAACAAAGGTAATAGCGACAAAACAAGAGGCACCAATACCGAAAAAACAAGAGGCAACAAAAATGAGCAAACAAGAGGCACCAAAACTGAAAAAACAAATGCCCAAAAGAATGACAAAACAAGAGGCACTAAAACCGAGAAAACAAATGCCCAAAAAAATGACAAAACAAGAGGCACCAATACTGAAAAAACAAATGCCCAAAAGAATGACAGAACAAGAGGTAACAAATCGGGTGGAAACAAAACAAGAGGTAACAAATCTGGTGGAAACAAAACAAGAGGTAACAAATCTGGTGGAAACAAATCAAGAGGCAACAAATCTGGTGGAAACAAATCAAAAGGCAACAAGTCTCGTGGAAACAAAACAAGAGGTAACAAGAGCCGTGGCAATCGTTCATAATCACGAATAAATTACTCTAGAATGAAAGTCTATCTACTATAGATAGGCTTTTTATTATGTATAAAGGCGGTGTGCCATGATACCGACTCGACATATCGTAATCCAGGAACAGCAGCTTAGAAAGTTGAATGAAGATGTTTGGAGTAAGCAATTCGTAAACGGTGTACTTATTAGTAAAGGGAAACGTGCTTCTATTAAGGTCCGTTATCGGGGTGGGCACACCCGAGAATATGAGAAGAAGTCGTATGAAATTGTAAGCGAGGGTAAAACTTACCATCTAAATGCGGAGTATGACGATCCTTCGATGATCCGGAATGCGCTATCATTTCGATTTTTCCAACGTATTGGTGTGCCTAGTCCACAGACAAAGCATTTTGAATTAGTGCTAAACGGACAGAGTCAGGGGGTTTATTTAGAAATAGAAGCAGTTGATAAAAATTTCTTCAAGCAAAGGAGGATTAGTGCGCAATCCCTTTTCTATGCCGTGGATGATGATGCCAACTTTGAACTGTTTTACCCGGAAACAAAAAGAAATAAGAAGTCGATGTTTGAAGGGTACGAGCAAATCATGGGCTTAAGCACCGAAAGAAAAGAACTGTGCACATTCATTTCCAAGATCAATAAACTGTCAGGGAAGCCATTAGCTCAATACTTACAATCCCATTTGGATATTGATAATTATTTACGATGGTTAGCAGGAGCCGTTTTCACCGGAAACTTTGATGGGTTTGATCAAAATTATGCGATTTATCGTCATAAGCCTACCAAATTATATCGCATCATACCCTGGGATTACGAAGGCACGTGGGGGAGAAATTGCTACGGGAAAGTATGCGGCAGTGATTTGGTACGAGTTAAGGGCTATAATGGTCTAACTGAAAAATTGATGAGTTTCAAGAGTGTTAGGATACGTTATAAACAAATTCTTACTTCCATTCTTCGTACATCGTTTACAAGGAAACAGATATCCCCGATGATTGCACATTTACACGGTACGATAGCCCCTTATATGCTGAATGATTATTATCGTAAGTGGCCTTATTCGGAATTCAGAGGTGAGCCTGAATTAATTATGAACTACATTAAGGAAAGGCGGGAAATTATTAAGAAAGAAATGGAAAAGCTTTAGCCAACCAAATGCTCCATAGCATTTGGTTTTTTTGTTGTTCCATCTCTTCTTTTACTAGACAAGAGTGGAATATTTGAAAGAGGGGGTAACCGTTTATAGCAAGATGAGTACAGGTCCCGTATACATACAGTACCAGTATCTACTAATGATAGATGGTGGTAGATGGTAGAAGGGAGGGGATGACAATGGTCGTCATGCTTATCATTATATTTGCAGGGATACTACTTTTCTTTTTACTTAAACCGCCTTTACAGCCCGATATAGAAGTCGTTTATGAAAATGTATCTTCCGTAGATTTGAGTATACCAGAAGTTGCCTATATCAAGAGAATAGACGTATGACACAGTGGACTCAGAATTACAGTAAGATGACTTTTTCTAAAAAGCGGGGTGAAAATTTATGAGTGGTTCCGCAACGATAACCCTTACGATAGCTGCATTTGTGATGACGGTTATCTTAATTCTTTGGCGTCCTAAGGATATGAATGAAGCGATCCCCGCAACGGGAGGTGCTATCCTTGTTCTTCTAAGCGGAAGCGTTTCTTTCGCTGATTTACTTCAAATTACAGATACCATCAGTGACGCCGCTATCACGATTATGGCTACTATCGTCATGGCGATTGTACTAGAAAGCTTTGGTTTCTTCCAATGGGCGGCTGAAGGATTAATGGCTAGAGCCAAAGGATCAGGGATCCGTCTATTTTGGTATGTTAATCTACTTTGTTTTTTAATGACACTATTCTTCAACAATGATGGTAGCATAATGATAACAACACCCATATTACTCATTGTTCTTGAGAATCTAGGGTTAAAAAATCACCAGAAAATACCCTATTTACTCTCAGGTGCCCTGATTGCTACAGCTTCTAGCGCTCCAATTGGAGTTAGTAATATTGTTAATCTTATTGCGCTCAAAATTGTTGGAATGGATTTATATATGCACACATTAATGATGTTTATCCCCTCTACGCTGGGGTTAATCGTATTCTTGTTGCTATTATTCCTCTGTTTCTATCGTATTCTTCCAAAGAAATTACCATTAAACGGGATAGGACCAAGAAAACATCCCTTAAACAACGTTAAGCTTCCAAAAACGCTGCCAGCCATTAAAGATCGAACAAAATTCATGAGAAATATATTATTGTTTGTATTCATGGTTAGGGTAAGCCTATTTATTGCTTCCTATTACGGTATACCAGTAAGTATCGTAGCTGTGCTAGGTTCAACTGTTCTACTTGTATGGCGTTGGTTTTATCTTAAGATATCTCCAGTCGATATGGTAAAAAAGACACCATGGCATATTCTCGTATTTGCCTTTGGAATGTACGTTATCATATTTGGATTAAATAATATTGGTCTAACCCATATGCTTGTTAGTGCCTTTAAACCATTGGTTTCTGGCGATATATTAAACGGGAGCTTACTGATGGGAGCACTAGTCACACTCCTTTCTACGTTAGTAAATAATCATCCTGCATTAATGATTGGTACCCTAACGTTAACCGGTATGGAATTAGATCCACTAACATTAAAAGTAACCTACTTAGCCAGTGTAGTTGGTAGTGATCTCGGGGCTCTGCTTCTACCTATTGGGACGCTAGCTTCGCTAATTTGGCTCCATATCCTTAAGCAGCATAAAGTGAAAATGAGCTGGAAGGATTACTGTAAGGTCACGTTTATAACAATACCCCCTGCTTTAATATTTACATTGATATGTCTTGCCTTTTGGGTTTACTGGATTTATTAAAAAAATATGCTAGATAAGGAGGTTATCAACCATGATGTTTTTCAACACGTATATTGGAAAGATGGTACAGATTGAGTTGATTGGGGATGGGGATAAAATTGGCTACCTAATCGATGTAGGACCAGATATTATTGTGATTTACATGGAAAAAAAGTACTTATATTTACCTATCGCTCATATTAGAAATATCACATTAAATCTAGACAAATCGATCTCGGATTCTCCACCTGACCTCACGATGCAAACTGGAGAGATCACCTGCCACCAAATCTTAAGCAATGCGATTGATCGATTCGTAGAAATTCATATCTCCAATAATCAGACAATCCACGGTTATGTGAGACATATTTCCCAAGACTACTTGGTGTTTCATTCGCCCCTTTATCAGATCATGTACATTCCTTTGTTTCATCTAAAATGGATTAGTCCATATCAAAACAATCAGACTCCGTATTCACAATTACGTATGCAATCGACACCTAGTTCACCCGATCCATCTTTTGCATTGCTCCCGAATACCTTTGAACAATTGTTGAAAGATTTGGTAGGAGAGATCGTCTGTTTTGACTTAGGCTTACACGTGAACAAGATTGGCTTGCTGCAGAAGCTGGATCTCCCATTTGCTGAACTGATCACGGCTGATGAGAAAAAGCTGCATTACAACATTCAACATATCAAGAATTGTATTCCCTTTAATAAGTGAAAGCATTTTTCTTAACCTTGTAGAAAGGTAGTTAACCAGAAAGTGGGTAACTGTCTTTCTATTTTTGATTAGGAGGTACTTTATGGTAAGATGGGAGTTGTTTTTTCATAAAATGGAGTAAAGTAGGTTCAAGAAGATGACACATACAGATCAGAAGATTTATCGTTTCAGCGAGGCACCCATATGGGAGTTACAGCGAACTTATTATGAAGAGCAAGGTATTGGTGCATGGCAGAGTGAAGATGTTCCACAATACATAACTAGTAACCCAAGTATTGCGGTAGCGTATGCCGAGATCATTTTTGGGTTTCTTCAAGATAGAGCGAAGCTTGGTTACACGTTGGAACCGGTGACGATTTTGGAGCTTGGAGCGGGTTCGGGCAGACTAGCCTATCATATCGTAAAAGAACTATGTGAATTAAGGGATTATTCAGGGATAATACTTCCGCCATTTCGATATGTTATGAGTGATCTAGCGTCCAAGAATATCGCCTTTTGGCAGCAGCACCGCAGCTTACTTCCCTTTGTTGAGCAAGGGGTTCTGGACTTTGCACAATTTGATGCTGTGCAGGGTACCGAACTTCATTTGACGCAATCTAGCGATCGAATTAGAATGGGTGACTTGCAGCAGCCTCTGCTGGTTATTGCGAATTACTTTTTTGACAGTATTCCACAAGAACTGATCTATGTAGACGAAAACAAAATTTATGAATGCATGGTTTCTTTGCACTTCCCGGAAGGTGATGCAGAACGCAGTGCTGCTGATATGCTGAAGAACGTCATTCCCGAGTATCATTATCGAAGAGCCGATGAATATGAACAGGAATCTTACCCTTATCGCGAGGTTGTAGGGTTGTATTCACAGAAGCTGGAAGATTCCCATATCCTCTTTCCGGCTGTTGGCCTGCAATGTTTGGAACGACTTTGTCTGCTCTCGCAAGAGGGGTTTATCCTGCTCACTGCAGATAAAGGTGACCACCGAATTGAAAACTGGGAATATAACGAACCTCCCAAGTTGATTCATCATGGAAGCTTTTCCCTGACAGCCAATTATCATGCCATTGGGTATGTTTTTGAGCAAAAGGGTGCCATGAGCTTATTTACATCTCATCCTTATAACCATTTGAACATAGGGTGTATGCTTATGGTGCCAAATCCACACAGTTATGGTCATACACGCTTAGCCTATCGACGGTTTGTTGAGCGATTTGGTCCAGATGATTTTTTTAGTATCAAGGAATGGTTTGATTCGCATTTGAATCTCATGGAAATTAACCAACTCTTAGCTTTTTGGCGGTTGGGTGGGTATGATGCGCAATTGTTCCTCCAAAGCGCGAAGCGCATCTCGAATCTAATTCCCGCGTGTGAGGAAGAAGAATTATCGGACATTCGACAAGGGATACTTCTGATGTGGGAAGGGTATTATCCGATGGAATTAAACCGTGATTTAGCTTTGGACTGCGCGATGTTATTATATCAAATGGAAATGTTCAAGGATGCATTGTTATTCTACAAACGGACTAACAATGAGTATAGGAATGACGCTTCTGTACTTTATGAGATGGCCATTTGCTATTACGAGGTAGGAGAAGATGCTGCTGCTGGGGAAATGGCGCGCAATACCTTAGAATTAGCACCAGAACACGAAGGTGCTTTAGCGCTTATGACACTATTACCATAATTCGCAAAGACTATACAATAAGAGTGGTGAGATTCGTGGAAGAGCAACAGCAGAGAGCCAAAGAATTATTCGATTTGTATCGAGGGCATTTTTTTCAAATGCATCGTGATGGTGTTTTGGAAGAATATAAGACATACGAAATAGAAGGTCAGATCGAAATAGACTGGTACAACGAATGGATTGATAACTACACGAATCAACTATCGATAAGAGATTGGGATGCGATCACAAGCTTAGAGTCACTAGCAAAATATTATCAAGACCCTCGAATTCTTGACAATGTGATTGCTTTTGCTTCGCGCCATATTATGGGAGCTGATAGTATCGTTAAACTTATGTATGCCGAAAAACTGATGGATTTAATTAAAGCCTTAAAGAAGGTAGTTTCTAGAGAAATAAGGCATACGGCTTATCAACTTACTTATAAGATTCTAGAAGATATAATGTTAAAACCATTGATAATTGACCCAGGACATGAGCTGTATCAATATAACTTAAAAGACAAGAAATCGCTCAACAGCAGGGCTAAAAAAAGTATGGACGAGATTAGAAATGTTCGGGATTGACTTATATTTCATGTGAGATTAGGCAGAACCTTCGGTTCTGCTTTTTATGTTTGTTACATAATGGCAATTGTACAAGCGAACTGGTAAAAATTTCATAGTATGAATCGTATATTCATAATCCGTATAAAGGAGAGGAAAGATATGGCTTGTGGCGCGCAAGCTTTGGGGGTTTGCTCTGAGGCAGAAGGAAATAGTACCGTGGCGAGTGGAGATTATTCTCACGCGGAAGGCTTAGGTACGTTGGCGAGTTCCCTTGCTTCTCATGCGGAGGGATATGTAACCCAAGCGTCGGGTCCAGCTTCTCACTCAGAAGGCGGTGGTTCTACAGCTCTTGGCGTATACTCTCATGCCGAAGGGCAGTCAACAAGTGCTGAAGATTTGGCGGCTCATGCGGAAGGTTTTTTGACCCGAGCGCAGAGTTTTGCTTCTCATGCCGAAGGGAGTGGTGCCCGTGCAATTGGACTTCATTCACATGCTGAAGGGCAGCTCACTAGAGCCGATGGCATTAATGCCCATGCAGAAGGCGAGTTGACGCAAGCAACGGGTCTCGATTCTCATGCCGAAGGCTTAGAAACGATCGCGTCTGGCCAAAGCGCCCATGCGGAAGGCGAGAGCAACACAGCTAGCGGCAGAGCCTCTCATGCCGAAGGTAACTTAAACGTAGCAAGCGGGCTTTGCGCTCATGCGGAGGGGCAGCGGACATCGGCTTTGGGGGATTTATCGCACGCCGAAGGGAATCAAACCATAGCTAGCGGTCAAAACTCCCATGCGGAAGGTGCATTGACAACCGCGAGCGGCTTCACTTCCCATACCGAGGGTGTTAACACATTGGCGAACAGTTTTTTTTCTCATGCAGAAGGACAAGGAACTTCAACGAACAATTTGGAAGGTGTGCACATCATGGGGCAATTTGGTGCCGCCAATGAGCTGACTTATTCTTGGTACTTAGCCAACGGGACAAGCAGCGAGGCACCTGGATTAGCTGCAAAAATATTAAGCAATGGCAATGTTAAAATAGACGGGACGGTAAGTAGTCCAGCAGCAGATTACGCGGAGATGTTCGAGACCACAGACGGCAACCCCATTGAACCTGGCTTTTTCGTCGCTTTGGAAGAGGACAAAGTTCGCATAGCTGATCCCACGGATCGCTATGTAATAGGGATTACAAGTGCGAAGCCAGCTTTTCTCTCGAACAGCGGGGAAATGCGCTGGAATCAGAAGTATCTGACGGATGAGTGGGGAAGAACCCTATACCATGAAGTGAGCGTGCCGGCATTGACAGATGCTCAAGGGGAAATCGTCATACCCGAACGAAATGAGCGACAACCGATGTTAAATCCGGAATGGGACCCTGCACAAGTCTATATCCCTAGGGGAGAGAGACCCGAATGGGTAGCCGTAGGGATGCTCGGTAAACTACTGGTACGGGATGATGGTTCCTGCCAAGCAGGCGGACTTTGCGGACCAAACGAGAGTGGAGTGGCTACAGCATCTGATCATGGTTTTTATGTGTTAAAAAGAACCCGTCCTAATCAGATTCTAGTACTCATGGGGAAATCGTTTTAAGATATGTGATAGATGTAAAGAGATGTCAATACGTCTTCCTCCACAGATTGAACCATCCCACGCTGCAGATCACACACATGGCGGTGATGGCCATTAAATCGAACCATTCCTCTTGCAGCAAATGCAGGATGTTTGGTTCTTTTTTTAACTGAAGGACAGCTAACTGAGCTAATAAGCCAGCGATGGCAACTTCAATCCAAGGCATTTTTGCAATGAATTCTTCCATTTTGGAGGAAAATATAAAGATGAGACATAAAGCCGGCAGTACACCCATTACGATGAATAATAAGTTATCTGATAGCCTTGCTGTCAGCAAGATACTTTCAATACTCATGATTAAATCTAAGGTTACAACACTGCTGAAGATGAACAGATAGGTTAAGTGTCTTCTCATCATTTTCTTAGGCATGACCATCCGAATGGCGAAGAAGAACATAATGAGGGCTGTTGCAACGTTGATGTAAGGCACATCTGACATCGATTGCACACAGGCAATATATAGAATTCGAAACAAGCAGAGGAGCATAAAAAGATAAAATTTCATTTTGCTACTGAGATGATATTTATGAAGGGTAAGTTGGATCATAATCGCGTTATCGATATTCGTGAATAAATTGTACATGAAAATAATGAACCAATCCTGCATATAGGGTTGTCCTCTCATGTAAATAACTCATGCCTGTCCGTCAGAAGCTAAGATCATTATATGTGACTACTACCCAAATAAACCCAATACTTCCTAAGAAGATGAAATGGCAAAGAACCCTCCTTTAAAATGAAGTGCACCCCTTAGAATAGACATTGGAAAAACCCCTGGGTTAAACCGATGAAAATTCTAGGGGGTGCATTTTTTATGCCAGCGAAAAAAGGACAAAAGTATAAGGCTTATGAAGAATCCATAAAGGTAGATGCCATTCGTTTACATGTTGAGGAGGGTTGGAGCTATCAAAAGATTGCCAATCATCTAAAGATTAATGACAAAGACCGCGTGAAGATTTGGATGAGAAAGTACAAACAATTAGGCCAATTTGGATTGCTAGATCAGCGAGGACGTCGTGAGGAATATATCAATCAAGACAAGTATGTACAAAAGCTCAAGCGAGATAATGCGATGCTAAAAAAGTGTTTAAAAATCTGGTTAGAGGAGGGAAACAATGCAAATACGAAGCCATAGAAAAAGCAAAGCATTGGTACAGTGTCAGTGAGCTCTGTAAGCTCTTCGGTGTCTCTAGAAGTGGGTACTACGCGTACAGCAAGCGAAAGCATGTGGACAAAGACAAGTCGATGAAAGAACTTATCCAAAGAGTCTATAAACAATATGATGGCAAATATGGCTATCGGCAAACTCAACTCTTCCTACTTCAAAATCACCGTGTGTGGATGAACCATAAGAAGGTGCTGCGTCTCATGCAAGAGATGGGATTACGTTCGCGGATTCGTCGCAAGCACCGCTGCAACTATTCTTCATCGCACGCTGAACGAGTGGCCGAGAACATCCTACAAAGAGATTTCAAAGCCGAGAAGCCCAATCAAAAATGGGTAACAGACATCACGCAGTTCCGCGTAGCCGACACCTGGTTGTACCTTTCTGCGATCAAAGACTTGTTTAATAACGAGATTGTAGGGTACCGTATGAGT